>CAZAXF010000039.1:0-27109 GCA_964489055.1 uncultured Rhodanobacter sp. | reverse complement strand
TCCTGATTAGGGCTGTTTCTCAGCCAGTTGATGTTGGCATGATACTCACCAAGTTCGTCATTCCGGGTTCCATCGCCGATGAAACCGGCGATGGCCCCGGAATGACTGAAGTAGAGAGTGCATCGCAACGCCAACGTGGCTGAGGAAACGCCCTGATCAGGTCAACTCTTCGCCTCTTCGCCTCTTCGTCTCTTCGACTATTCAATTCTTCACTTCCTCGTGTCTTCACCTCTTCGCCTTCCCACCCCTGCCGGTTGTCGTCCAGCGGCTGCCCACATACCGTTAGCATCCTGTCCCGGCCAACGTCCCAAGGCATACCATGCGCATCCTCGTCACCGGCGCCGCCGGCTTCATCGGATCGGCCCTTTGCCTGCGCCTGCTGGCGCGCGGCGATGCGGTGCTGGGGGTCGACGACCTCAACGACTACTACGACGTCGCGCTGAAGGAAGCGCGGCTGGATCGCCTGACGCCGCACCCGGATTTCACGTTCGCCAGGCTGGGCATCGAGGACCGGCCGGCGCTGGAAAAGGCATTCCGTGAATTCCGCCCCGAACGCGTGGTGAACCTGGCCGCGCAGGCCGGGGTGCGCTATTCGATCGAAAATCCACACGCCTACGTCGAAGCCAACCTGGTCGGCTTCATGAACATCCTCGAGGCCTGCCGTCACGGCAAGGTCGGGCACCTGGTGTACGCGTCATCGAGCTCGGTGTACGGCGCCAACCGCAAGCTGCCGTTTTCGGTGCGCGATGCGGTCGACCACCCGGTCAGCCTGTACGCGGCCACCAAGAAGGCCAACGAGCTGATGGCGCACACCTACAGCCACCTGTACGACCTGCCGACGACGGGCCTGCGTTTTTTCACCGTGTACGGGCCGTGGGGGCGGCCCGACATGGCGTTGTTCCTGTTCACCCGGAAGATCCTGGCCGGCGAGCCGATCGACGTGTTCAACCACGGCCATCACACCCGCGACTTCACCTACATCGACGACATCGTCGAAGGCGTCATCCGCACGCTGGATCGCGTGCCCGCTCCCGACCCGGACTACGACCCGGTGCACCCCGACGCCGCGACCTCGTCGGCGCCGTATCGCCTCTACAACATCGGCAACAGCCACCCGGTGCCGCTCAGCCACTACATCGAGGTGCTGGAAGAATGCCTGGGTCGGAAGGCGGAAAAGAACCTGCTGCCGCTGCAGCCCGGCGACGTACCCGACACCAGCGCCGACGTGACCGAACTTGCCGCCGACACCGGCTACCATCCGTCCACGCCGGTGGAAGAGGGCGTGCGGCGATTCGTGGACTGGTACCGCACGTACTACGGCGTCTGAACCCATCGGGCCCGCGATCCGCCCCCGCGTTCCCCGTTCCCGATTCTCTGTTCCTCGTTCCCGCTTCTCGTTTCCCGTTTCCCGCGCCCCATCACGCCGGCATCAGCCGGACAGTTTCCTCTCCCACGCCAGCGCCGTGCGCGCGATGAAATCGAGATCGTCGTGGCGAGGCGTCCAGCCCAGCGTGTCGCGGATGCGCCGGGCGTCGGCGACCAGCGAGGGCGGGTCGCCCGCGCGGCGCGGCGCCTCGGTACACGGTACCGGCGAACCGTGCGCGCGGCCGACCGCGGCCAGCACCTCGCGCACCGAATAGCCGTGCCCGTAACCGCAGTTCAATACCGCCGAGGCGCTCCCATCGCGCAGGTACGCCAGCGCATCCAGGTGCGCGCGCGCCAGGTCGTCCACGTGGATGTAGTCGCGTACCCCGGTGCCATCGGGCGTGTCGTAGTCGGTGCCGAAGATCGACAGCCGCGGGCGCTTGCCCAGCGCTGCTTCGCAGGCAACCTTCACCAGCAGCGTGGCGTGCGCGGTGGATTGCCCGATGCGGCCTTCCGGATCACAGCCGGCGACATTGAAATAGCGCAGCGCCACGTAGCGCGGACCGCCTGCGGCGGCAAGGTCGCGCAGCATCCATTCGCTCATCAGCTTGGACGAGCCGTACGGATTGATCGGCGCGGTGGGCGTGTCCTCGCGGGCCACGCCGCCTTCGGGAATTCCGTAGACCGCGGCGGTCGAGGAAAACACGATCTGTTTCACTTCGGCATCGCGGCAGCATTCGAGCAGGTTGCGCGTGGCGCAGGTGTTGTTGCCGTAATAGCGAAGCGGATCGGCCACCGACTCGGGCACGATGGTGCGCGCGGCGAAATGCATCACCGTGTCCACGCGGTGCTCGCGCAGGATCTTCGCCACCAGCGCGCGATCGCCGACGTTGCCGACCACCAGATCGGCGCCCAGCACCGCCTCGCGAAAACCGGTGGACAGGTCGTCGAGCACCACCACCCGTTCGCCGGCCGCGACCAGTTGCAACACCACGTGGCTGCCGATGTAGCCGGCGCCGCCGGTGACCAGGATGGCGGGCTTGTCGGGGGATGCGTTCACGCGTCGTTCTCCTTTTCCGGTTCGTGTTGAATCCCGGTGACCAGAACTCCGTTCGTGCTGAGCGTAGCTTGCGTCAGCAAGCGAAGTCGAAGCAGCGTCAGGATTCGACGCGAACCAGGTTCAGTCCTTGGCCACCGGCGCGGCAATGCCCGGCAAACCGGCGCAGTTTAACAGTCGCCGCATGGGGAGTCGCCGTCATTCGTGATGCGACGCAGGCGCGGTCCGGCATGGACGCTCGCACTGTACGCCGATTGACCCGCCGCAACGCGCGTGATGCAATCGAGAGTCGTTTCCCCGGCCACCCTGCCATGCCTGCCGACGCCGCCACGGCGCACACCATCGATCCCGAACAGTTCCGCCGGGTGATGGGCCGCTTCGCCACCGGCGTGACGGTGGTGAGCTTCCTGCGCGAAGGCCGGCCGGCCGGCATGACCGTGAACGCGTTCCTTTCGGTGTCGCTGGACCCGCCGCTGGTGCTGGTCTCGGTGCGCCGGCAATCCAGCTTCGTCGAACACGTCCGCCTCGGCACCCGCTTTGGCATCAACATCCTGTCCGAGCAGCAGCGCCATCTGGGACCGCACTTCGCCAACCAGCCCGAACAGGAAGTCCACGTCGCCTTCGACGACCGGGCCGGCGTGCCGGTGCTGGACGGCAGCCTGGCGCAGCTCGTCGCGCGCGTGGTGGACATCCATCCCGCCGGCGACCACCTGCTGTTCATCGCCGCGATCGAGCACCTTGCGCACGGCCCCGAGGCCGAGCCGCTGATCTTTTTCAGCGGCCGCTACAAACAGGTCCGCGCGCACGCCCCGCAGACGCCCGATCCGGACCGCGAAGACTGACGGCGGGCGTGTTGCTTCGCTGCATCCCCACATGCGGGCCTGTATCCTGCGGCGGCTGATCCAACCGGAACCCTGATCATCATGTGTGGAATCGTCGCCGCCTGCGCCCAGCGCGATGTCGTCCCTATCCTTCTGGCCGGGTTGCGCGCGCTGGAATACCGCGGCTACGACTCGGCCGGCCTCGCGGTGCTCGGCGACGGCGCCCTGACCCGGGTGCGCACGCCGGGCAAGGTGCGTGCGCTGGAGCAGTTGTGCGAGGCCTCACCGGTGCACGGTCGCACCGGCATCGCGCACACCCGCTGGGCCACCCACGGCGTGCCCAACGAGGGCAATGCGCATCCGCACGTCTCGCACGATTCGGTGGCGGTGGTGCACAACGGCATCATCGAGAACCACGCCGGGCTGCGCGAGGAACTTTCGGCCGCCGGCTACACCTTCACCTCGCAAACCGACACCGAGGTCATCGCGCACCTGGTGCATCGCCTGATGGCCGATGGCACCGGCCTGCGCGAGGCCGTGGCCGCGGCCACCCGGCGCCTGCGAGGTGCCTACGCGATCGCGGTCCTGCATCGCGACCATCCCGGTCGCGTGGTGGGCGCCCGCCGCGGCAGCCCGCTGTGCGTGGGCATCGGCATCGGCGAGCACTTCCTGGGTTCGGACGTGCAGGCGCTGATCCAGGTCACCAACCGCATCGTGTACCTGGAAGAGGGCGACGTGGTGGAGATCACGCCCGACACGCTGCGGATCGAAGCGCCCGACGGCAGCAGCGTGACCCGCGCGGTACGCGAAAGCGACCTGTCGCTGGACGCGGTCGAACGCGGCCAGTTCCGCCACTACATGCTGAAGGAGATCTTCGAGCAGCCGTCGGCCGTGGCCAACACCCTGGAAGGCCGCATTGCCGAAGGTCACGTGCTGCCCAACATCTTCGGCGTCGATGCCGACAAGCTGCTGCGCAAGGTGCGCCACGTGCACATCGTGGCCTGCGGCACCAGCTACCACGCTGGCCTGGTCGCGCGTTACTGGCTCGAGAACGTCGCCGGCATTCCATGCAGCGTGGAAGTGGCCAGTGAATACCGCTACCGCCGCGTGGTGGTGATGCCCGAAACGCTGTTCGTGGCAATCTCGCAGTCAGGCGAGACCGCCGACACCCTGGCCGCGCTGCGCGACGGACGCGCCCGCGGCTATCTCGGTTCGTTCGCGATCTGCAACGTGCCCGAGTCGAGCCTTGTGCGCGAAGCCGACCTTTCCCTGATGACCCGCGCCGGACCCGAGATCGGCGTGGCCTCGACCAAGGCCTTCACCACCCAGTTGTCCGCGCTGGCGCTCGTGACCCTGGAGCTGGCGCGCATCCGCGGCATCGAGGACGCGACCCTGGCCGGCCTGGTAATGGAGCTGGCACGGTTGCCGCAAACGCTGGATGCGGCGCTGCAACTGGACCCTGCGATCGCGAAGCTTGCCGAGGCGTTCGTGGACAAGCACCACGCATTGTTCCTGGGCCGCGGTGCGCAGTATCCGGTGGCGATGGAAGGTGCGCTCAAGCTCAAGGAGATTTCCTACATCCACGCCGAGGCGTATCCCGCGGGCGAACTCAAGCACGGCCCGCTGGCGCTGGTCGACGAGGACATGCCGGTGATCGCGGTGGCGCCCAACAACCAGTTGCTGGAGAAGCTGAAATCCAACCTGGAGGAAGTCCGCGCGCGCGGCGGCCAGTTGTACGTATTCGCCGATGCCGACGCCGACGTGACTCTCAACG
The DNA here is from genome assembly GCA_964489055.1 of uncultured Rhodanobacter sp. Classification (GTDB taxonomy): domain Bacteria; phylum Pseudomonadota; class Gammaproteobacteria; order Xanthomonadales; family Rhodanobacteraceae; genus 66-474. The sequence continues at coordinate 22,092 of CAZAXF010000039.1, read as the reverse complement.
GCAGCCGCGGCCAGTTGATGAAGGTACGCTCCGGCGGCCTGCTGGTGGCGCCGGCGATCTTCACCGTGCCGCTGCAACTTCTCGCCTACCACGTCGCCGTCCTGCGGGGCACCGACGTCGACCAGCCGCGCAACCTGGCCAAGTCTGTCACCGTCGAGTAAAGCCCATCCCCTCGATCCCCCTCGCCAGCGAAGGGGGAAGGTTCACCCCCTTCGGCACGAAGGGGGGCCGGCGCGAAGCGCCGGGGGGATGACGGGCGAGACGCAGAGCCCACCCCCCCTCGATCTCCCTTCGCACGCGAAGTGAAAGTTCACCCCCTTCGGCACGAAGGGGGTCGGCGCGAAGCGCCGGGGGGATGACGGGCGAGACGCAGAGCCCACCCCCCCTCGATCTCCCTTCGCACGCGAAGTGAAAGTTCACCCCCTTCGGCACGAAGGGGGTCGGCGCGAAGCGCCGGGGGGATGACGGTCGGAGCGCAGAAACGGAATCTCCTCCAGATCCACGTTGCCGCCGGTCAGAACCAGCCCGATTCGTTTGCCGGAGAACCTTTCGCGCCGCGCCAGCAGTGCCGCCAGCACCGTGGCCGAGGACGGCTCGATGGTCTGTTTCAGTCCGGCCCAGAGTTGGCGCATCGCGGCCAGGGTGGCGTCGTCGTCCACCGCGATGATTTCAACCCGGTGTTCGCGCAGCAGGGCAAGGTTGGGCGCGCCGATCGTGGCGCGCAGGCCGTCGCAGACTGTACGTGGCACCACGTCGGTGACGCGTTCGCCACGTTGCAGGGATTGCAGGGCATCGTCGGCGCCGGCCGGTTCCGCACCCATGATCGATGTCGATGGTGACAGTGCGCGCAGCACGATTGCACAGCCGGAGGCAAGCCCGCCGCCGCCGACCGGCACCAGTACCGCGTCCAGCCCCGGTACCTGTTGCACCAGTTCCAGCGCCACGGTGCCCTGGCCGGCGATGACGCGCGGATCGGCATAGGGATGTACCAGGGTCGCGCCGGTTTCGCGCTGGACCTTCGCGCAGGTTTCCTCGCGCGCGGCCTGGGTCGGCGCGCAATGATGCACGATGCCGCCGGCGCGCTCGATGTTGGCCAGCTTGGCCGCCACGGCGCCTTCGGGCACCACGATGTGCGCGGGAATGCCGCGGGTTGCCGCGGCCAGCGCCAGCGCGGTGCCGTGGTTGCCCGAGGAATGCGTGACCACGCCGCGGCCGGCTTCGTCTTCGGTCAGTGACCACACCGCGTTGCAGGCGCCGCGGAACTTGAATGCGCCGCCGCGCTGCAGGTGCTCACACTTGAAGTGCATCGCGGCGCCCGCCACCGCGTCCAACGCATCGGCGCGCAGCACCGGTGTCACGTGCGCATGCGGCGCGATGCGCGCCGCGGCGGTGCGGATATCGGCAAGCGTCGGGGCGGTGAATGGACTCATCAGTGTCGCTTCCTTATCTTGCCACGGATTTTCACGGATAAGTCGTGCGAGGTTGTGCTTTTATCCGTGCTTGTCCGTGTTGATCCGTGGCCAAGGCTTTTCATTCGATCATCGCCCACGCTTACAATGTCCGGATGGATACGCAAACCGGCAGCAACACGACCCCCACCAATTCCACCGTCCGTCTCGCCGATTACCGCCCGCCCGCATGGCGCGTCAGCCACGTTGAACTCACCTTCGACCTCGGCGTCGAGGAAACCCTGGTCCATTCGAAACTCACGCTCGCGCAGGAACGCGACGAGCCGTTGTTCCTCGACGGCGAGGATGTGGAACTGGTGTCCGCGCGCCTGGATGGCAACGCGCTGTCTGCCGGCGACTACAAGGTCGATGCCGCCGGACTGACGATTCCCGCCGCGCGCGACGGCAGCGTGCTGGAACTCACCGTGCGCAACCACCCGGCGGCCAACAGCCAGCTGGCCGGGCTGTATCTTTCCGGCTCGGCCGGGCACGGCTTTCTGCTGACCCAATGCGAAGCGCAGGGTTTCCGTCGGATCACGTTTTTCCCGGACCGGCCGGACGTGCTGGCGCGCTACGACGTCACGCTGCGCGCCGACAAGGCGCGTTTTCCGGTACTGCTGGCCGGCGGCGAGCAGACCGGATCGGGTGATCTCGAGGACGGGCGCCACTACGCGCGTTTCGTCGATCCGCATCCCAGGCCGAGTTACCTGTTCGCGCTGGTGGCCGGGCACCTTGAGAAGATCGAGCAGCCCTACCGCACCGCCGATGGCCGCGACGTGACGTTGCGACTGTGGGCCGAGGCCGACGCCATCGAACGCTGCCACTACGCGATGCAAGCCCTGCAGCGCGCGATGCGCTGGGACGAGGAAACCTACGGGCGCAATTACGACCTGCCGGTGTTCAACGTGGTCGCGACCCACGATTTCAACATGGGCGCGATGGAGAACAAGGGCCTCAACATCTTCAACTCGAAGTACCTGCTGGCCAACCCGGACACCACCACCGACGACGAATACCGCCGCATCGAGGCGGTGATCGGCCACGAATACTTCCACAACTGGAGCGGCAACCGCGTCACCTGTCGCGACTGGTTCCAGTTGTCCCTGAAGGAAGGCTTCACGGTGTTCCGCGAGCATTCGTTCTGCGAGGCCATGCATTCGCGCGCGCTGAAGCGCATCGAGGACGTGGCGACCCTGCGGCGCGTGCAGTTCGCCGAGGACGCAGGCCCGCTGGCGCATCCGGTGCGCCCGGCCGAATACCAGGCCATCGACAACTTCTACACCGCAACCGTCTACGAGAAGGGCGCCGAGCTGATCCGCATGCTCGCCGGCCGGCTGGGCCCTGCAGGCTTCCGGCGCGGCAGCGACCTGTACTTCTCGCGCTTCGATGGCCAGGCGGTCACCATCGACGATCTGCTGGCCGTCCTCGGCGAAGCCAATGGCGTGGATCTTTCCCCCTACCTTGCCTGGTACGCGCAGGCCGGCACACCGGTGGTCCGCGCGCACGGCGAATACGACGCGGCCGCGAAGCGCTACACGCTGACGTTGTCGCAGTCCACGCCGCCGACGCCCGGCCAGCCGCGCAAGCAGCCGGTGCCGATTCCGCTGAACGTCGCGCTGTTCGACGACGCCGGCCAGCCGTTGCCGCTGACGCTGCCGGGCGAGTCCGGCAACCCGACCAGCCGGGTGCTGGAACTGACCGGGGCCGGGCAGCGGTTCGTGTTCGAGAACGTGTCCGCCGCGCCGACGCCGTCGCTGTGCCGCGACTTCTCGGCGCCGGTGCGGGTTGAGTTCGACTACACGCCCGCGCAGCTCGCCCTGCTGTTGCAGCACGAAACCGAAGGCTTCGACCGCTGGAACGCCGCGCAGCAACTGGCGGCGCGCGCATTCGACGAAGCCCGGGCCGGCGATGGCGCGCATGCGGCCACCGACGCCTGGACGAAAGCGCTGGCAACGCTGTTCGCGGCGCGTGACAACATCGATCCCGCGCTCCTGGCCGACCTTCTGGCCCCGCCCTCGGCGCTGGAGCTTGGTGCGCGTCAGGCGCCGTTCGATCCCGACGCCGTGCACGGTGCACGCGAGGCACTGGAAAACGCGCTGGCCGCCCGCCTCGGCGACGCGCTGGCCGCGGCGTACACCGAACTGCACCAGGGCGAATCGGGGGCGCTCGACCAGGCTGCGGCCGCCCGTCGACGCCTCAAGGGTCGCGTGCTGGCCCTGCTGCAGCGCGTTGATGCCACGACCGGCGGCGAATGGGCCATCGCCCAGGTACGCGACGCGCGCGGCATGACCGATCGCCTCGCGGCGCTGGCGGCCCTGCTGCGGAGCCGCGCCAGCCAGGCCGACGAGGCGTTGCGACTCTATCGCGAACGCTTCGACGGCGACCCGTTGACGCTGGACAAGTGGTTCATGCTGCAGGCCACGCAGCCGGACGCGGCCACGCTGGAGCGCGTGCAGGCGCTGGAATCCGACCCGGCCTTCACCCTGGCCAACCCCAACCGCGTGCACGCACTGCTGGGCGCGTTCGCGCGCGCCAACCCGGTCGCGTTCCACCGCGCCGACGGTGCCGGACACCGCTATTTCGCGGACAAGCTGGCCGAGCTGGACGCGCGCAATCCGCAACTTGCCGCGCGCCTTGCCAAGGCCTTCGAGGACTGGACCCGGCTGGAACCGGGCCGCCGCGCGTCGGCCGAGTCCGCCCTGCGCGGGCTGCTGGCAAAGGGGCAACGCTCGCCCGATCTCAGCGAAGTGCTCGACCGGATGCTGGCCGCGGGCGCTGCCTCCGCCTGAACGGCGTGCCACCGTGGCGCCACACCGCCGCCGCACAAGGTGTACCATCGGGTACAGGAATTGGCTGGGCCCGGAGGTGTGTCATGGCAAACGTGCGTAGCTCGAAAACCTGGAGCCGCCTGCTGCGGATCGTGGTGCCGGGCCTCGCCGTGGCGCTGCTCGCCGGGTGCGCCACCGGCTATGCCTACGTGCAGCCGCAGGCCCGCGGCAGCGGCAGCTATTACACCAGCGAAGGCCCGTACACCGGGCGCGGGTATTACGACTACTACGGCACCGGTCCCTATTACCCGGGTACCGCCGGCTTCGGTTATTACAGCGGAACCTGGCCGTACGCCAATCCGTTTGGCTGGTACGGCGGGTACGGCTACGGGTCGTCGATCGGCTTCAGCATCGGATATTCCAGCGGCTGGAATTTCCCGGGGTACTGGGGTTCGTGGTACGGCAGTTACCTGCCCACCGGGTGGAATTATTGTTATTACCACCGTTGCCGCCGATATCACCACGACAGCAAGCGACCGGATCGGCAGCCGACCGACCTTGGCGTGGTCTCGGTGCGCCCCACGCTGCCTTCGCAACGAACGGTGCCGCGCTACCGGCGAGAGGCGGTGCAGGCCTATCGCGTGCCCGTTCGCCAGGCAGACTTTGCCCACGAGCGTTACCAGCGCAACCCCATGCAGCCGGCGTACCAGCCACGACCGAGGCGTGATGCGATGCCCCGGGCGGTCCGCGTCCAGCGCTTCACCGCGCAACCGGCAACGCGCACGGTGTCGCCGCCGGCAAGGGCCCGACCGGCGCCGCGCACCACGCGGCAAGCGCCCGCGCGACGCCCGGCTCCCGCGCCCGCGCCCACGCCCAGGTCTCGCGGCCCCAACGATCCCAGGAGCAAGATCCACCGCCAGTGACGGGCAACCGGCTGCGGGACGCTGCGGACAATCGAACCGTAATGACATCGCCCGCTGGCGCGTGACGAAGGAGAAAACAAAGAGAGCGCCTCGCGGCGCTCTCTCGACGTGGCCCCGGTTCCGTGGCCGGGTCAGCCGGGCAGGTGCGTGATGACCTCGTCCAGCTTGTGGATCTGCTGCTCGATCGGCTGCAGCTTCTGCTGGCGCGATTCGGCGGGGCAGCTTTCGCGGATTTCCTCGGCCTGCAGTTCCAGCTCGCCCATCTGGATCAGCATGTCATGATGCTGGCGTACCGCTTCCAGTTCTTCATTGGTCAATGCGACGAAGCTCATCACCCTGTCTCCTCTGTTTCACGCGGCGGCCACCCCTGCCGAAATCCGGCCCTGAAACTTCAAGTGGCATTCATCCGCACTCACTGATACTCTTCGCCGAAAGCGGCCCGCTGTGGGAGGCCAAGCCGCTGTGGCGTCCGATTTTTTCCGAATCTGGCGCCCGGGAAACGGTTACTCTGGATTCCCCCTGTTCCTGATGACCGCCGGGCGCCAGTTCTTTTTTTGGCAATCCATGCCACTTCCCCTTCGTTGCAAGCCGGCTGCTGTTTGCCGGTTGTCACTTGCGATGGCTGCCTCGAAGGGAGCGCACAGGGACTGGTGCATGTCCCGTGCCAACCGGGGCGTGACCACGCCAATCAATTGCAAGAGAATGTGACATTGCGCCCGGAACGGCGGTTTTCACAGTCCGGGGGCGGTGTCTGTAACCTTTTGCAACGATTGACCCGTCGGAGTCGCGCATTGGCCCCGCCGCCCGGAGCTCCGCACGAGGTGCGCCGGCGCGTTGCAATTGGATACAAATGACAAGCAGTGACCAGTTGTGACGTGGGCGCGGGGGTGCACGCGCAGATGAAAAGCCATCCCCCTCGATCCCCCTTCGCAAGCGAAGGGGGAGGCAAATCACCCCGCCCCACAGGCTCGTGCACACCGATCAGGCAAGACAGCACCATGAATACGTATGACGTGATCGTTGTAGGTGGCGGCCACGCCGGCACCGAAGCCGCCCTGGCCTCGGCGCGCTGCGGCGCGCGCACGCTGCTGCTCACCCACAACATCGAGACCATCGGCCAGATGAGCTGCAACCCCGCGATCGGCGGGGTCGGCAAGGGACACCTGGTCAAGGAGATCGACGCGCTGGGTGGGGCCATGGCGCACGCGGCCGATCTCGCCGGCATCCAGTGGCGCACCCTGAACGCATCCAAGGGCCCGGCGGTGCGCGCCACGCGCTGCCAGGCCGACCGTGCCCTGTACAAGGCGGCGATCCGGCGCATCGTCGAGCGGCAGGCCAATCTGGAAATCTTCCAGCAGGCCGTTGACGACCTGGTGATCGAATCCGGCCGCGTCACGGGCGTGGTCACGCAGATGGGGCTGACGATCCGCGCGCCGCGGGTGGTGCTCACGGTCGGCACGTTTCTTTCCGGAAGGATCCACATCGGGATGCAGAACCACGCCGGCGGGCGCGCCGGCGATCCGCCCGCGACGACGCTGGCCGAACGCCTGCGCGAACTGCCGCTGGGTGCCGATCGCCTGAAGACCGGAACGCCGCCGCGCATCGATTCGCGCACGCTGGATTACGCGGCGTTCCGGGAACAGCTTGCCGACGATCCGCTGCCGGTGTTCTCGTATCTCGGCTCGCGCGACGAACATCCGCGCCAGGTGCCGTGCTGGATTGCGCATACCACCGAACGCACCCACGGGATCATCCGTGCAGGCCTCGATCGCTCGCCCATGTACACCGGCGCCATCGAGGGCACCGGGCCGCGCTACTGCCCGTCGATCGAGGACAAGGTGGTGCGCTTTGCCGACAAGGCATCGCACCAGATCTTCATCGAGCCGGAAGGCCTCGACGTGGTCGAGATCTATCCCAACGGCATTTCCACCTCGCTGCCGTTCGACGTGCAGGTGGAACTGGTGCATTCGATTCCCGGCTTCGAGCGCGCGCACATCACGCGTCCCGGTTACGCGATCGAATACGACTATTTCGATCCGCGCGGCCTGCAGCCGTGGCTGGAAACCAAGGCCATCGCCGGCCTGTATTTCGCCGGCCAGATCAACGGCACCACCGGTTACGAGGAAGCCGCCGCGCAGGGCCTCGTCGCCGGACTCAACGCCGCGCGCGCCGCGCAGGATGATGCGCCGTGGTGGCCGCGTCGTGACGAGGCCTACACCGGCGTGCTGATCGATGACCTCACCACCAACGGCACCATCGAGCCGTACCGCATGTTCACCTCGCGCGCCGAATACCGCTTGCACCTGCGCGAGGACAACGCCGACCTTCGCCTGACGGAAAAAGGGTTCGAGCTGGGCGTGGTGCCGCAGCAACGTTTTGACAGGATGCGCGCCAAGCGCGATGCCGTGCAGCGCGAAACCACGCGCCTGCAAGCACTGTGGGCGAGCCCGCACAATGCGCTCGGCGCGACGCTGCAGCGCCAGCGCGCCATCACCCTCACCCACGAGACCAGCGCCCTGGAACTGTTGCGCCGGCCGCGAATGGATTACGCCACCCTCGTCGCCACCGATGGTTTTGGCCCCGCGGCCGAACCGGAGGTCGGGCAGCAGGTCGAGGTGCAGGCAAAATACGCCGGCTACCTGGAGCGCCAGCGCGACGAGATCGAGCGCCAGCAAAGGCACGAATCCACGCCGATCCCCGATGACTTCGACTACGACCGCGTGCGCGGACTTTCGAGCGAGGTTTCGGCGAAGTTGAAACGCGTGCGTCCGGCCACCCTCGGCCAGGCGCGGCGGATCAGCGGCGTCACGCCCGCCGCGCTTTCACTGCTGCTGGTGCACCTGCACCGCCAACGCAGCCAGCACGCAGCCTGAGCAGGGCGCCGTCGGCGTACGCGGCCGCCGGTGTTTCGCTGCGCTGCGTGGCGACATTCAGCGCGGATCAACCCGCCCGTCGCAATGATTGACGCGTCATCGCCGCGCGGCATTCGTCTCGCGCGGACTCCACGTTCGGGAACGGGGGCAGCCACGCACGCCGGCGGCCCGCCGGCCACGCACCTGGAGGGTTCGACGCGCGGATGTTCCGCGAAGCCATCGACAACCGTCTCCGCCACCTGCGTCGGCCGCGGCCGCAGCCGCGGCGTCGCCTGCGCGAGTCGACGTCGGACACGCCGCGCCGTGTCCATGCCGATCGCTACGCGGTGCTCGACAACGCCCGATTCGTGCTGATCGCGCTGGTGGTGGTCGGACACCTGCTCGAACAACTGGCCGATGCAGGGCCCGTCGCGGCCGCGGCCTACCGCTGGATCTACCTGTTCCACATGCCGGCGTTCGCACTGGTTTCCGGCGCGGTATCGAAACCGCGCCTCACGCGGCACCGGATGTTCGCGTTGCTGACGGGCCTGCTGCTTCCCTATGTACTGTTCCAGACGCTGTATCCGGCGTGGGACGCGTGGCTGTTCCACACCGGCGACTGGTCGCAGGGCTACCTGACTCCGTACTGGTTGCTCTGGTACCTGCTGAGCCTGGTGTGCTGGCGCTTGCTGCTGCCGGTGTTCACCAGGATCCGGTTCGCGTTGCCCGTGGCGCTGGTCATCGCGCTTGCGGCCGGCGCCGTGCCATGGATCGGCTATCGATTCTCGCTCTCGCGGACCCTGGTCTTCTTCCCCTTGTTCCTGCTTGGCCACCAGCTCGGTGGCCGGCGGCTGCAGAAACTGGGCGCCGGACACGCGCGCAAGGTTGCCGCCGCGGCGGTGCTGGCGGCGGCGGCGGTCATGGCGTGGTTGTTGCGGGACCTGAATCCGGAATGGCTGTATGCGGCGCTCGGGTACCGCGCCCTGCATGCCGCGCCACTGGTGGGCGCGGCCACGCGCCTTGCGTTGCTGCTGGCCGCCGCATCGTGCGCGCTTGCGGTGCTCGCCCTGGTGCCGCGGCAGGCGCTTCGCTCCGGGGCCGGGCGCCGCAGCCTCACCGTCTACCTGACGCATGGATTCCTGGTGCGCGGCCTGGTGGCCGGCGGCGTGTTTGCCTGGCTGGCGCACGCCCTGGCGCCGCCGGTGGAACTTGTGCTGTGTGCGGCGGGCGGCGTTGCCATTGCCTGGCTGCTGGCGACGCGCGGGGCCGAGTGGGTGGCGACACCGCTGGTACGCCCGGTCCGCGTGATCCGCGCCGTGGTGGGCCGCCGGAAGTGACATCCATACGCAAACGGATGGAGAAATTCAAACGCTTGTATTAGTCTTGGCACGTCCCGCCATCCGGCGATCAAGGAGTTGGATCATGCCCCGCCCGAGTCATCTCGCCTGCGCGGTTGCCATCGCGCTTGCCAGTTCCGCCGCGTTCGCGCAGTCCGCGCCACCGGTCCAGCCGTCCGCATCCACCCAGTCGAGCGCCCACGCGGGGCTGTTCGACAACATGGTGGTGTTCGGCGACAGCCTCAGTGACGACGGCAACATTTCCATTGCCCAGAACCTGCCGCAGATCTTTCGCTGGACCACCAACCCGGGCCAGACCGGCGTCGAGAACATCGGCGACTTCTTCGGCATGCCCCTGGGTCCGGCGCTTGGCGGTGGCACCGATTTCGCCTTCGGCGGCGCCGGCATCGTAAACAACTCGCCCGGCACCCCGGCGGGCGTCCCGACCTTGCCGACCCAGCTCGGCATGTATCTGCAGGCCACCGGCGGCGCGGCCGACCCCAATACGCTGTATGCGATGTGGGGCGGCGCCAACGACGTGTTCTACAACGCCACCATGGCGGCCATGCAGCAACTGACGCCGGCGCAGGTGCAGGCCAACATACAAACCGCGGCCGGCACCGAACTCGGGATGATCGAACAACTCGGCCAAGCCGGTGCACGCTACGTGATGGTGTTCAACCTGCCCAACATCGGGATAACACCGATGGCGCTGGCGCAGGGTCCGCAGAACGCCGCCGAGCTGACCGGCCTTTCGCTGACCTTCAACAATACCCTGAACGCGGGGTTGGCCAACACCGGCGTCAACATCATCCCGGTCAACACCTTTGCGTTCCTCAACGAGGTGGTGGCAAACCCGGGCGCGTACGGATTCACCAACGTCACCGCCCCGGCCTGCACGGGCAGCGCGTTCGGCTGCCTGCCCGCGGGTACGCCGGGCGCCACCAGCACCTACCAGCCGGGCACCCAGGATACCTACCTGTTCGCCGACGGCGTGCACCCGACCACCGCCGCCCACGCGATGCTGGCGCAATACGCCGAGTCGATCGTGCTGGCGCCGGGCCAGATGTCGCTGCTGGGCGAGGCTCCGCTGCAGATCAACCGCAGCGTCAACCGGACGGTCATCGACCAGGCCATCAGCGGGCTTGCCGGTGCACCCGGCAACGGCCTGCGGCTGTGGGCCAACTATGACTACGCGCGCCAGCGCCTCGATGCGCAGGTCAATTCACCCAAGAGCAAAAACGATGTCAACACGCTGAGCCTCGGCGCGGACATCCATCCCTCCGATGCCGTGACCGCCGGCATGGCCTTCACCATCGGCCAGCAGAAGAACAACTTTTCCGGCAATGCCGGCGGTTTCAAGCTGCAGGATCTTCTGGCCAGCGGCTACGTGATGTGGGGCTGGCAGCAGGCGTACTTCGGTGCCATCGGCAGCTTCGGGCACCTGGGTTACAGCAGCATCCACCGCAACATCCCGATCGGGCCGACGGTGCGCCACGAGGCGGGTTCCACCTCGGGCTCGCACGCGGCGTTCGCCCTGACCGGCGGCTGGTGGCTGGACTTCGGCAACTGGCGGACCGGCCCCTACGCCGATGTCACCTGGCAGCACATCCATGTCCAGCAGTTCAGCGAAAACGGCAACGATGCGACCGCGATGACCTTCGGTCGCCAGGACCGCCATTCGCTGGTGGGTACGCTGGGCTGGCAGGTGGCCGCGAACCTCGACGCCGGCGCCACCGCGCTGCATCCCTTCGCAAGGGTGGCATGGAACCACGACGACGACGCCGACGCGCGTGCCGTTTCCGGCGGGCTGGTCAGCATGCCCGGCACGTTCGCGCTGCCGGGCTTCTCGCCCGACAGCAACTGGGGCAGCGTGGCGGTCGGCCTCGGCGCCAGCTTCTCGCCGGCGTTCTCCGGCTGGATCAGCTATGAGGGCCGCTTCTCGGATTCGAGCCAGCACCTGAACAGCCTGAACATCGGAGCCAGCTTCCGGTTCTGAGGCACATGACTGCGGGAAAGAAAAAGGCCGCGCACCGCGCGGCCTTTTTCCTGCCTTGATGGAACCAAACGGCTCAGCCTTTCTTCCTGCTGAACTTCTTGTACTGCTCCTCGGCCTGCTTGTGCAGGGCCTTGGTCCTGGCATCGGACACGGTGGTGGTCTGACCGTCCTTTTCCAGCTGGTTCAGCACCAGCGTGCCATCGTCGCCCCAGCCCACGCGCGTGGTCTGGCTGGGCTTGGCCTTCGGCGAAGACAGCTTTTCTTCCACCACCACCCACGGCAAGCCATTGCGATAGGCGTACTCGGTCTTGGTGAAATTCTTGTCGCCGTGATTGACCTGCTCGATGATGAATTCCACCCCATGCAGGTCACTGAATACCTGCCAGCTCCGCGACTCGCCGATCTTGCTGGACGACCCGGACTTCACCTTCATGTTGCCGGTCTGGCGCTTGGCGTGATGGAACGCGGCCACCATCTTCTCGGCCCGGGTGGGCTGCGGCACCAGCGTCAGCGTGACCTCGGACGGCTGGCCATGGGTCAATACCGGCTGCTGCAGGTTGGTGGTCCAGTCGCGTCCATTGGCCTTCATGTCGGCCTGCAGGACATACAGGTCCTGGCCGCGGATCTGGCCGGGCGTGAACGGAATCCGGAACGACTGCGGGAACGTCGGGTCATCGACGTTCTGCTGGTTGATGGTTTCCGGGGGCTGCTGGCTGACGTCGACCAGGGTCAACTGCAACTTCGCACCGGGCTGGATCGTGGTATCCGGCGTCTGCAGCTTCACGCTGCCGCTGACCGCCGTGGCGGCCGGCGCCGGCGCGGCTCCGGTTGCGGTCGTGCCCGCCGCGGGTGTGGGCGCTTCGCCCTGGCCGCCTTCCGAAGACTGCGATCCGCAACCGGTCAGCACCAGCGGGACAAGCAAGAACGAGGCAATGACGAACTTTCGCATGGGAATCCTCAGCAATGGAAATGTGCGCCCGTTCCCGCACGACGACGATCCCCGCGCGATGGGCAAGACAGGACCCTTGATCTTAGCGCGGATGCGCGGCACGGGGAAGATGCGTGGGCCGTCGCCGCGCCGCGGCCTGTGGTCGGGCGTGTTTCCGGCCCCGCGACTCGAACCGGCACAACGGCCGCGCCGGCGCACCGCGGCACGCCGGCGGCGGGCATCGACTTCGGCGGCGAACCCCGCCTTTCAGCCACCTTTCATACAGCTTGCGCACGGGGCGAAATGCCGGTAATGTGAAGCCCGCGTTAAGCCAACACGCCGCTGCTTCGGTCGTCCCGGACGCCGTCAACGTCCGGTCGTCGTGGTGGCGATGCAACCGCCGGGTGCGCGGCGACGCGTAGTCGTGCATCCGGGTCATCACCTAACCTCGTATCGTTTTGGGGAGTACTCCAGATGAATCGCAAGCTCTTGGCCTCAGCCATCTGCGCCAGCCTGCTCGTCGCGGGAACGGCGTTTGCACAGGACAACACCGGGTCTGCACAACAGACCCAATCGACGACGAATAGTTCACAGAACCAGTCGACGAACAACCAGACCGAGCAGAAAAAGAAGGTCCAGACCCTTGAGACCGTGACGGTGACCGGTTCGCTGCTGCAGCGTCCCGAATACCAGCAGACGGTGCCCGTGCAGGTGGTTCCGATCAAGTCGGACGAGGCCGCGGGTCAGTTCAGCGTCACCGATTTCGTGCAGACGACTGCCGCGGCGGCCGGTTCCACCCAGATCAACGGCCAGTTCGGCGGCTACGTCATCGAAGGCGGCACCGGCATCCAGCCGATCAACCTGCGCGGCCTGGGCGCCAATCGCACCCTGGTACTGCTGGATGGCCAGCGGCCGGGTCCGGCGGGCACCCGTGGCCAGGTCAACAACTTCGACCTCAACGTGATTCCGCGCGCGATCATCTCGCGCATCGAGATCGTGAAGGACGGTTCGTCCTCCATCTACGGCTCGGACGCCATCGCCGGCGTGGTCAACCTGATCACCAAGAAGCGGTTGGACCACACCGAGCTGGACTTCTTCGTCGGCGCGCCGGAGCACAGCGGCGGCGAGCAGTACACGGCATCGATCGCCACCGGCTGGAACTTCAAGAACGGCAACATCACCTTCGCGGCGGAAGCCAAGCGGCAGGAGCCGCTGAAGGTGGGACAGCGCGACTACTTCAACTGCCAGCAGGACAGGGTCTACAGCTCCGACGGGCAGCGCGTGGACTGGCCGGATCATTCCATCCTGGAAGGGACCCCGTTGGCCGGCTGCTACAACATGTTGAACCGGGTGGTCATCAATGCCCTGACCGGGCAGCGTTACGTGCCCACCAAGGACGGCAGCACGGGGCCGGGCAGCCCGGTTCCGGGTTACGCACTGTCGCAGCGCCAGACGTATGCCCAGTCCCCGAACAATGCTTTCAACGACCAGCCCTACAACTTTGCGAAGTGGGGGGACCAGTACGCCATCAACCGCAACCAGAGCTCGACCGCGTACCTTGCATCGAGCTTCATGTTCGGCAACGTGAGCTGGGATACCCAGTTGCTGCTCAACCATCGCACCACCAACACCAAGGCCTGGCGGCAGTTCTTCCCGGTCGTGTCCGACGACAACGGTTGGTCGAGCGGTGACATTGGCCTGTTCCTTTCGGGCCAGAGCGAGGCATGGGAGCCGGTGATGCTGTTCCCGATGAACAGCAAGATCACGGTGGATTACGGCTACCTGCGTACCGGCCTGAACGGTGGATTCGGCAACAGCAGTTGGTCGTGGGCCGTCAACGGCAGCTTCAGCCGCTCCGACGGTGACTACGACACCGTGGGCATCAGCCTCGCCAAGGGTGGCGACTGGAACCGGCCGGGCAGCGAGACCTTCGGCAGGACGGCCGTCAACTACTTCGACCCCGGCATCATCGACGGCAGCAAGATGGACCAGTTGGTCGCCGCTGTCGGCCAGCCGACGCACGGCAACACCGTGTACGACCAAACGCTTTTCAACGCGGTGGTCAACGGCAACCTGTTCAACCTTCCCGCCGGTCCCGTCGCCTCTGCGTTCGGCATCGAGTACCGGCACATGAAGCTCGATGACCACCCGCCGGAAGGCACCTGGGGCTTCACGACGGCAGGGGAGACCAAGGGCAGCGACCACGTGACGGAGGTCTTCGGCGAGGTGGGCGTGCCCATCCTCAAGGACCTGCCGGCGGTTACCTCGCTGTCGGTGGACATGTCGGCCCGCCAGTTCAAGTATTCCTCCGTCGGTTCGTCTTCCCACGTCTGGAAGTACGGCCTGAACTGGCAGATCATCCCGTCGTTCCGCATTCGCGGCACCATCGGCACCTCCTACCGCGCGCCCGCGCTGTATGAACTGTACCTGGCCGACCAGACCGGGTTTGTCGGCCAGTTCGGGATCGATCCGTGCATCAACTGGCAGGAAAGTTCGAACCAGAACATCCAGACAAACTGTGCGGCGGCGGGCATTCCGGCGGGCTACACCGGTGCCGGTTCCAGCGCCATGGTCACCAAGAGTGGTGGTGCGGGCGTCCTGAATCCCGAGACCTCGCGTGCCAAGTCGCTGGGCTTCGTGTGGTCGCCGACCTTTGCCAACCTGCAGGTAGCGCTGGACTATTACGACTACAACATCCGCGGCGAGATCGCGACGCTGAGCGCCGGCACCATCGTCACCTCCTGCTACAACCGGCCGGTGTTTCCGAACGAGTTCTGCAGCTTCTTCACCCGCAACCCGGGCACTGGCACCGACCCGTACAACATCACCAACGTGGCCGAGAGGTACATCAACGTCAACCAGCGTCGCACGCGGGGTTACGATCTGCAGTTGAACTACGCCAACGACTTCTCGTTCGGTCGCCTCACGGTCAACGGGGAAGTGACCTACACGCTGGAGCAGATCCAGAAGCTGTTCAGCACCTCCGAGGCCAGTGGCTTCACCACCACCGATTACGCGGGTTCGATCGGCAGCCCGCGCTGGATCGGCATCGTCAACACCGCCCTCACGCGTGGCGACTGGACCTTCAATTGGCAGGTCTGGTACAACAGCCGCACGGACGACTACGACTTCGCCGACGAGACCATCACCTATCTCGGCCGTCCCGACACCCACCAGTACCTCGTGGCGGGTGCGCAGGTCCGGCACAGCGTGTCCGTGGAGTACAACCAGGGCAAGGTGGACGTCATGCTCGGTATCCGCAACCTGTTCGACCGTACGCCCCCGCTGGTTTCCACGGGTGCCCCGGAGAACTTCACCGGCAACACGGTCCTCGGTGCGTCGCAGTACGACTGGTTCGGCCGTACCTACTTCGCGCGTCTGAACGTCAACTTCTGACCGCAGGACAACCGGGTGTTTCGGGGGGAGGCGATGCAAATCGCCTCCCCTTTTTTCGTGCGGCAAGACCGCAGCAGACTTCGTCACGAAAAGCGGTCACACCGACGGTGCGTCGATTCGCTTGCTGGCGCGAACCACGCTCGGCAGGAACGGAGTTTTCGTTGCCGGGCCTCGACGCAAGTCACGTCCCGATTTCTGCTACCATCGCGGGCTCATTCGTCGTCAGTCAGGGAGCCTCGGGGTCCCGCGGCTGCAAAACCAGGGAGTAGACAGAGCATGCAACGCAAATTGTTCCGCGGCTTGCTGGCCGGATTGCTGGCGGTCGCCATGGGTTCCGGGCTGGCGCACGCGTCCCAACCCATCCCGATCGAGGACCTGGCGCGCCTGCCAGCGATCCAGTCGGTGAGCATGGATCCCAGCGGCAAGCACATCGTGGCGCTGATCCCGTCGCCAAACGACAAGGACGAAACGGCGCTGGCGACCTGGGACGCCAATGCCATGCCCGCGCCGCCGAAGGTTGTCACCCCTTCCGGGCGCAGCATGAAATTCATCGCGGCGTTTGCGCTGAAGGCCGACAAGATCCTTGCCGTTGCCCGCCAGGAGTGGACGGGCCAGCTCGGCGGCTGTGGCGAGGGCAAGGTCGTGGGCTCCACCAAGACCTTCGTGACCAAGGTCTACCTGACCGGCGACAAGCAGAAGCACTTCGATGAGGCTTTTGCCAGCAAGAAACGCCACCTGGGCGTCAGCCGCAACACGGAAATCTGCCGCGAGCTGGCTGGCACCGCACGTCTGGTGGACCGGCTGCCGCTGGACCCGGACAACGTCATCATCGAGCGGTCGGGCCTTGGCGGGGCCGGTGGTTATTACCTGTACAACCTCAAGACCGGTGACGTGAAGCTGCTGTTCCTGGGAAGCTTCCGCAGCGCACCCATGTTGTTTGACCCGCGTACCGGCAAGCTGCTGGTCAAGTCGAAGATCGACAACGTCGGCGACGACTACAAGCAGGAGATTTCCATCCTCGACCCCAAGACCGGCCAGTTCGAGGTGCAGGAGCCGCTGACGACCATGCTGTCCGACCGGCATGACCTCAACGTCGTCGGGATCGACGACGCCACCGGCAAGTACTACGTGTTGACCGACCAGTTTTCGGACAAGGTGCAGGCGCGCCTGTACGACGCGACCACGCACAAGTTCGATCCCGAACCGGTCGTGGCCGACAAGGACTACTCCATCATTGCCCTGCTGTTCAGCAAACGACCCAGCAATTTCAACCAGGTGGTGGGCTTTGTCGTTGGCGGACCTTATCCGCAGGTCGTCTATGTCGATCCGACGCTCAAGGGCATCCAGGCCGGCCTGAAAAAGGTGTATCCCGACCAGTACGTCAGCATCGACAGCTATACCGATGATTTCTCCAAGGTGCTGTTCACCACCGAGAGCCCCAACGTTCCCCCGGCCTACCACCTGCTGGAAAACAAGCAGAAGATCGTGACCATCGGCAGCTCGCGACCTTGGATCAAGCCCGGCATGACCGGAAAGGAAAGCTGGGTCACCTACAAGGCCCGCGACGGAATGCAGATTCAGGCGATCCTGGACCTGCCGGCAGGCTGGAAGAAGGGTGATGCGCCGGCGCCGGCCATCGTGATGCCCCACGGCGGTCCCTGGGCCCGTGACTGGATGGGCTGGGATCCGAGCGGGTGGGTCCCCATGCTCACTTCGCGTGGCTACGCGGTACTGCGCCCGCAATACCGCGGTTCCAGCGGCCTGGGCCGCAAGCTGTGGCTGGCGGGTGACGCGCAATGGGGCCTGAAGATGTCCGACGACCTCGACGATGGCGCGAAGTGGCTGATCTCGCAGGGCATCACCAAGAAGGGCGACATCGCGATCTTCGGGTATTCCTACGGTGGCTTCGCCGCGGCGGCGGCGGAGGTGCGTTCACCGTCCCCGTACCAGTGCGCGATCTCGGGCGCCCCCGTGGCCGACCTCGGGCGGCTGCATACTTCGTGGAGCACCAATCGCCTGCAGCGCATCCTGCAGGGCAAGACGGTCAAGGGCATGGATCCGATGAAGAACGCCGACAAGGCGCACCTGCCGATCCTGATCTTCGACGGCACCCGCGACGTGCGCACGCCGGGGCATATCCACGCGCATCCGTTCTACGAGGCCATCAAGAACAAGGTGCCGGCCAAGTTCGAGTGGATTCCCGACATGCCGCATTCCATGCCCTGGTATCCCAGCCAGCAGCGCAAGGTTCTCAACCTGATCCAGAACTTCCTGGCGAACGACTGCGGACTGTCGAGCAAGTAACCGGGTGTACGTCCCGGGGCGGGATTGCCCTGGGCGACGCGTGAATCACGGGCCGGGCATGCGATGCATGTCCGGCCCGTTTTTCCATCCGGGCTCAATGGCGCAGACGGGGCGTACGTCGCGGCGAACTTCCGCACGGGTACGCGACGGCCCCGCGTTCGTTCCCCGGGCCGGATGCGCGACCCCGGGCCGCGGACGGCGCGATTACAGTCGCGCAATCTCGGCGATGGCGTCGAAGCGCGCCTTGACGCGCGCCAGCAGTGCGACGCGGTTGGCGCGCAGGGTTTCATCCTCGACCATCACCATGACGCCGTCGAAGAAGGCATCGATCGGCGCCTGCAGTTCGGCAAGGCGCGCCAGCGCGCCCTCGTAGTCGCGCCCGCTCGCGGGGCCTTCCAGGCGCGGTGCGTTGTCGCGGCGGGCCGCATCCAGCGCTTCGGCCAGGGCCTTGCCGGCGGGTTCGCGCAACAGTTCGGCATCCAGTTCGCGTTGCGCTGCCGCGTTCGCGTCGATGCCTTCCTTGCGCAGGATGTTGGCGACGCGCTTGTTGGCGGCGGCCAGGTTTTCCGCTTCGGGGCGCTGGGCGAAGGCCGCGACCGCGCGCAGGCGCCGGTCGAAATCGACCAGGCTGGCCGGATGCACCGCGGCCACGGCTTCGAATTGCTGCGGCGTGAAACCCTTGTCGGCGTAGTAGCCGCGCAGGCGGTCGAGGATGAAGTCGCGCAGGTCCTGCGCCAAGGATGGGCAATCGGCGGGCGGTGCCCGCCCTACGGGGACCGATCCTTCACGCGAGGCTGCCACCGTAGGGCGGGCACCGCCCGCCGCCTGTTCGGTCGTAGGGCGGGCACTGCCCGCCGCCTGTTCGGCCGTGGGTCGGGCACCGCCCGTCGCCTGTTCGGCCGCCGTCTCCGTCCCCGGCACGCCTTCGGGCAACTGTGCCAGTGCTTCCTTCAACAATACGTCCAGATCAAGATCGAGCCCGCCCTCGATCAGCGTGCGCGCCAGTCCCAGCGCCGCACGCCTGAGTGCGAAGGGATCCTTGTTGCCGGTGGGTTTCAGGCCCACGGCGAAGATTCCGGCCAGGGTGTCGAGCTTGTCGGCGATCGACAGGCACTGCGCCAGCGCGCCCTCGGCGATGCCGTCGCCGGCATGGCGCGGGCGGTAGAACGCATCCAGTGCGTCGGCGACTTCGGGCGATTCGCCCTGCGCGGCGGCGTAATGGCGGCCCATCACGCCCTGCAGCTCCGGAAACTCGCCGACCATGCGGGTCATCAGGTCGCAGCGTGACAATGCGGCGGCGTGGGCGGCTGCCGCGGCATCCACGTCGACGCCGAGCGCGAGCAGCCGCGCGGCGATGCCGCTGGCCAGCTCGGCCACGCGTTCGGTCTTGTCCCAGAGACTGCCGAGCGCCTTCTGCCAGGTGGCCTCGCGCAGCCCCTGCTGGTTCGAGGCCAGCGGCGTGGCGAGGTCTTCGTCGAAGAAGAATTTTGCGTCGGCAAAGCGCGGGCGGATCACGCGCTCGTAGCCATGCCGGATTTGCGTAGCGTCCTTTGATTCCAGGTTGGCGATGCCGATGAAGTGCCCGCTCAGCCCACCGTCACCGTCGAACACCGGCACGAACTTCTGGTTGGCGCGCATGGTGGTCACCAGTGCTTCGTGCGGCACCGCGAGGAACTCGGGTTCGAAGGTGCAGGCGACGGCAACCGGCCATTCGTTGAGGTTGGCCAGTTCGTCCAGCAGGTCATCGTCGAGCCGCGGCGCGGTGCCCGCCGGCGCAACCCGCGCGACTTCGTCGCGGATGCGCGCGCGACGCGCGGCGGGATCGACGAGGACCCGGGCAGTGTGCAGCGACTCGGCGTAGCTGTCGGCATCGGCCAGGTGCACCGGCGATGGGTGCATGAAACGGTGCCCGCGCGACTGCCGGCCGCTCCGGATACCGAACAGCTCGCCATCGATCACGGCGTCGCCGTGCAGCATCACCAGCCAGTGCACGGGACGCACGAAGCTGAAATCGTGCTCGCCCCAGCGCATCGGCTTGGGAATCGGCAGCGCGGCGGCGGCTTCGCGAACGATTTCGGGCAAGAGCTCGGCGGTGCTGCGGCCGGGCGTGACACTGCGGTGCACGAAGCGCTCGCCACGCGCGTCGCTGGCACGTTCCAGTTGCGTCCACTCGACGCCGGCCTTGTTGGCGAATCCCAGCAGGGCCCGGGTCGGCTGGCCGTCGTCATCCAGTGCGATGTTGGCGTAGGGGCCGAAGGTTTCGCGGTGCTGCTCGGGCTGCATCGTTGCCACGGCCGGTATCAGTGTCGCAAGGCGCCGCGGGGTTGCGAAAACCAGCGCATGTCCGGTGTCCGCGGCGATGCCGCGCTGGGCCAGTCCCTCGCACACACCCTTGGCGAAGGCGTCCGCCAGCACGTCCACCGAATGGATCGGCAATTCCTCGAGCCCGATTTCGACCAGCAGCGCGCGCTCAGCCATGGACAGCCTCCGCCGGTTCCGCACGCGGCGCGACCCAGACCTTGGCCACCGCGTGCGCCAGCGCGCGCACGCGCAGGATGTAGCGCTGACGTTCGGTCACCGAGATCGCGCGCCGGGCGTCCAGCAGGTTGAAGGCATGGCTGGCCTTCATCACCTGCTCATAGGCCGGCACGGGCAGGTTCAATTCGACCAGTTTGCGGGCCTCGGCTTCGCAGGCGTCGAAGCGGTGGAACATCTCCGCGGTGTCGGCGTGCTCGAAGTTGTAGGCGCTCTGCTCGACCTCGTTGCGGTGGAACACGTCGCGGTAATGCACCACGCCGTGCGGCGCGGTGGTCCAGACCAGTTCGAACACCGAATCGACGTTCTGCAGGTACATCGCCAGGCGCTCCAGCCCATAGGTGATCTCGGCGGTGACCGGCTTGCACTCCAGGCCGCCGGCCTGCTGGAAATACGTGAACTGGGTGATCTCCATCCCGTTCAGCCACACCTCCCAGCCCAGCCCCCAGGCGCCCAGCGTCGGCGATTCCCAGTTGTCCTCGACCAGGCGCAGGTCGTGCACCAGCGGGTCGATGCCCAGCGCCTTCAGCGAGCCGAAGTAGCGTTCCAGGATGTCGTCGGGATTGGGCTTCATCACCACCTGGTACTGGTAGTACTGTTGCAGGCGGTTGGGGTTGTCGCCGTAGCGTCCGTCGGTGGGCCGCCGGCACGGCTGCACGTAGGCCGCGGCCCAGGGCTCGGGACCCAGCGAGCGCAGGAACGTGGCCGGATGGAAGGTGCCCGCGCCGACCTCCAGATCCAGCGGCTGCAGCAGCACGCAGCCCTGCTCCGCCCAGTAGCGGTTCAGGGTCTCGATGACCTGCTGGAAGGTGGGGGCCGGCATGGCATTCCGGTAAGCGGCATGAAGCGCGTTAGTATAGCGGCGTGCTCACCTTCTCCCTGAGGGAGAAGGGGCCGGTAAACCGGAGATTCAATCTTGGCGGCGAATCCACAAAGCGACTCGAGTGCGTCGAATGTCATCGGCCACAACGGCCGCCTGGAACTCGGTGAGGTGCTGGCCGCGCTGGTGGCTGACGGGCTGCTCGCGGCCGAGGACGCCAAGCGCATCCGTACTACCAGCCGCGCCGGCCGCGGCGCGGTGGAACTGCATCCGCTGGTGCTGATCGCCAGCAGCAAGCCGGAAAACCGCGCCGATCCGGGCAAGCCGCTCACCGTGGAATCGCTGACGGTGTGGCTGGCCGAAAAGGCCGGCCTGCCCTACCTCAAGATCGATCCGATGAAGATCGACGTGCCGGCGGTGACCCAGGCCGTCAGCCAGGCCTACGCGCAGCGCCATCGCATCCTGCCGGTGGCGGTCGACCACGGCACCGTCACCTTCGCCAGCGCCGAGCCCTTCGATACCCACTGGTCCGCCGACCTGTCGCAGATGCTGCGGCGCGAAGTGAAGCGGGTGGTATCCAATCCGCTCGACGTGCACCGGTATCTCATGGAGTTCTACGGCGTGCAGCGCTCGATCGCCAAGGCACGCGAGGCCAAGCAGGACGCGATGGATGGCTCGGCGATCCTGAACTTCGAGCAGTTGCTGGAACTCGGCAAGTCCGGCGAGATCGGTGCCGACGACCGCCACGTGGTGCACATCGTCGACTGGCTGCTGCAGTACGC
>CAZAXF010000038.1:18387-27151 GCA_964489055.1 uncultured Rhodanobacter sp. | reverse complement strand
TTTCTCATCACCCGATCGTCATTCGCCACGTCGCTTTGCCGATGGATGGGTCTCATCGTGATCATTTTTCTGCAAGATCCTTGTGGTGCCACCAGCCGCCGCCGAGCGCCTGGTACAGCGCAGCGGTGTCGGCGAAGCGGCTGGCTTCGGCGTCCACCAGCGCCATGCGCGCCTGCTGGTACGCCTGTTGCGCGACCAGCAGTTCGAAGGTGCCGATGTAGCCGTGTTCGAGTTGCAGTCGGGAAAGGTCGAGCGTGGTCTTCGCTGCCCTCTCCGCCGTTGCGGCCGATTGCAACGCCTTCGCATCCTGGTCCAATGCGACCAGCGTGTCGGCGACGTCCTGGAAGGCGGTCAGCACGGTCTGGCGATAGGCCTCGGCGGCCTGCACATAGGCCGCCCTGGCCGCGCGTTCCTGGTGCATCAACTGCCCGCCCTGGAAGATCGGCGCCGCCAGCGAGGCTGCGATGCCCCAGAAACCGGTGCCCGAATCGAAGACCTTCGAGATCGCCAGCGCGGTGCTGCCGGCGTCCGCGCTCAACTGGATCTGCGGCAGGCGCTGGGCGGCGGCGATGCCGATGCCGGCGCTGGCTGCGTGCAGCTCGGCGCGCGCCATGCGTACGTCGGGGCGCTGCTCGACCAGTTGCGAGGGCAGGCTCAAGGGAAGATGCGCCGGCAGGCGCAGGTCGGCCAGCGTGAAAGATTCCGCCAGCGACTGGTCCGGAAACTCACCGACCAGCACCGCCAGCGCATGGCGCGTGGCCGCGAGCTGCTTCACCAGCGCCGGCAGGCCGGCTTCGGTCTGCGCGAGCTGCGATTGCTGCGCGGCCACGTCGAGCCGGCTGGCATCGCCTTTCCGGAAGCGCAATTGCAGGATGCCGAGGCTCCTCTTCTCCAGTCCCACCAGCTCGCGCGTGGCCTTCACCTGCTCGCGCAACGACGCTTCCTGCACCGCCGTCGCCACCACGTTGGTCGCCAGCGAGGTGCGTGCGGCCAGCATCTGGAAGCGCACGGCCTGCTCCTGCGCCCGCATCGATTCCAGCGTGCGACGGTTCAGGCCGAACAGGTCCGGCGCGTAGCTGATCGTCAGTTGCGGCGTGAACAGGCTGTAGGTGTAGGCGCCGTTGGCCGGGGTCGAACCCAGCGTCGAGGGATCGGTCTGGCGGCTGGCGTCGAAGCCGGCCGACACGCTGGGGAAGAACGTGCCGCGCTGCGCCAGCACGCTTTCGTGCGCGGCCGTCAATGCAGCCTGCGCGGCCTTCAGGTCGTGGTTGTGCGTGAGCGCGCGAGCGACCAGCGCATCCAGCGCCCGGGAGTGGAACAGCTTCCACCAGTCGCCGGGAATGCCGGTTTTCGCATCGAAGGATTGCTCGTTGCCGCCGGCCACATCCTGCGTCGCGGCCGTCGTGGCAGGCGGCCGGGCAGTGTAGCCCGTTGCCTGTGGCACTGCCGGCGGCTTGAAATCCGGACCCGCCGCACACCCCGCCAGCATTGCCGCGATCAGCCCCACGCCGATGGCGCGTCTGGCTGCCGGGAGCAATGAGCGATGGTTCATCCGGGCCGTTTCCCTCTGCACGGGCCGGCGAAGCCCGGCCCCCTGGCGCAATTCGTGGAATTCCGGCGCCGGAGAACCGCGAGGTTGGGCGGTGTCGGAAGCGCGCAATGTTATATCATTGCATCCATCGACGCCAGTACCACCCCGCAGGTGCAGGACAGAAATTGTCTGTCGCGCGCCAGACGCGGTTGGCAGGGCCCGCCGCACGGTTGTGCGCACCAGGGTCTCGGCGACAACGGCGCGGATGGCCTGTCACCCTCCTGTCGCGCGAAAGCAAGCAGCCGGCGAATCAACCGAAGGCAAAAGCCTCGTGTCCGCGAAGGACGCAAAAAACGCGATGAAGGCAAAGAAGATGCCTTGTTTTGCGTCCTTCGCGTCCTTCGCGGACCAAAAAGCCTTGCTCCTACTCACTTCGGCGCCGACGGCATTGCGAACTCGCGCGGTGGCGTGTTGCCGGCAAGGTGTTTCACGAAGTAATCCCAGCGCCTGCGCATCACGTATGGCGCATCGTCGCCGTAGCCGTGGTGCTGGTCCGGAAGAATCAACATGTCGAAATCCTTGTTGGCCTTGATCAGTGCCTCCACGACGAGATAGGTACTGCCGACCGGCACGTTGTCGTCGATCTCGCCGTGCACCAGCATCAGCCGGCCCTTGAGGTTTTTCGCGACCCGCTGGTTGGCCTGGTTGTCGTAGTTCGTCGTGCCGTCCTTGTGCGTCACCAGCAGGCCCTGGTACTTCTCGCCCCAGTCGCTTTCGTAGTTGCGGTTGTCGTGGTTGCCGCTCTCGGCCCAGCCGACCTTGAAGAAATCCGGATAGCGGAACAGCGCGCCCGCGGTCGCGTTGCCGCCGCCGGAATGGCCCCAGATGCCGACGCGCGTGATGTCGATCCACGGGTAACGCTGCGCGAGTTCCCTGATGCCCGCGACCTGGTCGGGCAGCGTGTTGTCGCCCATGTTGCCGTACCAGTAGTGATGGAAGCTGCGCGAGCGCCACGGCGTGCCCATGCCGTCGATCGCCACGACGATGAAGCCGAGCTCGGCCATGGCCTGGTGGTCCAGCCGCGCGGCCCGGAAGCTGCGCCCGCGCACCGAGCCGGTCTGCGGGCCGGGATAGACGTAGTCGATGACCGGATACTTCCGCGACGGATCGAAGTCCGACGGCTTGAACATCATCCCGTACAGCGTGGTCTTGCCGTCGCGCGCCTTCACCGTGATCGGGATGGGCGGCACCCAGCCCGCGGCCTTCAGGCGCGAAATGTCGGCCTTCGCGATGGTGGCGATCACGCGGCCGTCATCGGCCGCGCGCAGCACCGTCACCGGCGGCGTGGTCGGCGTGGAATACGCATCCACGAAGTACTTGCCATCGGGCGACATCGTGATGGTGTGGTCGGCATCTTCCGGCGTCAGCAGCGTGGCCTTGCCGCTGTCGATGTCCACCTTCCAGAACTGCCGGTAGTACGGGTTCACGCCCGGCGTGCGGCCCACGCCCACGAACCACAGCGTGCGTGACCTGCGGTCCACGTGCAGCACCTCGGTGACGTTGCCGGCGCCGGTCGTGACCGGATGCAGTTCGCGACCGGTCCCGAGGTCGTACAGGTACAGGTTGGCCCAGTCGGTACGTTCGGACGGCCAGATGGCCTGGTGCGCCTTGGGCAGGTATTGCCAGTTGACCCGGCCGTGGCCGCTCTCGTAGTAGTCCCTGGCGGTGTATTGAAACACCGTGCGCACGGCGCCGGTTCCGGCGTCGGCGATGCGGAACCGCTCGTGCTGGCGGTTGCGCGAGGTCGAGACCAGCGCCAGGGTCTTCCCATCCGGTGCCCACTTCACGTCACTCCACCGGTGCGGCCGCTCCCGGTCGCAGGCAAGCTGGTCGCACAGGGAAGAAAGCCGCTGTTCCGGCGGCATGTCCAGCCGCACCATCCGGCGCGTGGCGACATCGATCACCACCGGCTCGATCATGAAGACGTGCGCATCGCCCGGCAGCGCGTACTTCCACGCATCCAGTTCCGGGTGCCCGACGCGCGTGGCGACGGTGTACATCTGACCGACCTTGCGCTGGTCCTGGCGGTAGGTCGCGATCCTTTTTGAGTCCGGCGACCAGCGCACGATCGCCCCGTCGCCGTGGACCCACCCGGCGTTCTGCGTGGCGTAGCCATAGTCCCTGGCGCCGTCGCTGGTGAGTTGCGTTTCCCTGCCGGTCTCGAGGTCACGCACCCACAGGTTCCAGTCGCGCACGAACGCTTCGCGCCTGCCGTCGGGTGACACCGTGCCGGGTTCGTCGCCCGCCTTCAGCACGCTGGCGCGTTCGGCACAGTGGCCGGCATCGAACAGGTCGCAGCGATACCAGGTGCCATCCAGCTCCACGTCGATGCGGCCGCCGGACAGTCGATGGAAGGCGAACGAACGCGGCCACTTCTTCGCATCGATCGCCTTGCCGCGCGCCCTGCCCAGCGCGGCGGCAAGCTTCACCTGGTTGAATGCGGGCGTGACCTTGTGGCTGGCCACATCCATTTCCAGGATTCGGTCGCCCGACGCATCGTGGTCGCGATACCAGAAATGCGTGTCATCCAGCCAGTGCACCCGCTCGACATCGTGATCGACCAGCGGATCGGTGTTCTGCGCCAGCATCGCCACCGCGCGTGCGTAGTCCGCGGCGGTCAGCGTGCGTGCGTGCAGCGGCGCGGCGAGCGTGGCGAGCGCCATCAGCAGGGCGCACGCGGCGCCGTGGAGCGATCGCATCGAACCCATCCTCAGCGCACGTAGACGTGCCGCCGCCGGCCGGTCGCGGGCGACAGGTCGATCAACAGCGCGATCACGATCCCGACGATCGGCCACAATGTCCACTGGCCGCCGAACCAGTGCTGCACGGCCGTGTACCAGAGCAGCGTGGTGGGCAGGAAGATGAATCCGAGTACCGGCCACAGCGCGATCGAGAAGATCCCGCTGAACCAGTGCGTGAACAGCCACAGCACCACGATCACCACGCGCGGCACGAACAATGCAAACAGGACCATCAGGCAGGGCATGCATCACCTCCTCGCAGCAGCTCGAATCAGTTTCCGACGGCACGCGTGCCGGGAATCGGCGGACCCTTCAATTCCACCTTGTTGCCTTCCGGGTCAAGGACGTAGATCGACGGCCCTTGCCCATCGGCACCGTAACGCATCCCGATTTCACCGACACGTGCGCCGTGCGCCTCGAGGTGCGCGACGATTCCTTTCTCGTCGTAGCCTTCGACGCTGAGGCAGATGTGGTCGACGTTGTGTCCCTCGGCGCCCGGTGCCGCGCCGCCGGCACGGCCAAGCTTGCCCTCCACGTCCACCAGGTCGATCAGCGACGCCCCGGCGCGCAACTGGTACAGGCCGATGTTCGGCTTGTCCAGCTCCGGCGTGCAGCCCAGCACGTCGCAGTAGAACCGGCGCATGGCGGGAACGTCGCGGACCCGCAGGACCACGTGATCGAGCTGGCGCAGCCGGAATGGAACGGACATGACGATACCCGCGCTTACGTGCCCCGGATGGTAAATCATCCCGGGAGCCTGGGCGGTAGAAACATTCGAGGCGAAAAGTTCGCTGCGCGAGGGCAGATTTTCGTCGCTTCTCAGGCCCATAGTGGTTCCATGGGTCAAGAAGCGGCGGAAAGCATGACCCGTGCAGCGGGCTTTGCAGCCCGGATGGCTTCTGCCGCCCAGGCTCCAGGCAACAGCCACCTGTATAATGGCGGGCCGGTGGAAGAAGCGGCGGGCACACATCGCCCGGACCGCTGCCGAAGGCGCAACGCCCGTAATCGCTCAGGCCCAGTACCACCGCGCACGAAAACTCTGGAGAGACCGGACCGCACACGCGGCGACCGGCGCCGAAGGGGCAAGAGGCGCGAGCTTCCAAACTCTCAGGCAAAAGGACAGAGGGGCGAGGAAACATTCAGTTCGTCATTCCGGGGGCCGCGCCGGCTCCATCGGCGCGGCAACCCGGAATCTGCTTGTCGCTCGCACGGTCAAGCCAACAAGGCAGATTCCGGGTTCCGCCCGCATACAGCGGGCGGCCCCGGAATGACGGTGAAGCAGGACCGAGACGCAGCGCCTCAACGGTTCGCCAACATCGCCCGGAATTCGCCATGACCCAGCACACCCCTTCCCTGCACGACCTCGAACAGCATGACGCCTTCATCGCCCGCCACATCGGTCCGGACGACGCCGAGATCGCGACGATGCTGGAAGCCATCGGCTACGACTCGCTGGAGGCGATGACCGATGCCATCGTTCCCGCCGCGATCCGGCAGAAGAACCCGTTGGCGCTGCCACCGGCAGTCGACGAGACCGAGGCACTGGCGAAAGTCCGGGCGATCGCCGACAGGAACGAAGTCTTCCGGTCGTTCATCGGCCAGGGCTATTACGGCACCCACACGCCCCAGGTGATCCTGCGCAACGTGCTGGAAAATCCCGCCTGGTACACGGCCTACACGCCCTACCAGGCAGAAATTTCCCAGGGGCGGCTGGAAGCACTGATCAACTTCCAGACCATGTGCGCCGAACTCACCGGCATGGAAATCTCCAACGCCTCGCTGCTGGATGAAGCCACCGCCGCGGCCGAGGCCATGACCCTGGCCCGGCGCGCGTCGAAGGCGAAGTCCGAGGCGTTCTTCGTCTCCAGGAACGTGCACCCGCAGACCATCGAGGTGCTCAGGACCCGCGCGGAACCGCTGGACATCGAACTCGTGATCGACGACGAGGCCAACGCCGCGGATGTCGATTGCTTCGGCGCGCTGCTGCAGTACCCGGATACCTTCGGCACCATCCGCGACTACAAGGCATTGTGCGAAGCGCTGCATGCGAAGGGTGCGCTGATCGCGGTCGCCACCGACCTGCTGGCGCTCACCTTGATCACGCCACCCGGCGAATGGGGTGCCGACATCGTGGTCGGAAGCTCGCAGCGCTTCGGCGTGCCGTTCGGTTTCGGCGGGCCGCACGCCGCATTCATGGCCTGCCGTGACGCATACAAGCGCTCGTTGCCGGGGCGGTTGATCGGCGTGTCGGTGGATACCGAAGGCAACACCGCCTACCGCCTCACCCTGCAGACCCGCGAGCAGCACATCCGTCGCGAAAAGGCCACCAGCAACATCTGCACCGCACAGGTGCTGCTGGCCGTGATGGCCGCGATGTACGCGGTCTACCACGGCCCCGACGGCCTCACCCGCATCGCACGGCGCACGCACCGCTTTGCCGCGATCCTTGCGGCCGCGCTGCGCAAGGCCGGCATCAAGGTCGCCGGGGATTTCTTCGACACGTTGCACGTCACCGACATCGACGCGAATACCATCCACGCGATGGCGAAGGCAGCGCACATCAACCTGCGCCACATCGACGCGACTTCGCTTGCAATCAGCCTGGATGAAACCACCACGCGCACGGACGTGCACCAGCTCGCCTCATTGTTCGGCGCGCGCATCGACGACATCGACGCGCTGGACCGCGACACGCCCGACGCCCTGCCTGCCGCGCTCAAGCGCACGTCGGAATTCCTCACCCACCCGGTGTTCAACAGCTACCGCAGCGAACACGAAATGCTGCGCTACCTGCGACAGCTTGCCGACAAGGACCTGGCACTGGATCGCAGCATGATCCCGCTGGGTTCATGCACCATGAAGCTGAACGGCACGGCCGAGATGGTGCCGATCACCTGGCCCGAATTCGCCGACATCCACCCGCTGGCACCAGCCGAACAGTGGCACGGTTACCGGGAGCTGATTGACGGCCTCGAAGCGATGCTGGTGGCCCTGACCGGCTACGACGCGGTCAGCCTGCAGCCCAACGCCGGCGCGCAGGGCGAATACGCCGGCCTGCTCGCAATCCGCGCCTACCATCGCGCCAACGGCCAGGAGCAGCGCGACGTGTGCCTGATCCCCGAGTCCGCGCACGGCACCAACCCCGCCTCCGCGCACATGTGCGGCATGACGGTGGTGGTCACCAGGTGCGACGCCAACGGCAACGTGGACGTCGAGGACATCCGCGCCAAGTCGGAAAAATATTCCGACCGTCTCGGCGCGATCATGCTGACCTACCCGTCCACGCACGGCGTGTTCGAGGAAGAGATCGTCACCATCTGCGACATCGTCCACCAGCACGGCGGGCAGGTGTATACCGACGGCGCCAACCTCAACGCCCTGTGCGGCGTCGCGCGCCCGGGCCGCTGGGGCTCGGACGTCTCGCACCTCAACCTGCACAAGACCTTCTGCATTCCGCACGGCGGCGGTGGCCCCGGCGTCGGCCCGTGCGCGGTGAAGTCCCACTTGACTCCGTACCTGCCGCGCGCCTTTGCCCCTCTCCCTCCGGGAGAGGGTCGGGGTGAGGGTCCGGATACACGAAAGGGCGGCATGGTCTCCGCCGCGACCTTCGGCAGCGCCTCCATCCTGCCCATCTCGTGGATGTACATCACCCTGATGGGTCGCGAAGGCATGCTGAAGGCCACCCAGGTCGCGCTGCTCAACGCCAACTACCTGTCGAAGCGGCTGGAGGCGCACTACCCGACGCTCTACACCGGCCGCAACGGCCTGGTCGCGCATGAGTGCATCCTCGACCTGCGCCCGCTGGAAAAGTCCGCCGGCGTCAACGCCGAGGACGTCGCCAAGCGCCTGGTCGATTTCGGCTTCCACGCGCCCACGTTGAGCTTCCCGGTGGCCGGCACGCTGATGGTCGAGCCCACCGAATCCGAATCGCTGCATGAACTGGACCGCTTCATCGACGCGATGATCCAGATCCGCGAAGAGATCGCCGCGATCGAGGACGGCCGGCTGGATCGCGACGACAACCCGCTGAAGAACGCGCCCCACACCGCGACCATGGTCTCGGCCAGCGAATGGACGCATGCCTACCCACGCGAACTGGCCGCGTATCCTCTGGCCTCGCTGAAGCAACTCAAGTACTGGCCACCGGTTGCGCGCGTGGACAATGTCTACGGCGACAAGCACGTGTTCTGCTCATGCCCGCCCATCGAGGCCTTCGCCGAGGAAGACGAAACCGCGACTTCGTGACGTCGATATTGCCGACGCTACGGGCGGGGTGTTTGCCGTGGTCGTCGCAATGTGTGCAAGCAAACCCATCCCCCACCCAACCTCCCCCTTGAAGGGGGAGGAGTCAGAAGCACGCGCGTTGAAGCCCTCCCCTTCAAGGGGAGGAGTCAGAAGCACGCGCATTGAAGCCCTCCCCTTCAAGGGGAGG
>CAZAXF010000038.1:12649-18287 GCA_964489055.1 uncultured Rhodanobacter sp. | reverse complement strand
TTCAAGGGGAGGAGTCAGAAGCACGCGCATTGAAGCCCTCCCCTTCAAGGGGAGGGTTGGGTGGGGATGGGTTTCGGTGAACAAGCACTCACCGTTACATTGCACACGGTGAAAGGCCAAACCAACCCCGCCATCCGCGATCGACACCTCCCGCGGCGCCTGCGCAACGCAGCCACCGACGCCGAACGCGCGTTGTGGCAACGACTGCGGTCACGCCAGCTGGAAGGATGCAAATTTCGACGCCAGCACCCGCTCGGCGATTACGTCGTCGATTTCGTGTGCCTGGATCGAAAACTTGTCATCGAACTCGATGGCAGCCAGCACGCGGAGTCGGTCGCAGTGGACGAGGTCCGTACGGGATTCCTCGAGAACGCCGGCTTCAAGGTGTTGCGATTCTGGAACAACCAGGTGTTTGCCGAAATGGACGGCGTGCTCGAATTGATCTTGCGTGAATTGACGGCGCGAGCAAACCCATCCCCCACCCAGCGTTGCTAAGCTCGGGTTCCATCCCTCGCCAAGCAAGCCGGCCTTCGGCATCCTGCCTCCGGCGCTCAACGGCGCGCGAGCCATGGCTCGCAAACGCGCCGTTTCGCCCCCCTTGAAGAGGGAGGAGCAAGGACGCGCCCCTTCAAGCCCTCCCCTTCAACGCGACACCTTCAAACCCTCCCCTTCAAGGGGAGGGTTGGGTGGGGATGGGTTCCAATTCAGCAAGCGCCACGGGTTCCGATGCATCACATTCGGCCTGCGCGTATCCGATCCGCAGACGGCCGAGCCAGCTTGCCGGCCAGTCCGGATCCGCCTGGGGATCCTCGGTCAGAAGGGCGCGCCATTCGGACGCCGTGATCACGGTACTCGACACATCCGCATCCGCATGCGGCACGGGGATTTTGCTCACGTCATCGGCATCCATGACCGTTTGTACCACGCGCAGCACCCGTCCGCCCTGACCCGGAGCATCATTCACACCGCATTGCGCCTCCGGTCCGGACACCCAGTTTCCGCGAGACCTCAGCCAGCACGGCTCCGCACTCGGCGTCGATCTTGAACGCGAACAGCTCGTCGCCGCGCGTACGACCGCGATTGACCGCGACCACCGGAATGCCCTGCCCCGCCGCGGCGCGCACCAGCCGGAAGCTCGACCACACCATCAGCGACGAGCCGGCCACCAGTACGCCGGCGGCGGATTCCACCGCCGCCAGCGCGGCAGCGGTCGTCGCGCGTGGCACCGATTCGCCGTAGAACACGACGTCGGGTTTCAGGACGCCGCCGCAGACCTCGCAGGCGGGAACCTTGAAGGTGGAAAAGTCCACATCCTCGAGCTCGGCATCGCCGTCGGGCGCGATGCGCGCGGCCAACGCTTCCCAGTCCGGATTCGCATCGCGCAGCCGTTGCTGGAACGCCTCGCGATCAATGCGATGGTTGCACTGGAGGCAGCGCACCACGTCCAGCCGACCATGCAGGTCGATCACGTTGCGGCTGCCGGCGCGCTGGTGCAAGCGGTCGACGTTCTGGGTGACCACCTGCCCCACGTGGCCGGCGCGCTCCAGCCCGGCCAGCGCAACGTGGGCCGCACTCGGCCGCGCCGCCACGAACATCGGCCAGCCGGCGAAGCTGCGCGCCCAGTAACGCCGGCGCACGGCCGCACTGGCGACAAAATCGGCGTACTGCACGGGTGCGGCGCGCTTCCAGTTGCCATCGCCGTCGCGGTAATCGGGAATCCCGGACTCGGTGCTGACGCCTGCGCCGGTGATGGCGGTCACGCGCGGATGCGCATCCAGCCATTCGGCAAGGCGCGCAGCGTCGGCAGCGATGCGTGACCCGGGTTCGACACGGGCATTCATGCCATCACTGTAGCGCCGTCGGGACGGCAACGGTTGAACCGTCACGATCAATGCCGAAACTTCGTCAAGTATCCCGTTCGCCCTGGGCGCAGCGCCGCAGGCGCGAAGTCGAAGGGCCCGACACCAACGCACCGCCCGACGGAAATGCACCGCGCGCCATGTCGCATGCCTGCACCCGGACGTTGTACGCTGCGCAGCAATGTCCGCCCCAGCATCCGCATCGCCCGCGCAACTGCCGCGCAAGCTCGGCCTTTTCACGGGCATGGCCGTGGTGGTCGGGATCATCATCGGCAGCGGCATCTTCCGCGTGCCGTCACCGATCGCGGGAGAGGCGGGCAACCTCACCGGAATCGCGCTGGTGTGGGTCCTGGGGGGCGTGGTCGCGCTGTTCGGCGCGTTGTCGATCGCCGAGCTCGCAGCGATGTATCCGGCCGCGGGCGGACCGTACGTGTACCTTCGCGAAGCCTGGGGCCGGCCGCTGGCGTTCCTGTTCGGGTGGATGTGGCTGCTGACCACGCCGATCTCCTGGGCCGCGCAGAGCCTGATGTTTGCCGAGTACCTGGCGTACTTCGTACCGATGCCGGTGCTGGCGCAGCACGTTTTTGCGGCGGTCCTGATCGTCATCGTGGCGATGGCGAACATCCGCTCGGTGAAGCTGGGCGCGGCGATCCAGAACCTTTCCGCCGGCGCCAAGGTGCTGGCGATCGTCGCACTGTCGGCGGCGATCTTCCTGTTCGCGCCGGGCGGCGAGGCCAATCCCCTGCACGGGCAACCCATGGGCGCCGCGAAGTGGTCGGGCATCGGGATCGGGCTGGTGGCGGTGCTTTGGGCCTACGATGGCTGGGAAAACCTGACCACGCTGTCGGGCGAGGTGAAGAACCCTCAGCGCAACCTGCCGCTGGCGTTGATCGGCGGCGTGCTGGTGGTGATCGCGGTATACCTGCTGGTCAACACCGCGTATCTGCGCGCGCTGCCGCTGCCGCAACTGGCTGCATCCAAATCCGTGGCCACCGATGCCGCCACGGTGGCCATGGGCCACGCCGGCGCCTCGCTGATCGGCGCGCTGGTGATGCTCTCGGTGTTCGGTACCTTGAACGGATCCATCCTGTCCAGCCCGCGGGTGTTCTTCGCGATGGCCGAGGACGGGTTGTTCTTCCGCACCGTGGGCAAGGTGCACCCGAAGTACGAAACACCGCACGTCGCGATCGGCTTCATCGTGGTGCTGGCGGTGATCTACGTGTTGTTGCGCGACTTCATGCAACTGGCCGAGGCCTACGTGCTCGGCATCTGGCCATTCCTCGCGCTCAGCGTGGTCGGCATCTTCATCCTGCGGCGCAGGCGGCCGGATTTTCCGCGCGTGTACCGCGCGATCGGCTACCCGGTGATTCCGGCGCTGTTCGTGCTGGCGACGCTGGTGGTGATCGGCAATTCGCTCTACCAGCAACCCTGGTCGACCGGCGCCAGCATCCTGATCACGCTGGTCGGCGTGCCGCTGTACTTCGTGTGGATGTGGTGGAAGCGGCGACGGGAGGCGGCATGAGCGCGGCGAATCAGGAAAGACTCGACGGCAAGACGGTGATCATCACCGGCGCGACCGGCGGCCTCGGCCTCGAAGCCGCCGTGGTGCTGGCGCGCATGGGCACCCGGCTCGTCATCACCGGCCGCAGCGACGCGCGGATCGCCGCCGCGCTTGCAACCATTCGCGAACGCGCGGGTACAACGGACGTCGAGGGTCTGCGTGCCGACTTCGCCTCGCAGGCCGAGGTCCGCGCGCTGGCTGGCCGGATCCTGGAGCGCTGCCCGCGCATCGACGTGCTGGTGAACAACGCCGGCAGCGTGAATCCCACGCGCACGTTGACCGGAGACGGCATCGAAGCCACCTTCGCGGTGAATCACCTCGCGCCATTCCTCCTCACCACCCTGCTGCTGGAGCGCATCGTCGCCAGCGCGCCGGCGCGGATCGTCAACGTCGCCTCGGCCGTGCACGCCAGCGGAACGCTCGATTTCGACGATCTGAACTTCGATCACGGCTACCGGACCCTGCGCGCGTACGCACGCTCCAAGCTGGCGAACGTGCTGTTCACCCGCGAACTCGCCAGGCGACTCGACGGCACGGGCGTCAGCGTCAACGCGCTGCACCCGGGCACCGTCGGAACCGGCATCTGGGGCCATGGCGCGCCGGCATCGGGATGGAAGCGCGTGCTGTACGGCGCGGTGTTCGCGCCCGCGAAACGCTTCATGCTGCGCCCCGAACAGGGCGCGCAGACCATCGTGTATGCCGCCACCAGCCCCGCGCTCGAAGGCAAATCCGGCCTGTACCTTGAGAAAAACCACCCGAAGGAACCGGCGCCGCCGGCGCGCGATGCCGCCCTGGCCGAACGCCTGTGGCACGAAAGCGAGCGTCTGGTCCGAACGGCCCAACGGGACACGTCACCCGCTTGAAAACCCCGAAAATGCTGGTTAGTATAACGTTCGTTATAACGCAACGGACACGACCGCCATGAAGCTGAAAGTCACCACCATCGGCAATTCAGCCGGCGTGATCCTTCCCAGGGAACTGCTGGCACGCCTGCGCGTGGACAAGGGCGACGAGTTGTTCGTCATCGAGACGCCGGACGGCATCCGGCTGACCACCTACGACCCGAAGCTCGCGGCGCAGATGGAGGTGGCGGAAGGTGTCATGCGCAAGCGTCGCACACTTTTGCGCAAGCTTGCCGACAGTTGACCGAGATGATCGTCTGGATCGAGAATACCCTGGCGATCGCGATCCATGATCGCGAGCTGGCCGAACATGGCGGAACGCCGGGCGTGCGCGACCAGAAACTGCTCGAATCCGCACTGGCGCGGCCACAGCAGTTGTACGCGTACGGCGACCCGCCACCCGACCTGGCGGACCTGGCTGCAAGCCTTGCGTCTGGGCTGGCCCGCAATCACCGCTTCGTGGAGGGAAACAAGCGAACCGCGGCAGTTTGTTGCGAAACGTTCATTGAACTCAATGACGCGAGGTTGACCGCCGACGATCTGGAGTTGTATCCGGCATACCTCGCCCTCGCCGAAGACACGCTCCCGGAACAGCAATTCGCCGCGTGGCTGCGACAGCACATCGAGCTTGCGCCCGGCCACCGCGTCCACGAAAAGCCCACACGCTACGCGCGACGTTGACGGCACCCTTCCGCCCAGGGCGGGCACTGCCCGCCGCGGAAGGCCTGGCGGACAGCGTCCGCCCTGGCCACCCTCGGCCTTTGCGTATCCTTGTCGTCGGCGCGCGATCTGGCGGGATGCGCTTCGCTCCTCCCGCCCTACCCTCGCGCGAAGGGAGCACGCGGCCGCACGAAAATCCACAGCGCAATCACGTACGCGAACACCACGACGTAGGCGATCGCGAATACCCACAACGGCAGCGGCCAGTAGATCAGCTGATTGATCCACCCCGCGATCATCGGTTGCACGTGAGACGCATCGGTCGCATCGGCCTGCCAGATCGTCAGGAAACACGCGCGGCCGAACGTGGCCTGCAACGCCACCACCGCCAGGCTCAGCAGGTGTGCCAGCCGCCACCAGAATTCGCGCACCCAGCGCCAGCCGCGCCACGCGCCGATCGGTACCAGCACGCAGCCCGCGACGTTGAAGGCGATGATCGCGAGGTGAATGGCGAGGATGGTCAGTGCGGTCATGATGGCGGCGCGAACCCGGAAAGAAGCGGATACCCATAGTCTGTCGAACATTCCAACGTTCGTCACCAGCACGCTGACCAGCAACAAGCTTTTCCCTTCTCCCTCCGGGAGAAGAGCCTGCCC
>CAZAXF010000038.1:6616-12549 GCA_964489055.1 uncultured Rhodanobacter sp. | reverse complement strand
GCTTTTCCCTTCTCCCTCCGGGAGAAGAGCCTGCCCCCGAAGTGATCCTGATCGGGGGTGCCCCGAAGGGGCGGATGAGGGTTCGGTGCTTGCACAATTCAGCCCGACGCAAGCGCGAACCCTCACCCCCAACCCCGTTGCCAGGCTCGTACCTCGCCAGGCAACCCCCGGCCCTCACTACCGTTCGGGCGTTCGCGTCGGCGCGACCTGCCCCCGGCAGGTCGCAAGCACCGCCGCTCACCCCGGAGGGAGAGGGGAGCAAAGCCGCTCAGGCCATCGTCACGAATTCTTCGGCCGAGGTCGGATGGATCGCGACCGTCTTGAGGAAGTCGGCATACGTTGCGCCCATCCGCACCGCGACCGCGAAACCCTGCAGCATCTCGTCCATGCCGGGACCGATGCCGTGCAGGCCGACGATGCGCTCCTCGTCACCGGCGCACACCAGCTTCATCATCATCTTGCCCTCGCGCCCGGCGAGCGACCACAGCATCGGGGCAAAACGTGCCTTGCGCAGCTGCACCGCGTCGCCATATTCCGCGCGCGCCTCGGTTTCGGACAGACCCACGCTTCCGATCGGCGGGTGCGAGAACACCACGCTTGGGATGCAGGTGTAATCGAGGTGCGCACTGGGCTTGCCGCCGAACAGGCGCTCGGCCAGGTGCCGGCCGGCAGCGATCGCGACGGGCGTCAACTGGCGCTTGCCGTTGACGTCGCCAAGCGCGTACACACCCTCGGCGGAGGTGTTCTCGAACGCATCGGTAACGATTTCGCCGAGCGCGTTCAGTGCAACACCCGCCGCATCCAGCGCCAGGTTTTCCGTGTCAGGCACGCGCCCGATGGCGGAAATCACGCAGTCGTAGGGGCCGTGGCGTTGATGGTCGGCGCAATCGAGCCAGCGCGCATCGGCATCGCGCACGATGCCGCGTACCGCGCAGGCTTCGTGGTGCGCGATGCCTTCGGCCTGCATCGCAATCCCCAGCTCGTGTCCCAGGTCGGCATCGAAATGCGAGAGCAGGCCGCTGCGGGAGAAGATCTCGACCTCGGCTCCCAGCGCACGCAGCACGCCGGCCAGTTCCACCCCGATGTAGCCTCCGCCGATGACGCCCACGCGCGAAGGCATCGCGTCCAGCCGGAAGAAGCCGTCCGAATCAATGGCGAGTTCCGCACCCGGCAGTCCCAGCGCGCGCGGGCGCGAACCGGTGCCGATGACGATGTGGCCGGCCGTGTACTTCGTGCCGTCCGCGACCAGCGTGTGCGCATCGACGAAGCGCGCCGCCGCGGCCACATGACGGATGCCCAGTTGCTGCAGGCGATTCTTGTACGAGGTGCGCGCGCGCAACACGTAGGCCTCGCGATGCTTGACGAAAGTCGACCAATCCAGCGCGCCCGGTTCCACATCGAAGCCCACCGCCTTCGCCATCCGCTGCGCCCCGGCCAGGTCCGCCGCCAGCCACATCGCCTTCTTGGGCACGCAGCCACGGTTGACGCAGGTGCCGCCGAGCTGATGCGGCTCGAACAGCACCACCTTCGCACCGTGCCGCGCGGCGCGAATCGCACAGGCAAGCCCCGCCGAGCCGCCGCCCACCACCAGCAAATCCGGTTTCACTTCCATCCAGGGATCCTTCAGTTCGAACGGCCGCAACAATCATCGTGCGCAGGGCGGACACCGTCCACCGGTTGCGCGCGCAATGGAATGTACGGACCGCTTGCGCACTTTCGTTTCCACCTACCCGATCCTTCGGTTCCAACAGCCGAAACAATCATCATGCGCAGGGCGGACACCGTCCGCCGGTTACGGGGGTGGCGGGCATTGCCCGCCCTACGTCGGCATCTGCAACAACTTGTCGACATCCGCGAGGTCATCCGCGCTCAGCCGCCACGCGGCAGCCCCGGCATTCTGCGTCACCTGCGCGGGCCTGGTCGCGCCGGCGATCACGCTCGCCACCTGCTCGTGGGCCAGCAACCATGCGAACGCCAGCTCCAGCAGGGTGTGGTCGCGCGCTTCGCACCACGTCGAGAGCTTTTCCACGCGGTCCCAGTGCGCCGCAGTCTGGTAGCGTTCGGCCAACTGGGTCCATTTTGCAAAGCGCGAATCCTCCGGCGGTGCCTGGTCGCGGCGGTACTTGCCGGTCAGGAGGCCGCTGGCCAGCGGGAAATACGGCACCAGGCTCAAGTCGTGTGCCGCCAGCGCCGGCAGCAATTCGCGCTCGGCATCGCGTTCGACCAGGCTGAATTCGTTCTGCGCGCAGATGAAATGGTGCGTTCCCATCTCGCGCGCCATCCACTCGGCCTCGACCACCTGCCACGCGGCAAGGTTGCACGCACCAACGTAACGAACCTTGCCGCCACGCACCAGGTCATCGAGCGCCCGCAGCGTTTCCCCGATCGGCGTCAGCGGATCCGGCCAGTGCAGGTAATACACGTCGATCCAGTCGGTTCCGAGCCGACGCAAACTGTCCTCGACCGCCTGCATGATGTAGCGCCGTGAAGCATCACGGCGTGCGCCATCGCGCATCGGCGAGGCAAACTTGGTTGCAATCACGACATCCTTGCGGCGCTCGCCGAGCACCTTGCCCAGCAGCGTTTCCGAGCCGCCCTTGTTGCCGTAGGAATCGGCGGTGTCGAAGAAGTTGATGCCGGCATCCAGCGCCGCGTCCACCACCGCGCGGGTCGCCTGCTCGTCGATCCGCGCTCCGAAATTGTTGCAACCAAGCCCCACTTCGGAAACCTGCAGTCCCGAGGGTCCCAATGCGCGTGTCTTCATCACTTCGCTCCGTGCCGCATTCCAGACACCCAAGGGTAACGCGACCGTGCGAACGAGTGGCCAACCCCGTCGCCAGCCGGGACTTGTCCAGCGGCGTCGTGGTGCTAGCCTCAAACCGATGGACGACCCCGACCCGCGCCCCCAACCACCCGAAAAGCCGCTGCCCGGCGACTGCTGCGAGACCGGCTGCGACCCCTGCGTGTTCGTGGTGTACGCCGAAGAGCTGGAAGCCTACGAGGAAGCCCTCGCCGCCTGGAAAGAGCGCCATCCCGACGAGTGACCGCGGCAAACGATTCATTGCATCGCTCAGGTGCGGTGCCACCGCGTGCCGCGGCCGTGGCCTTCGGCGCGCAGGCGGCCTTCCTTGCGGAGCTGGTTGACGACGCGGGTGATGCGGGCGGGTCGGGCGTCGGGGAAGCGCTGGCGCAGCAGGGCGATCTGGAAGGCGTCGGGGAGTTCGTTCAATACGGCGAAGCGGATGCGGGCGTCGAGTCCGCCGGGCGCGTCGGCGGCGTAGCGGGAGGCGGCTTCGGCGACCTGCGGCAGGCGCGGCTGGCGGATCGCGGCGTCGAGGGCGGCGAACCAGCGCTGGGTCCAGACGTTGGCGAGTTTGCGGTTGCCGGCGAACACGCACTGCACGGCCGGGAACAGCGCGGGCAGTTCGCCCAGCACGCGCAGCAGGTGCGCGGCGGGCCACTGGCCGATCCTGGCCGGGTTGCCGAAGTCGGCGTATTGCGCCTCGATCACCAGCGCGGCGTGCGGCCAGGCGGCCAGTTCGGCGAGTTGCTGGTGCAGGCCTTTCAGCTCGGAAAAATCACCCAGCAGGTTGGCGAGGGTCTTGCGTTCGACGATCGCGAACGGGCGCTCGTCATGAACCAGCGCGTAGTCGCCGACCGGCAGCCGGCGGCGCTGCACGTCGGCGCCGGGGAACGTCCACGGGTAGCGTTCCATGCTGTCGATGACGATGCGCATGCCCTCGTTGCTGCGCGTGGAAAGCTCGGCGTACTTGCTGGACTTGTGCGCGCGCACCGCCGCTTCGGTGCGGAAGAACACCTGCTCGTAGGTGCCGCCGTCCTTGCGCGGCTTTTCCAGGATCAGGAATTCGCAGCGCTTGCGCTGGGCGCGATCCAGCGTCACCGAAAGCTTGCGGCCCAGGCGTGCCATGTGCGCGACGGGCACGCGTTCGATTTCCTCGAAGGTCTCCAGAAAATCCGGTTCGCGTTCGCGCAGGCAGAAGATCTGCGTGCCTGCACCGGGCCAGGCCGCCTTCGCGCGCACCGCGAACAGCACGTGGTCATTCTGTTCGATCGCGATGCGAAACGGGAAGCGCGTGTTGGTGGTTTTCTGTACAAGCCAGGTGGCGGTCATGGTCGAACGTCCGGAGTCGAGGGGGTATCGTCGGGGAACCCATCCCCACCCCAACCCTCCCCTTGAAGGGGAGGGAGAATTGATTCATCCCCACCCCAACCCTTCCCTTGAAGGGGAGGGAGAATTGATTCATCCCCACCCCAACCCTTCCCTTGAAGAGGAGGGAGAATTGATTCATCCCCACCCCAACCCTCCCTTGAAGGGGATGGTGAATTGATTCATCCCACTCCAACGCTCCCCTTGGAGGGAGGGAGTATTCCTTGCTCCGCGCTTCTCCCCGAGGGAGAAACCACGCATCACGCAAACGGATCACGCAGGACGATATTGGCGTCGCG
The DNA here is from genome assembly GCA_964489055.1 of uncultured Rhodanobacter sp. Lineage (GTDB taxonomy): Bacteria > Pseudomonadota > Gammaproteobacteria > Xanthomonadales > Rhodanobacteraceae > 66-474. Next base: position 8,082 of record CAZAXF010000038.1, on the reverse strand, counting down.
GTCGGGGCCGGTGGAGACGATGGCGAGCGGGCAGCCGGCAAGTTCTTCCAGCGTGCGCAGGTAGGCGCGCGCGGCGGCGGGCAGCTTGTCCCAGTCGGTCATGCCGTGGGTGGACTCGTTCCAGCCAGGAAACTCCAGGTACACCGGCGTGCATTCGGTCCAGCCCTCGGCGTCCAGCGGCGCGTATTCGGTGCGCTTGCCGCGGTATTCGTATGCGATGCACACCTTGAGCTTTTCCATGCCGTCGAGCACGTCGAGCTTGGTGATGCAAAGCCCGCTGACGCCGTTGATGGCGACCGCGCGCTTGAGCGCCACGATGTCCATCCAGCCGCAGCGGCGCGGGCGGCCGGTGGAGGCGCCGAATTCGTCGCCGCGTTTCCTGATGCCTTCGCCGATGTCGTCGTCGAGTTCGGTCGGGAACGGGCCGCCGCCCACGCGGGTGACGTAGGCCTTGGCGATGCCGAGCACGTAGTCGATGTAATCGGCACCGACGCCGGCACCGGCCAGCGCGGCACCGATGGTGGTATTGGACGAGGTGACATAGGGATAGGTGCCGTGGTCGATGTCGAGCAGCGCGCCCTGCGCACCCTCGAACAGCACCCGCTCACCGGCGCGGCGCAGGTCATGCAGGATGCCGGCGACGTCGGTCTTCATCGGCTCGACGTATTCGCCGAAGGCGACGGCTTCATCCAGCGTCTTCCGGTAATCGACGGCCTCGGCGTTCAGGTATTTCGTCAGCACGAAGTTGTGATAGTCCATCACTTCGCGCAGCTTGTCGGCAAGTTCGTGCGGGTAGCTCAGGTCGGCAACACGCACGCCGCGACGCGCGACCTTGTCCTCGTACGCCGGGCCGATGCCGCGCCCGGTGGTGCCGATGGCGCCTGCGCCGAGCGCCTTTTCGCGCGCCTGGTCCAGCGCGATGTGGTAGGGCATGATCAAGGGCGTGGCCGGCGAAATCTTGAGGCGGGAACGGACCTCGACGCCGCTGGCTTCCAGTTCGCCGATTTCCTTTTGCAGGGCCGCGGGCGAAAGCACCACGCCATTGCCGATCAGGCACAACGTGCCTTCACGCAGGATGCCCGACGGGATCAGGTGCAACACGGTCTTCTTGCCGCCGATCACCAGCGTATGGCCGGCATTGTGGCCGCCCTGGAAACGCACCACCGCGCCGATGTCCTGCGTCAGCAGGTCGACGATCTTGCCTTTGCCTTCGTCGCCCCACTGCGCTCCGAGAATGACTACGCTCTGACCCATGATGTTCTCGCTTCGATTGTGTATGTCGATGTGGGGCGACGTCGCCGACTAGATTCGCCATCCATGGCTCATCAAGTCGGCCGGCCTCCGGCCTCCTGCCTCCGGCGCTCACGTCTGCGCGAACTGCCCCCGGCAGTTCGCAAACGCAGCCGTTCGCCCCCACTGCGCTCCGAGAATGACTACGCTCTGACCCATGATGTTCTCGCTTCGAT
>CAZAXF010000038.1:0-6516 GCA_964489055.1 uncultured Rhodanobacter sp. | reverse complement strand
CACTGCGCTCCGAGAATGACTACGCTCTGACCCATGATGTTCTCGCTTCGATTGTATGTGTCGATGTGGGGCGACGATCGGTGACCAGGCTCGATCACACCGTCAGCGCTTGTTCGGGGTGGCTTCGCCGGATGCGGTGCCGGGGTCGATCGCCTGCATGAACGGCGACCCCTTGTCCAGGACCACCACCGCACCACCCGCGGCGAACGTCTTGCGCCAGGTGTTGAGGGTGCTCCAGTAGCGGAAGAACCGGGGATCCTGCGCGGACGCCTTGGCATAGACCTTCGCGGCGGCCACATCGCCCTGGCCGCGGTCCACGGCTGCGTCCTTGTTGGCCGCTTCCACCAGTTTGCGCTCGGCACGGTCCCCCTTGGCACGGATCGCGGCAGCGGCCGCGTCACCCCTGGCGCGGATCGCGGCGGCGCGCGCTTTGGCTTCCGACGTCATGCGCTTGTAGACCGACTGCAGCATGGCATCCGGCGGCATGATGCGGCGCATCCCGACGTCGAGAATCTCCACACCCAGCTTCTTGCGTACATCGCCGGCCACGGCATTTTGCAGCGCATTGTCGATGTCGCCCCCATCGGACGCCAGCAGCTCCGAAAGGTCGTGTTTGGCGACCTGCGCGCGCAGTGCCTCACGGATCGTCGGCGTCACGCGGTCGGTGACGTGCAGTCCGTTGCCGGACGTCGCGCGGAAAAACCGGTCGGGATCGGAAACCCGCCAGCGCAGGTAGAAACCGATGCGCACCGACTGGTCGTCGGCGGTCTTGTAATCCTCTGGCTGTGACTGCACCACGATCGCGCGGGTGTCGTAGACGGTGACGCGCTCGATGAACGGCACCTTGAAATGCAGTCCGGGCCCGATCCCCGCTGCTTCAAGGCGGCCCAGGCGCGTCAGCGCCGCGGCATGCCCCTCGTTTACCACGTAGATGCTGTTGGCACCGAGCAGCGCCAGCACGATGATCACGACCGGTATCAGGTACTTCATGGGCCCGTCCCCTGCAACGCCGGGCCGGACGTCACCGGCGGCGCGCCGGAAGTGGCCGCGGCCGGGGCGGCCGATGATCCGGCGTGCGCGGGCGCGGGCGCGGCCGCACCGGCCGGCCGTGCGGGAAACTGCACGATCACGTTGCCCGAACCGGTATTGACAACGACGTGGTTCTTGGACAGCACTTCGTGCATCGCATCCAGCCACAGGCTGTGTTCGGTGACCCGCGGCGCGGCCCGGTACTGCGCGAGGACCTGCTCGAACCGCGCCACGTCGGCTTCCGCGGAGGCAGCCGCACCTGCGCGGTAGGCGGCAGCGTCCGCACGAATCGCCGCGGCCTTCGCCTTTGCGCTGGCCTGCCCGCTTTCGACATCCGCCCTGGCCGTGGCCTGCGCGGACCTAGCGTCCTCGTGGGCCTTGGCGATGTCATCGAAAGCCGGCTTCACCTGTGAAGGCACGCCCACGTGCTGGATGCCCGCCTCGACGATGTGGATGCCCAGGCCATCCGCGCCCACCAACGCCTGCAGGCGCTTGCCGATCGCGTGGCCCAGGCTGCCGCCGCTGCGATCCATCAACTGCTCCAGCGTGTGGGTGCCGACCGCCGCGCGCACCGATACCTCGGCCGCGTTGCGTGCGGCGTCCTCGGTGTCGCGGGTGGAAAACAGGAACGCGCGGGCATCGGTGACCTTGTACTGCGCGTAGTAGTCGACCAGCGCCAGCTGGCCATCGCGGGTCAAGAGCCGCGTTTCGTCACTGAGGACGCGAACCTGCCCCATGTCGAGCTTGCGCACGCGATCGATCGGCGAGGGAAACCGAAGGTGCAGGCCCGGCTGCAACACGGTCTGCAAACGGCCGAAACGCAGCAGCACGCCGACCTGGTGGTCGCCGATCATGGTCCAGCCGCCGATCAGGAACCACAGCGCCACCACCACCACGATGAGCGCCAGGATCCCCGTCGGACCATGCCCGAAAGGACCGAGCCGGCGACGCCCCTTGCGCAGCCAGGCTTCGAGGTCCGGCCCGCTGCCGTGGTCGCCCTGGCCCCAGGGACCACCGCTTCCGGGCTCGCGCGGCTTGTCGCGCGGTTTTTCACGCGGCTTCTCACGCGGTTTGTCGCCGGGTTCCTTCCAGGGCATCGATCAGTCGCCTCGATCGCTTGCGGAGTGATGCGCCCATGCGGCGCAAACGGCGCATTCTAGCATTTCCCTGCCCGCGCCCATGGGCGGATTCGCGTGCCATGGAGAAGCGTGGCGCGGGCAATGTGCGCGGTGCGTTTCTTGGCGGGCAGTGGCCGCCCTGCTGCACGTCCGGCGAACACCGTCCGGGTGGAGTTCGTGGGGGGCAATGCCCGCCCTGCTGCACGCCCGGCGAACACCGGCCGTGTGGAGTTCGGGGCGGGCAGTGCCCGCCCTACTTGCACGCTCGGCGAACACCGGCCGTGTGGAGTTCGTGGTGGGCCGTGCCTGCGCTGCCGTCGTTCGGGAATCCGACCTTCCGCCGTGCCGCGTACGAATCGAGCGGTCCGGCCGCGTCGCGGGATTTCGCAAATCGGTGGCGCGCAGCACGATGACGGTCGCCGGTCGCGCTACGCCACGTCCAGCCAGTCGCGCATCAGCCGGCTCTCCTTGCCGCTGCCCGCGCCGGCCAGCGGCAGCAGCACTTCGCGCGGTGCATCGATGTCCAGGCTCCAGCCGTCCTCGTCGAAGCGCTCGGCCTTCACCGCGCCAAGTTCGATCAGGCGCGCGCGCAGGCGCCCGGAATCCGGCGGCAGCCGCAGCTCGGCGCGCACGCGTGCGCCGGCAAGGCGCTCGCCGATGGCCTCGACGAGCAGGTCCAAGCCTTCGCCCGTCGCGGCCGACACCCGGACGGCACGCGGCACGCCGTCCTTGTCCTGATCGATGCGCGGGGCAACGGGCTCGCGGAATGCCTGCCCGTCCCGGGTTGCCTCGCCGTTTCCACCGGCGTCGACCCGGTCCGCCTCGCAAGTCGGAGGATGGTCGTCCGCGTCGCCTTGCCACGGGCCGGCCGTGGCCTCGGCGCGCAGGAGATCGATCTTGTTGAAGACCATCAGTTGCGGCACCTCGCCGGCGCCGATTTCATCCAGCACGCCATTGACGACCTTGACCAGCACGTCGCTCTCGGCATCGGCCGCGTCGATCACGTGCAACAGCAGGTCGGCATCACGCGCCTCGGACAGCGTGGCGCGGAACGCGGCCACCAGGTCGTGCGGCAGCTCGCGGATGAAACCGACCGTGTCGGCCAGTACCGCCGGCCCGCTGTCCAGCCCTTCCAGGCGCCGCACCGTGGGATCGAGCGTGGCAAACAACTGGTCGGCCGTGTACACCCTGCCACGCGTCAGGACGTTGAAAAGCGTGGATTTGCCGGCGTTGGTGTATCCCACCAGTGCGACCCGGGGCAGGGGATTGCGCAGGCGCGCGCGCCGCTGCTGGCCTCGCTGCACGGCCACCTTGTCGATGCGCTTTTGCAGTTGCCCGACGCGTTTTTGCAGCAGCCGCCGGTCGGTTTCAAGCTGCGTTTCGCCGGGGCCGCGCAAACCGATGGAACCACCACGCTGGCGCTCCAGATGGGTCCAGCCGCGTACCAGGCGCGTGCTCATGTGCTTGAGTTGCGCCAGTTCGACTTCCAGCTTGCCTTCGTGCGATTGTGCACGCTGCGCGAAGATGTCCAGGATCAGTGCCGCGCGGTCGATCACGCGCGCGGAAAGGTGCCTCTCGAGGTTGCGCTCCTGCACCGGGGTGAGGGCGTGATCGACCAGCACCAGGTCGGCGCCGAGCTCGCGCACCTTCGCCAGCACCTCGTCGGCCTTGCCGGTGCCGATGTAGAACTTCGGATTGGGAACATCCACGCGCGCATTCACGCTGCCCAGGATTTCCGCGCCCGCGGATTCTGCCAGCTCGGTGAATTCACGCACCCGGCGCGCAGCCGGTGCGCTGCCGGTGCAGGGCAGCACCAGCAATGCGCGCTCACCTCGTTGCTCACGTTCGAACAGGGCGATCAATCCCGCGCCGGGGACCCGGCGTCATCCTGTTTGGCCTCGCCCTGCCCCGCATCGTCGCCGGCAAGCTTGACCGCGCGGCTGGGCACGACCGTGGAAATCGCGTGCTTGTACACCATCTGGCTTACCTGGTTGCGCAGCAGCACCACGAACTGGTCGAACGAATCGATCACGCCCTGCAGCTTGATGCCGTTGACCAGGTAGATCGACACCGGCACGCGCTCGCGGCGCAAGGCGTTCAGAAAGGGATCCTGCAACGATTGACTCTTGGACATGGTCATGGCCTCCGGTTCGGCCAATTGGCGGGACGGCCGCTTCTTTTATCGCGAATGTCCATGGTAGCGCAGATCGCCTGAAGTCGACGCCGCGCGTGGCCCGAGGAACAAGGCCAGGGCGGCAACCGCAACCGCCTGCGCATCGTGGCCGGGCTCGAGCGTGCGGGCATCGAGCTCGCCGCGCAACCAGGTCAACTGCCGCTTGGCGAGCTGCCGGGTGGCGTCGATGGCGCGCTGGCGGAAGGTTTTTTCATCGCACGCGCCATCGAGAAATTGCCATGCTTGCCGATAGCCGACCGCGCGTGCGGCCGGCAATCCGGACGTGACGCCCCCGCGTGCTCGCAAACGCCGCACTTCATCCAGGAAGCCCGCCGCCAGCATCGCGTCGAAGCGCTCGGCGATGCGTTCGCGCAGCGCCGCGCGGTCGACCGGGACCAGCGCAAGCTTCAACACCCGGAACGGGATGCGCGCCGGTGGTGCTGCGTGCGCCTGCAACGCACTCAGCGCGCGGCCCGACAATTCAATCACCTCCAGCGCACGCTGGATGCGCTGCGCGTCAGTCGGCCGGATGCGGGCGGCGGCATCGGGGTCGAGATCGGCAAGGCGTGCATGCAGGGTGGGCCAGCCATGGCGCGCGGCCTCCGCGCGCAGGCGTTCACGCACCGCGGGATCGGCCGCGGGCATCGTCGACAGCCCGCGCTCCAGCGCCCGGAAGTACAACCCGGTACCGCCGACCAGCAGCGGTACCCTTCCGCGCGCGCTGCTCAGTTGCATGGCACGCAGCGCATCGTCACGGAACATCGCGGCCGAATACGGTTCGGACGGATCGCGGATGTCGATCAGTGCGTGCGGATACTTCGCGAGCGTCGCCGCGTCCGGTTTGGCCGCGCCGATGTCCAGGCCCCGATACACCAGCGCGGAATCCACGCTGACCAAGTCCACGGGAAAGTGCTCGGCCAATGCGCAGGCCAGCGCGGTCTTGCCGCTGGCGGTGGGCCCCATCAGGAACACCGCCGGCGGGCGACGGTCGATGGCGTTCGCGGGCACGGGCATGCCCGGATTGTAAGCGGCCGCCCGCCCGCGCCTGCGTATCGTTCATGGCAGCCTATAATGAAAGGGTTTACGGACACGCAAGGCGGGGCAACATGCCGAACATGATGAGGGCGCTGGTCAAGCGCAACGCGGAGCCGGGAATCTGGATGGATGAAGTACCGGTTCCCGAGTACGGCCACAACGACGTGCTGATCGAGGTCGAGAAGACCGCGATCTGCGGAACCGACCTGCACATCTACAACTGGGACGAATGGGCGCAGCGCGTGATCAAGCCGGGGCTGGTGATCGGCCACGAGTTCGTCGGCAAGATCGTGGCCGTCGGCGACGAGGTGCGCGGCTACCGCGTGGGCCAGCGGGTGTCGGCCGAAGGACACATCACCTGCGGCATGTGCCGCAACTGCCGCGCCGGCCGTCCGCACCTGTGTCCGCACACGGTCGGCATCGGCGTCAACCGCAACGGCGCGTTCGCGCAGTACATCACGATGCCGCAATCAAACCTGTGGCCGGTTCCCGACCAGGTCCCCTCTTCACTGGCGGCGTTTTTCGACCCCTACGGCAACGCCGCCCACTGCGCGCTGGAATACGACCTGATCGGCGAGGACGTCCTGATCACGGGCGCCGGACCCATCGGCGTCATCGCCACCGGCATCGCCCGCCACGTGGGCGCACGCAACATCGTGGTCACCGACGTCAACGACTACCGGCTCAAGCTTGCCGCCGACATGGGCGCCTCGCGGATCGTCAACGTCTCGCAACAGTCGCTGCGCGACGTGCTGGGTGAACTGCAGATGGAAGGCTTCGACGTCGGCCTGGAGATGAGCGGCAACATCCACGCCTTCAACGACATGCTCGACGTGATGTACCACGGCGGCAAGATCGCGCTGCTGGGCATCCTGCCCAACGGCTCGGGCATCGACTGGGACAAGGTGATCTTCAAGGGCCTCACCCTGCACGGCATCTACGGCCGACGCATGTACGAGACCTGGTACAAGATGACCCAGATGCTCTTGACCGGCTTTCCGCTGCAGAAGGTGCTGACCCACCGGCTCGCCATCGACGACTTCCAGCAGGGATTCGACTTGATGGCGTCAGGCGAGTGCGGGAAGGTGGTTTGCAGTTGGAATTGAGCGGGACTCGGGACTCGGGACTCGGGACTCGGGACTCGGGACTCGGGACTCGGGA
>CAZAXF010000037.1:0-28521 GCA_964489055.1 uncultured Rhodanobacter sp. | reverse complement strand
TCAGGGCCAGGTCCTGGTCGGTGACGCCCTCGCCCGCATCCAGCATCACCACCGCAACATCGGCCGCGGCGATCGATTGCAGGGCCTTGATGACGCTGAATTTTTCCACCGCCTCCTCGACCCGGGCACGGCGCCGCACGCCGGCGGTGTCGATCAGGAGATACCGTTTTCCGTCGCGCTCCAGCGGCACGTGGATCGCATCGCGCGTGGTGCCGGCGATGTCCGAGACCACCACCCGCTCCTCGCCCAGCAGGCGGTTGACCAGCGTGGACTTGCCGACGTTCGGCCGGCCGACGATCGCAACGCGCGTGGCGCCGGTTTCATCGGCCGCGATCGCCTGCGCATCGGCGTCGACCGGCAGGTGCGGATCCAGGGCTGCCAGCAATGCATCGACGCCACGTGCGTGCGCGGCGGCGATGGCCAGCGAGTCGGCCACGCCCAGCGCAGCGAATTCGGCCAGGGCGCCCGCAGGCTCGAGCCCGTCGGTCTTGTTGACGGCGAGCAGTACCGGCTTGCCGGTGCGGCGCAGGCGCGCGAGGATCGTGCGGTCCTGCGGCAGCAGGCCTTCGCGCGCGTCGACCAGCAGCACGCACGCCGAGGCCTCGTCGATCGCGAACTGCACCTGCCGTTCGGTGAGCGCATCCATTTCCACGCGCTCGCCGGTAAGCCCGCCGGTATCGACCACCACGAATGGCCGCTCGCCCACCCGGCATACGCCGTAGCGCCGGTCGCGCGTGACGCCCGGCATGTCCGCGACCAGCGCATCGCGGCTGCGGGTCAACGCGTTGAACAGCGTGGATTTGCCGACATTGGGACGGCCGACCAGGGCGACTACCGGGAGCACGACAGGAAATCCATCCGAAGCAGCGATCAGGGATGATCGCACAAACCACGCGGCGTCAGGCCTTGCGGCTTCGCGGGCACGGAGCGGTGGCGCCCGGCGCAGGCCCCATTAAGGCCGCGGTCAGGAATTGCCGCCCGCGACCCGGTACGCGGTCACGTGGCCCTTGACGTCCTCGACGTACACCATGTCGCCTTCCACCACCGGGCGCGCGCGGATCGCGTCACGCGACATGCGCACGCGCGCGGCAAGCTTGCCGTCGGAAAGATCCAGCCAGTGGATGTAGCCGTCGACGCCGCCGACCACGGCGTGGTCGCCCTGGATCGCCGGCGCGGTGAGCCAGTGGTATTCCAGCGCATCCTGCTTCCACAGGTCGGCGCCGCTGCTCTTGGACAGGGCCCAGACGACGGAGTTGTCGTCCACGCCGATCAGTTCGTTGCTGGCCACGCCCATCCCGACGTAGCTCGAAAACGGCCGGCTCCACAACGCCTGCCCGCGGGGCGCGTCGACGGCGGCCAGTTCACCGTGGTAGGCGGTGACGTATACCGTGGAGCCATCCAGTTGCAGCGTGCCGTCGGCATCGTTGAGCTTCTGAATGTCGGTGCGGCCCAGGCCCTTGGCCACCGGCAGCTTCCACTGGATGGAGCCCGAATCGGCACGCAGCGAAACGAGATGGCCGTCGTCACTGCCGAACACCACGATGCCGTGCGTTGCCAGCAGCGCACCATTGCCGCGCAGGCTCAGCAAGGGGATGCTTGCCTGGTCGTTCACCCACTTGCGCTTGCCGGTGTCGGCGTCGAAGGCGTACACGTAGCCGGAATTGGTGCGCACGTAGACCGTTCCGGCGTCGATCGCGGGCGGTGAGATGACCTCGTTGTCCACCGTCGCACGCCACCGTTCCTTGCCGCTGGATGCGTCATAAGCGTAGACGTGGCCATCCTGCGTGCCGACCACCAGCAGGTTGCCCGACACGCTCGGCCCACCCGCGTAGCGGGCATCGGGACCCGGCTTGCTGCGCCGAAAAGGCCAGATGCCGTCACCGGTGCGGGTGGACTTCTTCCACAGTGTCTTGCCGTTGCTGGCGTCCAGCGCTTCCAGCTTGCCGTCGGTGCTGATCAGGTACAGCTTGCCGTCGGCATACACGGGACGCAGGCGCACGCCCGAGCGGCCGGCGCCGTCCCCGATCCGCGTCGACCACACCTCCTGGACCTGCAGCGAGGGCGTGAATTCCGCCAGGGGCCTTGGTTCATGCAGGTTGCCACCGCGCTTGAAGATCTTGTTGAACAACCCGCAGCCGGACAACGCCAGCAACGCGACCAGCAATGGCAACAGTACGAGGTGGCGTCGATTCATTTACTTGCGATTTCCGGTCTGCGCAGCCAGCGACTGCGAAAGGTTGTCCAGCTTCATCTGCAGGGCGTTGCGCGTCGGTGCATCGTCACCAAGCCTGGCCAGCGCGTCGCGATAGGCATCGTGCGCGGCGTTTGCCTTGCCGAGTTTGAGCAGCGCGTCGCCGCGAAGTTCCTCGCGCAGGCCGGCGTAGTCGCCGGAGGGAATCGCGTCGAGCGTGGTGAGCGCCTGTTGCGCGTGACCCTGCGCCAGCAGCACCCGCGCCAGGCGCAGCGAAAACAATGACTTCAATGCCGGCTGGTCGCTGTGGGTGACCGCCCACTGGAGGTTCTTCGCCGCCGGTTTCAGGTCGCCCTTTCCCACGTCGTATTCGGCCACCGTGGCGCTGCCAAGGGCGGCGTAGGGGGTGTCGGCGTAGTTTTTCTGCAGGTCCTCCAGCGCGGCCGTCATGGCCTGCTTCTTGTCACCGGCCACCGCATTCCGGACGACCGCGAACTGGCCGGCGGCCTGGACTTCGTGGTTGGCCTTATGCGCCTGCCACTTGCGGTACCCGAAGATCAGGGCCAGTGCCAGCACCACGCCGACCAGGATCGCGATGCCATTTTCCTTGAGCCACTTGCGGACCTTCTCGCCCTGTTCGTACTCGTCGAAATCGTCGAAAGCCATCGCTCACCCACGTGCACACGGACACCCGCGCGAAGCGCGGAAACCGCCTAGCATACAGGAGAATCAGTCGGATTCGGTGCCGCCGGCCGCGCCGGCGAACAGATCGAGCCGCGCCACGCTGGCGCGACCGAAGGCACTGAGGTCCACCGCCTTGCCGTCCTCGGTCACCTGGACGCCACCGGCATTGCCCAGGGTGACGTGCAGCGGGCCGCTCGCGTGCCAGGTGCGCTTGTCCCCGGCATGCAGCATGCCCGAGTCGAGCTGCTTGCCACCGGCATCGGTGATCGCGAACCAGCAGTCGGCGGTGGCGGAAATCGCCAGCGTGTGCTGGTCGGTCGCCACCTGCGTGGGTGCTGCCGGCGCGGGCGCAGCTTCAGTGTCGCGCAGGCCAATGGCGGCGAATGGCGTCATCGACGCACGAAACGGCGTGGTGTCCGGCGCTGCGTCCGGGCCGGAATCCGCGCCGGCGGCGGCGCCGGTGTCCGGTGCAGGCGGCGGTGTGTTGGCGGCATGGTCGAGCGAGACCATCCGTGTGGCCGGGCGCTCCAGTCCGCCGCGCAACCCGAGTATCACCAGCGGCACCGCGATGAATGCCGTCAACACGATGTAGATCGCCGCGGTACCGTAGCGCTGCAACAGCCAGCGTGCGGGCGTGGTGTGCGCCACCGTGACCAGTTCCGGTTGTGCCTCCGGCGCCGCCTGCCGCAACACCGCGTCGCAACTGCCCTCCGGCAGGTCCAGGAGGTGGGCATAGCCTTTCAGCGCGCCGCGCAGGAACACGAAATGCTCGGGCGATCCCCAATCATCCGATTCCAGGCGCCGCAACACCCTGACGGGCAGGTGCAACCGGGTGGCGCATTCGGGGATCGACAATCCGCGTGCTTCGCGCGCCGCGCGCAGGCGCTGTCCCAGGCTCGCGTCGGTGGTTCCGGTGTGGTTGGCGGCAGGCCCGTCGCCGGGTGCCGGTGTCGCGGGGGTTGGCAGGTCCGGGGAAGCTTCGCGATCGGTCATGGGCTGGAGTCGTTCAATGCTTGCGCCTGCTTCGAATTCGGAAACTGATCGTGCAGACGGTTGGAATAACTGGTGGCCGTCTCCCTGTCACCAAGCCGTGTTGCAATCTGGTACCCGAGCATCAACGACTCGGGCGTGGCCTGGCCCACGCCCTCGAACCGTTGCAGGTACCCGCGTGCCTTGAAGGGCTCGCCCTTGCGGAAATCGAGCTCGGCCATGGCCAGCAACGCCGCGTCATAGCCGGGATTGGTTTCCAGCGCCTTGTGCAGGTAGGGCGCGGCCTGCGCGTAGTCGCCGTTCTTCAGCAGGCACTTGCCGGCGTTGGTGTTGGCCATCGCCGGGGTCTTGTAGAACGGGTCGGCCAGCGCACGCTTGAAGTAGCGCATGGCCTGCTGCTGCTCGCCGCGCTCGCACAGGAACTGCCCGTAGTTGTTGTTGGTGTCGCCATTGGAAGGATCCAGCGAAATGGCGGTCCGGAATTCCTTGTCCGCCTCGTCCAGCCGGCCGATGTGCCATTCCAGGATCGCCAGCATCGTGTGCGCGGGGATGTACTTGCTGTCGAACTTGATCGCCTTGTGCAGCGCGGTTTCGGCCTCCTTCAGGTTGTTCTGCTTCATGTAGGCCGCGGCCAGTTGCGTGTGGGTCTGCGCCGCGTCGCGCATGTCCTCCTGCTTGGTCTCGCGCGGCGGGTTCTTGAGGTTGGGAATTTGCGTCGGGTATTTGATGATCCCGTCGTTGTGCTTGCATGCGACCAGCACGAACGCCGCCGCCATGACCGCCAGAACCGGAAACCAGTTACGCCGCATCCTGCACCTCACGCGCATGGGCCGCTTCGACGCGGCGCTGGAATTCGGCATGGCGGCGCGTGCGATCGGCCACCCTGCCCTTGAGTTGTCCGCAGGCGGCGTCGATGTCTTCGCCGCGGGTACGCCGCACCATCGTTTGCACCCCGGCATCGAGCAGGATGGCCTGGAAGGCGCGGATGGCCTCCGGGTCCGATCGCTGGTACTGCGTGCCCGGGAACGGGTTGAACGGAATCAGGTTCACCTTGGCCGGCAGCCGGCGCATCAGCTTCACCAGTTGCCTGGCCAGTGCGGGTGTGTCGTTGACACCCTTCATCAAGGTGTATTCGAACGTGATCGTGGTGCGCGGCCTGCGCGCGGCGTAGCGCGCGCAGGCATCCAGCAGTTCGTCGATGCCCCAGCGCTTGTTGAGCGGCACCAGTTGCGTGCGAAGCGCATCGTCGGGAGCGTGCAGCGACACCGCCAGCGACACGTCGGCGACCTCGCCCAGCTTGTCGATCATCGGTACCACCCCGGCGGTGGACAGCGTCACGCGCTTGGATGCCAGCCCGAACCCCAGGTCGTCGCGCATCAGGCTCATCGCGCGCACCACATTGTCGAAATTGAGCAACGGCTCGCCCATGCCCATCATCACCACGTTGGTGATGCGGCGCTGCTGGTGGGTGACGTTTCCGAGTTGCCTGCCGGCGTACCAGACCTGCCCGATGATTTCCGCGGTACCGAGGTTGCGGTTGAAGCCCTGCGCCCCGGTGGAGCAGAAACGGCAGTTCAACCCGCAGCCGATCTGCGAGGACACGCACAGCGTACCGCGCGTGGGTTCGGGGATGTACACGGTTTCAACCGCGTTGCCCGCGTCCATGCCCAGCAGCCACTTGCGCGTGCCGTCGCTGGAAGCGTTGTCCAGCAAGGCCTTCGGCGGCGCCACCACGGCCACTTCCTGCAGCTTGGCGCGCAGGGATTTGCCGAGATCGGTCATCGCCCCGAAATCACTTTCGAGGCGGTGGTAGATCCATTTCATCACCTGGTCGGCACGATACGGCTTCTCGCCAAGCCCGGCGAAGAAGGTGCGCAGTCCGTCGCGATCGAAATCCAGCAGGTTGGTCCTGGCGTTGGCTGCTGCCATGAAGTCGCCCTGGTGAAAGGTCGGACCGGGTCAGCTCCCGGCCACGGTCCGTTGCATGGTTGTGGACGTCCGGGCGACGGGGCCCGGCGTCAGCGCGCGCAGATTTCCGTTGCGGCGAAAAAGTATCCGATCTCGAAGCGCGCCGTGTCCGCGGCATCCGAACCGTGCACCGCGTTGGCCTCGATGCTTTGCGCGAAATCGGCGCGGATGGTCCCGGCCGCCGCTTCCTTCGGATTGGTCGCGCCCATCAGTTCGCGGTTCTTCGCGATTGCCCCCTCGCCTTCCAGCACCTGGATCATCACCGGCCCGGAGGTCATGAATTCCACCAGTGGCTTGAAGAACGGGCGTTCCCTGTGTACCGCGTAGAATCCTTCCGCTTCGCTGCGCGAGAGACGTTTCATTTTTGCCGCGACGATCCTGAGCCCCGCCTGTTCGAAGCGTGCATAAATTTTCCCGACAACATCCTTGGCAACCGCATCGGGCTTGATGATGGAAAGGGTGCGCTCGAGCGCCATGGTGTCCTCGCCTGGCAATGGGTGGAAAAAGCCCAGCGCACCCCACCGGATGCGTGAGCATATACTGAAATACCCGCATGAATGCGGGGTTAGCTCACAAAAGAATGAATGATTCTAGCCCAAGGACAAGCCGTAAACCAAGGGGCCGGCCGCGCGTTTGACCCCCGCGCCGGGTGAGCCTAGAATTCAAACGACCGTTTGAACACGGAATCGCCATGCGCGGCAACCCGCAGTTTTCCACCCGACAGCGCATCCTCGGCGCCGCCGAGCAGCTTTTTGCCGAGCGCGGCTTCGCGGGGGCTTCACTGCGCCAGGTGACGACCGCCGCCAACGTGAACCTGGCCGCGGTGAACTACCACTTCGGCTCCAAGGACAACCTGATCGAAGAAGTGTTCCGGCGTCGGCTGGATGAATTGAGCCAACGGCGCCTGGAGCGGCTGGCCGCGGTGGAGGCGGCGGGTGGAGTCACGCTGGAGGCTTTGCTGGACGCCTTCATCACGCCCGCGCTGGAGCTGTCGCTGGATCGCAAGGGCGGCTCGATATTCATGCGGGTGCTGGCCCGCGCCTTCGCCGAGCACAACAGCAATCTGCGCGGCTTCCTTTCCGAAAACTACGGCCATGTGTTGAAGGAATTCGCGGCCGCATTCGCGCGGCTGTTGCCCCAACTCGACAAGCAGGAGCTGTACTCGCGGCTGGACATCGCGGTTGGCGCGTTGACCTATGCCATGGCCGACTTCGGCGTGATCCAGCGGCGCAGCGACCAGAGCGAGCGCGAACACCGCGAGCAGATGGCCCGCAACCTGATCCATTTCACCGCCGCCGGATTGAGGGCCTAGGAGCCCGGGCAGCAGAAGTTTTCCGGGCTGCAACACCGTCCGGTTCGTGACAACCAGGGCGGCCGTCGCCGGTCCGCGTTTTCACAACGATCACCTCGAATGGGCTACCTTGGGTACCTGTTCGGGCTTCAACGAATCAGCTGACAACTCACGGAGCTTCCATGTCCAACACCCTTCGCATCCGCAAAGCCGCCGTGCTGGGCGCCGGCGTCATGGGCGCGCAGATTGCCGCCCACCTCACCAATGCCGGCATCGAAACGGTATTGTTCGATCTCGCCGCGAAAGAAGGTCCCAAGAACGGCATTGCCGTCAAGGCCATCAAGCACCTGGGCAAGATCAAGCCGGCGCCGCTGGCGGCAAGCGACCTGGCCGCCGCGATCACCCCGGCCGACTACGACGAGAACCTGGCGGAGCTGAAGGATTGCGACTTCGTGATCGAGGCGATCGCCGAACGCATGGACTGGAAGCTGGATCTCTACAGGAAGGTCGCCGCGCACATCCCCGAACGCACCCTGCTCGCCAGCAACACCTCGGGTCTTTCCATCAACAAGCTGGCCGAGGCGCTGCCGGAAAACCTGCGCCACCGTTTCCTGGGCGTGCACTTCTTCAATCCGCCGCGCTACATGCACCTGGTCGAGGTGATCC
Source organism: uncultured Rhodanobacter sp. (assembly GCA_964489055.1). Lineage (GTDB taxonomy): Bacteria > Pseudomonadota > Gammaproteobacteria > Xanthomonadales > Rhodanobacteraceae > 66-474. The sequence goes on along the minus strand of CAZAXF010000037.1, from coordinate 20,731 downwards.
CGGGCAAGGCCACGGACCCGAAGCTGCTGGAAGGGCTGGAAGCATTCCTGACTTCCACGCTCGGCAAGGGCGTGGTGTTTGCAAGGGACACACCGAACTTCATCGGCAACCGCATCGGCGTGTTCTCGATGCTGGCGACGATGCACCACACCGCGGAGTTCAAGCTCGGCTTCGACGTGGTCGACGCCCTGACCGGCCCGGCCATCGGACGGCCGAAGTCCGGCACCTATCGCACCGCCGACGTGGTCGGCCTCGACACCATGGCGCACGTCATCAAGACCATGGCCGACACCCTGCCCGACGATCCATGGCACGAACACTTCAAGGCGCCGGCGTGGCTTTCCGGATTGATCGAGAAGGGCGCGCTGGGCGCCAAGGTCGGCGCGGGCTTCTACCGCAAGCAGGGCAAGGAAATCCAGGTTCTGGACCTGGGCAAACAGGATTACCGCACCTCGGAGCAGAAGGCCTCCGACGAGGCCGCGGCGATCCTCGCGATCAAGGATCCGGCCGAGAAATTCGGCAAGCTGCGCGAGTCGAAGGACCCGCAGGCACAATTCCTTTGGGCGATGTTCCGAGACCTGTTCCACTACAGCGCCTATCACCTTGAATCGATCGCCGAAACCGCACGCGACGTCGACTTCGCGATCCGCTGGGGCTACGGCTGGAAGCTCGGCCCGTTCGAGACCTGGCAGGCATCCGGCTGGGAACAGGTGGCCAAATGGATCGCCGAGGACATCGCCGCCGGCAAGGCCATGAGCGAGGCGCCGCTGCCGGCGTGGGTCACCGATGGCCGCCGCGGCGTGCACCATGCCGCCGGCTCGTATTCCCCGAGCGCCGGCACGGACGTCCCGCGCTCGTCCGCGCCGGTCTACCAGCGCCAGTTGTTCCCCGACGCCCTGATCGGCGAGAAGTTCGATACCGGCACCACGGTGTGGGAGAACGACGGTATCCGGTTGTGGACGCTGGGCGATGACGACGTCGGCATCATCAGCTTCAAGACCCGCATGTGCACCTTCGATGACCAGGTGCTCGATGGCATCCAGCACGCGGTCGGGCTGGCCGAAGACAGGTTGAAGGCCCTGGTGGTGTGGCAGACCGGCCCGGTGTTTTCCGCCGGCGCCAACCTCAAGGGCGTGCTGGCGCTGCTGCAAGAAGGCAGGGTTTCCGATCTCGAGGCCATGATCGCCAACTTCCAGCGCGCCACCCAGCGCGTGCAGCACGGCCTGGTGCCGACGGTCACCGCGGTACGCGGCTTGTGCCTCGGTGGCGGCTGCGAATTGCAGATGCACTCGGCCCGCACGGTCGCGGCGCTGGAGAGCTACATCGGCCTGGTCGAGGCTGGCGTCGGCCTGCTGCCTGCCGGCGGCGGCCTGAAGGAGCTCGCCGAGCGCTGCGCGCGCGCCGCCGTCGACGGCAACGTGTTCGACCAGATCAAGCACCCCTTCGAGACCGTGGCGATGGCCAAGACTTCCGGCAGCGCGCTGGAAGCCAAGCGCTTCGGCCTGCTGCGCGATTCGGACGTGGTGGTGTTCAATGCCAACGAGCTGTTGTACGTGGCCAAGAACGTGGCTGCATCGCTGGCCGAATCCGGCTGGCGTCCGCCGCTGCCACGCAAGACCGCGGTCGCCGGCGACGTCGGCACCGCCACCCTCAAGGCCCAACTGGCCAACATGCTGGCCGGGCATTTCATCTCCGAACACGACATGGAAATCGCCTCCCGCATCGCCGACACCCTGTGCGGCGGCAACATCGAACGCGGCTCCACCGTAGATGCCAGGTGGCTGCTCGACCTCGAACGCAGCCACTTCATGGAACTCGCCCAGATGGAAAAGACCCAGGCCCGCATCGCACACACCATGAAAACCGGCAAACCGCTCAGGAATTGATCGGGATCCGGGCCGCGGGGTCCGGGATCTGCAGAAGCCTCGTGCTCTTGCTCTCCCGAGTCCCGAGTCCCGAGTCCCGAGTCCCGTTCTCCAGAAACACTCCGAGGTCTCTCAATGACTCACCAAATTCAAGACGCCTACATCGTCGCCGTCAAACGCACCCCCGTCGGCAAGGCCCCGCGCGGCGTGTTCCGCAACACCCGGCCAGACGACATGCTCGCGCACGTGTTGCGCGAGACGCTGGACGAATGTCCGGGCATCGACGTCAAGCGCATCAGCGACGTGGTGGTCGGCTGTGCGATGCCCGAGGCCGAGCAGGGCATGAACGTGGCACGCATCGGCGCGCTGCTGGCCGGCCTGCCCGATTCGGTGCCGGGCATGACCATCAACCGTTTCTGCTCGTCCGGGTTGCAGTCGGTGGCGATCGCCGCCAACAGCATCCGCCTCGGCGAGACCGACCTTGTCCTGGCCGGCGGCACCGAATCGATGAGCATGGTGCCGATGATGGGTTTCCGGGTGCAGATGAACCCCGAGATCTTCAACGACGACAACATCGGAATTGCCTACGGCATGGGCATCACCGCCGAGAACGTCGCCACGCAGTGGAAGATCAGCCGCGAGGAACAGGATGCCTTCGCATTGCGCAGCCACCAGCGCGCGATCGCCGCGCAGGACGCCGGCAACTTCAAGGAGGAAATCGCGCCCTACCCGCTCGATGACCGTTACCCCGACCTCGGCAAACGCGGCGTCAGGGAAGACAAGCGCCTGGTCGAAGACGACGAGGGCCCGCGCCGCGACACCAGCGCCGAAGTGCTGGCGAAACTGCGCACCGTGTTCCGCCGCGACGGCACCGTCACCGCCGGCAATTCCTCGCAGATGTCCGATGGTGCCGGCGCCGTGCTGCTGGCCAGCGAGCAGGCCATCAAGGACTACGGCCTCACCCCGCTGGCCCGCTTCGTCGGCTTCTCCGTGGCCGGTGTGCCACCGGAAATCATGGGCATCGGTCCCAAGGAAGCCATCCCGAAGGCGCTCAAGGCCACCGGCATGAAGCAGGACGACATGGAGTGGATCGAGCTCAACGAGGCCTTCGCCGCGCAGTCACTGGCGGTCATCAAGGACCTCGACCTCGATCCCGAGAAGGTGAATCCGGAAGGTGGCGCCATCGCGCTCGGCCATCCGCTCGGCGCCACCGGCTCCATCCGCATCGCCACCCTCGTCCACGGCATGCGCCGCAGGAAACAGAAGTACGGCATGGTCACCATGTGCATAGGCACCGGCATGGGCGCGGCGGGCATCTTCGAGATGGTGTGAATCACCGACAGGGGACGGAGGCAATCAAGCGGATTTGACAACCTCCGTCCCTTTTCTCACCCGGCCGTGTCGCGGCGGCTTTTGAGGAGGCTGGCGATGGTCGTGGCCACCAGGATCGTGACGATGATCGCCAGCGACAGCCAGACGGGGATCGGGCCGACCCAATGGATCGGCTCGCCACCGTTGATGAACGGCAGGCTGTTGGTGTGCATGGCCTCGATGATCAGTTTGATTCCGATGAAGGCCAGTACGAGTGCGAGCCCCAGGCCGAGATAGACCAGTCGCTTGAGCAGGCCGCCGATCAGGAAATACAGCTCGACCAGCCCGAGCAGGGCGAAGGCATTGGCGGTGAACACGATGTAGGGTGCGTCGGTCAAGCCGTAGATGGCCGGGATCGAGTCGAGCGCGAACAGGATGTCGGTCATGCCGATGGCGATCATGACCATCATCATGGGCGTGAAGCGGCGCTTGCCGTTGATGACCGTGGCCAGCTTCGCACCGTCGTATTCCCCGGTGAACGGCAGGACCTTTTGTGCGGTGCGCACCATGATGTTGGGCTTGTAGGCCTCGTCCTTTTCGTGTTTTTCCAGTGCGAGCTGGACGGCCGTGAAGATCAGGAACAGTCCGAAGATGTAGAACACCCAGCTGAAGTGCGCGATCGCCACCGCGCCGATCAGGATGAACACCGCGCGCAGGATCAGCGCGATGATGATGCCGACCAGCAACACCTTCTGCTGGTATGCCCTGGGGACGGCGAAACTGGACATGATGATCACGAACACGAACAGGTTGTCGACCGACAGGGTGTATTCGGTGATGTAACCGGCGAAGTATTCGATGCCGCGATCTTTCCCCCAGATCGCGGTCAGACCCAAGCCGAAAAGAATCGACAATGACACGAAAAAAGCCGTCCAGGCACCGGCTTCCCTGATGGAGGGCTCGTGCGGCTTGCGGATGTGCGCAAAGAAGCTGAACGCGAGCAGGGCGATGACACCGGCCACCGTGGCCAACCAGATCCAGAGTGGTACTTGCATCAGCTGATACTTCTCACGCGGCCAAGGGAACGTGGCAATTGAACCTGCCCTGCAGCGCCAATGCCAGCGTGAACGTTGGAATCGAACACGATCGAGAACGCCGCGAGCACACCGGGGACCACGATCACGCAGGCCCGCATGTTGTCGCAGTGGCCCACACGGCCGGCAGCGTGCCGCCGAACCTCACCGGTATGCCCGGCGGAATCGAGCCGGCGAGGCCGGGGGCCATGATGATGCCGGCGATGACGTCCCGGAGAATGTTCCAGTCCACCAACTCAGCATAGCGGGGCCGCAGAAGGAACAAGCCCTCCCCTTCAAGGGGAGGGTTGGGTGGGGATGGGGTTGCAACTGCCCGAATGCCATGCAGCAAGCGTTCACCCTGGCCCATCCCTCTCCTGGCCCCACATCGCAGGGACAGGAGAACAGCGCCGCGCGTTACTTCAGCGCGCGCAACTCCCACAGCACGTGCGAGATGTCCCGCCCGATCAGGCGGCGGTGCCAGTGCCGCAGGGTCTTGCGGAACGAGGTGTCCGCGGTGTAGGCGTTCTTGGGCGTCACCCAGCGAACGCGCACGGCCTCGAAATTGCCGTGGAAGCCGTAGTTGCGGCCGAACGATTCGGTGCCGCAAAAATATTCGTGCGTCTTGTCGGTGATGATGTTGACGTGCGTCGGGTCCTGGAAGGCTTCCGCGGCCGGGTATGCAGGGGTCACGGCGTAGAACAGTCCGCCGGGTTCCAGCACGCGCCAGACTTCATTCATCAACTCGAGGAACGGCAGTGTCATGCGACCATTCACGGCCGCCTGCCGCGGAATGTGTTCGATGAAGTCGAATGCCGACACGGACGCGAACATGTCGTCGGGAAACGGGATCGGATTCAGTGACAGGTCCACCTGCCTGTAGCCGGCAAGGCCGGACAGCGACCGGCCATCGTGGACATCGATTCCATACACCTGTGGCCATCCGTAGGGATTGCGCGCATGCTGGCCACAACCAAGGTCCAGGTGCTTGCGGGCTGGTTCGGGCGTGACAGCGGGCATGCTGGAATTTCCGCGGAAACGCGAAATGTTAGCGGGTGCGGCCACGCGGCGTCGGCCGGGCGCGGGGCGCGTGTCGCCCGCGTCCCCACCCGCCTGGTCAAAACACCAGCGCCAGGGCGAACGCCCCCAGCATCATGAACGCGGTCGCGAGCTTGATCGCGGTGCCGATCACCAGGCCGATCCAGGTACCGAAGCCGACGCGGGCCGCGTGGTCGACCCGACTTCCGCTTGCCAGTTGCCCGATCACCGCGCCGGCAAACGGTCCCAGGATGATGCCGGGAATGCCGAAGAACAGCCCCACGATGGTGCCGAAAAACGCGCCCCACACGGCACCCCTGCTGGCGCCGTATTTTTTGGCGCCGAAGGCTCCGGCAATGAAATCGAACACGATCGAGAACGCGGCAAGGATGCCGAGCAACACGATCACCCAGACCTTGATCGTTTCGAAGTGCCCCACCCACGCGGCCAGCAGCATGCCTCCGAACATCACCGGGATGCCCGGCAGGTTGGGCAGGATCGAGCCCACGAGGCCGGCAGCAATGATGATGCCGGCGATCACGTACCAGAGGATGTTCCAGTCCATCGAGGCAGGATAGCGCCGGAGCGCAACAACGGCCGGAGAGCATCGGAATGCCCTCCCCTGCAAGGGAGCCACGGAAAGCCCCCCCTTCAAGGGAGCCGCGAAAAGCCCTCCCCTTCAAGGGAGCCGCGGAAAGCCCTCCCCTTCAAGGGGAGGGTTGGGTGGGGATGGGTTTCATCGCCCCGCGGCCATCGAACCAAGCCAGGTGTCCCACCCGGCCTCCGCCTTGAAGGGGCAGGAGCGACGCGCGGCGGGTGATACCGGTGCTGCTCGGGCGCCAATTGCGACGTCAGCACCTCGAACGGCCGCCGCATGATCCTGGTGGGGCGGGCCACGGCCTGCACGTTCTGTACGTGGCGCCGGAACCAACGACAATTACCAGGCACCAGCCAGCAGCCAGACGCCCCACCCGCCCAACAGGACGCCGGCGACACGCGGCAACCATCGCACGGACGCAAGGAGCTTTTCCGCCAGTACGAAGAACGCGATCAGCGCCACCCACAACAGGTTCATCACGCCACCGACGAACAGCAGCGCCATCAGCGCCCAGCAGCAGCCGATGCAGTAGAGCCCGTGGTGAAGCCCAAGCATCAGCGACCCGCGCGGCGTGCGGCGGAATCCACCGCATTGCTGAATGAAGGACAGTGGAGTCTGGCAATGGCGCAGGCAGGCGCGCTTGGCCGGGGTCCACTGGTACACGCCCGCCGCGACCAGTACTACGCCGCTCAGCACGGCGCTGGCGCTGGTCATCATGGGCGTCAGCAGCAGGGCCCGATGCAATCCCCACTGTGCGGCCGTCGCCGCCAGAGAAAACACCGACCAGGCGAGCAGGTATCCGGCGGCGAAGAAGCCAGTTGCCGCCAACGGCTTGCCCTGCAGCGCGGCCATTCTCCCGACCCGCGCGTAGATCAGGACCATCGGCGCAGCGGAGGGCGTCATCATGCCGACCATCATCACGGCCCACATCACGAACATCAGCGCGAACTCGCCCGGCGTCCAGGCGCGCATGGCCGTGGCCATGCCGTGCACGGGCATGGCCATGCCCTGTGCCAGCCAGAGAAGGTAGCCCCACGCCAGCGCGGTCAGGCCGAGCAGCGCCGCCAGCACGACCCTGCGGTCGCGCCGCAACGCCGCTTCCAGGGCACTCGCCCGCGGCAGCGGATCAGGCGTGATGGACGACACCTTGTCCGGTCATGTGAAGGGCGGCGAACTGCGCGTGCGAATCAGCCAGTGACAGGCCCAGCACGCCTCCGGTCTTCGACCAGCCGCGTCCCACTTCGCACACGTCGTACTCGAATCCGGCGGGCAGATTGATGCGGGCCCGATGCTGTTGACCGGAAATCGGATTCACGATCGGTTCGCCACGGGCTTCCAGCAGGTCCGGGATTTTCACGCGTGACGTGCGGCCGTCGACATCGACCTCGAAATCGATCTTCGCGAACACTGGATCGTGCACCTTGTCGAAGGTCGCCGAGAACACCTGGAACAGGGTTGCCCCGGGTTCCGTGTCCTCGCCACCCATGATGCGCAGCAGCGCTTCGCGTTGCTCCGGCGAGGCACGTTCGTCCACCAGCGGCACGATCTCGCCTCCGCCCTCGTGGATCGCGCCGGGCCATGACGCGATCATGCCGAAGCGCAACCCGTCCAGCCGGACTTCCCCGTGACGCCCCTCGTCGATCCCGATCATTGCGATCGCGCGGCAGTCGCCGTGCGTGGGCAGCGCGTTGAACTGGCAGGGGCAGCCATAGGCGCAGTTGCAATTCACGAACTCCCTGCCCTTGATTTCCCATTGCGTCATGTTGGGTTCTCCTTGCGGAAAGTCTCGTTGTCGATGCCGCGCCGGCACGCGCCTCGCGCAAGCCGCCACACGCTATTTCCGGGCGCCCGCCGTCACCATGCGGACCTGGAGCAGCATGTCTTCGTCTTCCACGAATTCCTGCCAGCCGGTCACGATTTCGCGCTCCAGCGCGGTGCGACGTTCGTCATCCACCTGCGCCATGACGCCCGCCAGCGGAGTGCCCTGCACGTACTGCCAGAGGAACGCGGCCGGCCCCGGGAGGCGCAAGGTCTTCATCGTGGATTCGACGGAAACCTCGCGGAAACCCGCGTCATCGAGGAGGCCGTGAATCTCCGCCGTGTCGTGGAGCGAGAAGACCAGTCCCACGAATCCCGCAGCCTCGGCGCCGACGTGTCGTGCGATTCCCTCGCCCATGGCGGTGAAGAGTCGCGGGGTCGGCCCGGGCAGATTCAGGATCAGGCGGCCACCGTCGGCCAGGACCCGCCGCATCTCGCGCAGTGCGGCTTGCCGGTCCGGCATGAACTGGAGGCCCATCTGGCACAGCACGACGTCGAATGACCCATCCGCGAGCGGCATGTGCCCGGCGTCAGCCTCGTGCCATTGGATGGGCGTATCGGGTGGCGTGGTCGAACGCGCGACCGCCAGCATGCCGGGATTGACATCCAGCCCGGCGACACTCCCGATATTGCCCACGGCCCGCGCCGCGCGTCGCGCGACCACGCCGGTTCCACAGGCAACGTCCAGCACCCGCTCTCCCGGCCGAAGCGCGGCCGCGGCGATCAGATCGTCAGCCAGTGGCGCACCGATGGTGGGTACAAAAAATCGTTCGTAATTCTCCGGGACGCTCCGGCCCGTTCCCCGGCCTTGGTGTGGCTGGCCCACCGCTTCGGCCTCCTCGATGCCGAAGTTCGCCTTCATGACAGCCTCACGTCCGGGCGGCAGGTTGTTCACGTTGAAGACCTCCGGCGGTTTCGGGTCAGTGCCTGGTTCATCATTCGTCGATCACCGTGCCGGTGCCGCCCAGCGCCGTCGGAAAATCCTTCTGCTTGGGCAGGCCATCACGCATCGGCAGCACGCTTTCCTGATAATTGACGTGCACGGCAGGCTTGAAGTCGAGCCCGTCGATGGCCGCGGCATACACATCCACCAGGCCCCATTCCGGATGCTCGGTCAGCACGTGACCGCCGCACTGCGTGCACCAGCGGCGGCGGCTGTTGGGGGATCCGGTGTACACACCCAGCCGATCCTCGCCGCGCGTCACCCTCACCGACGCCGTCGGGCACAGCGTGAAGGCATTGACCGGACCCGCCGACCAGCGCCGGCAGGATTCGCAGTGGCAGTAGCCCATGTCGGCGGGAGCGCCGGTGAGTTCAACCTCGACGGCGCCGCAGAAACAGTGTGCGGCATGTGTGTTCTTCGGCATGGCTCTTTTTCCCTCTGTGAATCGATGGTTTCTCAACCCGCATGCAGCGGCGGCGTCTTGCCTGCCGATGGCCGGGGTCGTGGCCAGGGGCAGATCATCGGTACGCGTCGCTGGTAGCCGCGATAGTCCGCGCCGTGCATCGCAACCAGGTCGCGCTCTTCCAGGAATCTCACCGCGAACAGGATGTAGCCGGTGGTCGCGACCGCGAACAGCAGGTGTCCGACGGTCATGCGCGGGATCGCCCAGAACGCGATGATGAAGCCCAGCATCAGCGGATGCCGCACCAGCGAGTAGTAGAAGTGTTCAACGAACTCGAGTGGCGGCGCCTTCTGTCCCCGCGCCGCGTACCAGACCTGGCGCAGGCCGAACAGGTCGAAGTGGTTGATCACGAAGGTGCCGCTCAACACGATCAGCCAGCCCAGCGCAGACACCGCGTACAGCAGCCACCAGGCCCAGCCGTGGCCGACGTCCCAGACCAGGCCCGGCAGCGGCCGCCACTGCCAGAACAGCAGGATCAGCGCCAGGCTCGACAGCAGCACGAAGGTACTGCGCTCCAGTGACTCCGGCAGCCAGCCGGTCAGCCAGCGCTTGAAGCCGCGCCGGGCCATCCCGCTGTGCTGGATCGCGAAGATGCCGAGCAGGACCGCGTCGATGACCACCGCCTTGCCGACGCTTGCCGCTTCCATGCCTCGGTCGAGCGTATGCGGCACGAAGGGAAGGTCGCCGACGAACGCGATCGCGTACAGAAACGTGATGAAGAATACCACGTAACACACTATTCCATATAGAAACCCAAGGAACCTTCCCATGATGTCTTCCTCCTCCCCTGCTGCACGTGCCGCGCCTGTTCCATGCGGGGACAAAGCCATTCGGCCCGGGCACTCACGGTCGTCCGTCGAAAAACACCTTCCGGGCGCGAACCGTGACACCCTGCCGGCCTTCTTGCGCCCAACGGTCGCATCACGCGGCGTGGCGTGACAATGACTTATACTCCGCCGTACATGCTCGAAACGCCGGGGTACGGGCTGCATGCCGCACGACCTGCTCTCCGACGCGCTGGCGATGACGCACCTGACCGGCGCGCTGTTCTTCCGCATCGACACCAGGGGCCCTTGGGGCGTCATCGCGGCACCGCGCGTGGACAAGCTCGCGCACCGGTTGCCGCGCGGCACAGACCACGTGATCGTGTTCCACGTCGTGATCGACGGGGAATGCTGGTGCCGGCACGCGTCGCACGACTGGTTCCGGATCCCCGCGGGCTGCGCAGTGGTGCTGATCCAGGGCGACCGGCACGAACTGGCGGACAGCCCCGGGCGCCAGACGATGCCGTTCGAACGGGCTCTGGGCAATCGTTCGCTGACCGACCTTCGCTGCGAACACTTTGAAACCGGCGGGGGCCCGAAGTCCTCGATCCTGTGCGGTTTCCTCGGCTGCAACCGCCGTGCCTTCGCGTCCCTTTTCACCGCCATGCCGGCGCTGTTCACGGTATGCCTCGAACAGCGCAGCAAGGCCCTGCTGGAATACGCCGCCCGCGACGCACTGGAGGACAGGCCCGGCGTCGATTGCCTGCGCGTGCGCATGGCCGAGCTGCTGTTCATGGAGACCCTGAGCCTGCGCATGCAGCACCTGCCCGCCGGTGCGCGCGGCTGGCTGGCCGGCCTGCGTGACCCGCTGGTCGGGCGTGCGCTGCACGCATTGCACGGCGACCCGTCGCACGACTGGACCGTGGACGAGCTCGCCGCGACCATCGCCAGTTCGCGTTCCTGCCTCGCCGCCCGCTTCCGGGACATCATCGGCGAGCCGCCGATCCATTACCTCACGCACCTGCGGATGCAGCTTGCGGCGCGCAGCCTCGATGAAAGCCGGTGGAGCATCGATCGTATCGCCAGCGAGGTAGGCTACGATTCCAGCGCCGCCTTCCAGCGCGCCTTCAAACGCTGCTACGGCGTACCGCCGGCGGCGTGGCGCAGCAACGGAGGGCACGGAACGATCCCGCGCCAACACGAGCGACGGGTTCGCGACCGACGGAGTGCCGGCTGACCGGGTGAAAGTCGCTCAGTGCGTGTCATTGGGGCGGCGCAGTTGAAGAGTGATGACGCACGCAGGCCAGGGGTTCACGGTGAACCCATGGCGTTTCCCCGCAATCGGAAGCACACTGATCCGAAACTGTTCCCGGTGATGTTGGCCACTGCCATGGGGAGTACACCGCGATGATCGGTCCAACCGTCACGCACCGCATGCGCCGGATCGGCTTGGGCATCGCCATCCTGATGTTCGCTGCCACCGCAGGCACGGCAGCCCCGGCTTCGCAGGTCCCGCATCGCCACGATCCGACCATCACGCGCAATCCGTCCGGATGGCTGCAGACCGTCGCCCCCGGCGGTCGCATCGACCATGCCAACCCGTTCTTCAGGAGCCTCGGCACCAACGGGCGTTCGTGCAACACGTGCCACCGGCAGGAAAACGGCTGGACGATCGCCGCGGCGGACGTTCGCAGGCGGTTCGACGCCACCGGCGGCACCGACCCGCTTTTCCGGCTGGTGGATGGCGCGAATTCGCCGAATGCGGACGTATCCACCCTGGCGGCGCGCGCCAGGGCCTACTCGATGCTGCTCAACCACGGGGTGCTGCGCATCGGCCTGCCGATGCCGGCACATGCCGAATTCACGCTGACCGCCGTGGACGATCCCTACGGATTTGCCAGCGCGCGCCAGTTGTCCCTGTTCCGCCGTCCGCTGCCGGCCACCAACCTTATCTGGGACACCGGCGTGATGTGGGACAACCGGTTCACCTTTGTCCCGTTCCAGCCGCCAATGGACGCCGGCGTCGATCTCGAAGATGTCCGCCAGAGCCTCGCCGCGCAAGCGCGTGACGCGGTCCTCGGCCACGAGCAGGCCGCCGCCGCGCCCGGCGACGACGTGATCGACAGCATCGTGGAGTTCGAATCGCACCTGTTCACCGCGCAGTACGCCGACCGCCTGGCCGGCCGGCTGGAGGCGGACGATGCCATGGGCGGCGCCGCCATCCTGTCGCAACAGAAATTCTGGGTCGGCATCAACGATGCGCTCGGCAATGATCCAGCCGGAGAGGCGTTCGATCCGAAGGTCATGCGCCTGTTCGACGCCTGGGGCGATCCCTGGCGGGTACACGCACTCGGCTGGCGGATGCGGCAACGCGCCGCGATCCTGCGCGGCCAGAGGCTGTTCAACTCGATGCCCATCAACATCACCGGCGTCGCGGGGCTCAACGATGCGACGGGCCGGGCGGTGATCCACGGCACCTGCGGCACCTGCCACGATTCGCCCAACATCGGCAACCATTCGGTCGGCGGCGCTCTGGACATCGGCATCGCCGACGCCTCCCGCCGCACGCCCGACATGCCGCTGTACACGCTGACCAACATCAAGACCGGACAGGTCGTCCAGACCACCGATCCCGGGCTTGCGATGATCACCGGCAAGTGGGCCGACATCGGCAAGTTCAAGGGTCCGATCCTGCGCGGTCTGGCGGCCCGCGCGCCGTATTTCCACAACGGATCGGCGGCAACCCTGCGTGACGTGATCGACTTCTACGACACGCGATTCCACATCGGCATGAGCGAACGGCAGAAACAGGACCTGGTCGCGTTCCTGTCGGCCCTGTGACCCGGCTTCAAGCTTCGATGGCGGACTTCATCCATTCCCTGGCCTGGTGCCGCCAGAATTCGGCTTGCGCGGCGGGATAGCCGAGCGGACAGTACGACTGCTGCAACCCGAACGGTGCGCATTCGCGCCAGCCGTCCGCGCCGTGGGCAATCGCATCGGCCAGCAGTGGTTCGCCGGCCGCGCACGCCGGCGCGGTGCCGCGGCCAACGTGCGCAGCGATGCCATGCGCTGTAGGGTTCGGTACTGTCATCGGGAGTCCGCTTCATGAGCGATCATGCGCAGGCGCTGATCCAGTCCGATCCCGCCGTGCTCGGCGTGCTGCTGGCGATCCTGGCGCTGGTGTTCTGGACCAGCGCGCACGCGCATCCCTGGCTGAAGGCCTTCTATCGCTACGTGCCGGCGTTGCTGCTGTGCTATTTCATCCCGGGCCTGCTCAACACCTTTGGCGTGATCAGCCACGAGGGTTCCAACCTGTATCCGGTGGCGCGTGACTACCTGCTGCCGACGGCGCTGATACTGCTGACGCTTTCCAGCGACATCGGGGGCATCCTCCGGCTCGGGCCGAAGGCGATCATCATGTTTCTGGTCGGCACCGTCAGCGTTGTCATCGGCGGCCCGATTGCCTTGTGGCTGATGGGTCTGCTCGACCCGACACTGGTCAGCCAGGGCGCGGGGCCGGAGGCGATCTGGCGCGGCATGACCACGATGGCCGGAAGCTGGATCGGAGGCGGAGCCAACCAGGCGGCCATGAAGGAAGTGTTCGAAGTCGGCCCGGACACCTTCGCCAAGTTCATCGCTGTTGACGTGATCGTGGCCAACCTGTGGCTCGCGGTGCTGTTGTGGCTGGCCGGGCGGGCGAAGCAGATCGATGCCCGGACTCGCGCCGACACGCGCGCGCTGGACGCCTTGCGCCGCCGCATCGAGGGCTTCCATGCCGAGCACCGGCGCGAGGCCAGCATGGCCGACCTGATGCTGATCGTGGCCATCGGCTTCGGCCTGACCGGCCTGTCCCATGCGCTGGCCGGCGTGATTGCGCCATGGCTTGCAACGCAGGCGCCCGGCCTCGCCCGCTTCAGCCTCACCTCGCACTTTTTCTGGGTGGTGGTGCTGGCCACGACCTTCGGCCTGCTGCTGTCGTTCACGCGCGCGCGCAAGCTCGAAGGCGCCGGCGCGTCCAGGCTCGGTTCGGTGTGCCTGTACGTGCTGGTGGCAACGATTGGCATGCACATGGACCTGCGTTCGGTGTTTTCCGATCCAGGCCTGTTCGCGCTGGGCGGCATCTGGATCCTGATCCACGGCACCGCCATGCTGCTGGTGGCCTGGATGATCCGGGCACCGGTGTTCTACATGGCGGTCGGCTCACAGGCCAATATCGGCGGCGCGGCATCGGCCCCGGTGGTGGCCTCGGCCTTCAATCCGGTGTTGGCGCCGGTGGGCGTGCTGCTGGCCGTACTGGGTTATTCGCTGGGCACCTATGCCGCATGGATTTGCGGCCAGTTGTTGCGCGTGGTCGCGGGTGCCTGATCCGACCCGTTCAACCGGTCCGAAGCCGCCACGACGCGCGCAGCGGGTTCGCCATCGACGGCGCACGAACGGCGTCAGCCCTCGATGAGCGCCTTGGCGCGATCCCTGCCCTGCAACCACCAGTAATTCGCCTGGGCGGCGAGGTAGCCGAACGGTCGCCACGTGTTCTGCAAGCCGAACGGTGCGAACGCTCGCCAAGCGGTCCCGTCGTTCGCGATCGCATCGGCAAGCAACTCGCCCGCCGCGCAGGTGGGCGCACTGCCGTGGCCGCCGAAGGCCTGCATCCACCACAGGCCGTCGCCATGCGTGCCCAGTTGCGGCATCTGGTGGCGCGCGTAGCTCATCAGGCCCGACCAGGCATGCTCGATCTTCACGCCTTCGAGCTGCGGGAACACCCGCAACAGGTCGCGCAGCAGGAGTTTCCTGACCGCATGCGGCGAACGCTTGCGGATCGAAATGCGCCCACCCCACAACAGCCGCGAATCCCTGAGCGGACGGTAGTAGTCGAACGCGAAGCGGGTGTCGTAGATCGCGGCTTGCGTGTGCAGGCATTCGTCGAGGCGCGCACCCAGCGGCTCGGTGACCATCACGTAGCTTGCGATCGGCAGCACCGCGCGGTCGATTTCGCGCTTCAGGTGCGCGAGGTACCCGCCGCAGGCGAGCACGACCGTTTGCGCGCGCAGCTCGCCCGAATCGGTGCACACGCGCCAGCCCGCGCCGTCACGCCGCACGTCGCGCACGCGGCTGTGTTCGTGGAACCGCGCGCCCTGCCCCTGTGCCGCGCGCACCATGCCGTGCAGGTAATCGAGCGGATGCAGGTGCAGCGCATTGTGTTCCAGCAAGCCGGCGTGATATCGCTCGCTGTGGATCACCTGGCGGAGCTTCTCCTGCGCAATCCATTCCCATTCGACGCCGTAGGTCTCCTTGAGCAACCGCTGACGCGCGCGCAGCACTTCCGGATCACGGAACCAGTTGGCCCAGATCACGCCCTGATCGACCGTGTCGCACTCGATTTCGTAGCGGGCGATGCGCTTGCGGATCAGGTTGACGGCATCGATGGTTGCGCCATGCAACGCGCGTGCACGCTCGGCGCCCAGCTGCCGCAGCAGCGCGCCTTCGCCCAGCGAATAGCCACCGAACACGAACCCGCCGTTGCGGCCCGAGGCGCCGTGGCCGATGCCGTGGCGCTCCAGCAGCACCACCTCACGCACGCCGCGCTCGGCCAGGCCCAGCGCCAGGCACACCCCGGCGTAACCGCCACCGACGATGGCGACGCGCGCCTCGTGGCGGCCTTCAAGCGGCGCCAGCGCCTCGAATGGCCGGGCGCTGGCGTGGTACCAGGTTTCCGGAGTCATCGCGGCAGCATAGCGCGGCCGTGAAAACCGGTGAGACCCGGGTCAGCGAAAACCGGGGCCAGGGCACACTTTCCGGGTTCCGGATCCCGCGGAGCACGCACGCGGCTGCGAGAGCGCCGGAAAGTGTACTCCGACCCCTATTCTTCCGGAGCCGTCACGCCTTCGACCAGGTGGCGCAACTCTGGATCGTGCGCGGAAAAATGCAGGGTCGCGCGCACCATGCCGGCCTTGTTGCCGCAGTCGAAGCGGGTGCCGGCGAAGCGGTGCGCCAGCACGGGGGCTTCCTTCAGCAGCGCGGCGATCGCGTCGGTGAGCTGGATTTCCCCGCCGGCGCCGGGGGTGGTTTCCTCGAGCAGTGCGAAGATCCGCGCGGGCAGCACGTAGCGGCCGACCACCGCGAGGTTGGACGGCGCGTCATCCGGTTTCGGTTTCTCGACCATGTGGCGGATGCGGTCGCCGCCTGCCTCGAGATCGACGATGCCGTACTTGCCGGTATCGGCGTGCGGGACTTCCTCGACCGCCAGCACGCCGGTTTTGCCGTCGGCCGCGCGTTCGGCCATCTGGTGCAACGCGCCGGGGCCGTCGTTCACGATCAGGTCGTCGGGCAGGATGACCCCGAACGGCTCGTCGCCGATCACCGCCCGGGCGCACAGTACCGCGTGGCCAAGGCCCAGCGCCCGTTCCTGGGTGACATACACGCAGCGCACGTGCCTGGGCAGCAGGCCCTGGATCATGCTGAGCAGTTCGTGCTTGCCGGCGCGCTCCAGGGTTTCCTCCAGCTCGTAGGCGGAATCGAAGTAGTCGGCGATCGAATGCTTGTAGCGGTTGGTGACGAATACCAGCGTGTCGGCGCCGGCATCGACCGCCTCGTCCACCGCGTACTGGATCAGCGGCCGGTCCAGTACCGGCAGCATCTCCTTGGGCACCACCTTGGTCGCGGGAAGAAACCGGGTGCCGAGCCCGGCCACGGGAAATACCACCTTGCGCAGGCGGGTCTGCGCGCGCGTGTCGTTCATTTCAACTCCTTGGCATGGTGCAATCTCGACAGTCCGCGAATGAGCGCCAATGAACGCGAATGTCCTGGAAACAGGTTGCGGGACAACGGCGGCGGCGCCGACCGGCGGACCGATGCTGCCGCGATGATCGCTTCAGGCGGGCCGTTCGCCGTGCAGCGGCAACACGTTGTCGCTCCCGGCCACGTCCCCGGTCTCCCACCGATATGCGGGCAGCAGTGCGCCCAGACAATGCCGCAGGGCATCCTCGTCGAACGCGGCCACCGCGTCGGCCGCGCGTGCCATCTGCGCCTCGATCAACTGCGCGGACTGCGGACGCGGCGCGGCCTCGAAGATCTTGGGGTGGCTGGTTGCGTGGTATTTCTCGAGCGGGTGGAACAGTTCCTCGAACAGCTTCTCGCCCGGGCGCAGGCCCGTGAAAAGAATCGGAATGTCGCGTCCGGGCTGCTTGCCGGCCAGCCGGATCATCTGCTCGGCAAGGTCGCGGATGCGCACCGGCTCGCCCATGTCCAGCGCGTAGGTTTCGCCTCCCCTGCCCATCGCCATCGCCTGCAGGATCAACTGGCAGGCTTCCGGAATGGTCATGAAGTAGCGCGAGATTTCCGGATGGGTCACAGTCACCGGGCCGCCGGCGGCGATCTGGCGCCGAAACAGCGGAACCACCGACCCGGCCGAATCGAGCACGTTGCCGAAACGCACCACCACGAAGCGGGTGGCGTGCCCTTGGGCGGCGGCATGGCACACGATTTCCGCCGCGCGCTTGCACGCCCCCATCACGCTGGTCGGGTTCACCGCCTTGTCGGTGGAGATCAGCACGAAACTGTCCACGCCATGGCGCACCGCCATGGAGGCCACCGTGCGCGTGGCCAGGGTGTTGTTGCGGAAGGCTTCGCGCAACTGGTTCTGCAGCAGCGGCACGTGCTTGTACGCGGCGGCGTGGAATACCCGTTGCGGCCGCGCCAGCCGGAATGCGTTGGCGCAAGCGACCGGATCGCCGCAGTCACCCACCAGGCCGCGGAACAGCAGGTCCGGGTAGGCCGTACGCAGCTCCTGCTCGATCCGGTACAGGTTGTATTCGGACAACTCCAGCACGCTGAGCTCGGCCACGCCGAGTCGCGCGACCTGCCGGCACAATTCCGCACCGATCGACCCGCCGCCGCCGGTCACCAGCACGCGCTGGCCGGTCAGGTGCCGGCGGATGGCATCCCATTCCAGGCTTACCGGCTCGCGCCCCAACAGGTCTTCGATGGCGACTTCCTTCAGTTCGTTGGGCTGGGCGCGCCCGGACATCATGTCCTCGAACCGGGGCACCATGCGCAACGGAAGGCCCGTCGCCTCGCACTTCGCGACGATCTGGCGCATCTGCTGCGGGCTGGCCGAGGGGATCGCGATCAGCAGCATTTCGGCGCCGGCACGACGCGCCAGTTCCGGCAGCCGCGCGGTGGTGCCCAGGACCGGAACGCCGTGCAGGCGCGAGCCGCGCAGCGAGGTGTCGTCGTCCACGAATCCGGCCGGGATGTAGCGCGTGTCGCGGCGCAGGTCGCGAACCAGTGCCTCGCCGGCGCGTCCAGCACCGATCACCAGCACCCGGTGGCTGTGCCGGGCGTGGAACAGGTCGAGCCGGCTGTCCTTCCAGTAGCGCCAGGCAAGCCGTGGCACCCCCAGCAGCAGCGCCAGCAGCACCGGGTACATCAACAGGACCGAACGCGAGATCCCGAACATGCGGTTGTACAGGAACAGCGCCAGGTAGATCGCCACGGTGCCGGCGAGCACCGCGCGCGCGATGTTCCACAGGTCGGGCACGCTGGCGAAGCGCCACAGGCCCTTGTACAGGCCCGTCCAGTAGAACATCAGCCCCTGCACCGCCAGCACGATCAGGGTCTGCCAGCTCAACAGGTCAAGCTGCTGGCCGTACGGCAGCATGGCGTAGCGCAGGGTGTTGGCCAGCCACCACGCCAGCAGGGTGACCGCGAGATCGTGGACCACCACCGCGGTGCGCGGATGGATCGTGCCGAACAGGTCACGCAACTTCATGTACCGCCTCCCTGCGCGCGGCCACCAGACACGCCCGCTTGCCGAAATGCCACATGATCGCGGCCGCCGCGTACGCCGCGATGCAGAACCACACGCCCAGCGCCGGCCAGCGCGCGGCCGCCCACGCCAGCGGCGCCACGATCACGAGGTTCCAGCCCATGTAGGCCAGGTCGGTGCGCGCGTGGCTCCAGCGCCGCCGTACCAGCCACTGGTACAGGTGCTGGCGATGCGGGGCGTACCAGCGCTGGCCTGCCAGCATGCGCCGCGCCAGGGTCAGGCCGCTGTCCACCAGGAACGTCGAGGGAAGGATCAGGCATGGCCACAGCATCGCAGGATCGCGCTGAACCAGGAACGCGCCGGTGGCGCCGATGAGCAACCCCAGCGCCCCCGACCCCACGTCGCCCATGAAGATTTTCGCCGGCGGCACGTTGAAGGCAAGGAAGCCCAGGCAACCCGCCGCGGTGGCGAACGCGAGCGCGGCCGGCCCGGCCCGGCCCACCCACAGCGCCAGCAAACCGTAGCCCGCCATCACGAACAGGCCCTGCTGGCCGAGAATACCGTCGATACCATCCATGAAGTTGTGCGCATTGATGAACCCGACCAACACGAACGCCAACGGGACGACCCACGTCCAGCGCCAGCCGTCGGTCCCGACCCACGGCGCCAGCACCAGCGCGGCCACCAGCATCGCGGCAGCGGCGTGCGCGACCAGGCGCGGCACCACCGGCAGCGCGGCGTGATCGTCGCGCCAGCCGACCAGCGCAACCAGGGCCACGGCCACGCCAAGGATGAACAGCGTACCAGTCCCCGGCCCATCACCAAGCCAGTGCCACGCCGGCAGCCCCACCAGGACGGCCGCGACCACGATTCCAACTCCGCCACCACGCGGCGTCGGCAGCCGATGCGAGCGCCGCCTGCCCGGCTGATCCAGAAGCCCGCGGCGACGCGCGTAGACCAGCGCCGCCGCGGTCGCCAGCGCCGACAACAGCAATGCCGCCACCACCACGGCCACGAGCCGGATGCCGGGCATGGCGGTGGATGCAACATCGAGGCTCATTCGCTGACGACGCTGTGGATGGGCCGGATCGTGCCCCAGCCCTTGCAGCTCGGGCACTGCCAGTGGTGGGCCTTGGCCCCGAATCCGCAGTGGTTGCAGCGGTACATCGCCCGGCCCTCCAGCAGCTTGCGGGTAAGGTCGCGCAGGATCAGGAAATTGTCGCGCGCTTCCCCCTCGGTGCGGTCCAGCGTGGCGTCGATCAGCGCGGTCATGCCGCGCACGGATGGTCGTTTCCGCAATTGCCCGGTCAGGAACTCGATCGCCGCGCGCTCCCCGTCGCGCTTGCGGTACAGGTCGGTCAGCGCCAGCACCGGGGTGATGCCGTGGTAGCGCTCGATCACGTGGCCGAGGAATTCTTCGGCGCGCTCCATGGCACCGGCGTGGGCGTAGGCATCGAGCAACGGCTGCAGGATCTCGGGCACGAAATCGACATCGGCGTCGACGGCCTTCTCCAGCGCCAGCACCGCGTCGTGCCAGCGGCCTTCCTCGGCGTACAGGTGGCCGCTGATGAGATATCCGCGCACGCAACCGGGCTGGCTGGCGAAGGCTTCGTCGAGATAGGCGCGGGCTTCGGCGCGCGCGCCGTGCTGGCGTGACTGCTCGGCCAGCTCGCACTGGAACTGGGCGATGGTCGCGGCCTGCGACTCGCCGGTCATCTTCTCCAGCCGCCGCGCATGGCCGATGGCCTTGTGCCAGTCGCGCTCGTGCTGGTAGATCGCGATCAGGTGCCGCAGCGCCGAAGGGGCGTGCGCGTCCATCGCGACCAGGTCGTCGAAAAGTGCTTCGGCGCGATCCAGCAGGCCGGCGCGCATGTAGTCCTCGCCGAGCTCGAGCAGCGCCACGGTGCGTTCGGCTTCGGACAGGTTGGAACGGCTGACCAGGTGCTGGTGCACGCGGATGGCGCGATCGACCTCGCCGCGGCGGCGAAACAGGTTGCCGAGCGCCAGGTGGGTTTCCACCGTGTCACGGTTGAACTCGGCCAGCTTCATGAATACTTCGATGGCCTTGTCCGGCTGCTCGTTGAGCAGGTAGTT
>CAZAXF010000036.1:0-28812 GCA_964489055.1 uncultured Rhodanobacter sp. | reverse complement strand
TTTCCCTTTGGCCCACGCGCGCAGCGCACGGCTTTGCCAAAACGTCATCCCGGACCCGTGGACGCGCCCTCGGCCGGTACGTTTTTCCCTGGACATCCGTCAGTTGTGTCGCCCCGCTTCATTTCCATGCGCCGCGTGCATGCGCCGGATGCGCACCACGCTGCCGCTGGCGAAGGTGACGACGAACGTTGCGCCTTCGTGCTTGTACGATTTCACCGGAATCGGATGGACATTGTCCGGATCATCCAGTTCGATCCGGTGATACGCGGCGGCCCTGCCGGCGGGGATCAGCACCAGTGGCGGACTGATGAGCTGGAACTGGGTGAAGCCCGTGGGGCAATCCGTGCAGTCGGAAAATGAAATGTCCGGCAAGCGCATAAGCCAGATGAAGTATTTGTTCTCGTGCCGGATCCAGATCCGGTAGTCGCTGTTGCCGACCGGGGTGAGTGCACCGCTGTAATTCCACACCCGGACCAGGTGCGCCCGCGTGCAATGGGCGGCCGCGCACTCCTGCAGCACCAGGTACTCGTCATCGTTCAGGCGCAGGGGACGCACGCTCAGGATGTCGCCCTTGACCAGCGCGCGGGCCGGAAACACCACGTAGGGCATGTGCGGATCGACCTTGAAGTTGCCCGAAACCACGTAGCCACCGTGGCGTTTGGTGTAGGGGGCGGTGACCGTGACGCCGGGCAGCGTGGTCTGCGCCGCGGCCGCCACCGTGCCCGCGCACAGGCATGCCGCGAACAGTGCGACGCGGGCGCGCGGTCTCGTCATCCCGGGCAGGCAACGAAGGTCACGTGGATGGATCGTACTCCGACCGCCGGCCGCGGTGCGCGTCGCGCGGTTGCAACCGGCGGCGCGTCTGTTTGACTCCGTCCCTTCCTGGCAGTCCCCTATTTTGCGCCTGACGAGCGCCCGCCGCGGCAAGCGCTCGGCAGCACCATGTTCCTCAGCGTCGTGTGGTTGCCGCCGACGGGTTTCATGCCCGAGGGCGCCACGGCATCGCCGCACAACCAGGCGACCGGGCTGCGCGGACTGCCCTTGACCACCAGCGGCCGCAGGGTCAGGACGCGCCCCGCGAGCAGTTGGTTGACGTTCTGCTTGCGGAAGGTCACCTCGATCGCGCCCTTGTCCACGCGCACCGAGGCGACGTAATGGCCGATGATCGAGGTCGCGGGCGGCACGCCGGCGGCGCGGTTGTCCGCGGGGAAGTGCCCGAAATGCTCGCGGTAGTCGAGGATCTTCGGCTTGACGTAGGAGGCCAGCGAAAATGCCTCCGAGACCTGCGCCCGGACGATGTAGTTCTGGTAGGCGGGAATGGCTATCGCAGCCAGGACGCCGATGATCGCAACCACGACCATCAGCTCGATCAGCGTGAATCCGCGTTTCCGTGACATGATCAGTGCGCTCCAAAGACGCTGGCCATCGAGAAGATCGGCAGGTACAGCACCGTCACCAGGTAGCCGATCAGCAGGTAGAACACCACGCGCGAAAAAAGGATCAGGCGGTCGCGCGACATTTCCAGTTGCGACTGGACGGTCGACCAGTGCAACCGCCGCTGCCACTCGAGTTCCTCGGCGAACGTACCGAGGCGCCCGGCCTGTTCCAGCCGCTCGCCCAGCCGGTCCGTGCGGGTTCCAAGCGGCGTGCCCTCCGGCCATCCCGCCAGGCGCTGCGCAGGTTCCATGACCGCGTCGTCCGGCGCGCCGCCTTCGCGCAGGATCGACGCGTACTCCAGGCACAGGAAGATGCGGTGGCCGACGCCGGCACGCCCGTACAGCCGGGCCAGGCGCGTGCCGCCCGCGAACGGCTGCAGGCGCGCCAGCCGGCGGCGCATCTGGAACCACAGCCACGCCAGCGACGCCAGCGCAATGGCCATCAGCACCAGCGGGCCGAACAGCCGCAGGCCGCCGTGTGCCAAGATCCACTCGGCGGCGCCATGGACCCCGATGCTGCGGTCGAACTGCTGAAAGCTCACCAGCACCCTGGTGGCAAAAAGTACCGACACCGCGATGGCCAGCGCCAGCAGGGACACGATGTAAAGCAGGAAGGTCCGGATCGGCCGCCACCAGTCCAGTGCAAGCAGGCGCGCCTCGGCCAGCGAACGGATGCATGCGGCCTGCGTATCGGGCGCGCTGGCGCCGATCCCGGCCGCTGCTTGCGTCAGGCGCCTGGCGGTATCGGACGTTTCGGGCGGGTGCTCGTCGGCTTCCCCGTCCAGCCGGTCCACGGCCGCCGCGCCCAGCACATCGCCGACCCGCGCCCTGGCCGCGGCCGCATCCATGCCCTGTGCGACAAGGTTGGCGTACTGCCGCGCCACGAAATCACGATCCGCATCCATTGCGCGTACTCCCATGCTCGTCACCTGCAGAAGGGCGGCAGATCCTGGCGTGCCGCGGTGGTGCGATTGACCGCGCGCGGCGCGGGCGCCCCGGGCACGGGTTTGGCATAACCGCACAGCAACGTGACCGCCGCGAAGTCCCCTGCCTGGATCCACTGCGGACGCATGGAAACGATGCCGTGGGACACCGGTTTCCGGTTGCCAATGTTGTCCAGCGGCGCCTGCGTGAACGTCAAATGCATCGTGAGGCCCCCGTACGGTTCCGGGACCACATGCCGGACCCAGCGTCCTTGCACGTTGTCCCCCACGCTCGCGTCATCAGCGGGCTCCGGCCATGCTCCGTGGAGGGCACGATGGATGATGGCATCGTAGGTGGGGCCGGTGGCCAGCGACACGGCATCCAGCGCCTGGAACATGCGTACCTGGTGCGCCCCGAACCCCAGCGCCAGCCCGACCACGACGCTCGCCACGACGCCGGCGGCCAGCCGTTCCATCGCATCCGGCCCGCGCACCTCGCGGGTCCGGCCTACGGTGATGCGATGCAGTGGCAGTCCCTTCGCCATCGCGCGACAGTATACGCGGCAGCCTGCGTTGCGTCAGGTCGTGGCGCGACGGCGCGGCACTGAAGAAAAACCCGCCTTGCGGCGGGTTTTCGTTCGATGCATCAATGCAGCAAGTTTACGCCCGCGCCACCGAATAGCGTTTCAGGCGCAGCGCGAACTCGACCAGTTTGCGGTTGCCGCTGGCTTCGGCCTCGCGGCACCACTGCTGCAGCGCCGCCAGCCGCGATTCGGGCTTGCTGCGCTGGTCCATCAGGGCGGCCAGGCGCGCGCGATATTCGGCGATCTGTTTCAGGCGCGGGCGATTCTCGACGATCGTTGCCAGGCGCGCCTTGCCGGCCTTGTCCAGCCAGCGCCCGCCATTGGCCAGCGCGCGGCGCAGCCGGCGACGCGGCATCGGACCGAAGTGCCGTGTGCCTTCGGCGTCGGACTGCTCGCGCACGGTGGGCTTGATGACCGTCCTGTAGTAGTCGGTCATGGCCTCGAAACGGTGCGTCAAGAGCGCCTTCAGGGTATCCATGTCGGGCAACGCGACGTTGGGCCGCTCGTCCAGCGCCGGCGCCACGCGCAACACCTTGGCGAGGCGGACCTTTTCAAGACCGCGGATCACCAGCCAGCCGATGTCGACCTCGAACTTGCGCAGCGCGAACTTGGCCGAGCTCGGGAAGGCATGGTGGTTGTTGTGCAGTTCCTCGCCACCGATCCACACGCCCCACGGCGTAAGGTTGGTGGCGGTGTCGGCAGTCTCGAAGTTGCGGTAACCCCACCAGTGGCCGAGGCCATTGACGACGCCCGCGGCCCAGAACGGAATCCACACCATCTGCACAGCCCAGATCGCCGCACCGAGCACGCCGAACAGCGCGATGTCGATGATCGCCAGCAGCGTCACGCCGAGGTAGGGATGCGGGGTGTAGACGTAACGCTCGACCCAGTCGTCGGGCGTGCCCCGGCCGTACTTTTTCAGGTCCTCTTCATTGGCCGCCGCGTTGCGGTACAGCTCGGCGCCCTCGAAAAACACCTTGCCGATGCCGGCCACCTGCGGACTGTGTGGATCCTCGGCGGTCTCGACGTGGGCGTGGTGCTTGCGGTGCACCGCGACCCACTCCTTGGTCACCATGCCGGTGCCGAGCCAGTTCCAGAAACGCAGGAAATGCGACACCACGGGGTGGAAATCCACGCCGCGATGCGCCTGGCTGCGGTGCAGGTACAAGGTCACCGCCATGATGGTGAGCTGGGTGGTCACCAGCACATACAGCAGGATCGTCAGCCAGCCGGCGTTGGCCAGGCCGTGCGCGGCAAAATTGAGCAAGGTATCGAGCATCGTGGTCACGTGGGGAGGACGGATTTGAACAAACCCATGCACGGAAGTTTAGGGGAGAACCGCGCCTCCCGCCACAGGCTTGCCTCTACTATGTGATGCCCGTGACAATTCTTTCAATGCCTTTCACGTCGATCTAACGAAATGACCAACCCGCATTGCTCACCACGTCGCGTAGCGAGGCGTTCCGGGGGCGTGCGATGGCTGGTGATCGCGACCCAAGCGCGCGCAGACGTACGGTACAGTACGTTGAGCCCGCTGACCGAGCGAGCGCCAGGCAGCGTGCGTCATCGGGGCGCCGCAGTAGTGAGGTGATGAGAAATGCGGGTTGAGCCGCCGGCGTTGCTGGAACTGGTGTCCGTGGGCCGACGGCTCGGGGGGCGCGCGGTACTGCATGAGGTCTCGTTTGCGCTGGTGCGCGGCGAGGTGCTGGGCCTTCTGGGCGTCAACGGCGCCGGCAAATCCACCACGCTCTCGATCATCGCCGGCATCCTGGCCCCCGATGCGGGCGAAATCCGCATGGATGGTCAACCGGTGGACCCGGACCGGCCCCCGCATCGCCGCATCGGCTGGGTGCCCGAGAACGTGCCGCTGTGGGATGAACTGACGGTCGCCGAGGCGCTGGATGCCTGCGGCCGGTTGCAGGGCATGGCGGGCCCTGCGCGTGCACAGGCGATCGAGCGCGAACTGGCGCGGCTGGAGCTGGAAGGCGTCGCGCGCCGATTGTGCGGCCAGCTTTCGCTGGGCCAGAAGCGCCGCATGGGCCTGGCCCAGGCGCTGCTGCACCAGCCCGACCTTCTGGTGCTCGATGAACCGGGCAACGGACTGGACCCGGTGCAGACCGCGCAGTTGCGCGCGCTGCTCGGCAAGCTGGTGCCCGAGTGCGGAATCATCCTTTCCAGCCATGATCTTGGCGAAGTGGAAGCCATGTGCACGCGGGTGGTGATCCTGCACGAGGGCCAGGTGCGCCACGATGCGGCGCTCGATGCCGGGCCCGGCGCACTCGCAGCGCGATTCCATGCCGTGGCGCGCGCGGACGCGGCCGCATGAGCGCGTTCACGGTCGCGCGCCTTGACCTCAAGCGCCTCGCGGTTCGTCCGTTCGCCTGGACGCTGGGCGGCATTGCGCTGGCGATGATGGCGTGGCAGTTCCTGCTGGGCGTGTCGGCATTCCTGCACGCGCAGCCGACCGTACCCGGCGCGACGGCTGGCGCGGGATTCACGGACACCGTGATCGCGCCCTACCTTCTCAACTACATCCAGTTGTGCCTGGTGATCGCGCCGCTGATCACCATGCAGGCACTGGCCGGCGAGCGCGGCGGACAGCGCCTGGCGCTGCTCTCTGCATCGGGTGCCAGGGCAAGCCACATCGTGCTCGGAAAGTTCTGCGCGCGGCTGGTGTTCCTGTGGTTGCTGCTGATCGTCGTCGCGACGCTGCCGCTCGTGATTGGGGGCGCCACGCACCCCGACTGGGGCCAGTTCGGCGCCGGTCTGATCGCAACCGCCTTGTGCGTGGCGGCGCTGACCGCGATCGGGATCGCCTGTTCGGCGTTCACGCCGCAGCCGGCGCTGGCCGCGACCGCAGCGCTGCTGATCGGCGAAGCGCTGTCGCTGATCGATGCCGGCGTGCGCCTGACCGGCGGTGGCACCGGCTGGCTGGGCTACCTTGCGCTGCACACGCACCTGGCGCCGGCGATGCGCGGACTGGTGCGCAGCCAGGACTTCGTGTACTTCCTCGTCATCATCGTGCTGGCGCTGGCGCTGGCGATCCGCCGCATCGGCGGCGAACGGGAGCGCGGCTGATGCGGCGCGGCGTGCAGACCTGGCTGTATGCGCTGCTGTGCGTGGTGATCGCGGTGTGCGTGGCGGCGCTGTCCACGCGCTTCGGGTACACCACCGACTGGAGCGCCGGCGCGCGTGCCACCATCACGCCGCAGAGCCAGGCACTGCTGCACCAGCTCGAGGGGCCGCTGCAGGTGACCGCCTACGCGCGTCCGGGCACGCTGCGCGCCAAGACCCGCCTGCTCGTCGATCGCTACCGTCGCTTCAAGCCCGACCTTTCCCTGAAGTTCATCGACCCGGACCTCGATCCGGTCGCGACCCAGGACGCCGACATCACCCAAAACGGCGAACTGCTGCTGCACTGGAAGGGCCACACCCAGCACGTCACGCAACTGGACGAGGCGCACTTTTCCGACGCACTGGTGCGCCTGGCGCGCGGCGGCACGCGGCTGGTCGCGTTCGTGACCGGCAACGGTGAACGCGACGCCGGCGGCACGGCTCCCGCGGACCTTGGGCAGTTCATGCAACGGCTTTCCGCGCATGGCGTGCGCGCACTGCCGCTGAACCTCGCCGACGTGGTCGAGGTGCCGCGCAACACCAGCCTGGTGGTGCTGGCCAGC
Source organism: uncultured Rhodanobacter sp. (assembly GCA_964489055.1). Classification (GTDB taxonomy): domain Bacteria; phylum Pseudomonadota; class Gammaproteobacteria; order Xanthomonadales; family Rhodanobacteraceae; genus 66-474. Next base: position 22,192 of record CAZAXF010000036.1, on the reverse strand, counting down.
CCGCAGGCAGCGTTGTTGCCGGCTTCCGTGAAGAAGCTCGAAGACTATCTGGCCAACGGCGGCAACCTGCTGTGGCTGACCGAACCCGGCAGCGACGACCTGGGCCTCGCCCCACTGGCACGCGCGCTCGGCATCAAGCGCCTGCCCGGCACGCTGTTCGACCCGGCCGGCATCACCGCGGGCCTGCACGATCCGCGCATGGTGCTGGTCAGCCACTACCCGGACCAGCCGCTCACGCAGGGCTTTCGAACCAACACGGTGTTCGCCAGGGTGGCGGTGCTGGCCGCGCGCAGCGGCGCGCCGTGGAACATCCAGCCCATCCTGCAATCGAGCCCCCGCAGCTGGAACCAGACCGCGCCGCTGGATCCGGCGCAGATCGGCAACATCGCCCCCGCGCCTGCCGACGGTGCGCTGAAGGGCCGACTCGCCTTCGGTTACGCCCTCAGCCGGCTTTCGCCGAGCCCCGACAAGAACCAGCAACGCGCGGTGGTGATCGGCGACGGTGATTTCCTTTCCAACGCGTACCTGGCCGATGCCGGCAACCGCGCGTTCGGCGAGCGCGTGATCGACTGGCTGCTGGGCGACGATGCACTGGCCAGCGTGCCGCGCGGCGCGCCCGACATCACCTTGAAGCCCTCGCGCACGCAGCTTGCCGTGCTGACCTTCGGCTACCTCATCGCGCTGCCGATCCTGCTGATCCTGGCCGGGTTCTGGATTGGCTGGCGCAGGCGCAGGCGATGACGCGCGCCACGCGCAACCTGGCGCTGCTCGCGATCGTCGCGGCCGTGCTGGTCGCGCTGGTGCTGTGGGTTGGCCGGCGCGAATACCTGCGCGACCCGCCCGAGCTGACCGGCATCGATGCCGGCACCGTCACCCGCATCGAACTGGACATCCCGCCGATCGCGCCCCAGGTGTTCGAACGCCGCGCAGACGGCTGGTGGCGCGTGAAACCCTCGCGCGCCCACGCCGACGACGCCCGCGTGCAGCGCCTGGCGAACCTCGCCGCGACCCCGGTGGCACGCTGGCTCCCCGCCCGTGGGGTCCAGCCGGCCAAGGTCGGACTCGCACATCCCTCGGCAACCCTGGTGGTCGACGGCACGCGGCTGGAATACGGCGGCCTCAGCGCCATCGACGAGTTCCGCTACGTCGCCGTCAACGGCAGGATCGCGCTGGTGCCGAGGCAGTATTCGCCGGAGGTGATGTTGACCAAGCAAGGCGCCAGGTAGGTTGGGCTGAGCGCAGCGAAGCCCAACGGCTGCCCGCAAACTCGCGTTGGGAGCGGTAAAGGGTGAAAGCGCCGGCCTGCGGCCGGCTGTCAAACGTGAAACGTAAGGGGTCAAGGCGCCGGCCTGCGGCCGGCTGTAAAACGTCAAAAGCGAAGACGCGGGCCCACTGCCCACTGTGAAGAGAAAATCGACGCACCAGCTACCGCGCCTTGCTTTCTCGTTTTACAGCGAACGAAGCGAGCGATTTTACGTTTTACGTTTTACGTTTCACGTTTCACGTCTCACATCCGGCCCCAGGCCGGTGCCTTCCCCCTCGACCCACCGCCATGCCCGAACTTCCGGAAGTCGAAACCACCCGCCGCGGCATCGCACCGTTCGTGACCGACCGGGTGGTGGCGCGCGTGGTACTGCGCCGCAAGGATCTGCGCTGGCCGATTCCGCGCGCGATTTCCACCCGGCTGCCGGCGCAGCGGATCGACGCGGTCGAGCGCCGCGCCAAGTATCTGCTTCTCCACACGGTCGCCGGCAGTGCACTGCTGCACCTGGGGATGTCGGGTTCGCTGCGCATCATCGATCCCGATGCGTCGGTGCGCGCCCACGACCACTACGACCTGGTGCTCGATTCCGGCAAGGCGCTGCGCTTCAACGACCCGCGCCGGTTCGGTTGCCTGCTGTGGCAGAAACCGGGCGAAGTGCATCCGCTGCTGCGCGGGCTGGGGCCCGAGCCGCTGGGCACGGATTTCGACGGCGACTGGCTGTGGCACGCCTCGCGCGGGCGACGTGCGGCGGTGAAGACCTTCCTGATGGACCAGTCCGTGGTGGTGGGCGTGGGCAACATCTACGCCAGCGAAGCGCTGTTCGCCGCCGGCGTGCATCCCAGGCGCGCGGCGGGCGCGGTCTCGCGTGCGCGCTACGCGCGCACCGCGGCGGCGATTCGCCAAATCCTGGACTACGCCATCACCCGCGGCGGCACCACGCTGCGCGATTTCCTGGCCCCCGATGGTGCGCCCGGCTACTTCGAACAGGAACTCAACGTGTACGGCCACGCGGGCGAACCGTGCAAGGCGTGCGGCACGCCCATCCGCGCACAGGTGATCGGACAGCGCATGAGCTACTGGTGCCCGCACTGCCAGCACTGAGCACTTCGGCGCGCACCCCGAGCGCATGACAACCATCACGCGACATACGCGCCGCCGCGTACCAGAATGCGTGCGGAAGGATTCACGGAGCCGCCCATGTCGCCCAACCTCATCGCACCGATGGTGATCGCGCCGCTGATCGTGTGGCGCCTCTATTACCGGTTGCGCCGCAACTTCGGCCGGCAGCCGATCCGGCCCAGACGGATGTGGACGCGGGTCGCGATCCTGTCGGTCCTGGTCGTGTTGTTCGCGCTGCAGGGCCTGCGCGATCCGTTGCTGGCCGAGTGGCTGGTCGCGGGCCTGGTCTGCGGCGCGGCGCTGGGCCGCGTCGGCCTGCACTTCACGCGTTTCGAGATCGATGGCACCAACGATTGCTACATTCCCAATGCCTGGATCGGCCTGGCGCTCACGGCCTTGTTGCTGGCGCGGCTGCTGTACCGTTTCATGGCGATCTGGCCGGAGCTTTCCCACGCCGGCGCGGGCGCACCGCCAACCTGGCAACACAGCACGTTGACCATGGCGTTCTTCGGACTGTGGTTCGGCTACTACATCGCCTGGTACGCCGGGTTGCTTCTGCATCACCGCCGCGTGACCGCCGATCGCGGGTCCGCACAGGGACAGGTGCACAACGGGTGACCGCCCGGCGCACACTGCCGACACCGGGGAACGGTTGACGCTGTTTGTCATCCCGGAACCATCGCGCCCTGCGCGCGGCCGGGTTCCCGTCCCGGCGAGCTCGTACAGGCCCGGGGACGCCGATGCCGGGACTTGTCCAGCAACAACACGCCGGATCGGGTGGCCTCGACGGCAATGCTGCCGCGGCCGCACTCAGGACGGCGCGTCGCTGTCGTTGCCACGACCTGTGCGGTCGCCCTCGTCACGTGCCCGTTTGCTGCGCGACATCGCGGCGCCGATGGCAACCCCGATCGCAACGCCGACACCCATGAAGGCCATGTTGCCCAGCGCCACGCCCAGGCCGGCACCGATCGCGACGCCGATGGCGATGCCGGCACCCATGTAGCGCGACTGTCTGTCCGTTGGCCGGTTTCCACCCATCGCAAGCCGCGCAAGCGCTACAGCGCGTCGGCGTCCAGCTCGCCGGTGCGGATGCGGATCACCTGGTCCAGCGACGAAATGAAAATCTTGCCGTCCCCGATCTTGCCGGTACGCGCCGCGTGGGTGATGGCCTCCACCGCGCGCTCGACCAGGTCGTCGGGCAGGGCGATCTCCAGCTTCACCTTGGGCAGGAAATCGACCACGTACTCGGCCCCGCGATACAGCTCGGTGTGACCCTTCTGGCGCCCGAAGCCCTTGACCTCGGTAACGGTGATGCCGTTGACCCCGACCTCCGAAAGCGCCTCGCGCACGTCGTCGAGCTTGAACGGCTTGATGATGGCGGTGACCAGTTTCATGGCGACAAGCTTACCGGAGACCAGCACGCTGCGATCGTGGACGTTCGGAGCCGCCTTTGTGAAAAGTCAGGGCATGGATGGCCGCTCGGATGTCCATGCCTACAGACGTATTCGACCCTTGGTCTCTCCAACGAAGCCGCGTTCATGGACGAACGCCGCTTCGCGAACAGTCAGGGCATGGATGCCCGTTCTGGTGTTTTGTTCCCCCGCCAACAACCACACTGCCGACCCGTACCAGGCTTGCGGCGATCAGGGACGATCGCAATACAATGTAAGGAAATCCCTACAACACAACGCGGCGCCCGCTGATAGGCAGGCCAATCCCGGCCGACTAATCTGGGGGCGCATCGAGGCTACGACATGATCGACGTGCACTCCATAGACCAACTCGCGCACAGGCTGGCTACCTTGGTTCCTCCAGGACTTGCCCAGGCGCGGGACGACATGGAAGCCAATTTTCGGGATGTGCTGGCGCATGGATTGCGCCGCCTCGACCTTGTTACCCGCGAGGAATTCGACGCCCAGCGCGCCGTCCTCGACCGGGCCCGCGAGCAGGTCGCGCAGCTGGAAGCGCGCGTGGCCTCGATGGAAGCCGCCCGCAAGGGCTGAATCCGGCCGGCATCCCGGACTCCTGCGGCGCCGGCCATCAGGTCGGCGTCGTTCATTTGTGGGGGTGTCTGTGGGTCTGGCGATTGCCTTGAGTCGAGCTTCCGAAGGCGTCGCCGCGCCGCTGGTCACCGTGGAAGTCCACCTTTCCGGCGGCCTGCCCCGCACATCCATCGTCGGCCTGCCCGAAGCCGCGGTGCGCGAAGCGCGCGACCGCGTACGCGTGGCGATCCAGAACACACAGTTCGAATACCCCGCGCGCCGGGTCACGGTCAACCTTGCACCGGCGGAGCTGCCCAAGGACGGCGGGCGCTTCGACCTCGCGATCGCGCTGGGCATCCTGGCTGCCGGCGGACAGGTGCCCGGCGAATCCCTGAAGGGCTGCGAATTCCTGGGCGAACTGGCGCTTTCGGGAGAACTGCGCCCGGTCCCCGGCGTGCTGCCGGCGCTGCTGCGCGCCCGCCACGGCAAGCGCTGCGTGATCGTGCCGGTCGACAACGCCGCCGAGGCCGCGCTGTTGGCCGACGTCGAGGTACGCGTGGCGCGCACCCTGGCCGATGTGTGCGCGCACCTGCGCGGCCTGGACCCCCTGCCCGCGCCCGACGCAACGCCGACCCATGACGATGGCGGCGACGTCCCCGACCTGGCCGACGTGCGCGGCCAACTGCAGGCTCGTCGCGCGCTGGAAATCGCCGCAACCGGAGGGCATCACCTGCTGCTGGTCGGCCCGCCCGGCACCGGCAAGTCCATGCTGGCCCGGCGCCTGCCCGGCATCCTGCCGCCGCTCACCGAAACCGAAGCCATCGAGGCCTGCGCGGTGCGCTCGGTCGCCGGCGAAGCGTTCGACGCATCACGCTGGCGCCAGCGTCCGTACCGCGCACCGCACCACACGGCCTCCGGCGTGGCGTTGGTCGGCGGTGGCTCGCACCCGCGTCCGGGCGAGATCTCCCTGGCCCACAACGGCGTGCTGTTCCTGGACGAACTGCCCGAGTTCGACCGCCGCGTGCTGGAAGTGCTGCGCGAGCCGCTGGAATCGGGCCACATCACGATTTCACGCGCCGCCCGCCAGGCGCAGTTCCCCGCGCGCTTCCAGCTGGTCGCGGCAATGAACCCCTGCCCCTGCGGCTACGCCGGCGACAACGACGGTCGCTGCCATTGCACGCCCGACGCCATCGCGCGCTACCGCGGCCGCATCTCGGGGCCCCTGCTGGACCGCATCGACATCCTGTGCGACGTGCCGCGCGTGCCACTGGCCGAACTGGACGCGCGCAACGGCCCGCGCGGCGAGGATTCGGCGACCGTGCGCCAACGCGTCGTGGCCGCCCGCGCGCGCGCCATGCACCGCGCCGGCAAACCCAACGCCCTGCTCACCACCCGCGAAATCGAGCGCGACTGCGAACTCGGCGATGCCGAACGCAGCCTGCTGGAACGCGCTCTGGAATCGCTGCACCTGTCCGCGCGCGCCTACCACCGCGTACTGCGCGTCGCCCGCACCATCGCCGACCTCGCCGGCAGCGACCACATCGCACGCGAGCACTTGGCCGAAGCGGTGCAGTACCGCCGCGGGGTGCGCGACACCGGCTAGTCGCTCCTCATCCAGGAATCGCGGAGCGGTGTCCCAAATCCATTGTCTGTACGAATCAATGCGTTACCCGAAAGCCACTGGGTTCCGGCTTCCGCCGGAATGACGACAAAACTTCGTCATCCCGGAATACTCGCGCCATCCATGGCGCTCGCGCTGCGCGCCGCCTTCGGCGTTCGCGTTTGCAATCCCCGGATCGAGTCCGGGCAGGCTCTGCAAACGCAGTCGCGAAGCGATATCCGGGACCCAGCGTCCTTCGACCCGGGAAATACCGTCACCGATGCCATCCCCCGACTTCCAGCCTTGCGTCTACATGCTCGCCTCGCGCCGCAATGGCACGCTGTACGTTGGCGTGACGTCCAACCTTCCCAAACGCATTCACGAACACAGGACCGGTGCCGTCAGCGGATTCACACGGCAATACCACGTGCACCAGCTTGTCTGGTTCGAACTGCATGCAACCATGCGAGTCGCGATGGAACGCGAGAAGGCGCTCAAGGGATGGAAACGCCGGTGGAAACTCGCATTGATCGAAAAGCAGAATCCCTACTGGCACGACCTGTACGACCGGCTGTCGAAGTGAAGCCTGGTCGATGGTGCAAAAGGCGCTGGGTTCCGGATCACCGCTGCGCGGTGTCCGGAATGACGAAAAATGTTTGGGCCACGCCCTTGCCGTCATTTGCAGCGAAAAGCAGAATCCCTACTGGCACGACCTGTACGACCGGCTGTCGAAGTGAAGCCTGGTCGATGGTGCAAAAGGCGCTGGGTTCCGGATCACCGCCGCGCGGTGTCCGGAATGACGAAAACTTTTTGGGCCACACCCTTGCCATCGTTTGCAGCGAAAAGCGAAATCCTTGCTGGCACGACCTGTACGACCGGCTGTCGAAGTGAAGCCTGGTCGATGGTGCAAAAGGCGCTGGGTTCCGGATCACCGCCGCGCGGTGTCCGGAATGACGGTGGTTTTTTGCCACCATCCGCGTTCATCATCGAGCTGCAGCTCCCACGCCGGTCACCAAATCGTCGTCATTCCGGACGCGACGTAGTCGCGATCCGGAACCCAGTGACTTTCCGCGAGCGCACTGGATAGCAGGAGATCGGAACTGCGGCGTGAAACCGGCATCCGGCTTGATGTCCTGCACCGGCACGACAAGGATGGGGGTCAGACGTCGTTCCACACCTTGTGGGCGGGATTGAATTCGACCGTGACCTTTTCCGCCGCCCGCGCACCGAAGCCGCACACGCACAGCGGGCCTTCGTGCATCGGTTCCAGCTTGAACGCCTGCTCGATCTCCACCTCGTTGATGGCGGCGGTGATGAAGGCGCCAAGGTTCATTTCGGTGGCGGTGAGGTAGAGGTTCTGCGAGATGTGGCCCATTTCCAGCACGATCGCGCGGTAGATCTTGGGGTGGTTGCGGTATTTCCACATCGAACGCGCGAAGCGCGCGGCCATCACCACCAGCACCGGCGCGTCGGCGAAATAATCCTGGCCGGCCACGGCGGTCATGGCGAAATCGCGGGTGGCGTCGGCCGGCATTTCGTGCAGCAGGTCCAGCGCGTGCGCCTCGACGTTGTAGTGGTAAAGCCCCGGCGCGAAGCCTTCCACGCGCTGCACGACCAGGTACGCCTCGACCGGATGCAGGCCACCGCCGGACGGATGATTCTTCTTCAGCGCGGTCGCGCCCGGCGCGAATTCTTCCGTGGCCTGCACACCGAACACACGTTTCAGCAACGCCGACAACTGCACCATCGGCACGGATTGCGACACATCGAAATTGCGGCAGGTGGCGCGACGTTCCAGCAGATCGTCCAGTTCCGTGCGCCGCGGTACATCCAGTGCAGTGCGCGCGAGGGCATCTTCGCGCCGGTGGAAATGCGGTGGCGGCGGACCGCAAGCGTCGACCAGATCTTTCACCGTGTGCAGCCGGGATTCCCGCTGGGCTGCCACGCTGTCGGTGTGCGACCAACGCGAAAACGCATGTGCCACCGCGGAACCGGCGTGCCAGTGGGCGTCGCGCACGTGCTGATCGCGTTGGTGCGGCGAGGCCGTGCCGTCCACGGCGACATCATCGCGCGCAACCACCAGCCCTTTCGCATGCAGCGAGGCCAGGCATTCCGCGCCTACCGCTGCCACCAAATGCGCGTGTGGTTTCCAGGCGTTCTCGCTGATCTTGCCCAGGGCGGCGAGTTCTTCCGCATTCAACGACACCGCCTCGGGCAGGTGCGCCGCTTCGGCCTGCCATGCGATCTGCGGCACCAGGCCGTCCTCGCCGGAAAGCAGCCGGATCGGGTCGAACACCAAGGTTGTCCTGGGTTCGATGCGCAGAAAGGCGCACCGGCGCAGCATGGTGTCATCGTTCAAGCGAAGACCCCTGTCATGGAACGCGAACGGCGAGTGTAAAAGTTGCAGCTGCGGAAATCAGGAAGGCGCCGCAGTTGCCGACCGCGGTGAAACCGGGTAGGGTCGCCGGGCCGCCATGGCGTGTGCCGCGGCGAGTCGTTCCCAACCCTCACAAATACAGGGAATCCTCGATTCAGACGCCGTATCCCTGTGAACAAGCCGGCACGCTGCTTGCCAAATTGGCCGACGACGAATCGGCACGCAGCCAGTTGCTGGCCGACCCGCAGGCGACTTTGCGCGAGTACGGGTTTGAAATCGATATTGGCGCCCTGTCTGCGCGGGTCGAATTGGCCGAGCGTGATGAGTGTGAACGCGCGCTGGCCAAGCTGGATCATGAACAGTCGCGTGAGAAAGAAGCTAAACAAAAAATGATAATTTTCGTCTACTGTTGAGCGCACCCTGAATCCGAGGAAACCAAATGCTCAAGGGCACTCCATCCAAGGAAGCCGTTGTCAAGACTCTCGACCGACTTTCAAGCGACAACGATTTCCGCGAGCACTTTCTCGGCGACCCGGCCGGAGCGCTCAAGGAACATGGCATTGAGGTCGACCCTGCAGGCATCCCGGCGGTACGACGACTACCCCCGAAAGACCAGGTTGCGAAGATTCGCGACCAAGCCGCCGCCGTCGACAATCCGATCGAAAAGGTCGGGCTTTTCGTGTTCCTGTTGAAATAACGAAAGCCGGTCAACCACGCCCTGTGTCACTGGCGCTCGGAAGCGTCGGCGTGGCCTGGGCGTGGTCGTGGTCGTGTTTCGCCGCAAGCTTTCGCAGCACCAGCAGGTTCGGGATCAACCCGGGTTCGTTCTCGAGTTCGGCGATGGCTTGGCCACGGTGCGATGTGAGCCATTCGGATTGCTTGGCCGCTTGGGCCTTGTCGCCTTCGGCCTGGTAGGCGAACAGCAGCGCCACGTGGGTCTGGAAATACTCGCGTCCATCCAGCAGCCGGCCCAGGCATGCAACCCGTTTGCCGGCCGCGCCGGCGAACTGGGTCTCGCAATCTGCACTGTGCCACAGCGCCGCGCGATCGTAATACCCATGATCCAGCGCGCGGTTGCGCGCGGCGTCCAGTGCCTTGCGGGCGAGTTGCGCGTCGCCGTGGCGGTCGGCCAGCATGGCGGCGATGGCCAAGTGGATGGCAGCCGTGCCGTCGGCCGCCGAACCGGGTGCGCCAATACGACGGATCTCGCCCGTAATCAGGTCGGCCAGTTCCTTTTGTGCCCCTGCATGGTTTGTTGCCAGATCCAGTGCGGCGCGTGCCAGTGCAATGCGTGCCAACTGCGCGGCTGCCGGGTGCTTCCTGGCTTCGGCCGCAGCCTTGTCCAGGAACTCCCGGGCCTTGTCATCGTGGCCCCGGTCCACGGCAACCGCGGCGTAGCGTACCTGCTTTTCTGCCTGCATCGAGGAGGGCAGTGTCGCGGGCGCGGCATCCAGGCGCGCCAGCACTTGCTTGTAGCGACGTTGCGCAAGGTCCGGGCCCACATCCTCGAAATGCGGCGCCCAAGCGCCCAGCTGCCGGCCTTTGGCAAGGTAGGACATGGCCTTGTGGTACCGGCCCTGCTCGGTTTCGATCATCGCAAGGCTGTACCAGCTGGTGCCGCGGAACACATTGCGCGATTCGGCTACCGCCAGAAAGTGTGGTTTCGCCTTGTCCAGTTCGTGCAGGTACCACCAGTAACCGAGGCCCAGGTTCTGCTGTGCGGCGGAATCGTCAGGATACAAGTTCGCCAACGTGGTCCATGCGTCCATCCACTGTGACACGTCGCCGTATTGGGCCAGTGTTGCCTTGACGGTCAGCTTTTCGCGGGTACTCAGCCTGTCAAGATGCGCCTTCGCATGTTGCAAGCTGGTGTATGCAACCTCCGGTTCGTTGAGGAAGGCATATTGGATCGTCCCCAGCCGCGCCCACGCAAGTGCAAAGTCGGGGTCGATACGCAATGCCTCGTGCAGCAGCAGCAGCGAACCACTGACGTCGCCAACCGCCAGCGCCGACTCGGCTTTTCCGAATGCGCGCAGCGCATCCATGTTGCTGGTGGTGATCTGCGCCAGCGGCATCGAGGTCTTCTGGATCGACGCCAGCGATTCGCCCAGGCGCGAACGCAGCTTGCCCAGCAGCTTGTCGGTGGCGGGCAGGATTTCGCTTTCACTGGCGGCCTGTGCGGAATCGCTGTAGACGGTGACGCCGGTATTCGGGTCGATCACCTCGGCGCTGATCTGGATCTTGCCGCCGACTTGGGCAAGGCTGGGCAGGATCAGCGCCCGTGCGCCTTCACGCATGGCGATGTCCGAGCCGATCGCGCGGTTCACCGACGTATTCAGCGGCTTTTCCATGCGCTTGAGGGTGCTTTCGACCTGCATGTCGGGAATCACGTTGACGTACTGCGACTGTTCCAGACCGACCTTGAACGCGGTGTCCAGTGGCGTACCCAGGTGTGACTGGTTGGTGTGGTTCTGCACGCTGCCGACCACCACCCAGTCGCGCGCGGCAAATGCCAGCGTGGGCGGGCTTTGCAGCAAGAACCACGCACCGACGCCGATCGCGATCAGCAGCATCGCGGCTTCGGCGACCAGCGTCGCGGGACGCCGCCACCAGGGCAGCACGCGTTTGGCGGTGCGGCCGGATTTCGGCGCGTGCAGCGGGGCGAACCCGGTTTCGCCAACCTCGACCACGTCCATCGGATCGGGCACGCCCTTGAAACGGTAGCGACCGTGGTCCTTCCAGGTCACGCGTCGTGCGGTGTCCTCGCCCAGTTCGGCTTCGGCACGGTGGGCGATGCCGGCGGCAGCCGACGACATCAATATCTGCTGCGGTTGCGCCAGTTGCGCCAGCCGCGCCGCGACCGGCTTGACCAGGCCTTCGACCTCGATCGGCTTGGCGCCGCGGGCGACGTCATCGGGCGCGTTTTCCCACACCACCACGTCGCCCATGTGGATGCCCACGCGCGCGCGCACCACCACGCCCTCGGCGGCGGAAAGATGTTTCAGTCCGCGTTGGTAGTCCAGCGCAAAGGCCGCGGCCCGGATGGGTCGCTCGAACAACAGCAGGAAGCCGTCGGTCTTGTCGATCTCGCGGCCCTGGTGCTGCTCGACCAGCGCGCGCGCCAGCCGGTCGTGCTTGCGGATGATGTTGGCGGCCTTCTGGTCGCCCATGCGCTCGACCAACGCGGTGGAGTCGGCGATGTCACAGACCACCAGCGTGCGCAACTGCGGCGTGGCCGCCTGGCCGGCACCAGGGGCGGTCTGGAGTTGATGGATTTCAGCGGTCATGCGGTTCCCTGCCGTGCAGCGCTCCGGGTACCAGTGTACGGGCTGTTACCGCATCACGTGCACGCCGTCACCCCCGACGCCCTTGGCCTGGTAAAGCGCGCAATCGGCTTCGCTGTACCAGACCGACCATTCATCGTCGGGCTGACACACACCGCCGCCGACGCTGATGGACACGATCAGGTTCGGCGCGGAGCGCGTGAAACGCAGTTGGCGTACGCCTTGGATGATGCGCGTCGCGCGCGCGGCAAGGTCGTTCTCATCCTCAATCATGGTCAACAGCGCGAATTCGTCCCCACCAAGCCGGCAGGGCAGGTCGGCGGCACCGGCGGCATCCTGGATTTCGACCGCGATCGCGCGCAACACCTCGTCGCCGACAAGGTGGCCGTGGCGATCATTGATCTGCTTGAAATGATCGACGTCGACCAGCAGCAATCCGAACATCCGGCCGGTCGCACGCCACTCGGATGCCTGTTCCAGGAACTTGTACAGACCGCGCCGATTGGCCAGGCCCGTCAGGTCATCGGTACACACCTGGCGCTGTGCCAGATGCAGCTGGTCGCGGGTCTGGCGCAGCGAGTCCAGGGTCTGCATCAGGTCTTCGTTGCGGCGCTTGTAGTTGGCGATCAATTGTTGCTCGCTGGCCACGAGGTACGTGAACGAGCGCAGCATGAAGCGCGCCAGCAACATGGGTTCGCGTGCAAGCAGTTGCTCGAAGGCGTCCGCGTCGACCACGTACACCACCGAGTCCTCGGCGGCCACCGCACTTCCCGAGCGCGCATGGTTGCCGACGAACAGCGCCAGCTCGCCGAAGTATTCCTCGGGACCGATCAGCTTGTCGGGCAGGTCGCCGGCAAATTCCAGCAGGATGCGACCGGATTCGATCACGAACATGCTGCGGCCGAATTCACCGCGCTTGAACACGGCCTGGCCCGATGCCAGGTCCTCGCGCTCGCCGACGCTGGCGAACAACTGCATTTCCTGCGCGGACATCTGGCGCGGCAGGCTGCCCATCACCGGCACGCCCGGTGTGGACTCGCTGGCCTTGGCCATTGTTGGTTCCGGCAACGCACTCGTCACTCTGCGGAACTCCCGCCCTGTCTCGTCTCGATCATAGCGCAGCCCGGGCCCACCCGCACCCGGCGCGGCAACGGCAACTGCCACGCCCCTCGTACAACCGGAAGCATGTCGCAAGCTGGAGACTCACCCCCCCCCTCACCCCAACCCTCTTTCCCAACGGTGAAGCTGTTGGGGGAGAGGGAGTTGTATGCGCTGCGCGGGGAAAGCCCTCTCGCTCGCGACGGTGAAGCTGTCGGGGGCAAGGGGGCTGTCCGCGTTGTGCAAAAAAAGCCCTCTCCCCCGCAACCTGTTGCGGGGGAGAGGGTTGGGTGAGGGGGCGGATGTTGCAAGGTGGAACGCCGGTGAAACCGAAGCGGAGTGATCCGGGCCGCAATCAGGGTTCCCGCCGATGTTTCGCGTAGGCGAGGTCTTACCCCCTCACCCCAACCCTCTCCCCCAACGGTGAAGCTGTTGGGGGAGAGGGAGTTGTATGCGCTGCGCGGGGAAAGCCCTCTCGCTCGCGACAATGAAGCTGTTGGGGGAGAGGGAGCTGACTGGGCTGCGCGGAAAGCCCTCTGCCCCGCAACTTGCAGGGCGAGGGAGGATTCAGGCGCAGGCGGCGTCGCGGCGGAACTGGTCCTGTTCGGTGGAGCCTTCCAGGGCAGAGAGCGAGGAGCGGCCGCCGGCGATGGCCTGGTTGACGGCGTCGAAGTAGCCGGCGCCGACTTCGCGCTGGTGGCGCGCGGCGGTGTAGCCATCCTTCTCGGCCGCGAACTCGGCTTCCTGCAGTTCCACGTAGGCGGCCATCTGGCGGTCGCGGTAGCCGCGGGCGAGCTGGAACATCGAGTGGTTGAGGGCGTGGAAGCCGGCCAGGGTGATGAACTGGAACCGGTAGCCCATGTCGGCAAGTTGCGTCTGGAACGTGGCGATGGTGTCCGCATCGAGGTTCTGCTTCCAGTTGAAGCTTGGCGAGCAGTTGTAGGCCAGAAGCTTGCCCGGGTAGCGGGCGTGGATCGCCTCGGCGAAGCGGCGGGCCTGTTCGAGGTCGGGTTTGGAGGTCTCGCACCACACCAGGTCGGCGTAGGGCGCGTAGGCCAGGCCGCGCGCGATGGCCTGCTCGATTCCCGGCCGGGTCTGGAAGAAACCTTCCACCGTGCGCTCGCCGGTGCAGAATTCATGGTCACGCACGTCGACGTCGGAGGTCAGAAGGCCGGCGCCCATCGCGTCGGTGCGCGCCACGATCAGGGTGGGCACGCCGGCGACGTCGGCCGCCAGCCGCGCGGCCACCAGCTTGCTGACCGCCTCGGCGGTCGGCACCAGTACCTTCCCGCCCATGTGGCCGCACTTCTTGGCGCTGGAAAGCTGGTCCTCGAAATGCACGCCGGCGGCACCCGCGTCGATCATGTGCTTCATCAGTTCGTAGGCGTTGAGCACGCCGCCGAAACCGGCCTCGGCATCGGCCACGATCGGCGCCAGCCAGTCGATGTCGTCCATGCCCTCGCTGTGGTGGATCTGGTCGGCGCGCAGCAGCGCGTTGTTGATCCGGCGCACCACGTTCGGAACCGCATCGACCGGGTACAGCGACTGGTCGGGATACATGGTGCCGGCGGTATTGGCGTCGGCCGCTACCTGCCAGCCGGAAAGGTAGATCGCCTTCAGTCCGGCCTTGACCTGCTGCACCGCCTGGTTGCCGGTCAGCGCGCCCAGCGCGTTGATGAAGGGTTCCTGATTGAGGTCGCGCCACAGGCGTTCGGCGCCGCGCCGGGCCAGCGAGTGCTCGACGTGGACGTTGCCGCGCAGGCGCACCACGTCGGCGGCGGCGTAGTCGCGCACGACACCGTTCCAGCGCGCGTTGTTGTTCCAGTCCAGTTGCAGTTGTTCGGCGGTGGGCATGCTTGCAGGTTTGGTCATTTCGGATCTCCGGGTTGGGCGGGAATTGGCGGCTGGGTCAGATTCGCGCGTAGGCGGGCAGGGTCAGGAAGTCGGCGAGCGTGTCGGCACGCACCAGCTCGCCCAGGAGCTGTGCGGCCTTTTCAGCGCTGGCGGCGCCGGGTCGGTCGCCGTTGGCGAGCGCGTGCGCATGCCTGGCCAGGGCCTGATCGAAGCGCGCCGGCGTGATCGGTGCGCCGTCATCGAACGCGAGCCCGCCTTCGTGGTGCAGCCACTGCCACAACTGGGTACGCGCGATCTCGGCGGTGGCGGCGTCCTCCATCAGGTGATGGATCGGGACGCAGCCCTGGCCCTCCAGCCACGAGGCGAGGTAGCGCAGTGCGACCTCGACGTTGTTGTCGAAACCGGCGTGGGTGATGCTGCCGCCGCACGGCGCCAGCAGCATGTCGCGCGTCACGCGCACGTCCTTGCGCTTGATGTGGCACTGGTGCGCCATCGGCATGCGCGAATCGAACACCTCGCGCGCGACCTTCACCAGCGCCGGATGCGCGACCCAGGTGCCATCGTGGCCGTCACCGACTTCACGCAGCTTGTCGGCGCGCACCTTGGCCAGCGCGGCCTCGTTCGCCGCCTCATCACCCTTGATCGGAATCTGCGCGGCCATGCCGCCCATCGCGAACGCGCCGCGGCGGTGGCAGGTGCGGATCAGCAGTTGCGAATAATTGCGCAGGAACGGCACGGTCATGGTCACCTGGCCGCGCTCGGGAAGTACCCGGTCGGCATGGCCGCGCAGGGTCTTCAGGTACGAGAAGATGTAGTCCCAGCGCCCGCAGTTGAGGCCGACCACGCGCCGCCTGAGCGCGTGCAGGATCTCGTCCATCTGGAACGCCGCGGGCAGGGTCTCGATCAGCACCGTGGCCTTGAAGGTGCCGGTGGCAAGGCCGAGTTCGGCCTCGGTGTACGCCATCACCTCGTCCCACAGCGCGGCCTCTTCCATCGACTGCAGCTTGGGCAGGTAGAAGTACGGGCCAAGGTCGCGCCCGGCCAGGGCGTGCGCGTTGTGGAAGGCGAACAGCGCGAAATCGAACAGCGCGCCCGAAACCGGCTCGCCATCGACGCGTACGTGCTTTTCCGGCAGGTGCCAGCCGCGAGGCCGCACCATCAACACCGCGGTGCGATCGGCCAGGCGATATTCGCGGCCGTCGGCGGAACGGTATTCGATGCTGCCGTCCACCGCGTCGCGCAGGTTCGCCTGGCCATCCAGCAGGTTCGACCAGGTCGGCGTGGTGGAGTCCTCGAAGTCGGCCATGAACACGTTGGCGCCCGAGTTGAGCGCGTTGATTACCATCTTGCGGTCGACCGGCCCGGTGATCTCCACGCGCCGGTCGCGCAGCGCGGCGGGAATCGAGGCGACGGTCCATTCGGACTCGCGGATGTCGCGGGTGTCGGCGCGAAAGTCGGGCAACTCGCCGGCATCGAAGCGCGCCTGCAGCGCCTCGCGGCGGGCCAGCAGTGCCTGGCGGCGGGGTTCGAAGCGACGGTGCAGGTCGGCCAGCAGGGCGCGGGCGTCCGGGGTCAGGATCGCGGCGTGGGCAGGCGACAGGTCGCCTGCAATTTCGGTTGTCGGGGTTTCGACTGCGTTTTCTTCGCGCAGGACTTCCATCGGAACGGCCATCGGATGCATCTCCTCTGCCAGCGGTGATGCATCCGACGCTAGTCCTGTCCATACGGTTTGACAAAGCAAAGCTTTCAACGTATACGTTTGACAACACCAATGTATGACCCAAGTATTTGAACAAGAAAGCAACCCGCGACAGGAAAACCACTGAACGGAAGGCCGCCGGGCGCAAATCGCGGCCGCGCAAGGGTGCAGCGCGCGACGGTGGCAGCTCGCGCTTCTACTACAAGGGCAACCGCTACAAGCAGCTCCGTGCGTTCGTCGCGATCGCCAAGCTGGGCACCCTGGCGCGCGCCGCCGAGTCGCTGTTCCTCTCGGCGCCGTCGGTCAGCCTGCAGTTGCAGGCGCTGGAGCGCGAGCTGGGCGCGCGACTGGTCGAGCGCGGTCGTCGCCGCATCACGTTGACGGTGGCCGGCCAGGCGCTGTTCGAACAGGCCCGGCCGCTGGTGGAAGGCATGGATTCGCTCGATGCGCAGTTCCACAGTGCCATGGAAGGCCTGGGCTCCGGCGAGCTCACCATCGCCGCCGGTTCATCGACCATCCAGTACCTGCTCCCACCGCTGGTCGCCGGCTACCGCGAAAAATATCCGGGTGTGCGCTTGCAGCTTGCCAACGTCACCGGACGCGACGGGCTGGAAATGCTGCGCACCAACAAGGCCGACTTCGCGGTCGGCTCGATGCTGGACGTGCCGCACGACATCACCTACCAGCCCTTCCAGCGCTACGACCCGATGCTGATCCTGCCGCTGGACCATCCGCTCGCCGACAAGCCCGACCTGCGCCTTTCCGACCTGTCCCCGTACGGCCTGATCCTGCCGCCGCACCGGCTGACGACCTACCGGCTGGTGGACCTGGTGTTCCAGAAGCGCAAGGTGCCCTATACCGTGGCCATCGAAGTCGGCGGTTGGGAAGTCATCAAGGAATACGTCGCGATGGGGCTCGGCATTTCCATCGTCACCGGCATCTGCCTGACCGACGCCGACAACGACCGCCTGGTCGCGCGCAACATGCGCGCGTGGTTTCCGCAGCGCAGCTACGGCGTGGTGATGCGCAAGGGCAAGTACCTGTCCGCCGAGGCACGTGGCTTCATCGACCAGATCAAGCCGGGCCTCGCGACCCATCGCGAACACGACGAGACGGGACATTCGCAGCGCTGAGGCGTTGCGAGCGGCAAAAGCCATCCCCCTCGATCCCCCTTCGCAAGCGAAGGGGGAGGCCTGACCACCCCCTTCCGGAGGAAGGGAGTCGACGCCTTGGCGTCGGGGGGATGTCCGGGAGGCGAAAAGCCATCCCCCTCAATCCCCCTTCGCAAGCGAAGGGGGAAGCCTGACCACCCCCTTCCGGAGGAAGGGGGTCGACGCCTTGGCGTCGGGGGGATGTCCGGGAGGCGAAAAGCCATCCCCCTCAATCCCCCTTCGCAAGCGAAGGGGGAAGCCTGACCACCCCCTTCCGGAGGAAGGGGGGTCGGCGCCTTGGCGTCGGGGGGATGTCCGGGAGGCGAAGAGCCTTCTCCCTCTCCACCGATGGCTGTTTGTCGGGGACAGGGGAAGTTGGTGCCGGCTTTGCTCCCTCTCCCCCGACGGCTTTTCGTCGGGGGAGAGGGTCGGGGTGAGGGGGTTGGCGCTCGTATCGCCGGAGGGTTCCAGGTGTACCGAAACTTTGGCCCCCCTCACCCTTTGCCCTCTCCCCCAAAACGATGGAGCCGTTTTGGGGGAGAGGGGAAGTTGGTGTCGGGCGGGACCGGCTTCGGCTGCGTCACGATGTTCCCATCGTGCTCAGATTCCTCGGTGCTTTCCTTGATGGGGGGCGTAGAACGCGCGCAGGGCGGCGATGTCGGCGTCCTTGTCGGCGGTGGGGTGGAACAGCGGGCCGAGGCCGATGACCTTGCGTGGGTAGTCGAAATACGCAGGCAGGATCGGTACACCGGCCTGGCGGGCGATGTGCCAGAAGCCGCTTTTCCATCTGCGCACGGCCTTGCGGGTGCCTTCGGGTTCGATGCCCAGCCACAGTCGTTCGGCGACGGCAAAGCGTTCGACCATCTGGTCGACCACGTCGTGCGCTGCGCGGCGTTCGATCGGCACGCCGCCCAGCCGCCGCAGCAATCCGCCCAGCGGCCAGCGGAACAGTTCGCGCTTGGCCATGAAGGCAACGTCCGCACCCAAGGCGACCTTGAACAGCAGGCCCCAGAAGCCGTCCCACCATGACGAGTGCGGCGCCACGATCAGCACCAGTTTTGCCACGTCGGGCAACTCGCCTTCCAGGTGCCAGCCGCTGATGCGCACCCAGCCGCGGAAGAACCGCCGATAGGCGCGGGCGGGAAACTGTGGCATGTGCGGCGGCAGCGTCGCCGGCAACGCGCGGCGCGATCCATGCGTCCGGTCCCCGGTCCCCGGTCCCCGGTCCCCAATGGATTTCACTCGTGGCTCCAGTCGCGCCCACGGTTGCGCTTCAGCGCGCCGCGCTGTTTCTTGCCGGCGAGGCGGCGTTCCTTCGATGCGCGGCTTGGCCGGGTGGGCACGCGTTTTTTCGGCGGCTGCAGCGCGGCGCGGAGGATCGCCGCCAGCCGCGCCCGCGCATCCTCGCGGTTGCGGGCCTGGTCGCGGAAGCGCCGGGCCTGGATCACCAGCACGCCATCTTCGGTCAAGCGGCGGTCGCGCCGCGCCAGCACCCGCGCGCGCACGGCCTCGGGCAGCGACGGCGAGCGCGCCACGTCGAAGCGCAGTTCCACCGCGCTCTCGGTGCGATTGACGTGCTGGCCACCGGGGCCCGCCGCGCGCAGGAAGCGCTCGGTCAGTTCGGACTCGGGGATGTCGATGGAAGCGGAAACACGCATGTGATCAAGATACGCGATTGGCGCGCGGGCGTCCCGTCCCGAAGTGCCTTCGTCATTCGGGGGACTGGGCGCGCTTGCCGACGCGGGAATCCGGAGCCTGTCGTTGTTCCGTTGCCATCAAGAGCAGATTCCGGATTGCACCCACTTCGTGGGTTCGTCCGGAATGACGAAGTTGTTTTTGGACTAGGGCCAGGTGAGTTCCAGGTGCGTGTTGTTGAACTCCGGATCGTCCAGGGAACCGGCGCGGCGCACCGTAAGTTCCGTCGACAGGCCCTCGGCGGTCACGGTCGAGCCGTCACCGAAGCGCATTCCCTGGGCCTCCAGGTCGACCAGCCGCGCCGCCAGCGCGCCAGCGCGCTGCACGTCGGCCGCGGGCACGCCGCGCACGCTGATGTCGGGGCGCGCAAACTTGCGCATGCCGCGGGTCTTGATGCGCGCGGCGCCGTCGGCGTCGTCCTGCGCCAGGATCAACACGTGGTTGCGCGGCGTGGCGGCGCCGTTGCCGGTGTAGCGTTCGCGCCACGCATCGGCGGAAAAGATCGTCATGGTCTGCGGATCGACCACGCTGACGCCACCGGCATCGAGCAGCGCCGAAACCACGCCAAGGCAGTTGCGCAGGTACGCAAGCGAAGCCGAATCAGCCAGCTCGCCATGCAGCATCATGCATTCGGGCGCCTTGCGCGCGGCCTCGAATGCATCGGGGTCGCCGGCACGCAGGATCTCGCCCAGCGCGCCGCGCAACGGATGGCCGTCCCAGTGCGGCAGCATGGCCCTGGGAATGCGGCGCATCTCGACGCCCTCGGGAAGCCCTTCACTGCCGTGCGCGGACAAGTCGAGCTCGAGCTCGGCGGCGAACGCGCCGAACACGAAATACACCATCAGCGCCCTGGCTTCGTCGCGATCCCAGCGCGGGCGCGACCAGTCGGCTTCTTCCATCAGGAACTTCCTCGGGTGCAGGCGCGGGCGCTGGCCATCGCCACGCATCCCGCAGACAATCGTCATTCTTGCACGAACGCGCTGCGCGACGCTTGCCCATGCTCAATCCCCAACAACACGCGGCGGTGGAATACTGCGACGGACCGCTGCTGGTGCTGGCCGGCGCAGGCTCGGGCAAGACCCGCGTGATCGTCGAGAAGATCGCGCACCTGGTGGCGCGCGGCATCGTCCCGCCCGCGAAGATCGCGGCGATCACCTTCACCAACAAGGCCGCGCGCGAAATGCGCGAACGCGTGGGCCGGCGGGTGCGGCGCGACGATGCCGAAGCGCTGCAGGTATCCACCTTCCACGCGCTGGGCCTGAAGTTCCTGCAGATCGAGCACGCGCGGGCGGGCCTGCGGCGCGGCTTCTCGGTGCTGGATGCCGACGACAGCGCCGGCATCGTCAAGGACCTCGCCGGCGCGGGCGCGAAACCGGAGCAACTGTTTCGCCTGCGCAGCCTGTTGTCGCGGATGAAGGCCGACGGCCTGACGCCGGATGCGGCGTTGGCGGCCGCGCGCGCGCCACGCGAACTGGAAGCCGCCAAACTCTACGACGCCTACCAGCAACGCCTCGCGGCTTTCAACGCGGTGGATTTCGATGACCTGATCCGCCTGCCGGTGGCGATCCTTGAAGGTGATGAGGAAGTGCGCGCGGCCTGGCGCGAACGCATCCGCTACCTGCTGGTGGACGAATGCCAGGACACCAACGCCGCGCAGTATGCGTTCCTGAAACTGCTGGCCGGCGAGCGCGGCGCGTTCACCTGCGTGGGCGACGACGACCAGTCGATCTACGCCTGGCGCGGCGCCGACCCCGGCAACCTCGACCAGTTGGCGCGCGACTATCCCGGCCTGCGCGTGGTCAAGCTGGAACAGAACTACCGCTGTGCCAAGCGCATCCTGCGTGTGGCCAATGCCCTGATCGCGCACAACGCGCACGCGCATCCCAAGAAACTGTGGAGCGCGCACGGCGAAGGCGATCGCATCCGGGTGCTTCAATGCCGCGACGCCGGGCAGGAGGCCGATCGCGTTGCCTCGCTGCTGCTCCTCGGGCACGAAAAGCACAGCCTGGCCTGGTCCGACTGTGCGGTGCTGTACCGCGGCAAGCACCAGGCGCGGCCACTGGAAAAGGCCCTGCAACTGGCGCGCATCCCCTATCACCTCACCGGCGCGCTGGGGTTCCTTGACCGGGCCGAGGTCAAGGACGTGCTGGCCTATCTGCGGCTGCTCGCCAACCCCGAAGACGACGCGGCGTTTCTGCGCATCGTCAACGTGCCGCGTCGCGAAATCGGCGCGACCACGCTGGAAAAATTGGGGACGCTGGCGCAATCCAGGCATCTGTCGCTGCTGCGCGCGGCGCGCAGCGCCGCGGTGCTGCAGCAACTGGCCGCACGGTCGGCGGCGGCACTGCGCGGTTTCGTACAACTGGTCGACGAGCTTGCCGGCTGCGCGCGGAAGATGCCCGCCGCGGAACTGGTGGCCGAACTGCTGCGCCGCACGCGCTATGCCGAACACATCGCGCAGGGTGCGCGCGACGAGGC
Organism: uncultured Rhodanobacter sp.; assembly: GCA_964489055.1. Classification (GTDB taxonomy): domain Bacteria; phylum Pseudomonadota; class Gammaproteobacteria; order Xanthomonadales; family Rhodanobacteraceae; genus 66-474. The sequence goes on along the minus strand of CAZAXF010000036.1, from coordinate 591 downwards.
GCTGCGCGAGCGTCGGCTCGGGAACCTGCGCGAACTCGCCAGCTGGTTCCGGGCCATGGACGGCGGTCGCGCGCGCGCTGGCGATCTCGCGGCACAACTGGCGCTGCTCAGCCGCGCCGACCAGGACGATGGCGGCGATGCGGTGCGCCTGATGACGCTGCACGCAGCCAAGGGCCTGGAGTTTCGCTCGGTCCACATTGTCGGTTGCGAAGACGGCACGCTGCCGCACGAGGGCGCGATCGACGAAGGCCGCCTGGACGAGGAACGCCGGCTGTTGTACGTCGGCCTCACGCGCGCGAAAGAATGGCTGCACCTCAGCTACAGCACCCACGGCCGACGCTTCGGCCAGAACTTCACCCACAAACCGAGCCGCTTCCTGGACGAGCTGCCCGCGCCCGACGTGCATCGCGACGGCGTCGACCCCGAAGCCGACGCCGAGGCCCGCCGCGACGTCGCGGCCACGCAACTGGCCAGGATCGCAGCCATGCTCGGTTGATCGCGAAGTCACCCCCTTCGGAACGAAGGGGTGAGAACTGTCGCGAACTGCCGGTGGCAGTTCGCGTCAGTCCGAACGCCCGAGGCAGGACGCCG
>CAZAXF010000035.1:0-31231 GCA_964489055.1 uncultured Rhodanobacter sp. | reverse complement strand
CGTCGATCTCCGAACGCCGCCTCAACAAGCTGGTGGATCCGGCCAACAACGACGGCCTGCCGGCGTTCCTGACCGGCAACGAGGACGGCACCGACTCGGGCTTCATGATCGTGCAGTACACCGCCGCGGCGCTGGTCAACGAACTGGCCACGCTCGCGCATCCGGCCAGCGTGTATTCGATCCCGACCAGCGCCAACGCCGAGGACCACGTCTCGATGGGCGCCAACGAGGCGCGCCAGGTGCTGGACATGATGCACGACCTCTCCGACGTGCTGGCGCTCGAGCTGTATACCGCGGCCCAGGCACTCGACTACCGCAACGAAATGCTCAACGCCGCGCGCCGCCTCGCCGCCACCGCCGGCTGGCAGGCGCTGGCCGCCAAGGTGGAACACGCGCCGGCCGAAGGCAGCGCCCAGCGCGCGCAGTTCGAGCAGGAAGTGCAGGCGTTGGCCGACCAGCTGGCCGGCGCCGAGGCGTTTCACCCCGGCGGTGCAGTCGGCGCTGCCCACGCGCGGATCCGCGAGACGATTGCCTTCATGCACCGAGATCGCGCCATGCAACACGACGTCGCCGACGCCTGCCGACTGGTGCGCGAGCGGGCGTTCGACGCGTACCCGTAGCCGACTTCCCCTCACCCCGGCCCTCTCCCCCAACGATGAAGCCGTTGCGGGAGAGGGAGACATCCGTTGCCACCGACAATCGTGGGAAAACCCTCTCCCCCGAAGATGAAGCTGATGGGGGAGGGGAGTCATGCGTTGCGTCCGGTGATCCCGGAGAAGTCCTCTCCCCCGCGCTGTGCGCGGGGGAGAGGGTTGGGTGAGGGGGGCGGGGCTTCATGGTTCAGCGCACCCTGCATGCGGAGCAGAGTTGGCCGAACCGCACGCCGGTTTGCGCGACGTCCCGGCAGCGGACAGATTGCTCGCTCACCACGGTCCCTACCCAACGATGATCGTTTTGGGGAGGGAGTCGTCCGTTGCGTCCGGTGATCCCGGAAAAGCCCTCTCCCCTGCGCTGCGCGCGGGGGAGAGGGTTGGGTGAGGGGGGCGGGGCTTCATGGTTCAGCGCACCCTGCATGCGGAGCAGAGTTGGCCGATCCGTACGCAGGTTCTTACGGTGGTCCCGGCAGCGGACAGATTGCCCCCTCATCCCGGCTCCTCCCGCAACGATGAACCCGTTGGGGGAGAGGGAGTCATTCGTTGCATCCGGAGATCCAGGACCAGCCTTCTTCCCCGGCTCTTTGCGGGGCAGGCAGCCGGTCGGTCCTCCGTGTGTGAAATCTGTTGCAGGGCGCGGCAGGTGCCGCTAGAATTCGTGGCCAATGTACTAACGCGTTAGTACATTGGTGTGCCTGGTTTCCTCCTGCACATCGATTGCCTGCCTCCGTCTGGACGCCGCCATGAAACGCCGAGCCCTGGAACCCGAAACCCCGGCCGATTCCGCCGAGACCCGCCTGTGCAAGGCCCTGCTGGCCATGCGCGACGTCGGCGAGATGCGAGCACTGCTGCATGACCTTTGTACTCCGGCCGAGCTGGAGGCGCTGGCCGACCGCTGGTCGGTGGTGCCGTTCGTGCTCGACGGCATGCCGTATCGGGAAATCCACGCGCACACCGCGGTAAGCATCACCACCATCGGGCGCGTTGCCCGCTTTTTGATGCACGGCAACGGCGGATACCAGACGGCCGCGGCGCGGGTGGCGCGCCGGCGGCGCGGCGCGCGGAGGCGACGCGCATGAGCCAGCGACAAAGGGTGCGGATCGCGGTGCAGCGTTCGGGGCGCCTCAGCGATCCATGTTTCGATCTGCTCGAACGCTGTGGCCTGGCGTTCCGGCGCAGCCGCGACGGGCTGTTCTGCTACGGCGAGGGCGAGCCGATCGACCTGTTGCGGGTGCGCGACGACGACATTCCCGGCTTGATCCGGCAGGGCGCGTGCGATCTCGGTATCGTCGGCCGCAACGTGGTCGCCGAAGGCGCCGCGATGGCCAATGGTTCCGGATCGCCGTTGCAGGTGCTGCGCGATCTCGGCTTCGGTAGCTGTCGCCTGGCAATCGCGGTGCCGGCGGCACAGGAGTATGCCACTGCGGAATCGCTGCAGGGTTTGCGGGTGGCGACCTCGTACCCCGCGCTGCTCCGCGCTTGGCTGCGCGACCGCGACGTTGCGGCGGAAGTGGTGACCTTGTCGGGCTCGGTGGAAATCGCGCCGCGACTGGGCACCGCCGACGCCATCTGCGACCTGGTGCAGAGCGGGGCGACCCTGGCCGCCAACCAGTTGCGCGAAGTGGACGTGGTGCTGGAGAGCACCGCGGTGCTGGTGGCGCCCGAAACCCTGCCACTGGACGAGCGCCGCGGCGCGATCGAACTGCTGCTGCGGCGCATCGACGGCGTCACGAGGGTGCGCGGGTCGCGCCTGCTCCTGCTCCAGGCCGCGCGCGAGTCGATTGATGCGATCCAGCGCGCGCTGCCGGGTTCGCCGCACGCCACGGTGTTGCAGATGGACGGCCAGCCGGGGCAGGTGATGCTGCAGGCGTTGTGCGCGGACGAGCTTGGCTGGCGGCAACTGGAAGCGATCCAGCGCGCCGGTGCGCGCGAGTTGTTCGTCCTGCCGGTTGAGCGGGCCCTGTCATGAAGCGCGTGATCTGGAACGAACTGGATTGTGATGCACGACGTGCGGCGTTGGCGCGTCCGCCGCAGGCACGCGAGCGCCGCGTGCGCGCAGCCGTTGCGGACATTCTGGACAGCGTGCGGAGTCGCGGCGACGCCGCACTCCGTGATTGCACCGCGCGCTTCGACGGGACAACGCTGGATGCACTGGAAGTCACCGCGGCCGGGTTCGACGCGGCCGCGGCCAGCCTGGACGACAAGCTGAAGCGTGCCATCCACGAAGCCGCAGCGCGCATCGAAACCTTTCATCGCGCCTGCATGCCGGCAGTGGTTGCGGTGGACACCGCGCCTGGCGTGCGCGTCGAGCGGGTTTCCAGGCCGATTCGCCGCGTCGGACTGTACGTGCCCGCGGGCAGCGCGCCACTACCCTCGACGGCGCTGATGCTGGCGATTCCGGCGCGACTGGCCGGCTGCGCTGAAGTCGTGCTGTGCTCGCCGCCGCGCCAGGACGGACAGTGTGATGCGGCGGTGCTGTTTGCGGCGCGCGCGTGCGGCGTGCACCGGGTGTTCAAGCTCGGCGGCGCGCAGGCGATCGCGGCGCTGGCGTACGGAAGCGAATCGGTGCCGCGCTGCGACAAGCTGTTCGGCCCCGGCAACGCGTTCGTCACCGAGGCCAAGCTGCAGGTGTCGGCCGACCCGGATGGCGTCGCCATCGACATGCCGGCCGGCCCGTCCGAAGTGCTGGTGATCGCCGATGACGGCGCCGATGCCGAGCTGGTCGCGGCGGATCTCCTGTCGCAGGCCGAACACGGCCCCGACTCGCAGGTGTTGCTGGTCAGCGATTCACCGTCGTTGCTGGATGCGGTTGCCGGCGAAGTGCAGCGGCAATGCCGGGAACTGCCGCGCGCAGCCATCGCTTCGGCGTCGCTGGCGCATGCGCGGTTCATCGACGTGGACTCGATCGCCACGGCACTGCAAGTGAGCAACCGCTATGCGCCCGAACACCTGATCCTTGCGGTGCGCGAGCCGCGGCGCTGGCTGGATCGCGTCGAAAGCGCTGGCTCGGTATTTCTCGGTGCGTGGACGCCGGAATCGGTCGGCGACTACTGCAGCGGCAGCAATCACGTGCTGCCGACGTACGGCTGGGCGCGCAGCGTCAGCGGGCTGTCGGTGGCGAGCTTCCAGAAGCAGGTCACGGTGCAGGAGTGCACGCGCGCGGGTCTTGCAGCGATCGGCCCCTGTGCTGCCACGCTGGCCGCGGCCGAACAACTGGATGCGCACCGGCGCGCGGTCGGGGCCCGTCTGGAACGGATCGATTCAGCACCGGCTTCCGCACCGGCATGAACGTCCTCGAACTCGCACGGCCCGACATCCTGGCGCTGGAGGCGTACTCCTCCGCGCGTGCCGAAGGCGGCGGCGAGACCGTGTTGCTGAATGCCAACGAATCGCCGTGGCCGCCGCATGGCGCCGAACACCCGTGGAACCGCTATCCCGAGCCGCAGCCGGCGGAGCTGATCGCGCGGCTCGCGGGGCTCCATGGCGTTGCGCCGGAGAACGTGTTCGTGGGGCGCGGCAGCGGCGAGGGCATCGACCTGCTGGTGCGCGGATTCTGCCGCGCTGGCCGCGACGCGATCCTGACATCACCGCCAACCTTCGGGCTGTATGCCGTCTGTGCGCGGGTGCAGGGCGCGGACGTGGTCGAGGCTCCGCTGGGTGCCGATTTCGGCCTGGACGTCGATGCCCTGCTGGCTGCCGTGACGCCCGCGGTGAAGCTGGTGTTCGTGTGCGCGCCCAACAACCCGGTGGGGACGGGCGTCGCGCGCGATGACATCCTGCGGCTGGCCGACGCGCTGGTGGGGCGGGCGTTGGTGGTGGTCGATGAAGCCTATGTGGAGTTTGCCGGATCCGGCGTGGATGCGGCCAGCGTTGCCACGTATGTCGGCGAGGTGGAAAACCTGGTGGTCCTGCGCACGCTGTCCAAGGCCTGGGCATTGGCCGGCGCGCGCATCGGCGCGGTGCTCGCCGATGCGCGCGTGATCGGTCTGCTGCACAAGCTGATGGCGCCGTATCCGTTGCCCGCGCCGTGCGTCGAGGTCGCACTGGCAGCGATGTCCGCCGAAGGCTGCCGCGCGATGCGCCAGCACGTCGAGGTCACGGTAACCGAGCGCGAGCGCATGCGCCGGGCGCTGGAAGGGTTGTCCTGGGTGCGCGAGGTACTCCCATCGCAGGCGAATTTCCTCACCGTGCGCATGCAGGATCCCGAGGCCGCCCTCACGGCATTGCGCGCCGCCGGCATTGCGGTGCGCGACGTGCGCCGCTACCCGCGGCTTGACGACGCACTGCGCATCACCATCGGCACACCCGGGGAAAACGGGCGGGTGCTCGATGTGCTTCGTGCCGTGTCGCCGGTGCGCAATTGCGCCGTGAACAAGACCCTCGCGGAGCCACGCGCATGAAGCGCAAGCTGCTGTTCCTGGACCGCGACGGCTGCCTGGTGGTCGAGCCTGCCGACGGGCAACTGGATGACTTCGCCAAGTTCGATCTGGTGCCCGGTGTGGTCGCGGCGCTGCAGCGCTGCGTGGCGGCCGGCCACGAACTGGTGATGGTGACCAACCAGGACGGCCTTGGCACCGCGAGCTTCCCGGAAGCGGCCTTCCGCGGCCCGCAGGAACTGCTGCTGCGAATCCTGGCATCGCAGGGCATCGAATTTCGCGAAGTGCTGGTCGATCGCAGTTTCGAGCATGATGGGCTGGACACCCGCAAGCCCGGCATCGGCATGCTCCGGCACTACCTTTCCGATGATGGCTGGAGCCGTGCCGATTCGGCGCTGGTGGGCGATCGCGAAACCGACATGCAACTGGCCGACAACCTCGGCGTGCGCGGCTTTCGCATCGGCCACGATGGTCTTGGCTGGCCGGAAATCGCGCATCGGCTGCTCGATCGTCCGCGGATCGGAGAGGTGCACCGCGCAACCCGGGAAACGCGCATCGTGGTGCGCGTGGACCTCGACGATGCCGCCCGACCGGACATCACAACCGGCATCGGCTTCCTCGACCACATGCTGGAGCAGCTTGGCACCCACGGCGGCTTCTCGCTGCGCCTGCGCTGCGAAGGCGACACCGGTGTGGATGAACACCACACGGTCGAGGATTGCGCGCTGGCACTCGGCACCGCGTTGCGCTCGGCGCTCGGCGACAAGCGCGGCATCGGCCGCTACGGCTTTTCGCTGCCGATGGACGAGAGCGCCGCGGACGCGCGACTGGATCTCTCCGGGCGCGCTTTTTTCGTGTTTGACGGCCACTTTCCGCGCGAGCGCGTGGGCGGGCTTCCGACCGAACTGGTGCCGCACTTCTTCCGCTCGCTGTGCGACGCGCTGGGCGCCAACCTGCACCTTGCGGTGCGCGGGGAAAACGCACACCACATGGTCGAGGCCTGCTTCAAGGTCGTCGGTCGCACCCTGCGTCAGGCCTTGCGCCGCGATGGCGAGGTCCTGCCCAGCACCAAGGGCGTGCTCGCGTGAGCGTGGTGCTGGTCGATACCGGCGGCGCCAACATAGGCTCCGTGCGTTACGCGCTGCAGCGTCTCGGCGTGGACGCCTGCCTGAGCGCCGATGCAGCGCAAATCCGCGCGGCCGACCACGTGATCCTGCCGGGCGTTGGCGCCGCGGCCGCGGCGATGACGCGGTTGCGCGACCTGGGCCTGGTCGAAGTATTGCGGCAACTTCGCCAGCCGGTGCTGGGCGTATGCCTGGGGATGCAGCTCCTGTGCAGCCATTCGGAAGAGGGCGATGTCGATTGCCTGGGCGTGATCGACGCGCCGGTGCAAAAACTTCCCGCGCAGCCCGGCATCCGTGTTCCCCACATGGGCTGGAACCGTGTCACCGGCTGCAAGGCGCATTCGCTGGTGAACGGGCAGGCCGGCGGCGGCTGGGCCTATTTCGTGCACGGCTACGCGGTACCCGAGTGCGAAGCGACGCTTGCCAGCTGCGAGCACGGCGTGCGGTTTTCGGCCGCGATCGGCCGTGCCAATTTCCTGGGCGTGCAGTACCATCCGGAACGTTCCGCCGTTCTGGGGACGGCGCTGCTGCGCAATTTTCTTGCGACATGAGCTTCCAGGTCATTCCCGCGATCGACCTGCGCGGCGGCCGCGTGGTGCGGCTGCGCCAGGGCGACTACGCGCGTGAAACCGTGTTCGCCTGCAAGCCGCTGGACCTTGCCGAGCGCTATGCCGACAGTGGCGTGCAACGGCTGCACGTGGTGGATCTTGACGGCGCGCGCAGCGGGCGCTTCGAAAATCTCGCCGCCATCGAGGCGATCGCCAGGGCCGGGCGGCTGGAAGTGCAGGCCGGCGGTGGCGTGCGCACCACCGATGACCTGCGGCGCCTGCTGACGGCCGGGGTCGCGCGCGTCGTGGTCGGCAGCGTCGCGGTCGAAAACCCCTACGCCACCGCGATCTGGATCAACCAGTTCGGGCCGGACAAGCTGGTGCTGGCACTGGACGTGCGCCGCCTTGCCGGAAGCTGGCGCCTGCCGGTACATGGCTGGACCGAGGAATCCTCGGTGCGACTGGCCGATCTCGTATCCCACTACCGGCGTGCCGGCGCGCGCGACGTGCTGTGCACCGACATCGACCGCGACGGCACGCTGACCGGCTTCAACCTCAAGCTGTATCGCGACCTGCACGCGCTGGCACCGGAATTCACCATCCAGGCTTCCGGCGGCGCGTGTTCGCTGGACGACATCCGGCGCGTCCGCGAAACCGGCGTGGGCGCGGTGATCGTCGGGCGCGCGCTGCTGGAAGGCAATCTTTCGCTGCAGGAAGCGATGCGATGCTGAGCCGTCGCATCATCCCGTGCCTGGATGTGCGGGACGGGCGCGTCGTCAAGGGCGTGCGCTTTCGCGACCACGTCGTGGTGGGCGACATCGTGGACCTGGCCGTGCGTTACCGCGACGCCGGCGCCGACGAGCTGGTGTTCTATGACATCGGCGCCAGCCCGGCCGGGCGTGCGGTCGACTGCGACTGGGTGGAACGTGTCGCGCAAACGCTCGACATTCCGTTCTGCGTCGCCGGCGGCATCCGCAGCGTCGCCGACGCACGCGCGGTGCTGCACGCCGGCGCCGACAAGGTGTCGATCAATTCACCGGCGCTCGAACGCCCGGCGCTGATCGACGAGCTGGCCGCGGAATTCGGCGTTCAGTGCGTGGTGGTCGGCATCGATTCCCTGCGCGACGCCGACGGCGAATGGCGCGTGCGCCAGTACACCGGCGATCCGGCGCGCATGCGCGAGGCCCGGCGGCGCACCTTGGACTGGATCGGCGAGGCACAACGCCGCGGCGCGGGCGAAATCGTCCTCAACTGCATGGACAGCGACGGCGTGCGCGAAGGCTACGACATCGAACAACTGCGCGCGGCGCGCGCGGCCTGCCGCGTGCCGCTGGTGGCATCGGGCGGAGCCGGTAGCGAGGATCATTTTCTGCATGCGTTCCGCGACGCCGATGTCGACGGAGCACTGGCGGCCAGCGTGTTCCACTCCGGGGCGATCGCCATACCGGCGTTGAAGCGATGGCTGCAAGGGCAGGGCGTGAGGGTGCGCATGTGAACGAGTCCACCACCAGGACGGTTCCGGATCCCGCATCGCTGGACTGGGCCAAGGGCGGCGGCCTGCTGCCGGCCATCGTGCAGCACTGGCGAAGCGGCGAAGTGCTGATGCTCGGCTACATGAATGCCGATGCGCTGGCCGCGACGCGCGAGAGCGGATGCGTCATCTTCTGGAGCCGCAGCAGGCAGCGCCTGTGGCAGAAAGGCGAAACCTCCGGCCGCGTGCTGGAACTCAAATCCATCAGCACCGACTGCGACCACGACACCCTGCTCATCGCCGCCGAACCCCACGGCCCCACCTGCCACCTCGGCACGTCGAGCTGCTTCGGCGACGAGGCAGCGCCGCCACTGGCATTCCTCGCCAAGCTGGACGCATTGATCGCGCAACGGGAATCAGAACGTCCGCAGGGCAGCTACACCACCCGCCTGTTCGAAGCCGGCACCCGCCGCATCGCCCAGAAAGTCGGCGAGGAAGGCGTCGAAACCGCCCTGGCCGCCGTGGCCCAGGACGACGAAGCCGTGCTCGCTGAAGCCGCCGACCTCGTCTACCACCTCACCGTCCTGCTGCGCGCGCGTGGCCTGTCGCTGGCGGATGTGGCCAAGGTACTGGCGGGGCGCCATGCAGGTGTCGAGCGGACGCTGAAGTAGACAGTTTCCTGATTCGCGTCGAATCTTAGTCACGAAGATCCCGTTCGTGCTGAGCGTAGCTTGCGTCAGCAAGCGAAGTCGAAGCACCGTTCGACAGCCCCTTCGACTCCGGCGCGACGCGCCTACGCTCAGAGCCTGCCCCGGCATGGTTGAAGCCGGGGGCGAACGATGAGAGTAGCACTGAGATTCGACAACAATCAGGAACAGTTTTTCTGCGCGGGTCGATCGGCTGAGCAAGTCGTCGATGAATCACCAGCGACGCCGCATCCTTCACGAGCCGGTTGGCTCGGTGCATCGGCCAAGCCGCCTGCCATGAGCAATTCGAAAGCTCGTCATTCCGGGGCTGCCCGCGCTGTTTGCGGGCAGTACCCGGAATCCAGCTTTTGGCAGGGCCAGTTTCAAGGTCCAGTGGATCCAACCCTGTGCTACACTGATCCTGTGTTGCAATGGTGGAGTGCGACATGGGCAATCTAACCCTCAGCCTCGATGACGACATCCTGCAGAAGGCGCGTGAGGCCGCGTTGCGCGAAAACACGTCGGTCAACGCGCTGGTACGCGATTACCTGACCCGCTACGTGGATGCGAAAAGTCGCCGCCTTGCCGCCCTGGATGCGCTCGACGGCGTGGCCCGGCGCAGCAAGTCGCGCAGCACCGGCTCTTGGTCGCGAGAAGCCTTGCATCGACGCTGAACGTGCGCGTTTTCGTCGACACCAACCTCTGGGCACGCCGTCTGGATCGACGCGAACCAGCCAAGGCGCGCCGGATCGCGCAATGGTTGCGCGGGATCGCGAGTGAGCACGAGATCGTTGTCAGCACCCAAGTGATGATCGAGCTGCGGGCGGTGGTCACGCGCAAATTCAAGCCACCACTGGGCGCCAGGGAGACGCGCATTGCCCTGGACGCGCTTGCGCAATTCGAGGTGGTGACGACCCATGCCAACCTGGTGCTCGATGCCAACGCGTTGGCAAGCAGCGAACAGCTGCAGTGGTTTGACGCCCTGATTGTCGAGGCCGCGATCCGCAGCGGCTGTCGCACGCTGTACAGCGAGGATCTGGCCCACGGGCGTGTCTTTGCCAGTTTGACGGTACGCAATCCCTTGGCGCCGGATCAGGTCTGACCGTGTGCCGCCACCCGTTGAACGAGAACGGCACAATGATGAAGAATCTCCCGCACCCCGGCGAGCTGCTGCGCGAAGACGTGTTGCGGCCGCTCGGCATCGAAGCCAACGACGCCGCCCAGAGGCTCGGTTTGTCGCGCACCACGCTGTCGCGCCTCATCAACGGTCGCGTCGGCATCAGTCCCGATCTCGCGGTCCGGTTGGAGCGCGCCGGGGTCAGCACTGCCCGCTTCTGGATGACCTTGCAGGCCAATTATGAGCTGGCCCAGGCCGAAAAGAGAAAGCAGCCGAAGGTCCGGCGCCTGCAGGACGCAGCATAGAACCCCTCGGTCATGTGAACCGCCCCGGTTCTCCGGCGGACAGTTTGGCGCGAGTCAGCCCGCGGGGCTCCGGCCTTCCACGCGGATCGAAGGAGAGGTGGTTCGCGGTTCACAAATCGCCAATTTGCTTGTCCAACCGTGAGATGGGCCACGCACGGCCCTCGAAGCGTGCCCCACGCTGAGGGTGTGAGGGCCGCAAGGCGCCCCGCCTGTGGGGCGGAACCGTGCCGGAACAGGCGAAATGCCGGCACGTTGCGGGCAATTCAGGCGGAATGGGAGGTTCGATGACAAGCTACGTGGTCGATGTCATGCAATGTCCGGGGTGCACCTGCCGGTTCACCTCGTGGGCGGTTGCTTCATGCAATGGGTTCGGCGCCAGGGTGTACACGGATGGATACGTGGACGGGCCGATGTATGACGAGGGAAGCGCGTTGCTGGCATGTCCCCGCTGCCGTACCTACCTGTGGCGCTGCGACGTCCCGGTCGTGGCAAGCGTTTCCGAGAACGAGCATTTCGAGGACGGGAAGTTCCAGGAGCTGCCTCTTGCAGGCGACGTTCGGAGGCAGCGGTATGAGGCGGTCCTGAAAGAGAAGGTGTGGCGCAGCGAGGCACAAGAGCAATACATACGGACAAGGGCGTGGTGGTCGTTCAATCGGGGCTATCGCGGCAACATAGACAGATATCAATCCCCGGATGAACTGAGGGCAATGGTCTTCAAACTCGCCGCGGAAGTCGGAGATGAAGAGGGGCCCAGCGACGAGATGGTTCGCGAGGCGCTTGCGCGAAACGAAGCCATACGTGAGAAATTTGCCGAGACGTACCTGACCCTGGACATGTCGCCGCCACGCGACCTGCCGCCGGATCAAACAGCCAACCTGGAACGTCTGGTGGAACTTCTCGATCCGCGCACTCCGGATGAGGCCGTTCTGCGTGCGGAGGCCTTGCGTGAGCTGGGCCACTTTGAACGTTGCCTGGGGGAACTGGATCGCGTCGGATCCGATGAGGACATGGAGCGATGGGTTGCGCGGATCAGGGAGCTGGCACTGCAGCGGCAAAGGCGCGTTGCGTTGATCGCGTAAGGGAGCGCCAACAACCCGGTTCGTCGGATCCTCATCCCGCGACGCCGGGGCCGCGCAGGCAAGCTCACGCAGTAGTCGGTTATGTGGATGCGACGCTCGGGTGCGCTTCACCCCAGGAAGCGTGTCATCGAGCGCGCAGGCGTCCGCCAGTGTCACCGGCAACCGGCACCAGTGCCTGCAGTTCCTCGGCCTGCGCGGTCAGTGCGGCGAGCAGGGCGAACTGGTTTCGGGCGCGTTCGAGGTTGTGGTCGGGGTGGGTGGTGCGGAAGTAGCGGTCGCCGTCGAGGTGGTCGGTGAGGAAGCGCAGGCCGATGACGCCGGTGACGAGGCGCGCGGCGAAGGCGAGGTTGTCGCGTTCGATCGGCCTGAGCGTGTCGCCGCTGCCTTCGACGTAGCCTTGAGCCAGGGCGGCGAAGTGTTCGCGGCGTACGGCGACGCGGGCGAGGTCGGTGGAGTCTTCGGCAACCGGGCTCAGCATGGTGCGGGCCATGTCGCCGAAGTCGAACAGCACGGTGCCGGGCATCACGGTGTCGAGGTCGACCACGCAGATTGCGCGACCGTCATGATCGAACAGCAGGTTGTTGAGCTTGCAGTCGTTGTGGGTGATGCGCCACGGCAGGCCCTGGTCCCGTAGCGCTTGCCAGAGCGGCAGCAGGTCGGCGAAGGCGAGGGCGGCGTCGCAGGTGGCGCGTGCGGCGGCGGCGCGCTGTGCACGGTCCGCGGCCAGCGCATCCCGGAATGCGTCGAAACGGCGCACGGGATCGTGGAAGTGCGGAATGACTTCGCCGATGCTGCCCGGCGGCAGGTCGGCCAGGGCCGCGGCAAAGGCCGCGAATCCGCGACCCGCTTCATGCGCCAGCGCGGGCGTGTCCGCGGTATCGAAGGTGCGCGTGTCGGGGATGTGGTCATACATGCGCCACCACGAACCGTCGGCCAACACTGCGGCCGGTTCGCCCGCGAGCGTTGGCACCAGTTCCAGCACGGAATAGTCGTAGCGGCCCGCGGCGCGCTCGCGGGCAAGGTGGGTGGTGACCGCGTGGCAGTTGCGCATCACCAGCGCCGGGTCGCGAAAGACCTGCGTGTTGAGGCGCTGCAGCACCCGCCGGCGACCCGCGTCGGTGACCAGCAGGGTGCGGTTGATCAGGCCGTTGCCGAGCGGTTCGAAGCGTGTGTGCGGGCCGAGGCCCCAGGCATCGGCCAGGCCAAGCCGGGTGGCCGGATCAAGTTCGACTGCTGCGTTCAATCCCGCGACCACAGCGGTGTCGGGTATGCGCCGGCCCGGTGCCACGTCGCGAGCAGGGCGGCGGCGCGCTCGCGATCGGCGGCGTAGGTCAGGCCCAGCCAATGGCCGTCGGTCGGCAGCACCGCCAGCGCCTCGCCGCGTGCGGCAACGTGCGCGGCAATCGCATGCGGCAGGAAGTATTCGTCACGCTCCCCGGTGCTTTCGAGGAACGTGCGCAAGCCGGCTTCGAGGTCTGGCAGCAACGCGGGCGTGAGGCCCCAGCAGTTCAGCGACACCACGGCGTCCGGCGCCAGCGCCTGCCGTGCGCCATCCGGCGCGGTGCCGGTGATGGCGCCGGTGTCGTCGCGCTCGATGCCGGTGAATTCGGCGACGCCGTCAAGGTGTCGACGTGCATCGACGCGACAGACGCCGCGATTGACACTGCCGTGCGTCGACAGCGTCTGTTCGAGCCGGTAGCCGACCATCGCCGGGCCGGCGCTCGCCTCGAAGTGGCGCGCGAGCAGGGCGAAGGCCTCGCTGCCGTAATAATCGTCGGCGTTGATGACGGCATACGGGCCGTCCAGCAACGGCGCGCAGCACCACAGCGCGTGCCCGGTGCCGAGCGGCTTGCTGCGGCCGGTGGGTACGCGGCAACCGGCGGGGACCTTGTCGATGGACTGTTCGACGAAGTCCAGCGTGGCGCGGCCTTCCAGGTGCGGTGCGAGACGCCGGGCCAGCGTGTCGCGCAACGTGCCGCGGACGACCATCACGATCTTGCCGAAACCGGCAGCCAGCGCATCGTGGATCGCGTATTCCAGCAGCCATTCGTCATTCGGCCCGACGCCGGCGGTCTGCTTGGATGCACCGTAGCGGCTGCCGAGGCCGGCGGCGAGGATCACCAGTGCCGGTGCGCTCACGGTTGTGCGCCCGTGGTGGCGGTCGGTGCCGGTACGAAGGGGACGGCCGGGCCGGCGGTGAAACCTGCGCGCCATTTCGCGAGCTGTTCGGCGATGCCCGTGCCGACGTAGATCTGCGGATCGGACGGCGTGAAGCGGTCGCGGTGCTCCCACTTCGCCACTTCCGCAGTCGCGAGCCGGAACGCCTTGCGGAAGTCGTCGGTGCGGTTCAGCGCATCGACCAGGAACGCATGCCCGAACCAGGTCAGCTCGGATTGCTCGCCGCAGCCGAACGAGGAGCGATCCGCGCGCGCGGCCGTGATCACCATGGTGCCGGGACCCTTCAATGGCGGGATGAAACCACCCGAGTAGCAGGCGTTGACGATCACCACCTTGTACTTGAACGGGTGCTCGGCAAGGATGCCGCGCAGGTCGTCGGCGCCGATCTGGTCCAGCGGCAGGGGATCCATGTCGACCAGCAGCACGTGGTCTTCGCTGCCGTGGGTGGTGAGGTACAACAGCAGGATGTCCTGCCTGGGGTCCATTTTCGCGGCGACGGCATCGAGAGCGTATTCGAGGTTGGTCCAGGTCGCCAGCGGGCGTGTGGCGAGTGTGGCGGGATTGTTTTCCAGCACCAGTACGTGGGCCTTCGCGCCCAGCCGCTGCGAGAAGAGCTTGTCGAAATATTCGGCCTCGTTGCGGAAGACATCCTGGCTGCCGTCGCCCGCGAAGGCGATCGCATACAGGTTGACCCTGCCGGGCGTGCGCGGCTTCAGTTTGGCGATTTCCCGATCGAGCAGGCCGGACTGTGCATACATCACCTGCTCGGGCGTGGACGCGTCCTCCGGCCAGTTTGCCTCCGGGAGCAGGCCCGGTGCGTTGCCCGCGTCTGCCGGGACGCTTGCCGGCGGCGGTACGGGCGGCTGCGGGCGTCCCTGCAACGATGCCGTCACCGAGGCAGCGGTGACGAGCGCCAGCAGAGGCAACAGGATCAGTGCGGGACGGTTCATGCGGTTGCGGAAGGTTCGCGATCGATCATCTTGGCCACCGGTACGGCACCACCGCGGGCACCCTGGCGCGATAGGTTGCGTATTCGTCGCCGAAGGTTTCGGTCATGAAGCGTTCTTCCAGGCGCCATTTGCGCCACCATGCCAGCCAGACGATCACGAATGCCAGCAGGCTGCGCCATTGGTCCTGCGCGATCGCCGTGCCCAGGAAGGCAAGCAGCGCGCCGGCGTAGATGGGGTGGCGTACCAGCCGATACGGGCCGCGCACGATGAGTTCGTGCTTGTCCTTGACCGTGACCGATCCGCTCCAGTTGCCGGCCAGTCGTACGCGCGCCCACAGGGTGAACGCAAGCCCGACGATCACCAGCGCCAGGCCCGTGTAGTAGCGATCCGCGCCATGCCAGGCCACGACGTCAAGCCCGAGCCAGTTGTCGGGACGATGCATCAACAGCAACACAACGGCAACGGCCAGTGGTCCGTAGTGCGCAAGGCGCGACCACGCGGGTTCGCGCCGTACCGGCCGCTTGACCCACACCGCTGACAGCGTCCAGAGCACGACCCAGGCAATCCACGCCTGGGTGATGGGGTCGCCCAACAGTCGCTGCATGGCATTTATCCTTCGATGGCTATGGCGTCGAAATCGCCGACGCAGGGGTGGGCCCCGCTATCCGGGCACGTTTCCGGCGGCCGGCACAGCTGTACGGCTTGCATGCCGGCGGCGCGCGCGGCGTCCAGCTCGGCGGCGACGTCGGAAAGGAACACGATCGCGGGCGGCGGCAATCCGATCGCTTCGGCGATGTGGACATAGGAGCCGCGCTCGCGTTTGCCGCCGACTTCGGTGTCGAACCAGCCATCGAACAACGGCGACAGGTCGCCGGCTTCGCTGTGGCCGAAGAACAGCTTCTGTGCCGGCACCGAGCCAGAAGAGTACACGTACAACTGCAGGCCTTGCGCCTTCCACGCGCGCAGCCGGTCGGGTACCTCGGGGTACACGTGGGCGCGGTAGTCGCCGGCTGCATAACCGGCCTTCCAGATCATGCCCTGCAGGGCTTTCAGCGGCGTGGCCTTGCGGTCTTCATCGATCCAGGCGACCAATGCTTCGACGACGCGTGGAGAGTGCGGATCCTCTATCCCGGCTTCACGCGCGGCGGCATCGAGCCAGCGCCGCACTTCAGGATCGTCGCGGTGGGCTTCCACGAACCGCGGCAGGTGCTCGCGCGCGTAGGGAAACAGCACGTCCTTGACGAACGCGATCGAGCTGGTGGTGCCTTCGATGTCGGTGAGGACGGCGCGAACACCGGCGATTCGTACGTTGCTCATGCGGTTGGCATACCCGGCCCTGGCCATTCGCGCTCCCTGGAATTCATCTGGGGTCAGCTTTCAGCGCCGCGAGTTGCGCCGGACGCCAGCAAGACACGGCATCATTCCGGGGCGCCTGTGGCCTCATTGCACCACGATCCATATGGCGGCCAATCAAGATCAAGGTGGATTCCGGGTTCCGTCCGCAAAGAGCGCGGCGGCCCCGGAATGACGACAAGAACACCTGGGAGCATGGGTGTCAATCGAGATTCAGTTCTGCAGCCGCGGGAAGCGGTCGGCGATGTCATCGCCGGTGAAATTGGCGACCCAGCCTTCCGGGTTGGTGAACAGCCGGATCGCGATGAAGTGCGGGTTCGGTCCCATGTCGAACCAGTGGCGGGTGCCGCCCGGGACGCTGATCAGGTCGCCGGCCTCGCACAGCACGTCGTAGATGCGTTCGCCGATGTGCAGCGTGAACTGGCCTTGTCCGGCGACGAAGAAACGCACTTCGTCCTCGGAGTGGGTGTGTTCGGACAGGAACTTTTGCCGCAGCGCGTCCTTGTCCGGGTGGTCGGCGCTCAGCGAGATCACGTCGACCGCCTGGTAGCCCTGTTCGCGCTTCAGGCGTTCGATGTCGGCCTGGTACGCGGCGATGACCTCGTCCTGCGAGGCGCCCGGGGTGAGCGGGTGGCTGGCTTCCCAGCGTTCGAAGCGTACGCCGACCTCGTCCAGCGCGCGCGCGATCATGTCGTGGTCGAACATGGTTCCGATCGGGCGTGCGGGTTCGCGGTGGTCATACACACGCAAGCGGCTCATGGTGCAATGCCTCCAAGACGCTTCAGGTCCAGTTCGCAGGCCAGCAGGAATTCCAGCGCCTCGAGGTGACGCCTGGCCTCGGCCATGTCGCGGCCCCAAGTGTAAAGCCCGTGCCCGTCGATGAGGTAGGCGTACAGCGGCTTGCCGGCGTCCAGCCAGGCGTCGACGCGGGCCTCGATGTCGCCCATGTCCTGCGAGTTGGGAAATACCGGGACGTCGAGGTTGCTGTCGTGGGTGGTATAGCCGGTGATGGCCTTCTGCAGTTCCCAACCATGCAGCGCGATGCTTCCCTTCGATGCAAACAGGCGCGAGGCGACCGTCTGGTTGTGCGAATGGGTGTGCAGCACCGCACCGGTCTCGGAAAGCCGACGATAGACCTGCAGGTGCAGCGCGGTTTCCGCGGAAGGGTGCAGCGCCGGGTCGACGGGTTTGCCGCCCAGCCCGACGGCCATCACGTCGGCCGGTGTCAGCGCGCCCTTGTCGCGGCCGGACACGGTGACGGCCACGTGGTCGGCATCGATGCGTTGCGAAAAATTGCTGCTGGTCGCGGGCGTCCAGCCGCGTGCGGCCAGCTCGCGTCCGGTGCGCGCGATCGACGCGCCGCAGGCGTGAAGACGGTCGGCGAATTCGGGCTGATCGGGCGTCATGGCGGCGAGCAGGGTGGTTCAGACCGCTGAATGTAGCATGCACGATTTTCAATCAACCGTGTCATCGGGCGCGCAAAGGCGTAATATGGCGAGGTGCCCACGTTTGTTCACCGCAGAAGGAGTATCGCTATGACCGACGAAACCCCGTCCAGCCGCCGCCGCTTTCTCAAGCTTGCCGGTGGCGCCACGGCCGCCGTGATGTTTCTGGGTGCGTTGCCGCGTCGTGTCTGGGCCGCGTTGCCACACCTGACGCAAGAGAACAACGCCACGGCGAAGGCATTGCATTACGTCGACGACAATACCAAGGCACCGGCACCGCACAAGCCCGGGGAAGAGTGCTCCAACTGCGTGCATTACCAGGGCAAGGCGGGTGAAACCTGGGGACCGTGTGCGATCTTCCCGGGGTACGACGTGAATCACAAGGGCTGGTGCGCCGGCTACCAGGCGAAGGGCTGAGCGGTTCGCCGTTTTCCGATCGAACGCCCGGCGCGGCCGGGCGCGCGGTCGCTTGACCTTCCATGACCAGGGCGGCAGCAGGTTGCCCTGGTTTTTTTGTGCGCGTGTCGTGGCGCGACGCGGGGGAGGCGTCGTCGCGGATGAATCAGCGAAGCGGGAAAGCGATGGACCCAGTCCGTTTTGCGCGGACCGGCAAGTTGCTGCCCGGATACGGCAGGCGGAGGAGCTGACTACGCCTGCCGCACCGGGCAACGGTCCGGGGTCCACTGCCAATGGAGAATCCCTCGGAGCACGCATCATAGCGCGCGGATGAACGGCGGCCAAGGATACCAGGCCGAATTTCGGAATGATTTTTTTGCCCGTTTCGAATCAACGGGTTACAACATTAATGTTTCGTTGATTCTGGACTTATCCACAGTACGTATGCGTATGGTAAGCCCTTCGGGCGGGGCCACGATGCCGTTTCCGCCGACTCGCGAACCGGGCCGGCGCATCCGCCGGCGACTCCGCGATCGCCATGGCTGCGCGCGCGTGTGCGCGGCATTCCGCGGGCGCCCGTTCAGGCGGATCCGGATGGGTCCGCGCGGCGCAGTTTGCTGTGGCGGTAGCCGTAACCGAAGTAGATCCCGAAGCCGAACACGGTCCACAGGCCCATCAGTGTCCAGTTGTACCAGTTCTCCCAGTACAACAGCAGGATGCAACTGAGCACCCCCAGGGTGCACGTGACCGGCGCCCACGGAACCCGGAACCTGCGCGGCAGGTCGGGGCGCGTGCGGCGCAGGATCAGCACGCCGGCGCACACGGCCACGAAGGCCAGCAGCGTGCCCATCGACACCAGGTCGCCCAGCACGTCCAGCGGGAATACGGCCGCAAGCAGGGCGATGCCGGTGCCGGTGATCAACGTGTTGATGTGCGGCGTGCGGTGGCGCGGGTGCAGCTTCGAGAACACCGGCGGCAGCATGCCGTCGCGGCCCATGATCATGAAGATGCGCGGTTGCGCGATGATCATCACCAGCACCACCGATGACAGTCCCAGCAACGCGCCGATCTCGACCAGCCAGCGCAGCCAGTTGAGTTCCGCGTGCGCCGCCACCGCGGTGACGACCGGCTCGGCGGTGCCCAGCAGCTTGTAGGGGATCAGGCCGGTCAGCACCGCCGCCATGCCGACGTAGAGCACGGTGCAGATCGCCAGCGAGGCCAGGGTGCCGATCGGCAGGTCGCGTTGCGGGTTCTTCGCTTCCTGGGCGGCGGTGGAAGTCGCCTCGAAGCCGATGTAGGCGAAGAACACCAGCGTGGCCGCGCGCATGATGCCGCCCCAGCCGTATTTCTCCGGGCCTTCCGCGGGCGGAATGAACGGGTGCCACAGCTCCGGGTTCACGTAGTGCCAGCCGGCCGCGATCACGATCACGATCAGCGCGACCTTCAGGATCACGATGGCGGTGTTGGTGCCGCTGGATTCGCGGATGCCGACGTAGCACAGCCAGGTCAACAGCAGCACCATGATCACCGCCGGCAGGTTGAACAGTGCGCCGGTGACCACCAGGTGCTTGTCCACGAATGCGATCGGTGCGTTGGTCAGCACGTCGGGCAGGTTGAACCCGATGTGGCGGACCAGGCTCTTGAAGTAGCCGGTCCAGCTTACCGCCACGGCCGATGCCGACACGCCGTATTCCAGCACCATGTTCCAGCCGATGAACCACGCCGCGAACTCGCCCAGGGTGGCGTAGGCGTAGGAATACGAGCTGCCCGACATCGGGATCAGGGTGGCGAATTCGGCATAGCACAGCGCGGTGAAGCTGCAGACCACCGCCGCGATCACGAACGACAGCAGTACCGCTGGCCCGGCGTGTTCGGCCGCCGCCTGGCCGGTGATCACGAAGATCCCGCCGCCGATCACCGCACCGATGCCCAGCGCCGTCAGGCCCCAGGGACCGAGCGTGCGGCGCAACTGGATGCCGCTGTCGTCACCGTTTTCCGCGACGGGCTTTCTTGCCAGCAGTCGCGTCAGCATCGTCCGGCGCGCTCCGGTTGTGGGGTGGCCGGCGCAAGCATTGCGCGTCGGCTCATTCGTCGGCCACCGGCATGCGCGAAGCCTCCGAGCGCAGGCGGCTGTGGCGGAAGCCGTAGAAGCCGTAGATCAGGAAGCCGATGACGACCCAGCCGATCAGCAGGTACCAGCGCTCCACGAACACCTGCCAGAACAGCCACAGGCAAACCAGCGCGCCCAGCGGACAGATCACCCAGACGGCCGGAACCCGGAACGAACGCGGCAATTCGGGCCGGGTGTGCCGCAGCACCAGCACGCCGATGCACACCGTGGCGAAGGCCAGCAGCGTACCCATCGATACCACGTCGCCCAGCACGTCCACCGGGAACAGCCCGGCCAGCACCGCCGCGATCACGGCCACGATCACCGTGCCCACGTGCGGAGTCCGGTACCGCGGGTGCACCCGGCCGAGCGGCTTGGGCAACAGCCCGTCGCGCGACATGCTGTAGAAGATGCGCGGCTGGCCCATCATCATCACCAGGATCACCGACGACAGGCCCAGCAGCGCGCCCAGCACCACGAAACTCTTCAGTCCGGTCAGGATCGCCGAGGCGGTGGTGCCGGACGGGATGGTGCCGAGCACGTAGTTGAGCGCGGTGGCGACCGGCTCGGGCGTGTTCAGCGACTGGTACGGCGCGAGCCCCGTCAGTGCGGCCGCCATGGCGATGTACAGCAGCGTGCAGATCAGCAGCGATCCGAGGATGCCGATCGGCATGTCGCGTTGCGGGTTCTTCGCCTCGCCGGCAGCGGTCGAGACCGCGTCGAATCCGATGTAGGCGAAGAACACCAGCGCGGCCGCCCGCATGATGCCCGGCCAGCCATAGTGCACCCCGCCTTCGTTGGGCGGAATGAAAGGCTGCCAGTGGGCCGGGTTGATGAAGCGGAAGGTCAGCGCCAGGAACAACAGGATCACCAGCACCTTGATTGCCACGATGATCGCGTTGACGGTCGCCGATTCGGTGATGCCGCGGTAGCACAGCGAAGCGATCGCGCCCACGATGACGATCGCCGGCAGGTTGATGATGTGTCCGGTAGTGATCAGGTGCCCGGCGTCATTGAAGCCGAACGGCGCGCTCGAAATGGCGGCAGGCAACGCCAGCGGGACGCCGGTCAGGTTGCTCAGCATCCGCAGCAGTTCGTTGAAATAACCCGACCAGCCCACGGACACGGTCGAGGCGGCGAACAGGTATTCCAGCACCAGGTTCCAGCCCACGAACCAGGCGACGATTTCCCCCAGGGTCGCGTAGGTGTAGGAATACGCACTGCCGGACACCGGCAGCATCGCCGAGAACTCGGCGTAGCACAGCCCCGCGAGTGCGCAGGCGATGCCGGCAAAGATGAAGCTGATGACCAGCGCCGGACCGGCGAATTGTGCGGCGGCGGTCCCGGTCAGGACGAAGATGCCCGCGCCGATCACCGCGCCGATGCCCAGCAGCACCAGGTGCCGGGCGGTCAGCACGCGCCTGAGGTCGTTTTCGCCCTGCAGGCTGCCCTCGATCGGCTCGCCCGCCGCGACGTGCCCGGTCGGCGCGATCGGATGGGTTGCAAAAAGCTTGCGGATCATGCTGTTCCCCTAGGCAGGTGTGGTCAACGCGGTCGTCGCGGCGGTGCGACCGCGCGTCCCGCGCGGCACAGGATCGCGCCAACATACCCAAGCCGCGTGTTGCGTACAAGCGCCGAAAGGCTGGTTTGCCTCCCCCTTCGCCTGCGCAGGGGGACCGAGGGGGATGGCTTTTCGTCTCCGCGACGTTCCCCGATGCGTTGCGCCGGCGCCCTTTCTGCGGAAGAGGTGGTTTGCCTCTCCCTTCGCCTGCGAAGGGGGAGCGAGGGGGATGGCTTTTCGTCTCCGGGGCATCCCCCCGGCGCGTTGCCCCGACGTCCATTCTGCCGAAGGGCTGGTTTGCCTCCCCCTTCGCCTGCGAAGGGGGGCCGAGGGGGATGGCTTTTCGTCTCCGGGGCATCCCCCCGGCGCGTTGTGCCGGCGCTCTTTCTGCGGAAGGGGCGATCTGCCTCCCCCTTCGCCTGCGAAGGGGGATCGAGGGGGATGGCTTTTGCTGTCGGACAGCGCGCGCCGCCCGTACTGCTACGCGCGGCCCGCGAATTCGCCGGTCAGGGTGTTCACGCGCACCTTTTCGCCGATGCCGATGTATTCGGGTACCTGGATTTCGATGCCGGTGTCGAGTCTGGCCGGCTTGCTGCGCCTGGTGGCGGATGCGCCCTTGAGCTCGGGCGCGGTATCGACCACGGTCAGGACAACGCTGGTCGGAACCTGCAGCGCGACCGGAACGTCATCGATCAACTGCACGTAACAACCTTCCAGGCCCTCGACGATGTAGGGTGCGCTGTCGCCTACCGTGTCGGGATCGAGCGTGTACGGCGTGTAGTCCTCGGCGTCGAGGAACACGAAGGCGTCGCCGTCCTTGTACGAGAAGTTGGCGGCCCGGCGCACCAGGTCCATTTCCTTCAATTCGTCGTCGGCACGCAGGCTGAGGTCGAACTTGCGCCCGCCCGGGACCGAGTAGAGCGTGAAGCGGAAGGTGACGTTGCCGCCGCGCGCGGTCGGCGCGCTGCGTTCGATGTCGCGGACCTGGTACACGCTGCCGTCGTGCTCGACGACGTTGCCCTTCTTGATGTCGGAGGCTTTCATGGGGTACGGGAATGAGTGGTGAGGGGCGAGGGGCGAGGGCGCAGCGGCCTGGTCTCTCGACCCTCGACCCTTGCCTATTTGGGCGCCAGCCGTACCGCGCCGTCGAGGCGGATCACGCTGCCGTTGACGTAGCGGTTGCCCAGGATGAAGGCCACGGTCTCGGCAAATTCTCCGGGCTGACCGAGGCGGGAAGGGAAGGGGATCGATGCGGACAGCGATTCCTGCACCTGCGGCGGCATGCCATCGACCATCGGCGTCCAGAAGATGCCCGGGGCAATCGCCATCACGCGGATGCCGAAGCGTGACAGCTCGCGCGCCATCGGCAGGGTCATGCCCACGATGCCGCCTTTCGATGCGGAGTAGGCGGCCTGGCCGATCTGCCCCTCGTACGCCGCGACCGAGGCGGTGTTGACGATCACGCCGCGCTCGCCGTCCTCGCCGGGGTCGTTGTCCTGCATCAACGCCGCGCCGGCCTTGGCGACGTTGAAGCTGCCGACCAGGTTCACCATCACCGTGGCCTGGAAGTTGGCAAGTTTCATGGGGCCTTCGCGGCCCAATACGCGACCCGCGCCGAGGATGCCGGCGCAGTTCATCACCATGTTGAGGCCGCGCATCGCGTCACGCGCGGCGGCGACATTCTCCACCACGTGGTCTTCGCTGGTGACGTCGGTCTTCAGGAACCGTGCGGCATCGCCCAGTTCCTTCGCCGCGGCCTGCCCCTTTTCCTCGTTGACATCGAACAGCGCAACCTTGCCGCCGTGCGCAACGATGTGCCCGGCGACCGCGTGGCCGAGCCCCGAGGCACCGCCGGTGACGACGGCCTTGACCTGATCGAGTTGCATGCGCTTCTCCGCCGAAATCAATCGGCCATTTTAGCGTACGCGCGGGCATTCGGCAGACGCGGGATCCGCGTGGCGTGCGCCACGCGCACCGACGGGTTCCGGTCTGGCGGAGCTTGGCGGTCGTGCACGGAGTGCACGCTACGCAAGGTTGCGGACGAGACGTGCAGCGTGCGCTTTGCGCACGAACAGGTATCGGCATGCCGCGGGCATGTCCACCGTACGTGGAGTGCACGTCATGCGAGGTCGCGGATGAACCAGCGGTCGCAGCCGTGGTGCCCGGTGCGGCCCATCGGCTGGCACAGGGGCCGGAAGCCGTATTGGCGGTACAGGTGCTGGGCTGCGTCCATCCCGGTGAAGGTTTCGACGTAGCAGCGGCGAAAGCCCAGGCCGCGTGCGGCCTCCAGGCTGCGTTGCAGCATCGCGTGTCCGGCACCACGGCCTCGTGCCGCGGGCAGGAAGTACATCTTGCGCAGCTCGCACACGTCCGCATCGCCATGCTCCAGTGGCGCCACGCCGCAGCCACCGGCGACCTCGCCGGCGACTTCGAGCACGAAATATGCGCTGCGCGGTTGCGAGTAGGCCGCGTACATGGCGCCGACCTCGGCGTCGTGGACCGCGAAGCCTTCGCCGCCGGCACCGAATTCAGGCATCACGCTGCGAATGATGGCCGCCACGGCGGAATCGTCGCGCGGTTCGATGGGCCGTATGGTGAATGATTCCGACATGGTGCGTTCAGCCTCGTGGTGCGGGTCGGGGACGAATGGATGCGAAGCAGCAACAGCTTTACCACGGGTTGGTACGGACGATCACGGATCAAAAGTTCCATCCGTGTGCATCCGTGTTGATCCGTGGTAAACCACCTGGCCTTTGATGCTTGCCCGGTTTTGGCTACTCCCCCATGCGCGCCCGCGTCACGCGGCTGGAGGTCGGTTTGCCGAGCTGTTTGGCCAGCCACGCGCCGGTCTCGATCAGCCGGTCGAGGTCGATGCCGGTTTCGATGCCCATGCCCTTGAGCATGTAGACCACGTCTTCGCTGGCGACGTTGCCGGTGGCGCCCTTGGCGTACGGGCAGCCGCCGGTGCCGGACACCGCGCTGTCGACCACGCGCACGCCTTCCTCGAGGCAGATCAGGATGTTGGCGAGCGCCTGGTCGTAGGTGTCGTGGAAGTGCACGGCCAAGGCCTTCATCGGCACTTCCATGGCCACCGCGTGCAGCATCGTGCGGGCCTTGACCGGGGTGCCGACGCCGATGGTGTCGCCGAGCGAAATCTCGTCGCAGCCGAGTTCGTACAGGCGCTTTGACACGCGCACCACGTCGGATACCGGCACCTCGCCCTGGTAGGGGCAGCCGAGCACCGTGGAAACATAGCCGCGCACCCGCACGCCTTCCTCGCGCGCGCGTTCGAGCACCGGGCGGAAGCGTTCGATGGATTCGTCGATCGAGGCGTTGATGTTCTTCTGGTTGAACGCCTCGCTGGCCGCGGTGAACACCGCGATGCTGGTGACGCCCGCGGCGCGCGCGCGCTCGTAGCCGCGCATGTTGGGCACCAGCGCCGGGTAGTCCACGCCGGGCTTGCGCGTGATGCCGGCGTAGACCTCTTCGGCATCGGCAAGCTGCGGTACCCACTTGGGGCTGACAAAACTGCTGGCCTCGATGGTTTCCAGCCCGCACGCGGAAAGCCGGTCGATCAGTTCGATCTTGACCGGCGTCGGGATGACGGTCTTTTCGTTCTGCAGTCCGTCGCGGGCGCCGACTTCGACGATGCGGACGTGGGAGGGAAGGTTGTCCATCGATTGAAAATGGCGTTGAATCGGGTGCGAATCAAGTGCGGTGCATCGTGGTCAGGATGGTTCGCCGAACTGCACCAGCACCGCGTCGGCATCCACGAAGTCGCCCTCGGCGGCCGACACGTTCTCGATCCTGCCGGCGCGCGGCGCCTTCAACGACAGTTCCATCTTCATCGCTTCCATCACCAGCAGCACCTGGTCGGCCTCGACCTCGTCGCCGGCACTGGCCTTGACCATCACGATGCGGCCGGGCATCGGCGCGATGATGGCGTCGCCGCTGGCGGCGTCGGAGCTTTCCCACGCGAACGCGGCGACCCGGTCGAAGCGCCAACGCACACCGGCGGCATCGTGCACGATCGCGCGCGTATCGTCCACGCGCACGGCAAAGCGCTGCGCTTCGCCGTCGAAGCGCGCATTCAGGATGCGCCCGTCGTGGACGGCGCCCTCGACTTCGCAGGTCGTGTCACCGGCCTGCAACCGGTAGTGTCCGCCGTAACCCCAGGTGTCGACTTCGTGGCGCGTGTCGCCAACTTCCAGCGCCACGATGCGCTTGCCCGCGCGCCCGACCCGCCAGGCGTCGGCGGTGTTCCAGGGCGAATGCGGGTCGGTGGCGTCGCCGCGGGCGCGCGCTTCATCGTGCAGCAGCGTCGCGACCGTCGCGGCCATTACCGTGCGGGTGTCGGGCTGGACATCGCCGGCGATGAATTCATCGAGGTGACGGTCCAGGTAGCCCGTGTCGATGCGGTGTTCGATCACCACCGGGTGGCGCACCAGTCGTTCCAGGAACGCGACGTTGGACCTGGGGCCGACGATCTCGGCGGCCGCCAGTGCCTCGCGCATGCGTTGCAGCGCTGAGGCACGATCGACGTCCCACACGATCAGCTTGGCGATCATCGGATCGTAGAAGATGGTCACCGTGTCGCCTTCGACCACGCCGCCGTCCAGGCGCACGTGTTTCGACGTGGCCGGAAGCCGCAGCCGGGTCAGCTTGCCCGAGCTTGGCAGGAAGCCGTGGTCGGGATCTTCGGCGTACAGGCGTGCTTCGATGGCATGGCCGTGCGATTGCACCTCATCCTGGGTCCTGGGCAGTGGTTCGCCGGCGGCGATGCGCAGTTGCCATTCGACCAGGTCGATGCCGTGGGTCATTTCGGTGACCGGATGCTCGACCTGCAGCCGGGTGTTCATTTCCATGAAGTGGAAGTCACCTTCCGGGCCGACGATGAACTCCACGGTGCCGGCACCGACGTAGTCGACCGCCTTGCCCGCCGCGACCGCGGCTTCGCCCATCGCCTTGCGGCGTTCGGGGGTGAGGAACGGCGAGGGCGTTTCTTCCAGCACCTTCTGGTAGCGCCGCTGCGCCGAACACTCGCGCTCGTCGATGTGGATGACGTGGCCGTGGCGGTCGCCGAAGATCTGGAACTCGATGTGGCGCGGGTGTTCGATGTAGCGCTCCAGCAGCATCGAGGCGTCGCCGAACGAGGCCTTCGCCACGCGCTGCGCCTTGGCCAGCGCGTCGGGAAATTCCTGGTCCGAGCGCACGATCTCCATGCCCTTTCCGCCGCCGCCCATGGACGGCTTCAGCAGCAGCGGGTAGCCGATTTCGTGCGCCTTTTTGGCGAGGAAGTCATTGTCCTGGTTGTCGCCGTCGTAGCCGGGCACCAGCGGCACGTCATGTTTGGCCATCAGGTGCTTGGCCGCGGCCTTGGAACCCATGGCCTCGATGCTTTCCGGGTCCGGCCCGATGAAGATGACGCCGGCATCGATGCACGCGCGCGAAAACGCGGTGTTCTCGGACAGGAATCCGTAGCCGGGGTGGATCGCCTCGGCGCCGGTTTGTTTCGCCACCTCGATGATCTTCTCGATCGAAAGGTACGACTCATCCGGCCGCGACCCGCCGATCGGCCAGGCCTCGTCGGCGAGGCGCACGTGCTGCGCGTCCCTGTCGGCCTCCGAATACACCGCGATGGTGTGCACCCCGAGCCGGCGGCAGGTGCGGATCACGCGGCAGGCAATCTCACCGCGGTTGGCAATCAGTACTTTTTCGAACATTTTTCTTTGACGCGGACTGACGCGGACGAGCGCGGATGGTGTAGCGACGGATCGAAAACGCGACGCTTGAATTCCGGAACAGGGCCGAAGTTCATCAACAAACCCACCCGGATCCCGGTTGCTTTCAGATAGTTGACGAGCTGTGTTTCGTGAGCCGGGACCAACTTTGTCACGGCCTTGATCTCGACGATCAGTCGACTGTCGACGAGGAGATCTGCGCGAAACTCACCTACAACCTGTTTGTGGAATGTTACGCGCAACGGTGCCTGCTGTACCACAGTGACACCGTGCTCACGAAGTGCGAGGGCCATGGAATTCTCGTAGACGCTTTCCAGAAAGCCGGGCCCAAGTTCCCGGAAGACGTCATAAAACGTACCAATAACCTGGCCGGTGATGTCCGCGTCGAGAAGCCCTGTGTTGTCCGCGTTCATCCGCGTCGATCCGCGTCTGATGCTCTTTGTGATCCCACCCAGACGGGTGCGCGCTTGTCGAGGAACGCGCCCAGGCCCTGCTGGCCTTCGGGGGAAACGCGCAGGCGGGCGATGAGGTCGGCGTTTTCGGCGTCGATGCGTTCGGCCGATGCGGGGGTCATGCCGGCGGTGCGCAGGGCCAGTTGCTTGGCTTCGGCTTGCGCCACGGGGCCGCCCTTGGCCAGGAAGTGCAATTGGCGATCGACGGCTTCGTCGAGCTGATCGGCGGCCACGCACTGGTGCAGCAGGCCGATGCGGGCGGCCTCCGTGGCATCGAAGATTTCCGCGCTGACGAACAGCCGCCGCGCCTGGCGAGGTCCGATGGCCTGGACCACGTACGGTGCAATGGTCGCAGGCACCAGCCCCAGCTTGACTTCGCTCAGCGCAAACTTGGCGCCCTCGACCCCGATCGCGATGTCGCAGCAGGCGACCAGGCCCACGCCGCCGCCGTAGGCCGATCCGTTGACCCGCGCGATCGTCGGCTTGGGGAAGAACTGCAGGTTGCGCAGCAGTTTCGCGAGCCGCAGCGCGTCAGCGCGGTTGTCCGCCTCGCTGGCGACGGCCATGCCGCGCATCCAGTTGAGGTCGGCGCCGGCCGAGAACGTGGGCCCGGCGCCGGTCAGCACCAGCGCGCGCACGTTCGCGTCGGCGGCAAGGGACTCCAGGGCCGCGGTCAGTTCGGCGATGAGGTTGTCGTCGAAGGCGTTGTGGACGTTGGGTCGGTTGAGCGTCAGGGTTGCGCGGGAGCCGCTGCGTTCGAGCACGATGTTCTCGGCCATGACTGTCTCCGGACCAAAGCCACAAGCGTAACTGCGCGTGCTTCCGCACTGGGGAAAAATGGCTGTCTGGCCCATTGTTCCCGTTGGCCGGAACAAGCCCTCTCCCCGCGCAGCGCGCGGGGGAGAGGGGTGGGTGAGGGGGCGTGGCCCCAACATCGACGATACCTGCATGTTGAGCGATCGTGCCGGCTCACGCGTCGTGTTCGGCGGGGCTCTCTCTGGACGGCAACTCCTGCCCGCTCACCCCGACCCTCGTCCCCGACGATGAAGCCGTCGGGGGAGACGGAGTCTTCAAGCGGCCGCGACAAATCCTTACTGCTCCACAACGCCACGCACCGCATGGTTGTGTTTACAAATGAGAACGATTAGCATTTGCCACCGGAACAGGAGCGGGCGGACGCCCGCGATGGAGTCGTGCAGTGCGCAGGTTGTCGTTGATGCCGGTGGTGGTGTTGCTGGCCGCGATCATGGTCGCGGCGGCGGTGCATGCGGCCGGGATGCCGGAGTTTCACATCGCCATGAAGAACCACAAGTTCGAACCGGCGACCCTCAAGGTGCCCGCGAACACCAAGTTCAAGCTGCTGGTGACCAACCACAACACCATGCCCTCGGAGTTCGAGAGCACCGACTTCAACCGCGAGAAGATCGTGATGCCCAACTCCACGGTGACGGTGTTCATCGGCCCGTTGAAGAAGGGCACCTACAAGTTCTATGACGATTTCCACCAGTCCACCACGGGCACATTGATTGTGGAGTGACCGATGCTTGGTATTGCACTGCTGGTATTCCGCGAAGTCCTTGAAGCCGCACTGATCGTGACGGTGGTCGCCGCGGCCACGCGCGGAGTGCCACGGCGCAGCCTGTTCGTGGGCGGCGGCATCGCGCTGGGCGTGCTCGGCGCGATCATCGTGGCGGTATTCATGGGATTCATCGAAGGTTCGCTGGGCGGGGCCGGACAGGAAGTGTTCGAAGCCGCGGTGCTGCTGACCGCGGTGGTGATGATCGGCTGGCACGTGACCTGGATGTCCAGCCACGGCAAGCAGATGGTCCAGCAGATGAAGCAGGTCACCGATTCGGTGAAGGCCGGCTCCAGCTCGATCGCGATCCTGCTGGCGGTGGTGGCGCTGGCGGTGCTGCGCGAGGGTTCCGAGATCGTGCTGTTCCTGTACGGCATGGCCGCGGGCGGCGCCGGGCAGGTCGGATTCTTCGCCGGCGTGCCGATCGGACTTGCCGGCGGTGTCGCGGTCGGGTTCGCGCTGTATTTCGGTTTGCTGCGCATCCCGATCCGCTATTTCTTCAGCGCCACCAACTGGATGCTGGTGGTGCTGGCGTCTGGCCTGGCCTCCAGCGCGGCCGGCTATTTGATACAGGCCAACCTGTTGCCGGCGTGGGGCAACCAGTTGTGGGACACCTCGTGGCTGCTCACCAACGGTTCGATCGTGGGCCAGGCCGTGCACATCCTGACCGGCTACGAAGCACGCCCGGCCGGGATGCAGCTGGTGTTCTGGATCACCACGTTCGTGCTACTGGTGGTCGGAATGCAGCTGGTTTCGATGCGCATGGCCGCGCAGCGCAAGCGTGCAGCGCCGGCACCGAAGGAGCAGGCCGTCCGCGACGGCGCCACCGCACCGGCGACCCACGGTGCGTGAGCCGGGCGCCTGGCGCAGGTGGAAGACCGGCTTGCCCGGTCTGGCGCTGCTGGCCGTCGTCGCGGCTGCCACGTCGTTCGCCGTGGTGGCATCCGGGCAGGCTCCCGCAACGCAATCGAACGGCGATGAAATGGCTGCGCTCAAGGCGCAGCTCGACGCGCTGCAAAAGCGCGTGCCGCCGCCGGAGCTTGGCCAGCAGATGATCGAGTTGCAGATCCGCCACGACCGCCTGTGGTGGGCGGGCGAGGCCGGCAACTGGAACCTTGCCTATTACATGGTCGGCGAGCTGGGCGAAGCCTTGCGCGGCATCGAGGAAACCAACGGCGAGGCGGCCGAACTGCAGCCGCAGAAGCTCTCCGAGGTGATGCCCGCGATCATGAACCCCGCGATCCGCGGCATGCAGCAGGCGCTGGCGAAGAAGGACAAGGCGGAATTCGAGCAGGCCTACGACCAGCTTTCCGCCTCCTGCAACGCCTGCCATGCCCTCGCCGGCGTCGGCTTCCTGCACATCCAGCGGCCGAAGACGCCGCTGCTGGACAACCTGCGCTACGCGCCGGAATCGGGTCGCTGAGCGATCCTGCCGACTACATCCGGAACACGCCGTAAGGCTGCGGTTCGATCGGCGCGTTCATGGATGCGGAGATCGCAAGCCCCAGCACGCGGCGGGTGTCGGCCGGGTCGATGATGCCGTCATCCCACAGCCGCGCGCTGGCGTAGTAGGGGTGTCCCTGGCGTTCGTACTGCTCGCGGATGGGCTGCTTGAAGGTTTCTTCCTCGTCGGCCGACCATTTGCCGCCGCGCGCTGCGATGCCGTCGCGCTTGACGGTGGCCAGCACCGAGGCGGCCTGTTCGCCGCCCATCACGGAAATGCGCGCGTTGGGCCACATCCACAGGAAGCGCGCGCCGTAGGCGCGGCCGCACATCGCGTAGTTGCCGGCGCCGAAGCTGCCGCCGATCACCACGGTGAATTTCGGCACCTGCGAGCAGGCGACGGCGGTGACCATCTTGGCGCCGTCCTTGGCGATGCCGGCCTGCTCGTACTTCTTGCCGACCATGAAGCCGGTGATGTTCTGCAAAAACACCAGCGGCACGTTGCGCTGGTTGCACAGCTCGATGAAGTGCGTTCCCTTGAGCGCGGACTCGGAAAACAGGATGCCGTTGTTGGCGATGATGCCGACCGGGTAGCCATGGATGTGCGCGAAGCCGGTGACCAGGGTCTTGCCGTAGCGCGCCTTGAACTCGTGGAACTCGGAGCCGT
>CAZAXF010000034.1:0-32930 GCA_964489055.1 uncultured Rhodanobacter sp. | reverse complement strand
CCCCCGGCGCTGCGCGCCGACCCCCTTCCTGTGGAAGGGGGTGACTTGCCTCCCCCTTCGCTTGCGAAGGGGGAATGAGGGGGATGGCTTTTACTGCCGTGCTTCGCGCGGGTTGCCGGGCACCGCGGCGAAACGCGGGGTCGCGCGCCACGGGTTGATGTCGATGCCGCCGCGGCGCAGGAAGCGCGCGTACATGCTGAGCCCCTCCGGTGCGCAGTGCGCCATCACGTCGGTGAAGATGCGCTCGACGCAGGCCTCGTGGAAGCCGGGGTGCTGGCGGTAGGACACCAGGTAGCGCAGCAGGCCGGCGCGCTCGATGGCGCGACCGCGGTAGTGCAACACTACGCTGGCCCAGTCTGGCTGGCCGGTGACCGGGCACAGCGCGCGGAACAGGCGCGTGGACAGGGTTTCGGTGACCACCGGCGCGCCCTCGCCGGCGTGCAGCAGGTCGGGGCGCGGCGCATCGTATGCCTCGGCCTCGATACGCTGGTCGTCCAGCGACTCGCCGGGCAGCGACGCGATGCCGGCGCGCTCGACTTCATGTGGATCGACGAGGGTTGCGGCCACTTTCGCGCCGACGCAATCGGACACGTCGCACTCGACCCGCACGCGCGCGGCTTCGGGCCCGGTGAACGGCGTCATCGCGTAACCGCCCAGGTACAGCTTCAGCGATTTCGATTCGACGAGGTCGGGCGAAGTGCACGGCACGGCGAGGCGCAGTACCGCCACCCGCGGCAGGCCGCGCGCATCCAGCCACGAAAACTCCCACGCGTTCCACAGGTCGGCGCCGGTGAACGGCAACCGGTCGCCGTCCAGCCCGATGGCCGCGCGCGCGTCGGCACGCGACACCGCGAACAGCACCGCGGGATCGACCGTGGTCGGGAAGTCGGCCTTGCGGCCGAGCGGATTGGAGCATGTGGGCGATGTCATGGTGCTTCGGTTTTTCGGGTGCGTGTGCGCGCAGCGCAGGAGCAGGTCGATACGCGTGTCCGGACCCTCACTTCTGCCCCTCTCCCGGAGGGAGAAGGGCTCGTGTCGTTCGTCAGTCAGCCGAGGAGACGATGTACTGCTCAAGCTTGCCGTCGGGCCGGGTGTAGGTGGTGACGCTGAGCTTCACCTTCGTGAACTTGACCGTGTAGCCGCGCATCTGCATGCCGCCGCGCTTGCGCGTCGCGCGGATCTTGAACGAATCGGGCTTGCCAAGCGGCGCCAGGCTGGTCTGGTAGTCGTGCAGCGCGGTGGCGTCGAAATACGCATTGGCATCGGCGCTGAACAGGCTGCGATCGATGCGCCCATGCTGCAGTCCGGCGAAGATGGTCCGGGCCTGCGCCAGCGCCTTCTGCGCGGCCGGATCGTGCACCGCGAACAGCGCCCTGGCGATGCCCTTGCCGATCACCCCGAAGGTACCGACCGCGTCCTGGTTGGTCAGCACCACCACCGCGATGCCATCGTCGGGGAAGACGTAGTTGCCGGCCGTGAAACCGGACACCTCGCCATCGTGCGAGATCATCCGGTGGCCGTCCAGGCGTCCGACGAACACGCCCAGCCCGTAGCCGGAACCGAGCCCGTCGTTCAGCAGCACCTCGGTCTGCATCGCGTGCCACGAGGCCGGCTGCAGCAGCGTCTGGTGCAGCATCGCGATGTCCCATTTCGCGAGGTCCGACGGCGTCATGGAAAGCTCGGCCATCGCGTACAGCCAGTTCACGCCCTCCTTGGGCGCGGGCCGCAACGGCCCCAGCGCGTAACGGTGGTAGCCGCGCGCATCGGTGGCCGGCAGCGGATGCAGGTTGTTGTCGTAGACGTCATCCATCCCCAGCGGCTTGAACACGTGCGCAGTCAGGAACTCGAACGGCGTCTTGCCGGTGAGCTTGTGGATGATCTCGCCGGCGATCACGTAGTTGGTGTTGCTGTACTGCCACGCGCTGCCGGGCGCGAAGTCCAGCGGCTTCTTCGCCCACGTGTCCATGATGAAGCCGGGCGTGGTGGGCTTTTTCATCTCCGGCATCACGTAGTCCTGCGGCCAGTAGTCCTGGTAGCCGGAGGTGTGCGAGAGGAGCTGGCGCAAGGTGACGTGATCGGCGTCGGTGAGGTCCGGGAAATACTTCGCCACCTTGTCATCAAGGCTGAGTCGGCCCTGTTGCTGCAGCATCAGGATCGGGGCGGCGGTGAACTGCTTGCTGATCGACCCGATGCTGTAGCGCATCGCAGGCGTGGCCGGGGTTTCCGGATCGAGGCGCGCGTTGCCGTAGGCGTGCGCGTATTCCAGGCGGCCGTTCCGGACCACCGCCACCGAGGCGCTGGGCACGCCGGACTTGGCCAGGGCGTCGGTGGCGATCCTGTCGATCGTGGCGGCAAGCTTCGCCGGCAGGCCGTCCTGTGCGAATGCGGGGGCGCAGGCCAGCGTCAGCATCACGGCCACGACCAGTGCGGTCAGGGGGTGGCGGAAAACGCGCATCGATTCATCTCCGCGGGCAAGGCAGGCGAAAACGATAACAGCGGCTGGTGCCGTGTGGCGGGGTTGCCAGGCGAAGCGAAGAGCCATCCCCCTCGATCCCCCTTCGCGAGCGAAGGGGGAGGCAAAACCACCCCCTTCGAAACGAAGGGGTGAGCACTGGCGCTTGCGAACTGGCAGTGGCAGTTCGCGCCGGTTCGAACGCCCGAGGCAGGATGCCGAGGGCCGGGTTGTCTGGCGAGCGCTGGATGCGCGAGCCTGGCAACGGCGCGCAGCGCCGGGGGATGCCGGGCGAAGCGAAGAGCCATCCCCCTCGTTCCCCCTTCGCAGGCGAAGGGGGAGGCGGATCATCCCCTTCGCAAGCGAAGGGGACAGAAAGTCCACGACACGAACACGTCGCCGCGCAGTCGCTGCGCAAATCACGTCAGTCGGTGGGTTGCGGCGGAGGCAGCGCTTCGGCTTCCTCGTCCTCGCGGCCTTCGGCGTGGTGGTCCTGGCCCAGCACCAGGTACACCGCCGGCACCACGAACAGCGTGAACAGGGTGCCGATCGCCAGGCCGGTGAAGATCACCAGGCCGATGCTGTGGCGACCGGCCGCGCCGGCGCCGCTGGCGGTCACCAGCGGCAGCACGCCCAGCACCATCGCGAAGGTGGTCATCAGGATGGGGCGCAGGCGCACCGCGGCGGCTTCCTCGATGGCCTCGCGCTTGCTCATGCCGCCCAGCCGTTGCGAGTCGTTGGCGAACTGCACCATCAGGATGCCGTGCTTGCTGATCAGGCCGACCAGGGTCACCAGGCCCACTTCGGTGTAGATGTTGAGCGAGGAAAGGCCGAGGTTGATGAACAGCAGTGCGCCGAAGGTCGCCATCGGCACCGAGACCAGGATCACTATCGGGTCGCGGAAGCTCTCGAACTGTGCCGACAGCGCCAGGAACACGATGATAATCGCGAACATCAAGGTGACCAGGAAGCCGCCCGATTCCTGCTCGAACTGGCGCGACTGGCCCGAATAGTCGGCGGCGTAACCGGCCGGGGCGACCTGTCGCAGCGTGTCCTGCATGAACTGGATGGCCTGCCCCAGCGACGCGCCGGGCGCCAGCACGCCCGAGATCGTGGCCGAGTTCAACTGCTGGAAGTGGTTGATCGACTCGGGCACCGTCTGGTAGCTGAGGTGTGCGACGGTCGAGGCGGGGATCATTCCCCCGGAGGGCGTCTTGATGTAGTAGTTGTCGAGCTGCGAGGGATTCAGCCGGTGCACCTGCGCAACCTGCGAAATCACCCGGTAGGCGCGCCCCGAAATCGAGAAATAGTTGACGTAGTTGCCGCCCAGCGCGGCCGACAACGCGGCACCGACGTCGCGCTGGGTCAGCCCCAGCGAGGCGACCTTCTCGCGGTCCAGGTGCACGGTTGCCTGCGGCTGGTCGATCTTGAGGTCGGTGTTGAGGAACATGAACATGCCCGAGGCCTGGGCCTTGGCCATGACCTCCTTCGAGACATCGTCGAGGTTCTGGAACGGCTCGGTGGTCTTGATCACGAACTGCAGCGGCAGGCCGGACGCGCCCGGCAGCGATGGGAACTGGAACGCGGCGATGCGCGCGCCGGCGATGTGGTTGAGCTCGGGCGTGATCGCCTGCTGGATCTCCATGGCGCTGCGGCTGCGCTGGTTCCACGGCTTCAGGATGATGCCGGCGAAACCGCTGTTGACCGCGCCCATGCCGTTGATCTGGAAGATGTGCGCGTACTCGGGCAGCGACTTGGCGATCTCGAACACCTGCTTCGAATACAGCTGCATCTGCTGGAGCGTGGCGTCTGGCGGCCCCTGGATCTGGGCCAGCACCGCGCCCTGGTCCTCCTGCGGCGCCAGTTCGGACTTGGCGGTCTTGAACAGGTACACGTTGCCGGCGAGGATCAGTGCGCCGAACACGATCGCGACCATCCTCGTATCCAGCGACGAATGCAGCATCCGCCGGTAGCGGTCGCGCACCCAGTCGGCCACCTTGTCAATGCGCTTGACGAAGCGCTTGTGGTGGTCGGCCTCGCGCAGCAGCTTCGAGCACATCATCGGCGAGAGCGTCAGCGCGATGATCGCCGAGATCACCACGGCGCCGGCCAGGGTGAACGCGAACTCGGTGAACAGCGCGCCGGTCAGGCCGCCCTGGAAGCCGATCGGGATGTACACCGCCACCAGCACCACGGCCATCGCGATGATCGGCGCGCCCAGTTCACGCGCCGCCAGCAGCGCGGCCTGGAACGGCCGCTGTCCGTCCTTCATGTGGCGGTCGACGTTCTCGACCACGATGATCGCGTCGTCCACCACCAGGCCGATCGCGAGCACCAGCGCCAGCAGCGTCAGCAGGTTGATCGAATAGCCCAGCATCAGCATGATCAGGAACGCGCCGATCAGCGACAGCGGCATCGCCACCAGCGGGATCACCAGCGACCTGAGCGTGCCGAGGAACAGGAAGATCACCACCGCCACGATCAGCAGCGCCTCGACCAGTGTCTGTACCACCTCGTCGATGGAGGTGCGGATGTAGTCGGTGCCGTCGTAGACGATCTGCGCGGTGAGCCCGGCGGGCAGTTGCGACTGGATCGACGGGAATTCCTTGCGCACCCGGTTGATCACGTCCAGCACGTTGGCCTCGGGTGCGGCCTTGATGCCGATGAACACCGAGCGCTTGCCGTCGAAGGCCACGTCCGAATCGTAGTTTTCCGCGCCCAGCTCGACCCGCGCGACATCATCGAGCCGCACGATGTCGCTGCCCCTGGCCTTTACCACCAGGTTCTTGAATTCATCGACCGTGTGCAGGTCGGTGGCGGCGGTCAGCGACACCCGGACCATCTGGCCCTTGGTGTTGCCGATCGCGGACAGGAAGTTGTTGGCCGCCAGTGCCTGGTTGACGTCGCTGGCGGTGACGCCATGCGCAGCCATCTTCGCCGGGTCCAGCCAGGCCCGCAGCGCGAAGGTACGGCTGCCGAAGATGTCCGCGCTCTGCACGCCCTCGAGCGAGTTCAGCCGCGGCTTGACCACGCGCGTCAGGTAGTCGGTGATCTTGTTGGATGCCAGCGAGTCGGAATAGAACCCCAGGTACATCGAGGCGACCTGCTCGCCGGTCTGCAGCGTGATCACCGGCTGCTGGGCGGCCTGCGGCAACTGGTTCTTGACCGAATTGACCAGCGCGCTGATTTCGGTGAGGGCCTTGTTGCCGTCGTAGTTCAGGCGCAGCGTGGCGGTGATCATCGACACGCCCGGGGTCGAGGACGATGACAGGTAATCGATGCCCTGCGCCTGCGAAATCGCCTGCTCCAGTGGCTGGGTGATGAAGCCGGCCATGGTCTGCGCGTCGGCGCCGAAGTACGTCGTCGAAACCGTGATGGTCGCGCTCTCGGTCTTGGGAAACTGGCGGATCGGAAGGGACGTCACCGCGCGCAGGCCCAGCACCAGGATCAGCAGGCTGACCGTGGCGGCGAGGACCGGGCGCTTGATGAAGATGTCGGTGAATTTCATGTGGACGATCCGCGCGGAAAAGTCATGTGGTGAAAACGGATTGGAAAATCATTCTTCCACCGGATGCGGATGCGCATCGAACGACGGCTGCACCTTGTTGTTGATGTCGATCCGCGTGCCGCCCTTGAGCTTCATGCCGCCGCTGGTGACGACGACGTCGCCTTCCTTGATGCCCGAGAGCACCGCCACCTGGTCGCCGCGGGTCGGGCCAAGTTCCACCACCACCTGTTGCACGTAGTGCTGCTGCGCGGCCTTGCCCCCCTTGCCGGCCTTCGTATTGGCCGATGCCGGCTTGCCGTTGCCGCCGGCCTCCGGCGGCGTGCCTTCGTGCACCACGAACACGGTGTCGCCGTAAGGCGCGTAGGTGATCGCGGTCTGTGGCAGGGTCAGATAGCGCTTCTCGCTGCCCGAATCCACCGCGACGTTGGCGAACATTCCGGGCACCAGCAGTTCGTCCGGGTTGGGAACGATGGCTTCGACGGCGACGTTGCGGGTGGCAAGGTCGACCTTGGGCGCGGTCGCCGACACCTTGCCCGGGAAGGTCTTGCCCTTGACCGCGTCGCTGCTCACGTGAACGCTGCCGCCCACGTGCATCTGGTCCAGCGAAGACTGCGGCACCGTGAAATCCACGTACACCGGATCGAGCTGCTGCAGCGTCACCACCGTGGTTCCCGCCTGGATGTAGTCGCCCGGGTTGGCGGTGATGATGCCGATGCGCCCCGCAAACGGTGCACGCAACGTCTTCTTGTCGACCAGTGCCTGCTGCGCGGCCACGTTGGCGCGGGCGCTCTTGAGGTTGGCCATGTCGGTGTCGTACTGGGCCTTGCTGATGGCCTTGACCGCAAGCTGCTTCCTGGCGCGCTCGGCGGTCAGCGACGCCAGGTGCGCGGTGGCCTGCAGTGCCGCCAGCCGGGCGCGCTCATCGGCATCGACCAGCTTGATCAGCACCTGGCCCTTTTTCACCTCGGCGCCGGATTTCACTTCCACGCTCGCGACCAGTCCAGCCACGTCGAAGGCCAGGTCCGCGCCGTGCACCGCGCGCACGTTGCCGACCGCCTCGATGCGCGGCTGCCATTGCTGGTATTCGGCGACCATGGTGCTGACCGTCTGCGGCTGGTTGGCCATGGACTTCATGAACTTGCCGACCATGATGCCCTTGAAGGTGTTCCAGCCGACCAGCAGCACGAACAGCACCACCACGGCGACGATCACGATGATCAAGCGTTTGCGCAATTTGGATCGAGCGGATGGGTCGTTTGCGTTCATTCGGGGTTCTCGTTGTTGTGACCGTTTCCGGCGGGCGTGGGCGCGAACGCCCGTGCCGGTCACCTGTTGTTGTTTCGATGAAGGCCCGCGCTGCATCCGGGCGCGCCGCACGCGGCGAATCGCGGCAGGGTTGCCGGCAACGTCCTCATGGGTGCGCCGCCACCGGCTTGCCCGCCGTCGCCTTCTGCCAGCCGCCGCCGAGTGCCGCATACAGCGCGGCGGTGTCGGCAAGGCGCGCGGCGCGGGCCTGGATCAGTGCGGCGCGGGCCTCCTGCCAGGTCTGTTCGGCCGAGAGCAGCTTCAGGTAGCCGGCCGCGCCGACGCGGTACTGGCTGCGGGTAAGGGCCAGCAGCTTGGCGGCATCCTGTTCGGCCGTGGCCAGCGCCTGCAGCGACTGGGCACCGTATTCCAGCGCCTGCAGCGAATCGGCCACGTTCTGGAACGCCACCAGCACGGTCTGCCGCCAGTTGGCCAGCGCCGCATCCATGCCGGCCTCGGCGGCACGCTTCTTGTGCAGCAGCTCGCCGCCGTGGAACAGCGGCTGCAGGATGTTCAGGCCGATCGACCAGGTGCCGGTGCCGCTGGTGAAAAGGTCCCCCGCGTGCAACGCCTGGCTGCTGGCGCCGCCCGAAAGCGTGATGCTGGGCAGCATGCTGGCGATCGCCATCCCGACGCCCGCGGTCGCCGCGTGCAGTTGCGCCGCGGCCGCGCGGATGTCGGGCCGCTGCGCAACCACGGTCGAGGGCAGGCTCACGGGAATGTCGGTGGGCAGGGTCACCTCGTCGAGCGTGATCGGATGCACTTCCAGTTGCGCGGGCGTGACGCCGAGGTAGGTCGCAAGCTGGTTGCGCGTGGCCGCCAGTTGCTGGCGCAGCGTCGGCAGGGTGGTGGCCGCGGTCGCCAGTTGCGTGCGCACGGCGAGGGTATCCTGGAAGGCCTTGGCGCCGATGGCCTGCTGCTTCTCGGTGATCGCCAGCTCCTGTTTCAGCGAGTCCACGACCTGCCGGTTGGCCGCGACCTGTTCGCGCAGCGACGCTTCGCGCAGCGAGGCCGTGACCACGTTGGCGGCCAGCGTCAGGTACGTTGCATCCAGCTTCGCGCGCTGGACGTCGGCCTGCGCCTGCTGCGCCTCGATGCCGCGGCGCACGCCGCCGAACAGGTCGAACACGTAGCCAACCTTCACGCCCACGTTGTAGACGGTCAGCGGCGGAAACTGGAACGCGCCGCCAAACGCGGCACCGGACTGCTTCTGCCGGGTCGCGCCGGCGCTGGCATCGAGCGAGGGGAACAAGCTGCCGCCCGCGGCCCGCGCGTTTTCCTCGGCCTGGCGCAGCGACGCCTGCGCACTGGCAACCGTCGGGCTGTGCGCGAACGCCTGCTGTACGCGGCGATCGATCTCGGCGTTGCCGAAGGTGGTCCACCAACGCAGCGGCACGTTCTTGCCGGAAAGGAACCGCTGCGCGTCGCCGCCCGGGGTGTCGGCCGCGGTGGTGGCCGCAGGCAGGGGCTGCGCGGTGAACCGCGCGACATCCGGGGCGGCCGGCTCGCGGTAGTTCGGCCCGACCGCGCAACCGGCGAGCAGGCACACGGCCGCCGCCAGGACGGCCCGCCGTGCGGCGGACATCAACGGAAACACGCTTTGGGTCATTCGGGCTGGAAACCGGTCGGGGGAGGTCCAGGAAGTCGCTGGAACAGCGCTCGCTATAACTGAACCGCGCGGTATTGTATTTGTCACCACAACATTGTGCAAGGATACGGGTAGCGTCGAAAGGGCCGGACGTCACGCGCGCGTCGATGACAATTGTCATTCGCACGCCGCGGCATCACGGGAAATCCGACCCGGTCCACCTCCATCATCGCGTTGCCGACCCGCATCGGGATGGCGGTGCCGGCGGCGATCAGGATTCTCCGGCCCGATGCGCCTCGGCCAGGTATTGACGGCTCTGCATCTCGATCAGGCGGCTGATGGTGCGCGCGAAGGGCCCGCGCAGGCGTTTGCCGTCGTACAGTTCCACGGCCGGCACCGTCGCGGTGAGGGCCAGCTTCACGCGGCGGTCGTAGAGCTCGTCGATCAGGTGCACGAAGCGCTGTGCGGCGTCCTCGTTGAAGGGGGTGAATTGCGGCACGCGCGAAATCAGGATCGTGGGGTAGGCCCGCGCCAGCGCGATGTAGTCGGCCGATCCGTACGGCCCGTCGCACAGCGAGGCAAAATCGAACCAGGCCGCCTGATCGCATGTGCGCAGGGCATGCAGCTTGCGGTCGTTGACCGCGAGCTCCACGTCCTCGCGCGCCTCGCCCCGCGCCAGTTCCTCGAACAACCGCGCCAGGGCCGCCTCGGCGTGCGCGTCGTCCGGGGCCAGGTACACCGGTGCGCGGGTCAGGGCGCGCAGGCGCCAGTCGTGTTTCGACGCCAGCTCCAGCACCTCGCAGTGGTGCTCGATCAAGGCGATCGCCGGCACGAACCGCGCGCGCTGCAGGCCGCCCTTGTACAGCTCGCGCGGCGGCGTGTTGGAGGTCGCAACCAGCGCCACGCCGCGATCGAACAGCGCGCGCAGCAGGCCGTACAGGATCATCGCGTCACCGATGTCGGTGACCATGAATTCATCCAGGCACAGCACCCGCGCGTCGGCGACCAGCCGCCCGGCGATCCGCGGCAGCGGGTCGCGCACCTCGCCCAGTGCGCGCAGGGCGTCCTGGACCTCGAGCATGAAATGATGAAAATGCACCCGCCGCGCCGCGCCGGCCGGCAGCGAGGCGTGGAACTGGTCCATCAGCATGGTCTTGCCGCGCCCGACTTCCCCCCAAAGGTACAGCCCCCGCAGCGGCGCCGACCGGCCCGCGCGCGTACGCAGGCGGGCCCAGAATCCCGGGGCCGGATGCCCATGCAGGGCCGCATGGATGCGATCGAATTCGGCCAGTGCCGCACGCTGGGCCGGATCGTCCTGCCACGCGCCGGCGGCAACGCCGCGTGCGTAACGGGCGCTGGGGGAGTCAACGTCGGTGGTCAGCGGCGCGTCCACGATGGGGAACCCGCACGGAACCCGGCAATCAGTGCAACGGCCACCGCCAGTGCCGGCGCGTCCGGCATCAGGTTGCTGGCACGCGTGCGCATCAACGCTTGGGCGGCAGCCAGTTGCGCACCGCGTTCTTCACCGCGCCGCGCAGGTCCATCAGGCGCCGGTGGAAGAAGTGCCCGGTTTCGGGCATTCGCACCACGGACGGTTTGGGATCGAGCGTTTCGATCCAGTCGAACACCGCCTGCGGTGCGACCACTTCGTCGTCCTCGCCCTGCACCACGACCCAGTGACAGGTCGGCATCGCCAGCTCGTCCACGTCGTAGCGGTCGACCGGCGGTGCCACCGTCACCAGTGCGTCGGCATCCAGCGACCGCGCACAGCGCAACGCGATGTAGCTGCCGAAGGAGAACCCCGCCAGCCACAGGACATCGTGCGGCCGCTTCTTGCGCACCCACTCGGCCACCGCGACCAGGTCGCCCGTCTCCCCGTCGCCATCGTCGAACGCGCCCTCGGACGCGCCGGTGCCGCGGAAGTTGAAGCGCACGGTGGCGAGGCCCGATTCGCGCAGCGCACGCTCGAGCATGGTCACCACCTTGTTGCGCATGGTGCCGCCCTGCTGCGGGTTGGGATGGCAGATCACCGCGGTACCGGCGCGGGCATGCTCCGCATCGGGTACGTTGGTGGCCACTTCCAGCACGCCCGCCGGACCGGGCAGCGCAAAGGTGGCGGAGGCATCGGGAAACGCGGCGGGTGCCGGTGGCAAGGCGTCGGTCATGCGCGCATCATAAATGCGTTCATCCGCGGGCGCTGCAACCGGCAGCGGTCGGGCCGAATCCGACAATCCCGGTGCAGCGGCGGCGGCATCCCCGCATGTTGCTGGATGTTGAGCGATATTGCCGCGTTCGTCGATGAACGTCGTCGTCCGCGCATCCATCACGCAGGAACCGCGCATAAACTGCCGGGACACGTTTCAAGGAGGCACGCACATGAATCACCTTGCCCACGCCCTGCTCGCCGACGCCGGCGGCGTGGAGTTTGCGCTGGGCAGCGCGCAGGGGGACTTCGTGCATGGCCGGCCCGATCCGGCCTGGTCGGCGGCGCGCCAGGCCGGCCTGCGTTTCCACCGCGCGATCGACCATTACACCGACGCGCATCCCGAGGTGGTGGCCGCGCGCCGGCTGTTCGATCCGCCCATGCGCCGCTATGCCGGCATCGTGCTGGACGTGTGGTTCGACCACCTGCTGGTGGCCGGCTGGCGGCAGTACGCGCGTGACGAATCGCTGGCGCATTTTGCCTCCCGCTGGCTGGCGCTGCTGGACGGCCACGCCGCGGAACTGCCGGACTCGCTGCGCGCATTCCTGGCCTGGATGCACGGCCACCGGTTGCCCATGGCCTACGGTGACGAAGCCACCCTGGACCAGGTGTTCCACGCGCTGGCCCGGCGACTGTCGCGACCTTCCCCCATCGGAGATGCGCTGCCCGCGCTGCACGACCGTGCCGGCACGCTGCAGGAAAACTTCGACCGGTTTTTCCCCGACCTTGTCGCCCACGCGCAAACGCTGCGCAGCGAGTTGCTGCGTGGCGGATGAATGCTCTCCCCAACGGCTTCACGGCTCGGGGAGAGGGTCACGTCACGGGGCAATCGGGCGTCTTCCTGCAGCCATCGTTGCAGACGCAGCCTGCGGTCCGGCGCACCTCGTTTTGCATGTTTGCATCTCGATCCATTCAATCCCACCCCCTCACCCAACCCTCTCCCCCGCAATGCGTTGCGGGGAAGCGGGCTTTGCCGGAATGCTCCCTCTCCCCCGCAATGCGTCGC
Source organism: uncultured Rhodanobacter sp. (assembly GCA_964489055.1). Lineage (GTDB taxonomy): Bacteria > Pseudomonadota > Gammaproteobacteria > Xanthomonadales > Rhodanobacteraceae > 66-474. Next base: position 20,868 of record CAZAXF010000034.1, on the reverse strand, counting down.
GGGGGAGAGGGATTTTCAAAAGGCTCCTCGCGGTCACACCCGTCGCATGCCGCGGTCGACGCCTTCGACCCTTGCCCTGCTCGCCAGCACCGCGCGCCAGCCGAACAGGCCGGCCAGGCCGGCCGCGGCGGCCGAGACCACGCCGATCACGCCCAGCGTCGCGCCCAGCGCGCGCAGTCCATCCAGGGAGCTTGCAACCACCACGTCGCCGAAGCGCCACACCGCGGTCTCGACGAAGTTCTTGCCCTTGTAGCGGATCTCGCGCGCGGCGCGGGTGTAGAGCGCATCGGAAGCCGGCTTGGCCACGCCGTAGGCGAAGCTGCGGGTCACGATCAGCGTGAGCGGAATCAGCGCCAGCGCGGCACCGCCGAATCCGAAGGTTGCCGCGCCGAACACGGCCACGGAAAGCAGCATCAGCACGTTGACCACGGCCGGCAACACCAGCCCCGACACCAGCCCGAAGCGTGGCAGCATCCAGCGCGCAAGCCCCACCTGCAGCAGCATCTGCGCGAGGTTCACCGCAAGGTCGATGTGGCCGTAGAACGCGGTGCGCGCGGCGGCATCGGTGAAATGCGCGCGTGCGTAGTCGGCCACCAGCGCGTAGGCCAGCGTCCCCACGCCATCGGAACACAGCATCAGCAGCGCCATCAGGCGCAGGAAGCGGTTGGCGAACACCGCGCGCAGCCCGGCCAGCATGCCGCCGCCGAGCGGTGCGCGTTCGGCCCGCGCGCCGACCTTTCCGGTCGACAGCCACAGCATCAACCCGAGCGCCACCGTGAGCAGCAGTGCCGATACCGCCAGCAGCGGCGGCACACCGACGCGCATCACCAGCAACGAGGTGAGCGTGGGCCCGGTCAGCGCGCCGAACGCGCCGCCCAGTGCGATCAGCGGAAACACGCGCTTGGCGGCAGCGGCGTCGAACAGGTCCGCCATCAGGCTCCAGAACAGCGAAACCACGAACAGGTTGAAGACGCTGACCCAGACGAAGAACCCGATCCCCAGGGTGCGCGCGCCGATCTGCGCCTGCGCCGCGAACAACGGCACGAACGCAACCAGGCATGCGATGAAGAATCCATGGCTCCAGCCGAGCAGCGCGCGCCGCGGCAGGCGCGCGCTCAGCCAGCCGAACACCGGCGCCACCGCCAGGGTAGCCAGCAGCGTGGCACCGTAGAACCACGGCAACGCGACCGAGCCGGTGGCACCGGCGAGCTGGTCGCGTACCGGGCGGATCACGTAGTAGGCGGCCAGGACGCAGAAGAACGCCAGTGCCGCCAACGCCACCGCGCGACGTTCGCCGCCGCGCGCCGCCGGCCGCGGCCCGGCATCGGGCGGGACGATCAAGGAGCGTCCGCTCCGGTGGTCATGACCGCGGCGGGCGCTCGCCAGCGGGGACCGCGCGTGACGGCGTGCTCACGACGGATCACCGAGCAACGGCGGCAACGGACAATCGAGCACCGCGCACACCACGCGCAGCAGTTCGGACTCGGCCACGCTGACCTTGCCGTCGGCGGCGATGGCGCGGGTCAGGGCGCGCACCGTGAGCTGCTTGCCCGCGGGCGACAGGCGGCGCAGTTTGTCCAGCGCACCGTCCAGCCCCGCCTGCCAGTCGTCGGGGATCGCGTACAGCGCCGAAGCGTCCGGCAGCGCATCGTGCATGGCCGCCTGGAACGCGCGCCGCGCGTTTTCCTCGTCCTCGTTGCCGAAATGCGCGACCAGTGCCGCAAGGTCGCGCAGCTCGTCCGCGGCGGCAGTCAGCTTCACGCTTCCGGGCTTGAAGCTGGCCGAGGGATCGAGCGCCGCCACCACCTGGGCGTGCACCAGCTTCGCCAGGCAATATTCGTCAAGGTCCACCCGACCGTCGGCGTGGATCAGCGCATCGAGCGTCTTCACGAAGGTGGCGATCTCCGGCCGCGGCCGCCGCTTCAGCGCGGGGAAGGCAAGCTGCGCCAGCGGCAGGCGCAGCATCGGATGCAGGTCGGCAACCTGCGCGAGCAGGTTGCCGGTAGCCTGGCTGAGCGCGTCGTCGAATGCCTGCGCAATCGACTTCAGTTGCTCGGCCTTGAGATCGGAATGCTCGGAGACCGCCAGCGCAAACACCGTGGCCAGCGCGCCGCGCGGATCGCGCGCGGCGGTCGCCAGCGCCGGTGGAATCTGTTTGTGCAGGTTGGCGGCGGCCTGGTAGTCGCCGGTGTCCGGCGCGGCCACCTGCGAGGCCACGGCCGCGGCGGTGATGGCCATCCGTGCGCCGCGCGTCGGGATCACGCCGCCGGCCATGCCCTCGTGCGCGGCTTGCGCCGGCGCATGTCCGCCGGTCCGGATGTCCGCGTCGCCATCGGCGCGCGCGAAATCGTGCACGGCCTTTTCCCACGGATGCTCCGTGGCGTGCAGTTCGATGTTGTTCGGGTCGCCACCCGAGGCCAGCCACTGTTTCACGTAGGCATCCAGTTCCTCGGGCTTGAAGCCCGGCTCCAGCGCCTTGATGCGTTCGATGATCGGCGGGTGCGTGGCAAACAACGACCGCGCCTCGGCATCACCGAACAGCATGTGGCGGACCTCGTCGCGACGCGGACTCTGCAGCGCCGAGCCTTCCTCGAATGCCGCGATCTTCTTCAGCGCGCCGGCGATGCCGCTGGTCTGGCGAGTGAACTGCACCGCCGAGGCGTCGGCCAGCGATTCACGTTCGCGCGACACCGCGGCCTGGATCAGGCGCCCGAAGAACAACCCGATCGCGCCGATCGCCAGCAGCGCCAGGCCCGCCAGCGCCACCTGTCCGCTGCCACCGCGCCGGCGTCCGCCGCTGCCGCCACCGCCGCCACTGCCAAGGCCAAAGTAGCCGCCCCACATCAGGAACCGGCCGATCACCCAGATCGCCATGATCCCGAACAGCACCCCCATCAGGCGGATGTTCAACCGCATGTCGCCGTTCAGCACGTGGCTGAACTCGTGCGCGATCACGCCCTGCAATTCGTCGCGGTTGAGCTTGTCCAGGCAACCCTGGGTCACGCACACGGCCGCGTCGTTGGGTGTGTAGCCGGCGGCGAACGCGTTGATGCCCGGCTCGTTCTGCATCACGTAGATGTCGGGCACCGGCACGCCCGAGGCGATGGCGATTTCCTCGATCACGTTGCGCAGGCGTCGCCACTGGGTGTTGGTGGTGTCGGTCGGAACTTCCACCGCGTTGAGTTCCCGCGCAACCGCGGCGCCGCCCCCGGCCAGGCTGGCCACGCGGTAGGCCGAACACAGCCCGATCACCGCCAGCACCGCCAGCGATATCCCCAGCAGCGGCATGGGCCGCAGGCCCACGCCCAACACGAACACGCACACCAGGTCCACCGCGACCACGATCGCCACCACCGCCAGCACGAACAGCCCCACCAGCGTGCGGCTGGAGCGGCGGATCTTGGCCTGTTGGGCGAAAAAGTCCATGGAAGCAGTCAGTCAGTCGCTCGTTGCACTCGCTGCAAATGGCAAGTCGGCGGCTGCGCCGCCTGTAAAGAGTGAAAGCGAGGAAGGCCAGCGCTTGTCCCCTGACCCTTTGCAGCGCCGCAGGTGCGACTTGCAGCTTCCGCTCGCTTTGCGAGCGGAAGCGACTTACGTGAAGCTCACCTTCGGCACCTCGCGCTTGGCCGGGTCCTCGATGGCCAGTTGCTCGGCGGGCTGGAAGCCGAACGGGCCGGCGACCATCGAGGCGGGAAGCGTCTGGCACTTGTTGTTGTAGTTCATCACCGAGTCGTTGTAGGCCTGCCGCGAGAAGGCGACGCGGTTTTCCGTGGAGGTCAGCTCCTCGGAAAGCTGCATCATGTTCTGGTTGGCCTTGAGGTCGGGGTAGGCTTCGCTGAGCGCGAACAGGCGACCCAGCGCCTGGGTGAGCTGGTTCTCGCTGCCCGAGAGTTTTTTCATCGCCTCGGGGTCGCCCGGCTGCGCCTTGGCGGCGGCCAGGCCGTTGACCGCGGCGGTGCGCGCCTGTGTGACCGCTTCCAGCGTTTCGCGTTCGTGCGCAAGGTATCCTTTGGCGGTCTCGACCAGATTGGGAATCAGGTCGTGGCGACGGGTCAGTTGTACGTCGATCTGCGCGAACGCGTTCTTGTACGCGTTGCGCGAGGTGACCAACCCGTTGTAGATCACAATCAGGTAAATCACAATGATGGCGATGATGATCAGGAAGATGATCAGACCCGTCATTGTCGTCTCCTCAAGTCACACGCATCGGGCCGGTTGCCCGGTGTTTCGAGCATAGCATGCGTGCAGCCGCTTTCTGCGCAGGCCTGGCCTGTGTACTGTCATCCGGGATGGGCCTGGCCGCGTCGGCGTCGCGCAGCGATCCGCCGCCGGCAACGCCGGTCGTGGTGCACACCGGCGAACGCGCGCAACTGCCGCCCGCGCGGGTCACGGCGGCCATCGGCGAATACGACCACTGGCTGGACCAGCTGGCCGCCGAAGACCGCACCGCGGGCCTTGCCGCCGCGGTGATTGTCGACGGCCGGGTGCGCTACGAACGCACGCTCGGCTACGCCGACGCCACCACCGGTGCCAGGGTCAAGCCCTACACGGTGTTCCGGGTGGCCTCGCTGTCCAAGGCGTTCGCCACCGCGCTGACCGGGATCCTGGTACGCCAGAACGTGTTGCACTGGGATACCCGCCTTGCCGGCGTGTTGCCGTTCTTCAAGCTGCAGGACGCCAATGCATCCGCGCAGGCGACGGTGCGCGACATCCTGAGCCAGAGCGTGGGGCTGCCCTACCACGCCTATGACAACCTGCTCTCCGACGGCGTGTCCTACCGCGAACTGGAACGCAAGCTGGCCACGGTGCCGCTCAGTTGCGATCCGGGCACCTGCTACGGCTACCAGAATGTCGCCTTCTCGCTGATCGGCGACGTGATCCACGCCAAGACCGGGCAGTTCTTCATCAGCATGGTCGACCGCTACCTGTTCATCCCGCTGGGCATGACCACGGCCAGTTACGGGCGCGACGGGCTGGAATCGAGCCGCAGCTGGGCGCGCCCGCACTACAAGCGCGGTGGCAGGTGGATCGCCTACGAGCCCAACGACAATTTCTACGTGCCACCGGCGGCCGGCGTCAACGCCAGCATCCGCGACATGGAACAGTGGCTGATCGCGCAGATGGGCGGGCGGCCCACGGTGATCCCCGATGCGTTGCTCGAGGTGCTGCACGCGCCGGTGATCGACACCCCGGGGGAACGCTATGGATCGAACTGGCGGCGCGCGCGCGTGGGCAAGGCTTCCTATGCGCTGGGCTGGCGCGTGTACGACTACGCCGGGCATACCCTGGTGTTCCACGCCGGTGCGGTCCAGGGCTACCGCGCGATGATCGGCTTTTTCCCCGAGTACCACGTCGGCGCGGTGGTGCTGTGGAACTCGGAAAACCGCGCCCCGGCGGGGCTGATGCCGATGCTCTTCGACGCGATGCTCGGCCTGAAGCACCGCGACTGGGCCGACCTGGATGGATACGCGCGCCGCCACGCAGGGCGGCAATCGCGCTGAGGCCGCACCGCACAGGCAATCGTTCCCGCCGCGGCAACCGGGCCGTGCCTCCCTGCCACCCGGTCGTGACCTGATGCGCGGCCTGCCATCAGCAGGCCGCGCACCGGATCAGCCCCCCAACTGGAACGCGACGCGGCGCTGCAACACCGTGGAGACCGGCTTGCCGTCCTTCATCGCGGGCTTGAAGGTCGAGCGCTTGATCGCCTCCATCGCGGCCCGGTCGAACACGTGCCGCGGCGAGGAATCGATCACGTGCACCTTGGTGACCTCACCCTCGGCGGTGACCGTGAACTCGACCGTGGCGTACCCGCTGATCTGGTTGCGGGCTGCCTGGATCGGGTAATCCGCCTGCGCCTTTTTCACCAGCTCGACGCCACGCGTGATGCCGACCGGCTTGGGCGGCGGCGGCGGGGCAACCGGCTTGGGCGGGGCCTGCCTGGCCGCCGCGGCCTTCGCGGCTGCAGCGGCCGCCGCGGCAGCGGCCGCCTTCTCGGCCTCGGCCTGCTGCGCGGCCTTGGCCTCGGCCGCGGCCTTGGCCGCCGCGAGCGCAGCGGCCTGCTGCTCCTCCTGCTGCTGTTGCTGCTGCTGACGCGCCAGCAATTTCTTCTGCGCGTCCAGCTTGGAACGCAGCAGGGTCAAGGTGTAATTGGTCGGGTCGGCCTTGGTGAGCAACGCGATTTCGCGGTTGGCTTCGGCAAAATCGTTCTGCGCAATGGCCTTCTCCACCACCGGAACCCCGAACGGGAAGGTTTCGCGCAGCGCGTCGCGGGCCACCTGGTTGTTGGGATCCCTGGCCAGCACGGCTTCGTAGTATTCCATGGCGTTGTCGCCGGCCGGCGCCACCACGCGGTGCTGGGCGTACGCCTCGCGCGCGGCGGTCAGCAGCGCCGGAATGCTCATCGAATCCAGCTTGGCCTTGTCCGCTTCGGCCTGTTTCTCGGCGTTGGCCTGGGCCGCCTGGCCGGCCTGGTTCCCGTTGCTCGCTGCCGACGCCGGAAGCTGCGCGGGCAACGTGGCCGCGGCCGAAGTCGTTGACGCGGCGGCGTGCGTGGCCGCCGGCCTGGCATGGGTCTTGGCGACCGTCGACGTGTGTTCGTGGCCCTTTCCGCAACCCGCCAGCAGCAGCGCCGCGCCCGTTGCGACCACGACCGCGCGCAGGATGGAGGACAACCCTGCCGGTGCCGGGACGGAGCCTTTGGATGCAAAAGTGATCATGCGCCCACCTGTATGCAAGAAAGTGATGGATTTCCCCCGCGCATAGCCATGCACAAACCGTTCCATCTACACGTGCATATCGCTTCGGTAACAAAAGATTGCCTTGCCCGTCGCTGCCGGGATGTGACGCGCTCGACATTCCGGATGCCAGCCCCTGCGCCGGGGACCCCGGCGCTGCCGGTTCCCCGGAAACGGAAAGCCCCGGCAGGGCCGGGGCCAACGTTCAACCGGTTTGCCCGCACCATCCCCGCGCTGGGCGCCACGGGGACGGCAGGCTTGTCGTTATGTAGGTGTTGCGCTTTGCAACGGGGCCGGAGCCCTACTTCTTCCTTGCCTTCGTCGCGCGCCTGGTCCTGGTGGATCGGGCCGTCTTGGCCATCACCGCCTTCTTTGCGGTGCGCTTGCGCGCGGTCTTCTTCGCCGGCCGTTTGCGGGCCGTCTTCTTGACCGTGCTCTTGCGCGCGGTCTTCTTGGCGGTGCGCTTGCGGGCCGTCTTCTTCGCCGTGCTCTTGCGCGCGGTCTTCTTGGCGGTGCGCTTGCGGGCCGTCTTCTTGGCCGTGCTCTTGCGCGCCTTGGCCGTGGATTTGCGCGCGGTCTTCTTTGCCGTGCGCTTGCGCGCGGTCTTCTTCGCCGGCCGTTTGCGGGCCGTCTTCTTCACCGCGCGTTTGCGCGCGGTCTTCTTCGCCGCGCTCTTGCGGGCCGTGGCGGTCTTCGCCCTGGCCGTCTTGCGGGTGGTTTTCCTGGCCGCCTTCTTGGCGGGTTTTTTCGTGGATTTCCTGGCAGTTTTCTTGATGGCCATGGTTCGTCTCAGCTCCTCATCAGTTGGCAGTGGTTGCCCAGTAAACGCATGCAGGAACGCCTCGCACAGAAGATCACTGTTGGTGGCGTGCCGCAGGTTGGACACTTGACGACGCGTACGCTCGTCGGACAGCAGCCGGAGTACATGCACCGGGATCGATACGGTGATCTTCCGAACCTTCCCCGATTTGGAACCGTGCTCGATGTACGGCTTGATGTACCTGGCAGTCGGCATGCTTTCCGTCTTGCGACATGTCGTCGAGCGGAAAGCTAGCCCCATGCAATCGTGGTGTCAATTGGTTTTTTGCGACAAATGAAGCTGTTGCGATCGCCCTGCGCCCGCGCGCGCGGCGCGATCCGGCATCCACGAGCACCCGTCGCGTTTCCGGAAAAGCCGTATAGACGTCCATAGAGGAAAACACCCGGATACCGGGCACATTGCCGCCAGCCCGCATGGACACTGGGCTGCACGGCGCCAGGTCGTTGCACGCAGCGGTATTGATGCACACGGTTGCGTGATCCACAAATGCACGCGTTGCGCACGCCGGGATGCGCGCTGCACGGAGGCCGGGCGCGCACGAAGCGAATGAAAATTTTTTTCGGCGCAACGCCGCGATCGCGAACGTTTGCGTGCAAAATCCACCCGCCGGCGTCGTTGCACACATCGGCGACCGGTACCGAGCCGGGGGTGCGATGCATGCGAAAGGCACCGCACCGACAACCGTCACCCGCGCCGGCGATGCAACCGGCGCGTGCGCGAGCGGCGCCTACTCGTCGCCCTCGATCAGTTCGGCGTAATCGTCTGGATCGAGCAGCTCGTCCATCTCGTCGGGATTGTCGACGGTGAGCACGAACAACCAGCCGTCGCCCCAGGCGTCCTCGTTGATGGTCTCGGGCTTGTCCACGAGCGCCTCGTTGACTTCCACCACTTCGCCGCTGACCGGGGCATAGACGTCCGAAGCTGCCTTGACCGATTCGATCACCGCGCAACTGCTGCCGGCCTCGACGTGATCTCCGACCCCGGGCAGCTCCACGTAGACCAGGTCACCCAGCAATTCCTGGGCGTGGTCGGAAATGCCGACACGCACCCGGCCGTCGTCTTCGACACGGACCCATTCGTGGGATTTCTGGAATTTCAGGTCGCCGGGTATCTCGGTCATGGTCGTTGGCTCCTTGGCTGCTCGGAGGATGGGTGATTCTAGCCCGCATCGAGGAATGCGGGAAAAGCCGGAACGCGTGCGGACCGCCGCGCAAATCCGGCGCGAACGGATGTTGCGGGACGCCGCCCCGATCGGCAAGTCCCGGCGGCCCGCATGCCCGAAACGCGTGCTTTCAGATGCCCTCGCGCGGCTTTCCGTCCCGGACGAAGGGATACTTCACCACGCGCAAGCGAAGCTCGCGTCCGCGAATGTCCACGCGCAGGTTCTCGCGCGCGCCCGCGGGCACGCGCGCAAACCCGATCGCCTTGCCCAGCGTCGGCGAGAAGATTCCCGACAGGATTTCGCCGTCGCCCTGGTCGGTCAGCACGCGCTGGCCGTGGCGCAGCACGCCGCGCTCGTCCAGCACCACGCCGATCATCTCGCGCGCCACGCCCTCGCCTTTCTGTTTCTCAAGCGCGGCGCGGCCGATGAAATCGCGGCCCTCGTCCAGCGACACGGTCCAGCCGAGCCCGGCTTCCCAGGGAGTGACGTCCTCGGTCATGTCCTGCCCGTAAAGGTTCATGCCGGCCTCCAGCCGCAGCGTGTCGCGCGCGCCCAGGCCCGCCGGATGCACGCCGGCCGCGGCCAGCGCGTTCCACAGCGCAACCGCATCGGCTTCGGGCACGATGATCTCGAAACCGTCCTCGCCGGTGTAGCCGGTACGCGCCACGAACAGGTCCATGCCGCCGGGTCCGTGCGCGTCGATGGCCGAGAAGCGGCCGAGTTTCTCCACCGGCTCGCGATCGGCGGCGTCGATCAGGTCCAGCACCCGCGCGCGCGCGTTGGGGCCCTGTACCGCGATCATCGCAAGCCCGGGGCGTTCGCTGACGGTGACCTCGAACGCCGCCGCCTGCTTCTGCAACCAGGCCAGGTCCTTGTCGCGGGTCGCGGCATTGACGACGCTGCGGAAGGCATCCTCGGCCAGGTAATAGGTGATCAAATCGTCGATCACGCCGCCGCGCTCGTTCAGCATGCACGAGTACAGCGCCTTGCCCGGCTTCTTCAGCTTGTCGATGTCGTTGGCGAGCAGGTGGCGCAGGAAGTCGCGGCAACGGTCGCCGGAAAAATCCACCACCGTCATGTGCGATACGTCGAACATGCCCGCGTCGCGACGAACGGCGTGATGCTCCTCGATCTGCGAGCCGTAGTTCAGCGGCATGTCCCAGCCGCCGAAATCCACCATCTTCGCGCCGGCGGCGCGGTGGGTGGCGTTGAGAACGGTCTGTCTGGCCATGTCGATGTCCGTGGCGATGAAGGCATCCATTATCGTGCCAACCGGCGATCGCCGCACGCGCAAGGCGCTTGCTGGTAGATTGCGCGGATGGAATCGACCGCGAACAAGCCCGGCCTGGTCGAGTGGCTGCCATTGGCCGAGACCGGCGAAAACGTGCTTCGTTTCACCGGCGACTGGACGCTGCCGCATTTTTCCGATCTGGAATCGCAGCTCGATGCGCTCAAGCCCGGGCTGCCCGAGGTACCCGACGTCGACTTCAACGACATCGGCCGCATCGACACCGCCGGCGCCGGACTGATCGCGGTGGCGCTGGGCCCCAAGTGCCTGCGCTGGCTGGCCGAACACGACCGCGACGTGCCGCAGGAGCTGCGCGGCCTGCTGGACACGGTCAGCGAGGCCATCGAGGAGATCTACGCGCACCGCCCCCCGCCGCGCCCGAACATGGGCTTCCGCGACATGCTGGCCGACATCGGCGCGAGCGTCATCCAGATCGGCAAGGTGGGTGCGCGGCTGCTGGCATTCATCGGCATGACACTGGAAACGCTGGCGCGCAACATCTGGCGCCCCCGGCGCTGGCGCATCACCTCGCTGATCGCGCACATGGAACAGACCGGCTTGCACGCGGTGCCGATCGTGGCATTGCTCTCGTTCCTGATCGGGGCGGTGATCGCGTTCCTTGGCGCAACCGCGCTTCGCCAGTACGGCGCCACGGTGTTCACGGTGGACCTTGTTTCCTACGCGTTCCTGCGCGAGCTCGGGGTGCTCCTGACCGCGATCATCCTGGCCGGGCGCACCGCCAGCGCGTTCACCGCGCAGATTGGCTCGATGCGCGTGGGCGAGGAGGTCGATGCCATGCGCACCATGGGCCTGGACCCGGTGGAACTGCTGGTGCTGCCGCGCACGCTTGCGCTGATGATCGTGACCCCGCTGCTGGCCTTCCTGGCGACGCTGGCGGGCGTCGTCGGCGGAGCGCTGGTGTGCTGGTTCGCGTTGGACATCACGCCCTCGATGTTCATCTCGGTGTTCCAGAATGACACCCCGCTGCACTACCTGTGGCTGGGACTGGCCAAGGCGCCGATCTTCGCGTTCCTGATCGCGGTGATCGGCTGCCTGGAAGGTTTCAAGGTCAAGGGCAGCGCACAGTCGGTGGGCGAGCGCACCACCTCCAGCGTGGTGCAGTCGATTTTCCTGGTGATCGTGGTGGATGCCCTGGCGGCGTTGTTCTTCATGGAGATGAAATGGTGAACGCGACCGCGCCACGCGAAACCCTGGTCCAGGTGCGCGGCCTGCGCAGCCAGTTCGGCGCCCAGGTGGTGCACGAGAATCTTGACCTTGACGTCTACCGCGGCGAGATCCTCGGCGTGGTGGGCGGCTCGGGCAGCGGCAAGTCGGTGCTGCTGCGCACGATCCTGGGCCTGCGCCGCCCGGACGCGGGCAACGTGCGCGTGTTCGCGGAAGACCTGCATGAGCTGCCCGAAGCGCGGCGCATCGCCATCGAACGCCGCATGGGCGTGCTGTTCCAGAACGGTGCGCTGTTTTCCTCACTCACGGTGAGCGAGAACGTGCGCGTGCCGCTGATGGAACACACGCAACTGTCGCTGCACGACGCGCTGCGGGTGGCGGCGCTCAAGATCGCGCTGACCGGCCTGGCGCCGGGGGTGCGGCACAAGTTCCCGGCCGAACTTTCCGGCGGCATGCGCAAGCGCGCCGCGCTGGCGCGCGCGCTGGCGCTGGACCCGGACATCGTGTTCCTGGACGAGCCCACATCGGGGCTCGACCCGATCGGGGCCGGCGCGTTCGACCAGTTGATCCGCACCCTGCGCGACGCGCTGGGACTCACCGTGTTCATGATCACCCACGATCTGGATTCGCTGCACGCCATCTGCGACCGCGTCGCGGTGCTGGCGCACAAGCGCGTGGTCGTGGCCGATACGCTGGACATGGTCGAACGCTTCGACGACCCTTGGATACGCGACTATTTCCAGGGACCGCGCGGGCGGGCGGCCGAGTCCGTCCGCACGCTTGCATGAGGTGACGACATGGAAACCAAGGCCCACCACGTCCTGATCGGCGCCTTCACCCTGGTGGTGGCGGCACTGCTGCTGCTGTTCGCGCTGTGGCTGGGCAAGACCAGCCTCAACAAGCAACACCACTACTACGACATCGTGTTCACCGAGGCGGTGACCGGCCTGTCCAAGGGCAGCCCGGTGCAGTACAACGGCATCCAGATCGGCGAGGTCAGCCAGTTGAAGCTCGACCCGAAGGATCCGCGCAAGGTGATCGCGAAGATCCAGGTGGCCGCCGACACCCCGATCAAGGTCGACACACGCGCCAAGCTCGGCCTGCTCGGGCTTACCGGCGTTGCCTTCGTGCAGCTGACCGGCGGCGCCCCCTCCAGCCAGCCGTTGATGCCCACCCCGGACAACCCGGTGCCGGTGATCAAGTCCGAAAGTTCTGCGCTGACCAAGCTGCTGGAGTCGGGCGGCGACGTGGTGACCTCGCTGAACGTGATCCTGGCCCGGTTGAGTCAGGTTGTTTCAAGCGAGAACGTCACGCACATCAATCACGCGCTGGCCAACATCGACAAGACCACCAGCACCCTGGCAGCCGAACGCGAAAACCTGCGCAAACTCATCCAGCAGTCCGCCGCCTCGGCCAAACAGCTCAACGAAACGCTCGCCAGCACCCACAAGCTGGTCGATGGCCCCGGACGCGAGACGCTCGATCGCGCAGCGTCGGCGATGGCCTCACTGCAGCACACCACGCAAACGCTCAACAAGCTGCTCCAGGAAAACCGGGGATCGTTGCAGTCGGGCATGCGCGGCGTGGACCAGATCGAACCGACGATGCGCGAACTGCGCGCCACGCTGCGGGACATCCACCGGATCACAAGCCAGTTGCAGGCCAACCCCGCCGGCTACCTGCTCGGCCGGGAACACGCCGAGCAATTCACGCCCAAGCACTGAGGACGCGCCGATGATGCTGCCAAAAATCCCATACGCCGTGCGCGCGCCTTGCCTTGCCGCCGGTATCGCCCTGCTGCTGGCCGCGTGCTCGGTCCTGCCCGCGCGTGAAACGGTGCACGTCTGGCAACCGCCGGCCGCGCCGGCATCACCCGCGCCCAGCGCGTCCGCGGACTTCAGCCTGCGCGTTGATACCCCCAACACCACCGGCATGCTGAACCAGGCCGGCATCGTGGTGCTGCCCGCACCCGGCCGGGTGAGTACCTACAAGGCCGCGCGCTGGAGCGAGCCCCCCGCGCTGCTGGTGCGCCACCGGCTGGTCGACGCCTTCATGGCGGCCGGGCTGTCTTCGGTGAGCACCGACGACGACCATCTTTTTTCCGAGTACACCCTGGGCGGCGACCTGCGCGCGTTCCAGACCGAGTACCGCGACGGATCGCCGGTGGTGGTGGTGCGCTTCGACGCCTACCTGCACCGCAGCGGCTCGCGCCATCTGCTGGCCGCACACAGCTTCGTGGTCACCGAACATCCCGCCGGCGCACAGGTGCAGCAGATCGTGGCCGCGTTCGGGGCTGCCGATGACAAACTGGCCGCGCAAGTGGTGCCGTGGGTGATCGACGCGGTCCGCCAGGCCCCGGCGGCGGATGCCGAAGGCGACGCCGCGCCGCGTCACCCCTGATGCAATCTCGCGCGTTCAGTTGATCGTGCAGAAGCAGTAGGCGTAGCGCATCGGCTTGCCGGGCTGGGCGTGCTCCAGCAGCTGCAGTCCGGGCGCAAGGCGCGGCACCGCCTGCAGCCATGCCGGCGGCAGATGGATGCCCAGCGCGGTGAGCACCCGTACCGAGGCGCTCTGGCTGGCACCGAGCAGCAATTGCTGGAGCGCGCTGGCGCGCGGCTGGACGTAACGCACCGCGTAGTCGCTGCCGAGCTTCGCTTCATGCGCGGCCCAGGCCACGGCGTCGCGCTGGCCGCCGAGCTGGTCGACCAGCCCGCGATCGAGCGCCTGCGCGCCGGTCCACACGCGCCCCTGCGCGATGGCATTGATGTCGGCGTAGCTCTTGCCGCGGGCCTTGGCGACCTTGCTGACGAAGCTGCGGTAACCGGCATCAACGGTGCTCTGGATCATCGCGCCCAGCGCCGGATCCAGCGGCCGGCGCACGTCGAACGCGCCGGCCAGCGGCGTGGTGCCTTGGCCGGCAGTGTTGATGCCCAGTTTGGAAAGACCGTCCGCGGCGGTGAAGTAAAGTCCGAAGATTCCGATGGAACCGGTGATGGTGTCCGGCTCCGCGAAAATGCGGTCGGCGTCCATCGAGATCCAGTAGCCGCCGCTGGCGGCCACGTCGCCCATCGACACCGCCACCGGCTTGCCGGCCTTGCGCGCCAGCACCACTTCGCGCCGGATCTGTTCGGCCGCGAAGGCCTCGCCGCCGGGCGAGTCCACGCGCAGCACGATCGCGCGCACCTCCGGATTCGCGCGCGCCCGCCGGATCAGCCGCGCGGTGGATTCGCCACCGATCTTGCCGGCCGGCTGGCGGCCGCCGACGATGTCGCCCTCGGCCACGACCACCGCGACTTCCGGCTTGCCGATCGCCAGCCGGAGCGTCTGCGGCAGGTACTGCGCAAGGCCCACCGCGCGGAAACCGGTGCCGTGGTCGGTGGCGACGCCGCGCTTTTGCATCATCTTCACCATGTCCTCGCGTGTCGCCAGGCCGTCGACCCAGTGCAGCTTCAGCGCCAGCTTCGCCACGTCTCCGTTGGCCGCGGGGATTTCGGTCGGCAGGTTGTCGATCTGCTTGCGCAGGCTCGCCGGATCGAGATGGCGCAGTTTCCCGACCGTGTCCAGCCAGGTGTTCCAGAGGCCGCCCATCCAGTAGCGGTCAGCCTCCAGCGCAGCCTTCGATGGCGCATCGAGGATGAACGGTTCGGCCGCCGACTTGAACTCGCCCACCCGGAACAGGTGCGCGGTGATTCCCAGCTTGTCCAGCAGTTGCTTGAAGTAGCTGCGGTAGTCGGACAGCCCGGTGATCGAGATCGACCCGTCCGGGTCCAGGTACACCTTGTCGGCGTGCGCGGCCAGCAGGTACTGCATCTGGCCGAAGTGCACGCCCCAGGCAACCACGGGCTTGCCGGCCGCGCGGAAACGATCCAGCGCCGCGCCGACTTCCGCCAGCGCGCCCATGCCGCCGAAGCGCAGCTTGGTCGGGTCGAGCAGGATTCCGTTGATGCGCGGATCGTGCGCGGCGTGGTCGATGGCGGTCACCAGGTCGCGCACCTGGACCTGGCCGATGGATTGCCCCGACATCCGCGCCAGCGCGCGCGCGGCCGGGTCGATGCTGTACTGCTCGACCAGCGCGCCGTCGGGTTTCAGCAGCAGCACGGTGTCGGTCCCGATCGCCTGCTGCCCGCGGAACGACAACCCGACGAACAACGCCAGCACGATGAACAGCAGCCCGAAGAACACCACGTTCAAAATCACCAGCCGGGCCAGGTTGATGCCGCGCCCGAGCGCGCGCATGAACCCGACAAAACCGTTGCGTGGAGCAGTAGCCATGGGGTGTAATCCGATCCGTGGGGGAATGGCCTGACAGCCTAGCAGCGAACGCGCGCCTACCGCGATGCCGGTTCCGCCGCACGTGCCGCCACGGTCAGGCTTCGCCACGCGTCGCCGCGGGTCCGGGTGGTCCAGCGCAGGAACAGCAGCACCGCCGCCGTGCTCAATCCGGCGATCAGGCCGATCCACATGCCGCGCACGCCGAACCCGGCGTGGAAGGTCAGCCAGTAGCCGGTCGGCATGCCCACCACCCAGTACGCGAACATCGTGATGAGCATCGGCACGCGCGTGTCCTTGAGCCCGCGCAGCGCGCCGTTGGACACCACCTGGATGCCGTCGGAAAACTGGAACACGCCGGCCAGCAGCAGCAACTGCGCCGCCAGCGCGATCACCGCCGGGTTGCCCGAATACACGTGCGCGATCGCGTGCGGGATGGCCAGCATCAGCGTTGCCGAGACCGCCTGCGTGGCCAGGGTCAACGCGATGCCGGTGAAGCCGGCAAGCCGCACCGCCGCGGCATCGCCACGCCCGGCCGCGTTGCCCACGCGCACGGTCACCGCAAGCGCCAGGCCCAGCGGCACCATGAAGGTCACCGAGGCCACGTTGATCGCGATCTGGTGGCCGTCGATCGCGATCGTGCCCAGGCGGCTGATCAGGAGCGCCGAGATCACGAACAGCCCGGCCTCCATCAGCAGCGTCACCGCCATCGGCACGCCGATCCACAGCAGTTGTCCCAGCGCGCGCGCATCCGGCAACTCGATCCGCGCGAACAGGTCCAGGTGGCGAAAGCGCCGCCCGAATCGCAGGTACGCCATGAACGCCGCAAGCTGCACCCACAGCGCCAGCGCATTGGCGATGCCGCTGCCCTCGGCGCCGAGCGCCGGCAGCCCGAATCTTCCGTAGATGAAGATCCAGTCCAGCGGCACCAGCACCGCCAGGCCGAACAGCCCGAACAGCATCGTCGGCCGGGTCCAGCTCATGCCCTCGCACAACCCGCGCAGCGCGAAGTAGCCGCACAACCCCGGCGCGCCCCAGCTCAGCGCGTGCAGGAACGCCTGCACGTCGGTGATCAACGACCGATCCACGCCCAGCAGGTGCAGAAGGGGTCCGGAATGGCGCGCGCCGAACCACAGCAGGACCGACAGCGCGGCCGCCAGCCACAGCGCCTGTCGGAACAGCGGCCCGATTTCACCGCGGCGGGCCGCGCCATCGAGCTGCGCCACCGAGGGCGACAGTGCCATCATCACGCCGACCGCGCTGACCAGCCCCAGCACCCACACGTTGGCGCCGACCGCAACCGCCGCCAGCGTGTGCGCGCTGTAGTGCCCGGCCATCGCCACGTCCACCGCGCTCATGCCCACGGCCGACAACTGGCCGGCGATCAGCGGCAGCGCGAGCTTCACCGTCGCGCGGATTTCACGCGCCAACCGCGCTCGATCCAGGGCTAGAATCAACGCCATTGCGGAACCGTCCGATGATGCACGACACGCCAACGCCATCCGTCGAAGCCCGGCCGCCTCCGCAACCGGGCAACTGCCAGAACTGCGGTGCGCCGCTGTACGGCAGGTATTGCTACGCCTGCGGCCAGCCGGTCCGCGGTCTGGTGCGACACTTTGGCAGCATCCTTTCCGATGTCGCCGACAGCGTGCTCAACATCGACGAACGCATTTTCAGGACGCTGGCGCCATTGTACCTTCGCCCCGGCCGCCTCACGCTGGATTATTTCGCCGGCAGGCGCGCGCGCTATGTCACGCCGTTCCGGCTGGTGTTCTTTCTGGCGATCATCGCGTTCTTCACGATCCAGTTGACCGTGCGCGCCGGCTTCACGCATGACGCAGTGCAGGTGCAGGCCACGCCGGCGGCGAGCCACCCGGCCGACACGGCACCCGGGCCGACCGTTTCGGACACCCACTTCGCCAACGGCAACATCGCGTTGAACGGCCGTACGTTGTGGAACCGCGCCAGCAAGCCCCTGCACGTCGCGTGGCTGCCGGGCTTCGCCAACGACTGGCTGAACGACTCGATCGAAAACGCCCGCGTCAACCTGCGCGCGTTCAGTTCCGGCAATGCGGACGAGGCCCGTGCCGCCGGCCGGCGCGTTACGCTGGGGCTGTTCGCCGCCGCACCGACAGTGTTGTTCGTGCTGCTGCCCCTGTTCGCGCTGCTGCTGAAGGTCTTCTACCTGTTCAAGCGTCGGCTGTACATGGAGCACCTGATCGTTGCCATGCACAGCCACGCCTTCCTGATGCTCTCGATGCTGGTGCTGGTGCTGCTGGGGGTGCTCAAGGCGTGGCTGGTGCCCACGGCCGGATGGATCGGCGTACCGCTGGCAGTTCTGAGCGCCGCGGCCTGGGCCTGGGTATTCGTGTACCTGTTCGTGATGCAGAAACGCATCTACCGGCAGGGCTGGTTCATGACCGGCGTGAAATACTTGGGCATCGGGATGTGCTACACGGTCCTGGTCGGACTGGGTACATCGTTTGCGTTCCTTCTCAGTCTGGGGGGCACATGATCGTCTATCTGGTGGAACTTGAAATGGATGCGGCGCTGCGCGAGGAGTACCTCGCCTGGCTGCGCAAGCACGTGGCCGAGATGCTGGAATTGCCGGGCTTCCTGGATGCGGAAATCCTGGAGCGGCGGGATCCGCCGCCGGGCGCCGGCAGCTGCGCCCTGGTGGCGCAATACCGGCTGCCCGATCGCGCGGCGTGGGAAACCTACCTGTCGGCACACGCGCCACGCATGCGGGCCGAAGGACTGGCACGCTTCGGGTCGCGCGTGCAGGCCACGCGGCGGGTCCTCGAATTGATCTGAACGGCGCCGGGCCGATGGTGTTGTGCACAGCCGCAAGCACCGCCGGCGCCGGCGCGGGGGCGGGGGATGAAATGCCAGGATTGCTTCAGCCGGTTCGATACAGGTCATTGAATTGCAAGGAACATTTCTGGGTGCTGAAAATTTCGCCAACCCGTGGCCGCGGCGCGGCACGCAAGCCCTGCATGGCGCTTTGCCGCCGTTTCTCCACAACGTTATCCACAAGCTCTGTGGATAAACGGAAAATTCCCGTGAAGGCATGGACTTGGCCCCCATTCCTGCAACCGCACGCAGCAAGCGCGCGTAACTGGTGACCGCGACGACGCCAGCCACCCGGGACCCCGACAGCGTACGCGTGGCCCTGCCGTTGCCGGTGGCCGGAACCTTCGATTACCTGGGCGGTACGTTCACCCCGCGCGCGGGCTGCCGCGTGCGCGTACCCTTCGGTCGCAGTCACCGCACCGGCATCGTGGTGAGCACCGGCGTGGCAAGTGCGCTGGATCCGGGCAAGCTCAAGCCCGTCGAGACGCTGCTGGATGCCGAACCGCTCATCGATGCCGAACTGCTCGCCAGCCTGCAGCGCGCGGCAGACTACTGGTGCGGCGCGATCGGCGAAGTCGTTTTCGGCGCCCTGCCGCGGGCCCTTCGCACCGGGCGCGCGACCGACGCCTTTGCCGAGGAAGCCTGGCGCGCGACCACCGCCGGCGCCGCCGCGCGCGATGCCCGTTCGCGCCGCGGCAAGTCCGCCGCACTGCTGGAAACCCTGGCCGACGCCACGCTGTCGGCCAGCGAACTGGACACCCTGCTGCCCGGCTGGCGCGCGGCCGCGCGCCGGCTGGAAACCGCGGGCCTGGTCGAGCGCGTGCCGCCACTTCGCGAACGCCCGCGCGTGCGCGAAGGCGCGGCGCCGATCCTTACCGACGAACAGGCCGACGTACTGGCCACGATCCTCGCGGCCGGCGAAGGTTTCCATCCATTCGTGCTGCAGGGCGTGACCGGCAGCGGCAAGACCGAGATCTACCTGCGCGTTACCGAACGCGTGCTGCTGGCCGGCAAACAGGCGCTGTGGCTGGTTCCCGAAATCGGACTGGTGCCGCAGGCACTCAGGCGCCTGCGCGCGCGTTTCGACGCGCGCATCGCGGTGCTGCACTCGAATCTCGCCGACGGTGACCGCGCGCGCGCCTGGCTCGACGCGCGTGCGGGCGAGGCGGCGATCGTGCTGGGAACACGCTCGGCGGCCTTCGCGCCGCTTCCGCGCGCCGGGCTGATCGTGGTCGACGAATCACATGACGCCTCGTACAAGCAGCAGGAAGGCTTCCGCTACCACGCGCGCGATTTCGCGTTGCTGCGCGCCAAGGCGCTGGACGTGCCGATCGTGCTCGGCAGCGCCACGCCTTCGCTGGAAACCCTGGCCAACGTCGAGGCCGGCCGCTACACGCGGCTGCACCTGTCACGGCGCGTGCACGCACGCGCGCCTTCGCCCGTGCACGTGCTGGACCTGCGCGGCCTCAAGCTTGCGCACGGCCTGTCGCCGGCACTGCTGGAAGCGCTGGATGCGTGCGTGGCGCGCGGCGAACAGGCGCTGGTGTTCAAGAACCGGCGCGGCTATGCACCGGTCTTGCTGTGCCACGCCTGCGGCTGGCACGCGACCTGTCCGCACTGCGAGATACCCCTGACGTTGTACCGCGGCCGCCGCCAATTGCTGTGCCACCACTGCGGGCACACGGCGCGCATGCCCGCTGCGTGCCCCGAATGCGACGCCGATGCCCTGATGGCGCAGGGCCAGGGCACCGAGCGGCTGGAGGAAGCGCTCACGGCGCGCTATCCCGACGTACCGGTGTTGCGCGTGGACCGCGACAGTACCCGGCGCCGCGATGCATTCGAGAAACTGCTCGATCGCCTGGGCGAAGGCAAGCCGGCAATCCTGGTCGGCACCCAGATCCTGGCCAAGGGCCACGACCTTGCCAATCTCACCACGGTCGCGATCGTGGGCGTGGACGAGGGCCTGCACAGCGTCGACTTCCATGCCGGCGAACGACTGGCACAACTGATCGTGCAGGTGGCCGGCCGCGCCGGGCGCGCCGACAAGCCCGGACAGGTGTGGCTGCAGACGCACCAGCCGGAACATCCACTGCTGGTGACGTTGCTCAAGGGCGGCTACGATGCCGCGGCGGCCCTGCAACTGGGCGAACGCATGGCCGCGGGACTGCCGCCGTTCTCGCACATGGTGCTGTTGCGTGGCGAGTGCCGCCAGCGCGACGTACTCGATGCGTTCATGGCCGCGGCGCGCGAAACGCTGGCCGACGTGCTGCGCCCGCCCACGCGCGAAGCGCGCCCGCGCGACGGCAACGTGCACATCAACGGCCCACTGGCCGCCCCCATGCCCCTGCGCGCCGGCCGCCATCGTGCGCAAATGCTGATCGAATCCCCGCAACGTCCGGCGTTGCGGCGGGCGCTCGGCGCATGGCTGCCCGCACTTCGCACGCTGCCGCAGCCGGGCGGCCTGCGCTGGTCGATCGACGTGGATCCGGTGGATTTGTATTGATCGGGACTCGGGACTCGGGACTCGGGACTCGGGACTCGGGACTCGGGACTCGGG
>CAZAXF010000033.1:0-34387 GCA_964489055.1 uncultured Rhodanobacter sp. | reverse complement strand
GAGCTTGTGCGCTCGCAGCACAGGCAAAAAGCACTGGCCACGGATGAACACGGATTGCTTCTTGATCCGCGGTGATCCGCGTGAATCCGCGTCAAAAAATGCTTCTGCGGTCTTGTCGCACAGCCCGGCAAGAGCTATGAACGCGGATGCTGGTTTCCCCATCGCTCAGCCGGCGACGGGCGCAACGGCGCTCCTGCAGGGGCTGGTCAGAATCGCGGGGCATGGGGCAATCAGGACGCGGACTGACGCGATCAGGGACGATCCGCGGAATACGCGCGCAGGAACATGTCCACCGTGGCCTCCAGGTGCGCGCGCGTTTCCGCGGCACTGGGCCGGCCGCACCCGAACACCATGCGGGCGTGGTGTTCGCCCTTGAGCAGGGCGAAAAACTGGCTGGCGGCGCGGCCGGTATCGGCGATGTCGAGCTGACGCGCGGCGACCTGCCTGTCCAGCATGTCGGCCAGCGCTGCCTGCACCTGCAGCGGACCGGCTTCCCAGAACATCCTGGCCAGCTTGGGCGATTGCTGCGCGCTTGCCACCAGGGTGCGGTGCATGCCCAGCGCGCCGTCGCTCATCATCAGGTCGAAGAACACCCCGGCGACCTTCAGCAACTGCCCTCGCACGGGCGCGGCGACGTCTACGTCGAACAAGGTGGCCGGCAACAGGTTTTCGCAGGCACAACGCACGCTTTCGACGAACAGCGCTTCCTTGCCGCCGAAGTGGCTGTATACGGTGAGCTTGGACACCCCGGCCTCGGCCGCGACGGCGTCCATGCTGGTGCCCTCGAAGCCGTGCTGCGGAAACATCCGCTTGGCCGCTTCAAGGATCGCGGCGCGTTTTTCCAGGTCCTTGGGGCGTCCCGGCCCGGTGCAGCGTTCCGGTGCAGCGTTCATGGGGCAAGCTTCCACGTTGATCAGCGCCTTGCGGCGCGCACGGTTATTATACGCGCTGGTACACCTTCGGCCCGGCGTCCGTGCATCCGGCGAGCGTCCGCGGTGTCCGCGGCACTGTCCGCGGACACCGGCGAATACGTCGAAGTGCACGTATCCAGTTGAATTGACAACCTATTTTTCGGAGCCTCGGTTGGCGCGCAAATTGCGTGCAGGAAGGGGCGGGCACGCATGACCGCCGTCATGCCCGGCTGGTGACTTCCGGCACTTCGATCGGGCCGGGGGGACCGGCAGGCTGCACACGGGCGACGGAGGCAAGGCCGCGGGCGTGAATCCTGGATCGAAAGGAGTGGCAAACGGCATGAACATGAACCCCAATCTGGCGCTGGCTCGGCAAAACATGGTGGAACACCAGGTGCGCACCTGGGAAGTGCTCGACGCACGGGTACTGGATACGCTGGACGCGCTGCCGCGCGAACACTTCGCGCCCGCGGCCTACCGCGGCGTTGCCTACGCCGACTTGATGCTGCCCATCGGCGAGGACCAGGTGATGCTCAAGCCGGTGGTCGAGGGCCGCATCCTGCAGGCGCTGTTGCCGCAGGGATACGAGCGGGTGCTGGAAGTTGGCACCGGCACCGGTTACTTCGCGGCCTGCCTGGCGCGCTTGTCCGCCAGGGTGACCAGCATCGACTGCCGTGCCGCGTTCGTGGATGCGGCACGTGCGAAGCTGCAGGAGCTCGGCATCAACAACGTCGAGTGCCAGCATGCCGACGCGCTGGGGGGCTTCGCGCCGGACGCGCCGTTCGACGCCATCGCCGTGACCGGGGCGGTCACCGAACTGCCGCCGGTGTTCGCCGAATGGCTGAAGCCGGCCGGACGGATGTTCCTGATCCGCGGCCGGGAACCGGCGATGCAGGCAGTGCTGCTGCAGCGCGCGGCCGACGGCGGCTGGGTCACCGAGCGATTGTTCGAGACCGACGTGCCCTACCTCGCCGGAGCCGCCCCCGCACCAAGGTTCACCCTGTAAAACCAGACAGGCGCGCGCAAGCGTCCGCGCCGCGCTCTTGTCCGCCCGCCCAGGAATCGTCCCGCATGAGTCCGCACCGCCGTACATCCCGCTGCCCCGCCTTCCGGGCGTTCGCGATCGCCATCGTCACGGCGCTGGCCACCGTGGGCGCCGCCAGCGCGCACGCCGAGGACCTGATGGACGTCTACCGGCAGGCGCTGCAGGCCGATCCGGTGCTCAGGCAGGCCGAGGCACAAAGCCGCATCGGTCACGAGGGCATGGTGCAGTCGCGCGCCCTGCTGTTGCCGCAGATCGGTGGCAGCGTTTCCTACAACTACAGCCACGGCACCAGCACCGGCACCACGATCGTGGACACGCCCAACGGACCGGTGGTGCAGGATTCGTTCGGCCATACCGGGGGCCGCTCGCGCACCGAATCAATCGGACTGAACCAGGTGTTGTTCGACCTGGGCAAGTTTGCGCGGCTCAAGGCCAGCAAGGCCAACGCCGCCAGCACCGAGGCGCAGTACACCGCCGCGCAGCAGAACCTGATCCTGCGCGTGGCGCAGGCGTACTTCACGGTGCTGACCGACGAGCAGAACCTGAAATTCGCCGAAGCCAACGAGAAGGCCCTGCAGAAGCAGCTCGACCAGGCACAGGCCAAGTACAAGGTCGGCTTTGCCGCGATCACCGACGTGGTGGACGCCAAGGCCCAGCACGACACTGCGGTGGCCGAAGTGATCAGCGCGCGCAACGCGGTGTTCAACGACCGCCAGGCGCTGCAGCAGATCACCGGGCAGCCGGCCAAGCAGCTCGACCCGCTGACCGACAACCTGCCGCTGCAATTGCCGCAACCCGACGACATGCAAAGCTGGGTCAGGACCGCCCTGGCCAACAACCCGTCGCTGCAGGCGCAGCGCGAGCTGGTCGAGGCAAGCAAACACGATGTCACCGCGGCCCACGCCGGTCGATTGCCGACCCTCAACGCATCGGTGAGCTATTCGCGCAACCCGATGTGGGGCGGCCAGGGCCTGCCGCCCGGCGTGCTGCGTGCCAACAGCCGCGACACCGGCACCACGGTGGGCCTGGTCCTGGACGTACCGCTGTTCGCGGGTGGCGCGATCCATTCGCGCGTGCGCCAGGCCATCGCGCAACGCGACCAGGCCAACGACGTGCTCGAACAGGATCGCCGCACCGTGATCAGCAACGCGCGCAACGCCTTCAACGCGATCGACGCCGGCATCAGCTCGGTGCGTGCCCAGAAGGCGGCGGTGGAATCGGCCAAGACCGCGCTCGATGCCACCCAGGCCGGCTACCAGATCGGCACCCGCACCATCGTCGACCTGCTGATCGCGCAGCAGAACTTCTTCCGGGCGCAAAGCGCCTACTCGCAGGCCCGCCACGCACTGGTGATCAACCGGCTCAACCTCCGGTTCGCCGCGGGTACGCTTTCGGTGAAGGATCTGCAGCAGGTCAACGCGCTGCTGGAGAAGTGATGCTGCGCAATTCATCACGGTAGCGCGCGCGCGCGAAGATCCGGCCCAGCAGCACCATGGTGCGACGTACCGCGCCGCGCTCGCGCACGCAAACGGCGTGGGCCAGCTCGCCCATGCCCTCGAGTGCCGCCGGATCACGCAGCAGCGAGAGCACGGCATTGCCCAGCTCGTTCGTCGAGGCCACCCGGCGTGCACCGCCCGCCTCGATCAGGCTGCGGGTGATCTCCTCGAAGTTGAACGTGTGGGGACCGACCAGTACCGGTTTTTTCAGTGCCGCGGGCTCGAGCACGTTGTGTCCACCGACCGGTACCAGCGAGCCGCCCACGAAAGCCAGGTCGGCGGCCGCGTAGTAGCGCATCATCACGCCCATGGCGTTGATCACCACGCATTGCGTCGCGGAATCCACGTCGCGCGCGCCATGGGTGGCCACCGCCAGTCCCAGGCCGCGCGCGGTCTGTTCGACCGCGTTGAAACGCTCCGGATGCCGCGCGGCCACCAGCAGCAATGCTCCGGGCAGGCGCGCCAGCACCGCCAGGTGGGCCTCGAACGCGGCCAGCTCTTCGCCCTCGTGGGTGCTGGCGGCGATCCACACCGGCCGTGCCTGGCCCCAGCGTTCGCGCAGCGCGGCTCCCTTGGAGCGTGCGCCCTTGGGCAGGGGTGTATCGAACTTGAGGTTTCCGGAAACGAACACGCGGGCCGGATCGGCGCCCAGTTGCACGTAGCGGTCGGCGTCGGCGCGCGATTGCGCCGCGACCAGCGCCACGTTTTCCAGCGCCTTGCGCACCAGCGGCCGGATCCGCCGGTAGCCACGCAGCGAGCGTTCGGACACGCGCGCGTTGACAACCGCCAGCGGAATTCCGCGCCGGCCACACTGGTGGAACAGGTTGGGCCAGATCTCGGTCTCCATCATCACCGCCATGGTCGGCCGGATCCGGTCGAGAAAGCGGTTGACGGCGCGCGGCAGGTCATAGGGCAGGTACACATGGAACAGGTCCGGGCCGAACAGCTTGCGCACGTGCTCGGACCCGGTCGGGGTCACCGTGGTCACCACCAGGGGGCGCGGCGCGTAGCGGCGGCGCAGGGACCTGATCAGCGGCGCCGCCGCGTTGACCTCGCCCACCGAGACCGCGTGTACCCAGATGCACTCCTTGAATCCGGGGTCGGGAAAGCGCCCGAAACGCTCGCGCCAGCGCCGGAAGTAGTCGCGATAGTGCAGCCCCCGCGCCACCAGCCGCCACAGGATCACCGGCGTGGCCAGGTACATCGTGGCGGTATAGAGCAAACGCAGCATGGCGGCGAATCCGGGGCCAACGGGTGAGTATAACTTTCGCCTCCGGCCCGACCGTGGAGCGCGCGCCCGTTCAGGCGACCCAACCGGCCAGCACGATCAGCGCCACGACCGCCAGCCACACCACCAGCACGCGCAGCATCAGGCGCTGCGCGTCGGTCAGCGCCGCCATCGGATCGATGCTGCTGCGACCGGGTTCATCCCCGGCGCGGATGTCGGCATCCACGCCCGAACGCGCCACCGCGACCAGGAATCCCGGGTCGAACTCCAGCCCCGCGCGACCCGGCCGCGCGTGCCACGCACGCCAGGCGCCGACCACGGCATCGAAGTCGGACACCAGCGCCATCGCCAGCACCATCAGGTGCGCCGGGATCCAGTCCAGGGCCAGCGCGAAGCGGCGCGCGGCATGGCGGGTGCGCGGATCCAGCGCCCCGTCGTCCGCGGCGGTCACCCAGGCCAGCCGGTAGCCCAGGGCACCGGCGGGCCCCAGCAGGAAGAACCAGAACAACACCCCGAAGCGCCGCCTGAGCGCGGCGGTCACCGCGGCCTCGACCAGTTCGGCCGACTCGAACGCACGCGGGGCGCCGCCGGGCACGCTGCGCAGGTGTTCGGCCGCCGTGACCCGCGCCGCGGGATCGTCCTCCTCGCGCACCGCGTCCAGGTCGACGTCGAGCTCGCGCGGGCCGAAGGTGTAAAACAGCACCAGCACCGCGAACAACAGACCGGCCAGGGCGTAGAGCCATCCCTGCACGAAGTGCGCGATGAGCGCGCACGCGACCACCGGCAACACCAACGCCAGCGCCACGCGGCCACCGCCTTCGGCGAAGTCGAGCACGCCCAGCCAGGCGCGGTACCAGCCGAACCGACGCAGTCCCACGATGTTTCCGGGCCACCACCGCAACACCAGCAAAACGATCAGGACGGCAACGAGTTCGACGGCCATTCGCAATCAATCCAGTGGATTCGCAGCGAGTGTAACGGCGGCGATCACGGGCCGTGCGGCAGCGCGGCAAGCTCCACGCCGGCACGCGTGCGCAGCCAGTGCTCGATCAGGCGCCAGGAAATCGACAATGGCGTGGAAAGGCGCAGCGACCCTTGGCGCAGCCCGTCGGCGATGTCGGCGGCGGTGAACCAGCGTGCGTCCTCAAGTTCGCCATCGGCCAGCGTGATCACGCGGCCCGCCGCACGCGCGGTGAATCCCAGCATCAGCGAGGCCGGAAACGGCCAGGGCTGCGAGGAATGAAAATCGCAGTCGAGTACCTGGATCCCGGTTTCCTCGCGTACCTCGCGGCGCACCGCGTCGGCCAGCGCTTCGCCGGGTTCGACGAAACCGGCCAGGGTCGAGTAGCGACCCGCGTCCCACGTCGCCTGGCGACCCAGCAGACAGGCGTCGCCGTGTTCCACCACCACGATGATCGCGGCGTCGGTACGCGGAAAATGCAGCCGGCCGCAGCCGTCGCAGCGGGCGCGATGGCCGCCCTCGACCAGGGTCAACGTGGAACCGCAGTACGCGCAGTGGCGGGTGGCATCCTGCCAATTGGCCAGCGCACGGGCGTAGGCGAACAGGCCGGCCTCCGCCGTGTCCAGCACCTCGGCCGCCGCGCGCAGGTCGAGCCATCTGGAAGCGGGCACGCGCGCGTGCGCGACCGGTGCGCGCAGCGCGAAGATCGGCGTGGTGCCCGCCTTGCCCAGGAAGTTCGCCGCGGTATCGGGGGCGATCGCCGCGGGATCGAGCCAGTGCAGGCGACCATCACGCACCGGCGCGCGATCGTCGGCGTCCAGGGCAAGGAAGCGCGCCGATGCGGCGCGGCGCTGGTCCGCCAGCCAGGCCGGGTCGGCGCGGTACTCGCCGCAGCGATCGAGCGGCACGGCCGCGAAGGCGTTGTGTCGGGTGCGTTCGGCCGAGCTCATGCCTGGATTCCACGGTGGCGACACGCGACACCCGGCGACGCCGCCGGGAATCCCGCATGCGCGCTGGCGTTCACGCAGTGAACGAACTCCCGCAGCCGCAGGTGGTCCTGGCATTGGGATTGCGGATCACGAAGCGCGTGCCGGCCAGTTCCTCCACGCAGTCGAGTTCGGCGCCTTCCAGGTACTGCATGCTCAGCGGATCGACCAGCAACTCGGCACCATCGCGGTCAAGCACGAAGTCGTCCGCGTCGGGGGCTTCCTCGAAGCGGAAGTCGTACTGGAAGCCGGAACAGCCGCCACCTTCGACCGACACGCGCATCTTCATCGCGGGCTTGTCCTGTTCGCGCATCAGTTGCTGCACGCGCGACCACGCGGCAGCGGTGATTTTCAGTCCGGGTTGGGCAGCAACGGTATCCATGGGTGGCACCTCCGCATCCATGATGGAGGCTCGGCGCACCCCGATCAAGGCGTCTTCGCGGCGATTCCGTGCGCGCCGGTCGTGGCCGCCTCCCAGCCCACCGTTCGCGTGACGTCGCTGCCGTGCTTCTGGTGCAGCGTGATCGTGATCCGGTTCGGCACCAGGCCCTTGGGCAGCATGAACGAGCCGTTCACCTGTTGGAAGAACTTGAACGCATAAGGCACGCCGTGCGTGGCGTTCGCGCCGGCCAGGTCCGGCCAGCCCAGGGTCACCAGCTTTCCGCCGCGCACGCCCTCGACCGACAACGTCAGCGTCCCGCGTGCGGAATCGGCGTTTTCCGCGGTGTTGACCAGCGTGGCGACGAAGTTCCACGCCGTCGTGCCACGTACCGGCGACAGCGCGATGCTGTGCACGCCCAGTCCCGAGCGCCCGCCATCGAGTCCGATGAGCTTGGCATACAGCGTCTGCTGGCGCTTGAGCTTCTGCAGTTCGCTGTCGCGGCTGGCCAGCGTCTCGCGCAATCCGGCCAGTGCCGTGGCGGAGGTCTTCTGCTGCTGCTCGAGGCTCTGCACCCGACCCTGCAACGCGGTGTTGCTGGCCGCCAGGGTGTGCGCCCGCCTGGCCAGTCCGTTGGGCCAGCCCAGCCCGCGACCAACCGCGATGCCAAGCGCGAAGGCGGCCGCCACCGCCAGCGCGGCCAGCAACGCGATGATCCAGCGACGACGCTTTTCAGGCAGGGCGTGGAACTGGTCGAACCAGTGGTGGAAGATGGTCGAAGGCATGCACGAAGCCGAAAGTGATCCCGCCGCTTATAACCACGCGCGCGCCGATGCGCAACCCGCGGGCTTGCCGCGGCTTTGCCGGCTGTGCTTGAATCGGGTCCATGATCGACGTGGACGGCTACCGCCTGAATGTGGGCATCGTGTTGCTGAACCCGCGCGGCCAGGTGTTCTGGGCGCGCCGTGTGCAACGCGATGGATGGCAGTTTCCGCAGGGCGGCATGAACACCGACGAAACGCCCGACGAGGCGATGTACCGCGAACTGGAAGAAGAAACCGGCCTGCGTGCCGACCAGGTGGAGGTCCTCGGGTCCACCCACGGCTGGCTGCGCTATCGCCTGCCGCAGCGCTACCTGCGGCGCGGGCAGCGGCCACTGTGCATCGGCCAGAAGCAGGTCTGGTTCCTGCTCAGGCTGCTGGACGAGGAAAGCGTGCGGCTGGATGCACACGTCTCGCCGGAGTTCGACATCTGGCGCTGGGTGGATTTCTGGTATCCGGCCGAGCACGTGGTCGATTTCAAGCGCGAGGTGTACCGGCGCGCGTTGCGCCATTTCGCGCCGCTGGTCGAGGCGGCATGCTCGGTGGAGATCGGCGTGGCGCCCGGGCGCCGCAACGGACGGCCGACCCCGGCCTGATGGGTCCCTGATTTCGCTCGCCATCTTGGATTACCCGCGCCATCGATGGCGCTCGCGCTGCGCGCCGCCTTCGGCGTTCGCGTTTGCATTCCCCGGATCAAGCCCGGGGCAGGCTCTGCAAACGCAGTCCCCGAGCGACATCCGGGATCCAGTGTGTCTGCGCGGCGACGCGTTGCCGGGAAGTCACTGGATTCCCCGGTGTTTCCCGCAGCCAGCCGTCGGCCCATAGGCTCTGCCGATGCTCACCCCGGCAATCGCGGATCGGGTTCGGGACAGACTCCCGGCGCATTACAAACCTACTTGACAATCATTCGCATTCGTATTCCAATGGCGGCCAACCGAGGATCCGCCATGTACGTCTGCGTTTGCCAAGCCGTTTCCGACCAGGACATCCGCCACGCGGTGGCGGGCGGTGCACGCACGTTCGAGGACGTGCAGGCATGCACCGGCTGCACCACCTGCTGCGGCTGCTGTGAGCTCGAAGCACGCGAACTGGTCGAGGCCGCCGTCGAATCCGACGATCGCGCCGCCGCCCTGCCCGCTGCGGCCTAGCTTGGCACACACCTGCAATCGATAATCACTCCGGCATGCGCGCGCACCCGGCGTTATAGTCGTGCGCATCGCGCGGCATGCGCGCGCCGTTCCGAACAAGGGAGTCCACGATGCAAGGTGATGCCAAGGCCATCGAGCACCTCAACAAGGCGCTGGGCAACGAACTGATCGCGATCAACCAGTATTTCCTGCACTACCGGATGTACGACAACTGGGGCTACCAGGAACTGGCCGAACACGAGCGCGCCGAGTCGATCGACGAGATGAAGCACGCCGACCGCCTGATCGAACGCATCCTGTTCCTGGAAGGGCTGCCCAACCTGCAGAAGCTTGGCAAGCTGCTGGTCGGGCAGACGCCCAGGGAATGCATCGAGTGCGACCTGAAGCTCGAACGCCAGGCGCTGCCGGACCTGCAGGCGGCCATCGCGTACTGCGAGAGCATCGGCGACTTCCCCAGCCGCGATCTTTTCGCCGACATCATGCGTTCGGAAGAAGAACACATCGACTGGCTGGAAACCCAGCTCGGCCTGATCGGGCAGGTGGGGCTGGAGAACTACCTGCAAACGCATATCCGCAGCTGACATTTCGCGACGCGACGACCGGGATCGGGCGTCCTTCCGGTCCAGGTCGCCGCGCGAGGGGCAGTCGGTCATGTCGGCAAACGTGCAACGCTCCACGTTCGTGACGGTCCTGGCGTGGATCTTCATCGCGCTGTCCGCCTTCGCCACGCTGAGTTCGATCCTGCAGAACATCGTGGCCCAGACGCTGTTCCGCGGCCCGGAGTTCAGCCAGCTCCTGCAATCGACGCCATCAGGCGCGCCGCCGATCGCTGCATTCGTCTTCGGCCACTTCCAACTCATCTTCGTGACCGCCCTGGTGGTTTCGGTCGCCATGCTGGTCAGCTCGATCGGGCTGCTCAGGCGCTGGAACTGGGCGCGCCTGGTCTTCGTCGCGCTGATGGTGCTGGCGATTGCCTGGCAGCTTGGCGGACTGGCACTCCAGTTCTTCATGTTTTCGTCGATGCACGCACAATTCGCCGATGCAGCGGCCCACGGTGGTCCCGACTTCGAAACCTTCTTCATTGTGGTCGGCGTGGCGAGCGTGCTTTTCGCGCTTGGTTTCAGCGTGCTGTTCGGCTGGATCGCCAGCAGGCTGCTGTCTGCACCCATCGCGGCGGAGTTTCACCGATAAGACAGCGCCGGCACGGCGGAACCACGGGCGGGCCGGTTGGCTCCACCCGTCATGACGGGCTCGTCGGGGTTTGCTTCGTCGATGCCGATGCCCTGGATCGGCGCGCGGAACGCTGGCGCCTGCCGGATCGACTACGAGCGCTTGTAGCGCTGTTTCAATGCCGCCACCGCATGCGCATACAGCTTCTCCAGCGCCGCGACGCTGTCGGCGGGGTTGGCGAGGGTGCCCTTGCGCGCGGCTTCCTCGACCTTTCGCGCGCGACTGGCCAACGGTACCGCCCCGAGGTTGGCACTGGCCGACTTCAACGAGTGCGCAAGCTTGCCCACTTCGACCGCATCGCCGCGCGCGGCGGCGTCGCGCAATTTCTGCATGCGGGTGTCGCCGTCACGCAGGTACGCGTCGACCAGCGTGACCAGTTCGTCGCCCATGATGTCTTCCAGGTCGACCAGCGTGGTGGTGTCCAGGGTGTCCGCAGGGATCGCAGCGACCGCCGGCGCGACGGCCCGAGCCGGCGCCGCCGCGGCAGGTGTGGCGTGCGTGGCGGCCGCGTGCGTGGCAGCCGCGGGCCCGGAAGCAACGGGCGCGGCCTGGGACATCGCCGCCACCGGCGCGGGCCTGGGTGCCCCGTCCGCGGCGGCGCGCTTCAGCCAGCGCGCCAGCGTCTGGGCCAGTTGCTTGCGGTCCAGCGGCTTGGCCAGGTAATCGTCCATCCCCGCCTGCAGGCAACGTTCGCGGTCGCCGGCCATGGCATGTGCGGTCATCGCGATCACCGGCGTGCGCGGCTTGCCTTCGCTGCCTTCGACTGCGCGCAGGCGGCGGGTTGCGCTGTAGCCGTCGAGCACCGGCATCTGGCAGTCCATCAGTACCGCCGAGTAGGTGTGCTCTTGCAGTTTTTCCAGCGCAACCTCGCCGTTTTCAGCCAGGTCGACCTCGAGCCCCAGGCGCTCCAGCAGCTTTTGCGCGACCTTCTGGTTGACCGGGTGGTCTTCGACCAGCAGCACCACGCCCGAGAGCTGCGTGTCCTTGCCGACGCCGGTCGGAAGCGCGGGCACTGCCGGCACCGCCAGCACGGGTTGTGCCCGCACCGTGGGCTTCATGCCGAAGGTGCGGCGCACACCCTGCCGCAACGCGGCGTCATCGGCGCGCGCCGAAGCCACCACCACACGCGGGTCGGGCGCACTGTCCAGCCCCAGCGCCAGCAGGCGCAGCGAATTGAGCTGACGCTCGCGCACGATCGAGCGCAACATGCCGGGTACGTCACCCGATGCGCTGGTCGCATCCACCACCAGCAGGTTGAAGGCAAACGAATCCCCCAGCGGGGCGGCCTGCCGCAGGCGCGACAGGGCCGTGGCGGTGTCCGACGCCTGGGTGGTCTCCAGTTCCAGCGTCGCGAGGACCGGCAGGAGGGCGTGTGCGCGCTGCGAACTGGCCAGCAGCAGCGTGCGCACCCCGGCGAGGCTCTTGTGCGGGCCACGGATGTCACCGGGCGCCTTTTCGAACGGGATGGTGAACCAGAACACCGAGCCGCGCCCCGGCTCCGAACGCACCCCGATGCGCCCGCCCATCAGGTCGACCAGTTTCTTGCAGATCGTCAGGCCAAGCCCCGTGCCGCCGTAGCGGCGCGTGACCGAAGCATCGGCCTGGGTGAACGGCTGGAACAGCCTGGCCGCGGCGTCGGGCGCCAGGCCGATGCCGGTGTCGCGCACCGCAAACAGCAGCTCGTGCTGGGTGTCATTGTCGTTGCGCCGGCTGACCCGTACCGACACGCCGCCACGCTGGGTGAACTTGATCGCGTTGCCCATGAGGTTGGTGAGGATCTGCCGGATCCGCATCGGGTCGCCGCGCACCACCGGACGCACGTCGGGATCGACCACCGCGCGCATCGCCAGGCCCTTGGCTTCGGCAGGCTTCTCCAGCAGCCGCTTCACGCTGTCGACCACTTCGCGGATGTTGACGCTGACCGATTCGAGGTCGAGCTTGCCGGCTTCGGCCTTGGAGTAGTCGAGGATGTCGTCGACGATGCGCAGCAGTTCCTTGGCCGAGGCATTGGCGGTGACCAGGTATTCGCGCTGCGCAGGCGTCAGGTCGGTGCCGAGCACGATGTCGAGCAGCGGCAGGATGCCGTTCAGCGGGGTGCGGATCTCATGGCTCATGCTGGCGAGGAACTCACTCTTGGCCAGCATCGCCGCCTCGGCCGCCTGCTTGGCAGCCAGCAGTTCGCGCTGCACCCCGCGCAGCGAACTCAACTCGGACTGGGCCGAAGCCAGCCGGGTGCGCAGGGCCACGTCGACCGGGTCGGGTACTGGCGGTGCCGCGCTGGCGTGCGACGCGGGTGCGCTCCGCAAGCCGCGCAACACCCACACCAGCACCAGTACCACCAGCAGCAGTGCCCAGATCGCCACGCGCTGGGGGTAGGCCATCCACCAGGCCGTGAGCAGGCCCGCGCCCACCAACGCCGCGCTGGCCACCAGCCGCAGTGCCAGCGCCACCCCTGACCGCATCGTCGCCATCACACGCCTCCCTGCGGCGCCACCGGCTCCATCGCCGCCGCGGGCGGCCGGAAACAATTGCCCTGCAGCATGTCCACCCCGCCCTGGCGCAGCCGTTCGGCATGTGCCGCCGTTTCGATGCGCGGCGCGATCACGCGTGCGCCGTTGGCGTGCGCGGCCGCCACCACCTCGGGCAGGTCGTCCTCGGGCAGGTCGTGGTGCAGCTTCACGTAGTCGAGTGGCAACTGACCGATCCAGCCGGCGTCCAGCGTCTGCCGGTCGACCCCCGCCAGCGCCAGCGACAGGCCGATCTCCTTCAGCGACGAAATCAACTCGACCAGTGCGTTGGGGTCGGCGAGCGCTGCTTCACTGCGAAATTCCAGCACCAGCGCATCGGCGGGCACGCCGGCCGCGGCCAGGCGCGCGGCCAGGGTCGCCCGGCGCGCCACGTCGTCCCAGCCGAGCATGGACTGGCTGGCGATCAGGCGCGCCTGGTCGCCACCCTGGCGGCGCCGGGCGAGGATGCCGATGCAGCGTCCCACCACCCAGGCGTCCACCGCGGCGATGGTGCCGGCACGGGTGGCCACGGGCACCAGTTCCGCGGCCAGGTATTCACGCTCGCCGTTGTGCAGCCGCAGCAGCGCCTGGTACAGCGGCTGCGAGGCGCCGCGGATCGGGATCACGGGCTGGAAGGCCAGGTCGAATGATCCGGTCGCAAGCGCGGCCGCGATCGACGCGGCCAGCCCGCCCGCGTTGGCCGGCGCCGCGCTCCCGACGGCGACCCGCCCGGGGTCCGCGCGCGCGGTGCCCAGGGTGCGCTCGACGGCGGCCAGCGCCACCGCCGATTCGCTGGTGCCGGCATCGAACGGACACACCGCGCAATGCAGGCGCACCGCCGTGGCCCGGGCCCCGAAACGCTGGTCCTCGACGGCCCTGGCCAGTTCGGTCGCCAGCGCCACCAGGCCGTCCCGCTCCAGCGCGGGCGCGAACACCAGGAATCCGGCCTGCCCGTAGCGCGCGGTCATGCCGCCGGCGGGAACCTGGCCGACGACGAACTCGCCGACCTGGGTGAGAAGCTGGTCGAAGGCGCCGCGGTCTCCCTGCGCACGCAGGGTGTCGGCGTCGTGCAGCTCCACGCCGACCAGGCCCCCGCGCGCGGCGGATCCGCCGCCCGTGGCCAGGTGTTCTGACAGGGCATCCAGGAGCTGGGCCCGTTCGTGCAGGCCGGTGGCCGCGTCACGCCGCCGGCGCCGGCGGGTGCGCGTGGCAGCCTCGCGCGCCCGGCGCACCCGGTTGGTCACGGCGGCGATCAGGTGGGCCGGGCGGATCGGCTTGATCAGGAAATCGTCGGCGCCGGCGTCCAGCGCCGCGAACTGGCGGTCTTCGTCGAGCTCGCCGGACAGGAACACGATGGGCGTGTTGACGTAACCCTCGCGCTCGCGGATCAGCGTGGTCAACTCGAAGCCGTCGCAGTCGGGCATGTTCAGATCGAGCAGCAGCAGGTCGGGTTGGAAGCGGTCGAGCTCTTCCAGGACCGGCAGCGACTCGGCCAGCACCCGTGTTTCCATCCCGGCGCGACGCAGGATCGCCTGCGCGAACAGCGACTGCGCGGCATCATCGTCGACGATCAGCACGCGGTAGGGGCTGTCCTGTTCCACCTCGGCAAGTTCACGCGCCGCATTGAGCACTTCCTCGGAGCTGGCCGGCAGCGCGATGCAGCGGTCGGCCCCCAGGCGCAGCACCCGCAGGCGCATTTCCACGTCGGGTGCGCGCAGCAACGCCAGCAGGCGCAGCGGGTTGCTCGACTCCACGCGCGCGGTCCGCAGCGCCACGGCCAGGGCATCGAAGCGGGTCGCAGTGTCGGCGACCAGCACGATCAGCCCGGGCGGATCCTCCTGCATCTGCTCGAGCAGGGCGTCGAAGTCCTCGACCAGGGCCACGTCGCAGCCCTGGTGGTCCAGGCGCAGCAGCAGCTCGTTGACGATGGGTTCGTCGTCGTTGAGGATGCGCACCCGCGGACCGCGGGCCGGATCGGCGGGCGTGGCGGCGGCCGGCTCCGGAGCGCGTTCGCCGACTTCTTCGGCGTTTGCCGCCGGAAGGTCCGGGGCAGGCCCGGCATCGGGCACGCCCAGCAGCGCCGGGTAGCCCGGCGGCGGCATTTCGCAGCGCGGAAACGGATCGCGCGCGGCACGGGCACCGGAATCGTCGTGCAGCCACGCCGAAACATTCGCGGCCGGCGCCAGGTGCTGCAGGTGCGGGCGCAGGCTGTCCAGCAGGCCGTCGATCTGGCCGGTCGTGGCAGCGTCGGGCATCTGCCCGGTCTCGAGCGCGGGGGCCAGCGTGGATTCCAGTGCCAGCAGGCGATCGCCGGCTTCCAGCATGCCGTAGCGGCCGCAGGCGCCGGCCAGCAGCGCGATTTCGTCATGCAGCGAGCGCAACACGTTGCAATCCCAGCCGGTGCGGCATTGCGCACGCGCCCGCCGCAACAGCGTTTTCAGGCGCCGCGGAAAATGCTGGCGGAACGCCGTCTGCAGCTCGGCATCCGTATTCGGCTGGGACATCTGCGATGCCATGGGCTTGACTCCCCGCGTGTTCGCACTATACCAAGCCGCACGCCCGCCGGCGCAACCGGGCCAGCCCGCATTTCCCGCCACGTCGCGTAGCGAGGCGTTCCGAGGGCGTGCACTGATTGGTGATCGCGGCCGAAGCGCGTGCAGTGCAGGTACGTCGAGCACCCCGACCGAGCGAAAGCCGGTCAGGGCGTGTCCTTGGGCCGGCGCAGTAGAAGGCCGGTGGACAATGCAGGCTAGAACGGCTTGACCACGGCCAGGATCACGATCGCCAGCAGCAACACCCCGGGAATCTCGTTGAACCAGCGCAAGGTTCCGGACGACCAGCCGCAGCGCGCGCGCGCGAAGTCCCGCACCAGCTTCACCAGCATGGCGTGGTAGATGACCAGCAGTGCAACCAGCGCCAGCTTCACGTGCAGCCAGCCGGCGGCGAGGTAGAACGGCTCGCTGGCAAGTGTGGCGATGCCGAACCCGAGCGCCAGCGCGCCGCCGATGTGGGTCATCACAAGCAGCCGCCGTTCCATCACCTGCAGGCGCTCCAGCACCGGCGCTTCGCGCGCCTGCGCGTGGTACACGAACAGCCGTGGCAGGTAGAACAACCCGGCGAACCAGGTGACCACGCCGATGATATGGAATGATTTCAGCCACAGGGCCAGCATCGGGAACTCCGCAGGAAAGGGGTGCCGCCGGCAAAACCCGCCGTTACGGCGAGAACAGCAATACCACGTAGGTCAGGAACAACAACAGGTGCACCAGCCCCTGCATCGCGTTGGTGCGGCCACTGCCCAGGGTCAGGATCGACACCCCGAAGGTCAGCGCCAGCATCATCATGTTGGCCGGACTCAGGCCCAGCACCGCGGGGCGGCCGAGGAAAAGGTCGATCAGCAGCACCGCCGGCACCGTCAGCGCGATGGTCGAAAGTGCGGTGCCCAGGCCGATGTTCATGGCCCGCTGCATCTGGTTGAGGCGCGCCGCGCGGATTGCCGCGATGCCCTCGGGTGCCAGCACCAGGATCGCCACCGCAAAGCCTGCCAGCGCCACCGGCAGGCCCAACCGCGCCACCCCGGTCTCCAGCGGCAACGCGAACAGCTTGGCCAGCAGCACCACCAAAACCAGGTAGACCACCAGCAACAGCGCGTGCCTCGGCCAGCCCTTCGGTGATTCCGGATGCGCCGGCGGCTGGTCCATGACCTCGGCCTCGGCTTCGATTTCGGCGACGAAGAAACTGGTGTGGGTGCGCGTCTGGATCACCAGGAACGCCGCGTACAACAACAGCGACATCACCAGCAGGAACACCTTCTGCACCAGCGACAAGGTGCCCACGCCGGTGGTCGTGGTGAAGTCGGGCCAGATCAGCGCCAGCGTCGCCAGCGGGATCAGGAGGCTCAGGAACGCCTTGGCGCCGCGCAGGTTGTAGGTCTGTTCGTGGTGGCGGATGCCGCCGACCAGCAGCGCCACGCCGATGATTCCGTTCAGCACGATCATCACCACCGAGAACATGGTGTCGCGCCCGAACGCCGGATTGTCGGCGTTGTGCAGCATCACGGTGACCACGGTGGCGATTTCCAGCGAAATCGCCGAGAGCGTCAGCATCAGGGTGCCGAAGGGTTCGCCGAAGCGCATCGCGAGATGCTCGGCGTGGTGCGTGGCCCAGATCGCCGACAGCAGCGCACCGATGAAATACGCCGCGAACGCAACGCCGATCGCGAGGTTGCCCACGCCGTGGGCCGCCAGCTGCGGCCTGCCCAGCCAACCGACGACAAGTATCGCCAGGGCCACCGGCAGCGGCCATTCGGCCTGCACCCTCCGAAACACCGTGGACTCCGACCGCATGTGCGTACTCCCCACGTCCCTCGCTACAGTATGCCGTTCAGGAGGCAGCACATGGAAACCATTGGCTGGGATGATTTCGCCAGGGTCGAACTGCGCGTGGGCCGCGTCGTGAGCGCGCGGGTGTTTCCCGAGGCGCGCAAACCGGCGTACCTGCTGGAAGTCGACTTCGGGCCGGACGTCGGCGTGAAGAAATCCAGCGCGCAGATCACCGCGCTGTACCGTCCCGACGAACTGGTCGGCAAACTGGTGGTGGGCGTGGTGAATTTCCCGCCCAGGCAGATCGGGCCGCTGATGAGTGAATGCCTGGTCACGGGATTCCACGATGCCGACGGCGATGTCGCGCTGTGCGTCCCGGACAAGCCGGTGCCGCCGGGTGCGAAGCTCGCCTGATCGTGCGGGCAGCGGCACGATGCCGGCGTTGCCGCGTTGCGCAGCGAATGTTTCACCCGAATGATGCACGCCCTGCACCACATTGATGCAATTGACGGGCAAGCGTGCGGCAACCGCTTGATTTCACGCCTTGTCAAAGCTGGCATCCCGCTTGCAGTGTATCCTTGTTCCTTCCCCCGCGAGCCTTGTCCATGACCCCCGAAACCGTCCTCGAAACCATCAAGAGCGAAAGCATCGAATTCGTCGATCTGCGCTTTGCCGACATGCGCGGTACCCAGCACCACGTGTCGTTTCCGGCGCACGCGTTCGACGCCGACACCTTCGAGGACGGCAAGATGTTCGACGGCTCGTCGATCGCCGGATGGAAGGGCATCAACGAGTCGGACATGATCCTGATGCCCGATGCGGCCACCGCGTTCGTCGATCCCTTCGCCGCACACAAGCAGATCAACATCGTCTGCGACGTGCTGGAACCATTCACCATGCAGGCCTACAGCCGCGACCCGCGCTCGATTGCGCGGCGTGCCGAGGCCCACCTCAATTCGACCGGCGTCGCCGACACCGCGCTGTTCGGACCGGAGCCGGAATTCTTCATCTTCGATTCGGTGCGCTGGCAGAACGACATGGGTCGCGTGTTCTACGAACTCGGCTCCGAGGAAGCCTCGTGGAGTTCGCGTTACCGCTACGAGGAAGGCAACCACGGCCACCGGCCCGGCGTGAAGGGCGGCTATTTCCCGCTGCCGCCGGTGGACTCCCTGGCCGACCTGCGTGCGGAAATGTGCAAGGTGCTCGAGTCGCTGGGCCAGGTGGTCGAGGTGCACCACCACGAGGTCGCCACCGCCGGGCAGTGCGAAATCGGCGTGCGCTTCAACACGCTGCTGCACAAGGCCGACGACCTGCAGACCATGAAGTACGTGATCCGCAACGTCGCGCACGCTGCCGGCAAGACCGCCACCTTCATGCCCAAGCCGCTGGTCGGCGACAACGGCTCGGGGATGCACGTCCACCAGTCGCTTTCCAAGGACGGCAAGAACCTGTTCGCGGGCGAACTATACGGCGGCTTGTCGCAACTGGCGCTGTACTACATCGGCGGCATCTTCAAGCATGCGCGCACCATCAACGCCTTCGCCAATTCGGCCACCAACTCCTACAAGCGCTTGGTGCCCGGTTTCGAGGCGCCGATCATGCTGGCCTATTCCGCGCGCAACCGTTCGGCGTCGTGCCGCATTCCCTACGTGAGCAATCCCAGGGGCCGGCGCATCGAGGTGCGCTTCCCCGACCCGATGAATTCGGGCTACCTCACCTTCACCGCGCTGATGATGGCCGGCCTGGACGGCATATTGAACAAGATCGACCCCGGCGCGCCGATGGACAAGGACCTCTACGACCTGCCGCCCGAGGAGGAGCGCGACATCCCGCAGGTGTGCTCCTCGCTGGACGCCGCGCTGGACGCCCTCGACGTGGACCGCGAGTTCCTCAAGGCCGGCGGAGTGATGAGCGACGATTTCATCGACGCCTACATCGCCCTGAAGATGAAGGAAGTCACCGCCTATCGCGCCTCCACCCATCCGCTGGAATACCAGATGTACTACAGCATCTGAGATGCATCATCGGGGGCCATGCCCACCACCCTGCCGCTGTTTGAACCCGAATCGCCCTCGCGCGCCCACGAGGAACTGGCGCCCGGTGCGTGGGTGCTGCGCGGCTTCGCGCTGGAGCATGCCGATGCGCTGCTGCGGGGCATCGCGCGCACCGCGGCGCGATCGCCGTTCCGGCACCTGGTCACGCCCGGCGGCAAGACGATGTCGGTGGCGATGACCAACTGCGGCGCGGTGGGCTGGTACAGCGATCGGCGCGGCTACCGCTACACCCGGCTCGATCCGGAGACCGGCAATCCGTGGCCGGCGATGCCGGCGGTGTTTGCGCGGCTGGCGCGCGAGGCCGCGCACCAGGCCGGTTTCGAGGACTACGCGCCGGACGTGTGCCTGGTCAACCGTTACGCCGTCGGCACACGCCTCACCCTGCACCGCGACCATGACGAACGCGACCGCCGCTCGCCGATCGTGTCGGTATCGCTGGGCCTGCCCGCAACCTTCCTGTGGGGCGGCCTGGCGCGTGGTGAACGGCAGCGACGCGTGCCGCTGGTGCACGGCGACGTGGTGGCGTGGGGCGGCCCCTCGCGGATGCGTTACCACGGCGTGCTGCCGGTGAAGGACGGCGCGCACCCGCAAACCGGGGCGCTCCGCTACAACCTCACCTTCCGCGTCGCGCGCTGAGATTGCCGCGGCCACCGATTCGCACTACATTGGTGCAATGTCCTGCACCATGTTCGATCCGGCGTTGCTCGACCCGTTGGCGACCGGGGTGGTGACGCTGGACGCGGACCTGCGCGTGGTACACGCCAACCCGGCCTTCTCCGAACATACCGGCTTCGGCGCCTCGCGCCTGGCCGGACAGACGCTGGCGGTGCTGGTACCCGACGGACCCCGGTTGCACGCGCTGGCGGCCGCAGCCCGCACCAGCGGCAACCCGGCCACGCTGCGCGGCGCCACGGTGCGCGCGGCGCCCGGCCACGAGGCCGGATTCGATGCGGTGCTGACGCCGCTCGCCGACGGCGTCGTGGTCGAAATCTGGCCCTCGGTTCCGGCCACGGGCGAGGCGGGTCGCGTGTCGGAATCGCTGCGCGGTTTCGCGCACGAGATCCGCAATCCGCTGGCGGCGATTTCAGGTGCCGCGCAGTTGCTGGAACAACAAGCCGGGGACGCGCGTGCACGCGATCTCGCACGTCTTGTCCGCGACGAGGCGGCGCGACTGGCAACCCTGACCGAGCGCCTGCTGGGCACGCGCGGCGCCATGGCCACCCGCGCGGTCAACGTCCACGCGGTGCTGGAACGTGCGATCGAACTGCTGCAGGCCGAGCGCGCGGATGTCACCGTGGTGCGCGACTACGACCCCAGCCTGCCGGCGTGGCACGGCGATCCCGATCGCCTGCTGCAGGCGCTGCTGAACCTGGTGCGCAACGCGGTCGAAGCCAGCGCCCGACGGATCGTGCTGCGCAGCCGCGCCGAGGCCGGCTGGCGCGATACAGCCGGGCAGCGGGTACCGGCGTTGCGCGTGGAGGTGGAGGACGATGGCGAGGGCGTGCCCGAGGCGATCGCCGCGACGCTGTTCGAGCCGATGGTCTCGGCACGCGCCGGCGGCAGCGGGCTGGGCCTTGCACTGGCCCGCGAGATTGCCCGCGAACACGGCGGCGCGTTGACACACCAGGCGCGCGCGGCCGGTGCGTGTTTCGTGCTGCGATTGCCGCGGCACCCGCGGATGCGGGAGAAGACACCATGAGCGAAGTCTGGGTCGTCGAGGACGACCGCGCGGTACGTTTCGTGCTGGCCACGGCACTGCGCGATGCCGGCCACGCGGTCGGGGAATTCGCCGACGCCGAGTCCGCGCGGCATGCATTGCGCGATGCCGCGCCCGGACTCCTGGTGTGTGACGTGCGCCTGCCGGGCAGCGACGGGCTGGCGCTGCTGCGCGAAGCGAAGGCCGCGCACCCGGCGCTGCCGGTGATCGTGATGAGCGCATTCACGGATGTGGCCACCACCGCGGCGGCGTACCGCGAGGGCGCGGCCGACTACCTGCCCAAGCCGTTCGACCTCGACGCGGCGCTGGCCGCGGTGCAACGCGCACTCGCCGACAGCGGCCGGCCCGGCCATGCGCCCAGCAGCGCGTTGCCACGCCACGCGCTGCTGGGCGAAAGCGCGCCGATGCGCGAGGTGTTCCGGCTGGTCGGACGGGTCGCTGCCAGCGACCTCAACGTGCTGATCACCGGCGAAACCGGCACCGGCAAGGAACTCATTGCGCGTGCGCTGCACGAGGAAAGCGCGCGCCGCGACCGGCCGTTCGTGGCCCTCAACACCGCCGCGATCCCGGCCGAACTGCTGGAATCGGAACTGTTCGGCCACGAGGCTGGCGCCTTCACCGGCGCCCAGCGTCGCCGCACCGGACGCTTCGAGCAAGCCGAGGGCGGCACGCTGTTCCTCGATGAAATCGGCGACATGCCGCTGGCGCTGCAGACGCGATTGTTGCGCGTGCTGGCCGGCGGCGAGTTCTACCGCGTGGGCGGACGCGAATTGATCCGCAGTGACGTGCGCGTGCTGGCGGCCACGCACCAGGATCTGGACGCGGAAGTCGCGCACGGCACGTTCCGCGCCGACCTGCTGCACCGTCTCGACGTGCTGCGCATCCACCTGCCCGCGCTGCGCGAGCGGCGCGCGGACATTCCGCTGCTGGCCAGGCAATTCCTCGCGGACGCGGCAGGCGAGCTGGCCATGCCGGAAAAACGCTTCACCCGGGCCGCGCTGCAGGCCCTGGCGAAACGGCCCTTCCCCGGCAACGTGCGGCAACTGGAAAACCTGTGCCGGCGGCTGGCGGTGATCGCGCCGGGCGCGACCATCAGTCGCGACGACCTGGACGCGGCTGCGGCACGCGCGCCGGCCGGCGGCAATACCGGCGCGGCGTGGGAATCGGCGTTGCGCGCCTGGGCCGATGCGCAAATCGCGAACGGCACACCCGGCCTGCACGCCCACGCCCGCGAACGCTTCGACCGCGTGCTGCTCGATGCCGCGCTGGACGCGCACGACGGACACCGGCAGAAGGCGGCGAAGGCACTCGGC
Source organism: uncultured Rhodanobacter sp. (assembly GCA_964489055.1). Classification (GTDB taxonomy): domain Bacteria; phylum Pseudomonadota; class Gammaproteobacteria; order Xanthomonadales; family Rhodanobacteraceae; genus 66-474. The sequence continues at coordinate 12,269 of CAZAXF010000033.1, read as the reverse complement.
CTCGGTCGCAACACGCTGACGCGCAAGCTGGGGAGTTCGCGCAAGCGCCGGGACTTGAAATCCGGGACTCGGGACTCGGGACTCGGGACTCGAAGCCAGAAAGCCCGCGACGTCCGAACAACAGACAACGATGAACCAACCTAGCGCGCGCACGGCCCGCCCATCCCCGCTGTCGATCTATCAAGCCGGCAGGGATTGTCGATCGTGCATGGCGCTGCAACGATAGGCACGCGTCGGTGCTCCTTCCCGAGTCTCGAGTCCCGAACCCAAACCCCGAATCCCCGCTCCAGCCATGACCCCCATGATCCGCCCCGCCACGCCCGCCGACATCCCGTTCCTGGTCGACTGCAACGCCGCGATGGCGCGGGAAACCGAACACAAGACGCTGGACCGCGAGGTGCTGGCGCGCGGCACGCGGGCGGTGTTCGACGATCCGCGGCGCGGGTTCTACCTCGTCGCTGAATGCGACGGCGAACCGGCCGGTTGCCTGCTCATCACCTACGAATGGAGCGACTGGCGCAATGGCGACTGGTGGTGGTTCCAGAGCGTGTACGTGGTAACCGGCGAGCGTCGCCACGGCGTGTTCCACGCGCTGTACGATGAGGTGGAACGCCGCGCGCGCGCAGCCGGCGCGGTCGGCGTGCGGCTGTATGTCGAGCGCGACAACGCGCGTGCGCGACAAACCTACGCCGCGCTGGGAATGGAAGAAGAACCGTACCGCATGCTCGGCCGCGGCTTTCGCGAAAACGACTGACCGCGCCGGAATTTGCAAGCTCGCACGTCAGGGCCTTCCTGCACTCCGGGGCCTACAATGGACCGGTCGCTGCAAGGAGCCCTGCCATGATTCCGCAAACGCGTCGCGTCGCCGTCCTGGGCGGCACCCGCATTCCGTTCTGCAAGCGCGATACGGCCTATGCCGATCTCGGCAACTTCGGCCTGTCGGTGAAGGTGCTGGGCGCGCTGGTCGAGAAGTTCGGCCTCAACGGCATGGAGCTGGGCGAAGTCGCGTTCGGCGCGGTGATGAAGCATCCGGCCGACTGGAACCTCGCGCGCGAGGCGCTGCAATCATCCGGCCTTGCCATGACCACGCCGGGCCTCACCACCGCGCGCGCCTGCGGCACTTCGCTGGACAACGCGATTCTGGTGGCGCAGAAGATCGCGACCGGCGAGATCGAGGCCGGCATCGGCGGCGGCTCGGACACCACCAGCCAGGTGCCCCTGACCTATTCCGATCGCCTGCAGCAGCGGTTGCTGGACCTGAATCGTGCCAGGACATTCGGCCAGAAACTCGGTGCCCTGACGCGCGGTTTTCGCCTGCGCGAACTGAAGCCGCAGGTGCCGGGCGTGGTCGAGCCGCGCACCGGCCTTTCGATGGGCCAGCACTGCGAGAAGATGGCGCGCGAATGGAACATCGGCCGCGCCGCGCAGGACCAGTGGGCGCTGGAAAGCCACCGCAAGCTGGCGGCGGCCTACGATGCCGGCTTTTTCGAGGACCTGGTGGTGCCCTTCCGCGGCGTGTCGCGCGACAACCTGCTGCGTCCCGATTCCACCTTGGAGAAACTCGCCGCATTGAAGCCGGCGTTCGACCGCAAGTCAGGCAAGGGCACGCTGACCGCGGGCAATTCCTCGGCGTTGTCAGACGGCGCGGCGGCCGTGCTGCTGGCCAGCGAAGACTGGGCGCGCCAGCACGACCTGCCGGTGCTGGCGTACCTGACGTTCGCCGAGGTTGCCGGGGTCGATTTCGTGCACGGCGAGGGTCTTCTGATGGCGCCCACCATCGCGGTGCCGCGCATGCTCGCGCGCGCCGGGCTGAAGCTGCAGGATTTCGACTTCTACGAAATCCACGAAGCCTTCGCCGCGCAGGTGCTGTGCCAGTTGCGCGCCTGGGAATCGGCCGACTACTGCAAGAATCGCCTGGGGCTGGACGAGCCGCTGGGCGCCATCGATCCGGCGAAGATCAACGTCCACGGCTCCAGCCTCGCCACCGGCCACCCCTTCGCCGCCACCGGCGCGCGCATCGTCGCGACGCTGGCAAAGCTGCTGCAGCAGAAGGGCTCCGGACGCGGTCTGATCTCCATCTGCACCGCCGGCGGCATGGGCGTGGTGGCGATCCTGGAGCGCTGAGGGCGGCGGCGCGGGGGCCGCGTGGCTGGGACAAAAACTTGTTTGACGCGGATTTGCGCGGAGGAACGCGGATGGAATCCACGAGCCGTGTTATCCGCGGCAAGCGCTACTCCCGGCTACAGCAAAGGCAAAAGCCCTTTTGCCACGGATTGACACGGATGCACACGGACAAAGCTTTTCCTGATTAGCGGTCAGGCTCAGCTGTACAAATCCCCTCTCCCTCCGGGAGAGGGTGCCCCGCAGGGGCGGGTGAGGGTTCGGGACTGCACGGAACCAGACGCTGATCAGGGTGTTCGTGACGCACGCTGTGCCGGACCCTCATCCGGCGCTACGCGCCACCTTCTCCCAAGGGGAGAAGGGAGAAATCAGCTGAGGATCAGCGCTAATCAGGAAGTTTTTTGATCCGCGCTCGTCCGCGTTCATTCGCGTCCAATGCTGTTGATCCGTGTCATCCGTGTCGATCCGTGGCGAATGCCCTTGATGCGCCTGGCCCGCGACAGCCTGCGCCCCGGTGGATCGCGCCTGTCAGGTGATCTTGAACAGGGTCGGTTTCCACGCGCCGCTGGCGTAGGACTCGTGGCGACGGCGGTGCATGCGGGCGATGGCTTCAGCGGCACGCGAATCGGCCCAGTCGGCGCGTTCCACCTTCAGCTTGGCAGGATCCTCGCCGCGCATCCTGGCTTCCTGTTCGCGCCAGTCGCAGAAGTCGTCGTAGGCCTCGATCTCGAAGTGCAGGTCCTGCCGGCACAGCTCGATCATGATGGCATCGTCGAGAAAGCCCAGCACCGGAACGTTGTCGGGGATCGCGTCCTTGGGGTCGGCCAGGTAGGCCAAGGCGGCCAGCACCCGCTGGCGATCCTGGTCGGGCAGGTGGAATCCGGCGTCTCCGGCCATGGAAATCAGCGACTTGACCGAGTCGAGGCGTTCGGCGATGAACGGCGGCGCATTGCCGGCGCGGGTGTCCTCGAGCAGCTTTTCCGCGGCCGCGACGATCTTGTCGGGCGACTCGTCCTTGACGCTGGCCTCGACGTCGCGCATGCCCTGGATGAAATACTGAAGGTCGTCGTCGCTCAGCTGGATGTTGATATCCATCGGCATGGCAGCATCCTCGGTCGCGCAGGTTGTTGCGCCAGACTAGCGAGCGGCGGCAATGCCGTCAATCGCCATGACAATGGCCGGAAACCTGCCGCCCCGTTGCGATTCCGGCCAGCTACAGGATTCCCTGGATCCCGGCCCCGAAGGCGGTGATGAAGCGTGCGATGATCGCCGTCAGCGACAGGTTGACCTCGGGAAAGTCGCCCACCGGCTTCCAGTTCTCGAGGAAATCCGGATCGGTGGGCGGCACGGGCCGGCCGCCGGGCTTCAACTGGTAATCGGTGGAATAGGCCCACGGCCAGATGTCGAAGATCGGCAGGCTGCGCGAGACGTCGCCCAGTGCCTGGCTGACATCGCCGATCACCGGGATCGGCTTGCGCGGCGCCACCAGCCACGCGTTGCGCGGCGCGGCATCACGCAGGATCGAAGCGCGCAGGCGCTTTGCGAACACCGGGTCGGGGATGATCACGCCCGATTCGGTGTTGTAGTTGTCCGAGCGCGGATCGAAGTTGTGCGAGCCGACCATGCCGACCCGGCCGTCCACCACCAGCGACTTGGCGTGCAGGCTGATGCGCGGGCCGGGGTGGCCGGCCTCGATCGGGGCGCGCCCACCGCGGTGCGGCGAGGATTTTTCCGAACCGATGCCGGACAGGCGGTAGTAGTCGGCCAGCATTTCCGGCCCGTCGGCAGGGTGCGGCATCAATTCGTGGATCTGGAAGCCGAAGTCCACCAGGAATTTCTTGTGGTGCTTGTAGGAAAGCGCGTACACGGGCACCGAGTCGGTGGACGCCAGCGAGTTGGTCGACACGATCACCCGCACCGGGGGCTTCTTTTTCTGCAGCGCCTCGAAGACCTTGCCGGCGCGACGCGTCAGGACCAGGTACGGCGTCTGCAGCACGATCTGGTGCCTGGCGTCGGAAATCATCTCCATCAGGTCGTGGGTCAGCTCGCGCGAATCGGGGCCGTGCACCGCCTCGGCCTTGGAAGGAAGGTCGTAGAAGTAGTCGACCAGCCCGACATCCAGGCTGTGGTCCAGCAGGTTGCGTTTGAGCCATGCGGGGTCCGCGGCCTGCGCGCGCACCTTGGCGACGCGCTGCGGATCGGCGAAAACCGGTTCGGTCCACGGCCTGGCGTCGAACGGATGGCGCAGGATCTCGGCGTTGACGTCCTTCAGGTGCGTCAGCGGCACCGCGCGATCGTTGTGCCAGAAGATGTTGAAGCTCCTGGCCATCTGGCGTCCGGCGACGCCGGCCACGATCACGTCGCGGTCCAGGAAGTCCATCTGCCGGTCCCAGTCGAAATATTCGTTGGCGTAGTTGCGTCCGCCGACGATGCCCACCTTTCCGTCCACCAGGAACAGCTTGTTGTGCATGCGCTGGTTGAACCGGCGAAAACAGCACAGCACGCTGGCGGCGTATTCGATGTAACTGCTGCGGGCGCGGTCGAAGGTCGGGTTGTAGAGCTTGATGGTCAGGTTGCGGCTGGCACGCGCCAGCCGCGAAAGCAGCTTCGGGTCGTTGAGCGAGCCCAGCTGGTCGGCGAGGATGCGTACCCTGACGCCGCGCCGGGCCGCCTTGACCAGCTCGTCCAGCATCAGCATCCCGGCATCGTCGCGGGTCCAGATGTAGGTCTGGATGTCGATGGATTTGCGTGCCGCACGGATCAGGTTGATGCGCGCGACAAGTGCGTTCTGGCCGATGTTGAGCAACGTGACGGTGTTGTGCGGGTTGCCCGGCGCGGATGCGGCGATCGCGGCGTCGGCCTGGGCCATGAACGGCGAAGGCTCGGCGCAGCGATCCGCGCGCGCGCAGTCGTTCCAGCTGGTGTCGGATACGGCAACGATCCGGTCCGCCTGCTCGATGCGATGCTGCGACAGCGGTACACAACCCGCCAGCAACAATGCGAGCAAGGCAACGGCCCATCCCGATCGTGTCAGCAAACGCCTGGTCATCCGGCCATGATACGCAACCGGCCGGGCGGCCCGCCCCGCTCACCCCTCATGGTTGTTCCCGCGGCGGCCCGTCGCGCAGCACGATGCGCATGCCCAGATGCACCTTGTCGCCGACCACGCCGGGCCACGCGCGCATGCCGAAGCGGCGGCGCGACAACGTACCTTGCACGTGGATCACGCACAGCAGCGGCTGTCGCGGGCAGTCCGACGGCGCAAGCGAAAAACTGACCGGGTGGCGTTCGCCATGCAGCGACAACATGCCGCGCAGGCGTCCGCCGTACACCAGCTCGTCCAGCGGAAACGGGTCGGAGTCGAAATGGATGTGGGCGAACCGTGCAACGTCGAAGAAGCGTTGGCCCAGCGCGTGTTCGCGGGTGCGGGCGTTGTCCATCCTGAGGTCGGCCACGTCGATCTCGGCGTCCACCTTGACCAGGGCCGCGCCGTTGCGGGTATCGATCCGGCGCAGCGTACCGCGCAGGTTCGGGAAGGTGCCGCGCTCGTGCGCGACCCAGAACTTGCGGACGCTGAACTGCGCCTGCGAGCGCGCCGGGTCGATGGGCCAAGTCTGCACCGGGGCAACGGGTGCCGCCGGACCGGCCAGCGTCAGCAGCAACGCCAGTGCGGCCGGTCTCACGGGGACCAGAAGTGCCGCAGGCTGCCGTGCCCCGGTTCGAGCGTATCGTCGGCAACGTCGATCCAGGCCAGCGCCGCCGGTGCCATGCCGCGGCCACTGCCCGAACGGCCCTCGGTCATCAGCGCCAGCAATTGTTCCAGGCCCGGATTGTGGCCGACCAGCAACACCTGGCGTGCTTCGGGCGCGTGGCTTTCGATGAGGTCGAGCAGTTCGCCGGGCGTGGCCTGGTAGATCGCCGGCAGGAACACCGGCGCGCGCATCGGCAACACCTTGCCGACGGCGTCGGCGGTCATCTGCGCGCGGCGCGCGGACGAGCACAGCACCGCGTCGGGTTCGGCACCCTGCCGGGCCAGCCAGGCGCCGACCGTGCGCGCCTGGTCCTCGCCGTGCAAGCTCAAGGGTCGCTCGCTGTCACGAAGGTCGGGGCCGGCCTGCATGGCCTCGGCGTGGCGCAGCAGCAGGAGTTCACGCATGCCGATTCCTCAGTCGCCGCCCGCGGGTGCGGGCTGGAAGTCGGCGGGCGCGCTGGTGGGCAGGTGGTTGGCCCTGAGCGTCGCGAGGATCAGGCTGAGCTCGGTACCGCCGTTGCGGGCCGCGGCCAGCCACCGCGAAGCCAGCGTCGGGTCGACCAGCGCCTGCTGCAGCAACTGGGAATAGCGATGCACCTGCCAGGCCAGGTCGCGACTTTCCTGTTCGGTTTCGTCCTTGCTGTCGGAGTCCAGCGCGCCCTGGATGTGCAGGCCCGCCGCGCGCGCGATCGGGCTGGAACCCCACTGCAGCGTGTGCGCAAGCTTCAGGCAATCCGCCTTGCGCCCGGCCTTCTTCGCGACCGCCGCCGGATCGCACCACGCGATCACCGGGTCGAAACCCGGATGCGGATAGCCGCCGGTGCCATCGAGCACGACCAGAACCCGCACCCCGTCGCGCGTGTCCGGTTGGCCATCGTGGGCGCCTTCGATGGTGTCGGGAAGCGGCGGCAGCACCCCGACCACCTTGGCCACGCCGGCCAGCGCCTTGCCGAAATAGTCGTCATACATCTGCGCGTCGACAGCCTTCCCGAATGCCGTCCGCTCGGCCTTGGCGTCCTTGTGGGCCGCGGCGACGTCCATGGCAACCAGCCACACCGCTGCGTTGTCGGCCGCGTGTTCCTTGAGGTAGTTCCAGGCTTCGGGATTGGGGCAGGCCGCCTTGTCGTGGCACAGGCCCAGGCGGATCCAGCGGGTAGCAGGCCCGGCGCCCGGTGCGCCGCTGGCGCGCGCGCTCAGCGCATCGAAGCGAAGTTCGGGAATCTGCTGCTTGAACGGTCGCGTCAGCAGCGCCGCGCCCAGCAGGTAGTCGGGATCGTTGCGCAGCGCGACCACGTTGACCAGGTCGTGCTGGTATTGCCGGATGGCGGCCATGCGCTTCTGGTCGGCGCTCAGTGCCGGCGCGGCCGAAGCGGCCGGCGCGGGAAGCGCCGCCGTTGCGGCGGTCGCCGGCGGCACGGCGGCAGTCGACGCGGTCGGCGGCGGGGCGGCTGCGAACGCGCTCCCGGCGATCAGGAGGCTGGCAAGGATCGTTGCAGGAACGGCGTGGTGCATGGGAAGTACCAGGTGGGAATCGTGTGACGCTATGGGCGCGGGGATGAACCTTCACTTGCTGCGGGACGGTGCGAAGGCACGGGCACGTTCCGGCCCGGCGTCAGTCCGCCAGCGCCTGGCGCATGAATTCGGGCTGCGCCAGCGCGGCGCGGTGGATGGCGACATTGTAGTAACGCGTCGGAAAGGGCTTCGCGGCGGCATCGTCCTCGCGAAAGTCTTCCAGCACACCACCCTTCGCGGCCAGCGTCGTGCTCCACCAGCCACTCGGGTAGCACGGCTGCGGGAAGGGCAGGGTGCGCGTCGCGCTGAAGCCAGCCTCGCGCATGGCCTCGTGCATGGACTGGATGAGTTCCAGCAGCACCAGGGGTGATTCGGACTGCTGCACCAGGATCCCGCACTCGCGCAGCGCCCGATGGCAACTGGCATGGAACTTCGCGTTGAACAGGCCCTCGGCCGGACCGACCGGATCGGTGGAATCGACGATCACCACGTCCAGCGAACCGGGCGCGGCATCGGCCATGAACTTGATGCCGTCGTCGAACCTGAGCGTCGCGCGCGGGTCGCCGTTGGACTCGCACAGCTCCGGAAAGTGTTTCTCCGACAACCGCGTGACGCGCTCGTCGATGTCGATCTGCACCACCGATTCGACTTCCGGATGCCGCAATACCTCGCGCAGCGTGCCGCAATCGCCGCCGCCGATGATCGCGACGTCGCGCGGCGCGGCATGCGTGAACAGCGCCGGATGGGTCATCATCTCGTGGTACAGGAAGTTGTCGCGGCTGGTCAGCATCACGCAGCCGTCGATCACCATCAGGTTGCCCCACTCGCTGGTGCGGTACACCTCGATGTGCTGGAACGGCGTTTTCTCGTCCGCCAGCTTCTCCTCGATGCGGTAGCCAATCGATGAGCCGGAAGCTTCGTGCTTTTCGGTGAACCAGGTTGGCGGCGCCATGCCCATGCCCCGTGTGACAGACCGCGGATTGTAACGGCCGGCCCGCTCGCCGGCGTTACAATCCGCCGGTTGCCCGAATACGGTTCGCGCTGAGCCCTTCGACCCGCTCAGGGTAGACTTCACGGGCGCAGCGAGTGGGGTCGAAGCGCATTGTCCTTCGGCTCCGGCCCTTGCGGGCCTGCGCGCAGGGCTTGCCCCGGACTTGATCCGGGGACGAACGGCATTCTTTCCGGGAATTTCGATGACCAACTGGACCCTCGACGACGCGCGCGAAACGTATTCGGTCGCGTACTGGAGCGACGGCTACGTCGACATCGGCGACGACGGTCGCGCGCTGATGCGTCCGCGCGGCGCGGACGGCCCCGCGATCGCGCTGGACGAGGCGATCGCCCGCGCGCAGGAAATCGACCTGCGCCTGCCGCTGCTGCTGCGCTTTCCCGACGTGCTGATCGATCGCCGCGAAAAGCTGCGCGCCGCATTCGCCGGCGCGATGCGCGCGCACGATTTCTCCGGCGGCTACACCGCCCTGTACCCGATCAAGGTCAACCAGCAACGCGCGGTCGCGGCGACCCTGGCGACAAGCCCGCGCTCGGCGCGCGCGGCGGACACGGGATTCGGCCTGGAAGCCGGCTCCAAGCCGGAGCTGCTGGCGGTGCTGGGCCTGGCCGAGCCGGGCTCGCTGGTGGTGTGCAACGGCTACAAGGACGCCGAGTACATCCGCCTCGCGCTGCTCGGGCGGCGCCTGGGCATCGACGTGGTGATCGTGATCGAAAAGCCCTCCGAACTCGAACACGTCATCAGGCAGGCGCAGGCGCTGGGCGTGGAACCGAGGCTCGGCGTGCGCGTGCGGCTGGCCTCGATCGGCACCGGCAAGTGGCAGAACACCGGCGGCGACAAGTCGAAGTTCGGCCTTACGCCGGCGCAGCTGCTGGCATTGGTCGAGCGTCTCGACGAAGCAAACCTCACGCACACGATGCACCTTTTGCACTTCCACATGGGTTCGCAGATTTCCAACCTGCGCGACATCGCCACCGGCATGCGCGAGGCGGTGCGGCACTTCGCAGAGCTGCGCGCGGCCGGACTGCCGCTGGATCACGTCGACGTCGGCGGCGGCCTCGGCGTCGACTACGAAGGCACGCGCTCGCGCAGTGAGTGCTCGATCAACTACGACCTGGACCAGTACGCCAACGCCGTGGTCGCGCCGCTGGCCGCGGCGTGCGCCGAGTGGCAGATCGACCCGCCGCGCGTCATGACAGAATCCGGCCGCGCCATGACCGCACATCACGCGGTGCTCGTTGTCAACGTCAGCGAAGTCGAACGCGCGCCCGATGGCACGGTGCCGCCCGGGGCGGACGACGAATCGCCGGTACTTGGCAGCCTGCGCGAGACGCTGGCCGCGCTGGATCGTCGCCCGGTGCGCGAGGTGTGGCAGGACGCGCAGCAGTACCTTGGCGAAGGCCAGTTGCTCTACGCGCAGGGTGCGCTGGACCTTGGCCAGCGCGCCAAACTCGATGCGCTGTTCCAGGCCATCGCGCTGGGCCTTCGCCGGCGCCTCAAGCCCGAGGAACGTTCGCACCGCGAAATCATCGACGCGCTGGACGTGAAGCTGGTCGACAAGTATTTCTGCAATTTCTCGGTGTTCGAATCGATCCCCGACGTGTGGGCCATCGGCCAGGTCTTCCCGATCATGCCGCTGACGAGGCTCGATGAAAGACCTGCCCGCCGCGGCACGCTGGCCGACCTCACCTGCGATTCGGACGGGCGCATCGACACCTACGTCGAATCCGGCGACCTCGACGTCAGCCTGCCGCTGCACGAACTGCGCCCCGGCGAGCACTACCGGCTCGGCATCTTCCTGGTCGGCGCCTACCAGGAAACCCTCGGCGACATCCACAACCTGTTCGGCGACACCGACGCGGTGAACGTGCGCATCGACGGCGACGGATTCAAACTGGACGGCGCGCGCCGCGGCGACTCCGCCGACATGCTGCTCGACTACGTCGGCTACAAGCCGGACGACCTGCGCGCGGTCTACCGCGAGAAAATCGCGCAGGCCGGCATCGACGGCGACGCGGCCAGGGCGATCGAAGCCGCACTGGAAGCCGGCCTCACCGGCTACACCTACCTCGCCGAGTCGGCAACGCCCGAGTCCCGCTGACAGCACCCCATCCGCGACACGCCGCATGGCGCGCCCGTCGTTCCATGATGGACGGGAATCGACCCGTTGTGACGAGGCTCTTGCCCAGGGCGCTTTCTGAGCCAGTTGGTGCTGGCGCGACACGCTCAAGCTCGTCATTCCGGGGCTCCCGGAGGGAGAACCCGGACTCCAGCTCAGGTTCGTCATTCCGGGGCTCCCGAAGGGAGAACCCGGAATCCAGCTCAGGCTCGTCATTCCGGGGCTCCCGAAGGGAGAACCCGGAATCCAGCTCTTTGCTTCGACTGCCGTGAGCTGGATTCCAGGTTCCATCACCGATGAAACCGGCAATGGTCCCGGAATGACCGGGGTAGAAAATGCGCTCCATCGCCGGCGTGGCCGAGAAAGCACCCTGATCAGGACGAGCCTTGATCGATCGCACCCGGGGACAACGCTCCGCACTGTCCCTCGTAGCTGGACTCACGTGCTAATCGTGCGGGCCGATGCGAACACCGGTGCCCCAGTAGACGCTTGGATCCTGCCCGGCAGGCCAGGCATATTTCAGCGAACGTCGGCCACGACCGATCCCCTCCAGAACAGATTCCGTGAGAGGGTTGCATGCTTCCAGCTCCACCCGCTCATCCGGCTCGATCGGTATCACCGTCCGGTAAACGGGATCTTCCCCACCTTCCCAATCAACCGTTTCGGTCGTTATTTGCAGAAACTGCTGCTTGCACGCCGGACAAACACGAATGCTGACGATGAAGTGCAATTCGTCGATGAGCCGGGCATCCATTGCCGCATGGTCCACCGCGTTCCATGCCGCGTCGGCATCCGCGGACCAGCACTTCTCACACCCCACCTGATTCATTGGCAAGCTCCCTCCGTGAACACGGCTGACGCCCGAGGCAAGCGGCACAACAACCGCGTAGCGGGTGAGCGGCCGGTTGGCCGAATGGTCAGGTTTTGACTGTATCGCGCCTTCCATGGAGTTGCACGAGGTAGAACAGCGCTACACCAAGCAACCCAAAGCACAAGCCAAGCAGCGACCACACCCAGGACTTGAGCGCTGCAGCCCTGGCCTCAACCAGCAACCACACACCTGCGCCGATGTTTACCAGCAACCCCCATGCGATGGAGGCTGAGCGCCACAGATGCTCGACGTTTGCTGGGAGGCCAGCAACGCCGTAGTGACGGGCAATGAAGATGTCGCGGGCGACGAAGCCAGCTTTGCTCAGCACGAGAAGTGCAACCACAAGCAGGACAAGACGTTCCTGTTTTGTCATTGCGACAGGCTCCCCCCCAAAAAACCCAACGCCGGAAATCAGCGGTGCGGATGCCGCGTCCGCTCCATTGACATGTTATGCACAAGTAGCTCGCAGCGCCCGGAAGATGTCACCAAGCTCAAAAGGTCGCATCTATCACTTGGCCAGTTGATAGCTTGCACCGCCCCACACCGCCACCCTCCAGCCCAGCATCTGGTTTGGACAAAGTAAAGCCGCAATGCATGGAAGCTCCCTTGTCCCCCATGAGTACCGCTGCAGCGTTGGACGTATTGCCGCTGCCAGTGAACACCCCTGCATCACCGGAGCCGGCGCCAATGCCTATGCCCGTCGTGCTGCTGGTACCGACCACAAATTTGCCTGAAAAATGTTCTCCATCTGGCATGGTCGCGGTAATGGTTCCATTCTGGTGCCAGAACGAGTGGTGGTAATGCAGCTGGACAGGTTGTCCGCTCATGCGACCTCCTGATTAGGGCTGTTTCTCAGCCAGTTGATGTTGGCATGATACTCACCAAG
>CAZAXF010000032.1:0-34828 GCA_964489055.1 uncultured Rhodanobacter sp. | reverse complement strand
ATTCCGGCCGCTCGGTGATCACCGTGGGCCCGACCCTGAAGCTGCACCAGTGCGGCCTGCCCAAGAAGATGGCGCTGGAGCTGTTCAAGCCGTTCATCTTCGCCAAGCTGCAGGCGCGCGGCGAGGCGTCCACGATCAAGGCCGCCAAGAAGCTGGTCGAGCGTGAAGAGCCGATGGTGTGGGACATCTTGTCCGAAGTCATCCGCGAACACCCGGTCATGCTCAACCGCGCCCCGACCCTGCATCGCCTGGGCATCCAGGCGTTCGAGCCGGTGCTGATCGAGGGCAAGGCCATCCAGCTGCATCCGCTGGTGTGCACCGCCTTCAACGCCGACTTCGACGGCGACCAGATGGCCGTGCACGTGCCGCTGTCGCTGGAAGCCCAGCTGGAAGCGCGCGCGCTGATGATGTCGACCAACAACATCCTCTCGCCCGCCAACGGTGATCCGATCATCGTGCCGACCCAGGACGTGGTGCTGGGCCTTTACTACATGACCCGCGAACTGGTGGGCGTCAAGGGCGAGGGCATGGTGTTCGCCGACGTGGCCGAAGTGCGGCGCGCCTACGATTCGGGCGTTGCCCAGCTGCACGCCCGGTGCAAGGTGCGCATTCGCGAAATCGAGGTTGCCGAAGACGGCAGCCGGACCGAAAAGCGCACGCTCACCGACACCACGGTCGGGCGCGCGCTGCTTGCCGAGATCCTGCCCGAGGGCCTGTCGTTCAGCCGCATGAACACCGAGCTCAACAAGAAGGCCATCTCCAAGCTCATCAATGCCTGCTATCGCGAGCTGGGCCTCAAGGACACGGTGGTGTTCGCCGACCAGCTGATGTACACCGGCTACCGTTTCGCCACGATCTCCGGCATCTCGATCGGCATCGACGACATGGAAATCCCGGAGGAAAAGAAGGGCATTCTCGAGTCCGCGGAAAAGGAAGTCGTGGAAATCCAGGAACAGTTCCAGTCGGGCCTGGTCACCGCCGGCGAGCGCTACAACAAGGTGGTCGACATCTGGTCGCGCACCAACGAGCAGATCGCCGCGGCGATGATGAAGGGCATCGGCATCGACAAGGTCAAGGACGCCGAGGGCAACGAGGTCGATCAGAAGTCGATGAACTCGATCTACATCATGGCCGACTCGGGCGCGCGTGGTTCCGCCGCCCAGATCCGCCAGCTTGCCGGCATGCGCGGCCTGATGGCCAAGCCGGACGGCTCGATCATCGAGACCCCCATCAAGGCCAACTTCCGCGAAGGCCTGGACGTGCTGCAGTACTTCATTTCCACCCACGGCGCGCGCAAGGGCCTGGCCGACACCGCGCTCAAGACCGCGAACTCGGGTTACCTGACCCGCCGCCTGGTCGACGTGGCCCAGGACGTGGTGGTCACCGAGCACGACTGCGGCACCCACGATGGCCTGACCATGACCTCGATCGTCGAAGGCGGCGACGTGGTCGAGCCGCTGCACGACCGCGTGCTCGGCCGGGTGGTCACCGAGGACGTGTACGCTCCGGGTGAGGATGACACCCCGATCGTCGAGCGCAACACCCTGCTCAACGAGGCACTGGTCGAGAAGCTGGACCAGGCCGGCGTGCAGCAGGTCAAGGTGCGCTCGCCGATCACCTGCGAGTCCGAGTTCGGCGTGTGCGCGTTGTGCTACGGGCGCGACCTGGCCCGCGGGCACCTGGTCAACATCGGCGAGGCGGTGGGCGTGATCGCCGCGCAGTCGATCGGCGAGCCGGGCACCCAGCTGACCATGCGTACCTTCCACATCGGCGGCGCGGCTTCGCGTGCCGCGGCGGTGGACAACGTCACCATCAAGACCAAGGGCACGTTGCAGTTCAACAACCTCAAGACCGTCAAGCATGCCCAGGGTCACTTGGTCGCGGTGTCGCGTTCGGGCGAAGTCAGCCTGATCGACGCCAACGGCCGCGAGCGCGAGCGCTACAAGGTTCCCTACGGCGCCACGTTGCTGGTCAAGGACGGTGCCGAGGTGAAGGCCGGGCAGGTGGTCGCGAACTGGGATCCGCACACCCACCCGATCGTCACCGAGGTGGCCGGCCGGGTGCGCTACATCGACTTCGTCGATGGCGTGACCGTGCAGTCCTCGATCGATGAGCTGACCGGGCTGGAAAGCGTGGTGGTCACCGACCCCAAGCGCCGCGGCAGCCACGCCAAGGACCTGCGTCCGGCGGTGCGCCTGGAGGACAAGAAGGGCAACGACCTGACACTGCCCGGCACCGACATCCCGGCGCAGTCGTACCTGCCGGCCGGCGCCATCGTGTCCATCCAGGACGGTGCCGAAGTCGGCGTGGGCGACGTCATCGCGCGCATCCCGCAGGAGTCTTCCAAGACCCGCGACATCACCGGCGGCCTGCCGCGCGTGGCCGACCTGTTCGAGGCCCGCAAGCCCAAGGAGCCGGCGATCCTGGCCGAGCGTTCGGGCATCGTCAGCTTCGGCAAGGACACCAAGGGCAAGCAGCGCCTGATCATCAAGGACGCCGACGGCGAGGAGCACGAGGAGCTGATTCCGAAATGGCGCCACGTCATCGTGTTCGAGGGCGAGCACGTGGAGAAGGGCGAGACCGTGGTCGACGGCGAGCCCAACCCGCACGACATCCTGCGCCTGCTCGGGGTGGAGAAGCTGGCCGCCTACCTGGTCGAGGAAATCCAGGACGTCTACCGGCTGCAGGGCGTGAAGATCAACGACAAGCACATCGAGGCGATCATCCGCCAGATGCTGCGCAAGGTCGAGATCACCGATGCCGGCGACACCACGTACCTGCGTGGCGAGCAGGTGGACCGCAACCAGTTCGACGAGGTCAACCGCAAGGCCGAGGCCCGCGACGAACGCCCGGCCGAGGCGATGCCGGTGCTGCTGGGCATCACCAAGGCATCGCTGGCGACCGAGTCGTTCATCTCGGCGGCTTCCTTCCAGGAGACCACCCGGGTCCTGACCGACGCGGCGGTACGCGGCAAGCACGACGACTTGCGGGGTCTGAAGGAAAACGTTATAGTGGGCCGCTTGATTCCGGCAGGCACCGGTCTGGCCTACCACGCGCAACGCAAAGCCGCGGTGGGCCTCACGGACGCCGAGATGGAAACACTCGCCAACGTATCCGCCGTGTTCGAGGAATCCGGCGACGCGTCCAGCGAGGCTCCGCAGCCGGCGGAGTGAGGATGAAAACGCCGCGCGCGCAATGCGCGCGCGGCACCATCGAAATGAGGCGCAACGGACGTGCTTCGTGTTCGGGGGCAGGATGCCGCAGCGGTGCGAAGGCTTGTCGGGATTCGCGAAACCGTGTTAAAATTCCGCTTCTGGGCAGACCGGGCCGCCGGTCTGCCCTTGGTTTTTCGTAGAGAACAGCAAAGACGGCAAAGGGTGAAGTCGGGCGCTGCGCGCCCTGCAAGGAACAAAAGGGGAGAGCGCGCGGTTCGCTGCTCTTTCACTTGACGTTTTGCAGCGAACGAAGCGAGCGACTTGACCCCTGACAGCCCGCGATGCGGGCGGCGTCACGCGAGCGATTTTTCCATTCAATGGAAACCTGGAAGTTATGGCAACTGTCAACCAGCTGGTGCGCCGACCGCGCAGCCCGAAAACGTACAAGAGCGACTCCCCGGCCCTGCAGAATTGTCCGCAGCGCCGTGGCGTGTGCACCCGCGTGTACACGACCACGCCGAAAAAGCCGAACTCGGCGATGCGCAAGGTGGCCAAGGTGCGCCTGACCAACGGGTTCGAGGTCATCAGCTACATCGGTGGCGAGGGCCACAACCTGCAGGAGCACTCGGTGGTGCTGGTGCGCGGCGGTCGCGTGAAGGACCTGCCGGGCGTGCGCTACCACACCGTGCGCGGCTCGCTGGACTGCGCCGGCATCAGCAAGCGTCGCAAGTCGCGTTCCAAGTACGGCGCCAAGCGGCCAAAAGGGTAAGTATGTAAAGAGTTAGTCGGCCGCTACGCGGCCTGTAAGTAAGTAAACGCGACGTGATTTTTACTTACTTACTTACTTTCTAACGCTTCCGCTGTTACTGACATTCTGGAAAAAACATGTCACGCAAAGGTTCCCATCCACCACGCGTCATCCTGCCCGACCCCAAGCACGGCAGTGAGCTGATCGCACGTTTCATCAACATGGTGATGAAGAGCGGCAAGAAGTCGGTGGCCGAAGGCATCGTTTACGGTGCGCTCGACCACCTGGGTGAAAAGAACGCGGAGCCGGTCGCGCTGGTCGAGAAGGCGCTCAACAACGTGGCGCCCGCGGTCGAGGTGAAGTCGCGGCGCGTCGGCGGCGCCACCTACCAGGTGCCAGTCGAGGTGCGCGCTTCCCGTCGCACCGCGCTGGCGATGCGCTGGACCATCGACGCGGCGCGCAAGCGCGGCGAAACCTCGATGCCGCGCAAGCTGGCGGCCGAGCTGCTGGATGCTTCGGAAAACCGTGGCGGCGCGGTCAAGAAGCGCGAGGAAACCCACCGCATGGCCGAGGCCAACAAGGCCTTCTCGCATTACAGGTGGTAACAAGAGCGGCAAAGAGTCAAGCCGGGCGCTGCGCGCCCTGCAAAACGTAAAGGGCAAGAGCAGGAGCCTGCGGTTCATGGCTCTCCCGTTTGACCTTTTGCAGCGAATGGAGTGAGCGACTTTACAGCCCGCGCGGCGGGCGATTTGCCCTCTCCACGAATTCAGGTTCACCGGCACATCAAGTCCAACAACACCAAGACACGGCGTCACCAGGTAATCAATCAATGTCACGCACCACACCCATCGAGCGCTACCGGAACTTCGGCATCATGGCCCACATCGATGCCGGCAAGACCACGACCACCGAGCGCATCCTTTTCTACACCGGCATCAATCACAAGATTGGTGAGGTGCACGATGGTGCCGCGACGATGGACTGGATGGAGCAGGAACAGGAACGCGGCATCACCATCACGTCCGCGGCGACCACCTGCTTCTGGGATGGCATGGACCATTCCCTGCCCAAGCATCGCTTCAACATCATCGACACTCCCGGACACGTCGACTTCACCATCGAGGTGGAGCGTTCCCTGCGCGTGCTCGACGGCGCGGTGTTCGTGCTGTGCTCGGTCGGCGGCGTGCAGCCGCAGTCCGAGACCGTGTGGCGGCAGGCCAACAAGTACGGCGTGCCGCGGCTTGCGTTCGTCAACAAGATGGACCGTACCGGCGCCAACTTCGACAAGGTCGTCGGGCAGATGAAGTCGCGCCTGGGCGCGCACCCCGTTCCGATGCAGGTGCCGATCGGCGCCGAGGACAACTTCGAGGGCGTGGTGGACCTGGTCAAGATGAAGGCGATCTACTGGGACATGGATGCCCTGGGTACCGAGTTCGAATACAAGGAAATCCCGGCCGAGCTCGTCGAGAAGGCGAAGAAGGCCCGCGAGCACATGGTGGAATCGGCCGCGGAGACCTCCGAAGAGCTGATGAACAAGTATCTCGAAGAGGGCGACCTTTCCGAGGAGGAAATCATTGCGGGCATTCGCGCGGGCACGCTGGACACCAGTATCGTGCCGGTGTTCTGCGGTACCGCGTTCAAGAACAAGGGCGTGCAGGCGGTGCTGGACGCGGTGGTCCAGTTGCTGCCCTCACCCGCGGATCGTCCGCCGGTCAAGGGCATCGACGAGGCCGAGCACGAGGCCACCCGGACCGCCGACGACAAGGCGCCGTTCTCGGCGCTGGCGTTCAAGATCATGACCGATCCGTTCGTCGGCTCGCTGACGTTCTTCCGGGTCTACTCGGGCGTCCTCAATTCGGGCGACCAGGTGTTCAACCCGATCAAGTCGAAGAAGGAACGCATCGGTCGCATCCTGCAGATGCACTCCAACGACCGCAAGGAAATCAAGCAGGTCTGCGCCGGCGACATCGCCGCGGCTGTGGGCCTGAAGGACGTCACCACCGGCGACACGCTGTGCGCGGCCGACCACGTGATCACGCTCGAGCGCATGGTGTTCCCCGAGCCGGTCATCGCCATGGCGGTCGAGCCCAAGACCAAGTCGGACCAGGAAAAGATGGGCCTGGCGCTGTCGCGCCTGGCGCAGGAGGATCCGTCCTTCCGCGTGCGTACCGACGAGGAGTCCGGGCAGACCATCATCGCCGGCATGGGCGAGTTGCACCTGGACATCCTGGTTGATCGCATGCGGCGCGAATTCAACGTCGAGGCCAACGTCGGCAAGCCGCAGGTGGCCTACCGCGAGACCATCCGCAAGCCGGTCCGCCAGGAAGGCAAGTTCGTGCGCCAGTCGGGCGGCAAGGGCCAGTACGGACACGTGGTGCTGGAGATCGAGCCGCAGGAGCGCGGCGCCGGCTACGTGTTCGAAAACGAGATCGTGGGCGGCGTGATTCCCAAGGAATACATTCCCGCCGTCGACAAGGGCATCCAGGAAGCGGCCGCCAATGGCGTGCTGGCGGGATTCCCCGTGGTCGACGTCAAGATCCGCCTGGTCGATGGTTCCTTCCACGAAGTCGACTCGTCGGAAATGGCATTCAAGATCGCCGGTTCCATGGGCTTCAAGGAAGGCTTCAACAAGGCCGACCCGGTGTTGCTCGAGCCGGTCATGAAGGTCGAGGTCGTGACCCCGGAGGAATACATGGGTGACGTGATGGGCGACCTGTCGCGCCGCCGCGGCATCCTGCAGGGTCAGGAAGACACGCCCTCGGGCAAGACCATCGACGCGATGGTCCCGCTGGGCGAGATGTTCGGCTACGCGACCACGTTGCGCTCCATGAGCCAGGGCCGCGCGACCTTCACCATGGAATTCGACCACTACGCCGAGGCGCCCAACAACATCGCCGAGACGATCATCAAGAAGAGCTAGGGACCAGGGACCGGGGACAAGGGACCGGTAGACCGACAACTTGCGAGATTTTGCCTTTCCCGGTCCCCGGTCCCCGAATCAGGAATCACCCGAAGCCGCAGCACCCACCCACGCGAACAAAACCCGCAGATTGCAGAAGAAGGTAACAACGCCATGTCCAAAGAAAAATTCGATCGCAGCAAGCCGCACATCAACGTGGGCACGATTGGCCACGTGGATCACGGCAAGACGACGCTGACGGCGGCGCTGACGAAGATTGGTGCCGAGCGTTTTGGCGGGGACTTCAAGGACTACGCGGCGATTGACGCGGCGCCGGAGGAGAAGGCGCGCGGGATCACGATTTCGACGGCGCACGTGGAATACCAGTCGCCGACGCGGCACTACGCGCACGTGGACTGTCCGGGACACGCCGACTACGTGAAGAACATGATCACCGGCGCGGCGCAGATGGACGGTGCGATCCTGGTGGTGTCGGCGGCCGACGGCCCGATGCCGCAGACGCGCGAGCACATTCTGCTGGCGCGGCAGGTGGGCGTGCCCTACATCGTGGTGTACATGAACAAGGCGGACATGGTCGATGACGCCGAGCTGCTGGAGCTGGTGGAGATGGAGATCCGCGAGCTTCTGACCAAGTACGAGTTTCCGGGCGACGACACGCCGATCATCACCGGTTCGGCGCTCAAGGCGCTGGAAGGCGACGAGTCGGAGATCGGGGTGCCGAGCATCCTGAAGCTGGTGGAGGCGCTGGACGAATACATTCCCGAGCCCAAGCGCGACATCGACAAGTCGTTCCTGATGCCGGTGGAGGACGTGTTCAGCATTTCCGGTCGTGGCACGGTGGTGACCGGGCGCATCGAGCGCGGCGTGGTGAAGGTGGGCGACGAAGTGGAGATCGTGGGCATCAAGCCGACCCAGAAGACGGTGGTCACGGGCGTGGAGATGTTCCGCAAGCTGCTGGACCAGGGCGAGGCGGGCGACAACGCCGGGCTGCTGCTGCGCGGCACCAAGCGCGAGGAAGTCGAGCGCGGTCAGGTGCTGTGCAAGCCGGGCACGATCACGCCGCACACGCGGTTCGAGGCCGAGGTGTACAGCCTGAGCAAGGACGAAGGCGGTCGTCACACGCCATTCTTCAAGGGCTACCGGCCGCAGTTCTACTTCCGCACCACCGACATCACCGGTGCGGTGGAGCTGCCCGAGGGCGTGGAGATGGTGATGCCCGGTGACAACGTGAAGATGTCGGTGACCTTGATCCACCCGGTGGCGATGGAGGAAGGCCTGCGGTTCGCGATCCGCGAAGGCGGTCGTACCGTCGGCGCGGGGGTGGTGACGAAAATCATTGAGTAAAGAGTGAAGTCGGCGGCTTCGCTGCCTGTAAAGAGTAAAGGGTCAGAGCGGAAGCGACATCTCGCGGCTTTCCGCTTGACTTCTTGCAGCGAACGCAGTGAGCGACTTGACCCTTTACAGCTCGCGGAGCGAGCGACTTGCCGGCAACAACGAAGCGACGAAAAGCCGCTTCAACACATGACCAAACGTTCTTTCGAGACATCAGGACACGACAATGGCAACCCAGAACATCCGCATCCGGCTGAAAGCGTACGACCATCGCCTGATCGACAAGTCGGCCAGCGAGATCGTGGAGACGGCCAAGCGCACGGGCGCGCAGGTGCGCGGGCCGATTCCGCTGCCGACCAAGATCGAGCGCTACACGATCCTGGTGTCGCCACACGTGGACAAGGACGCGCGCGACCAGTACGAGACGCGCACCCACAAGCGTGTGCTGGACATTGTCGATCCGAACGACAAGACGGTGGATGCGCTGATGAAGCTCGACCTCGCCGCCGGCGTGGATGTACAGATCAAGCTTGGATGAAGCAGTTGGTCGGCTCGCTTTGCGAGCCTGTCAGTCGCGCCTTCGGCGCTGTAAGCAGGTAAAGAGTAGAGAGTGCGATTCAACTGACTAACTTGCAGGGCGCGTAGCGCCCGACTTGCAGCGAACAAAGTGAGCGACTTACTCAGGAAAAGAGACATGAGCATTGGACTGGTTGGAAAAAAACGTGGCATGAGCCGCCTCTTCACCGAGGACGGACGTTCGGTGCCGGTCACGCTGATCGAGGCGACGCCCAACCGCGTCACCCAGGTCAAGACGGTCGAGAACGACGGGTACCCCGCGGTGCAGGTCACCGTCGGCACCCGGCGCGCGTCGCTGCTGACCAAGCCGGAGAAGGGCCACTTCGCCAAGGCCAGGGTCGAGCCGGGTCACGGCCTGTGGGAGTTCCGGCTTGACGACAAGGAAGTCGGCAAGTACGCCGCGGGCGCCGAAATCAAGCTGGACGAGGTGTTCAAGGTGGGCCAACTGGTCGACGTGGCCGGCGTATCCAAGGGCAAGGGCTTCCAGGGCACGGTCAAGCGCCATCACTTCACGATGGGCGACGCCACGCACGGCAACTCGCTCTCGCACCGTGCGCCGGGCTCGATCGGCCAGCGCCAGACCCCGGGACGGGTGTTCCCGGGCAAGAAGATGGCGGGCCAGATGGGCAATGTCCGGCGCTCGTCGATGAATCTCGAAGTGGTCAGCGTGGACGCCGAGCGCCACCTGATCGCGGTCAAGGGCGCGGTCCCCGGTGCCACCGGCGGCAACGTCGTCGTGCGTCCGGCGGCCAAGGCGTAATCGGAGTCAGGTCATGGAACTCAATGTCATCGGGGCCAAGCCCGTACAGGTTTCCGAAGCGATCTTCGGGGCCGCGTTTCGCGAAGGCCTTGTGCACCAGGTGGTGGTCGCGTACCGCAATGCCGGCCGCGCCGGCACCAAGGCGCAGCTGAACCACAGCCGGGTTTCCGGTACCACCAAGAAATTCAAGCGCCAGAAGGGCGGCGGCGCCCGCCACGGCGATTACCGCGCGCACATCTTCGTTGGTGGCGCCCAGGCGTTCGCCGCGCAGCCGCGCGATTTCTCGCAGAAGGTCAACCGCCGGATGTATCGCGGCGCGCTGCGTTCGATGCTGGCCGAGCTGAATCGCCAGGGCCGCCTGAAGGTGGTGCCGGAGTTTTCGGTCGCCGAGCCGAAGACCAGGGCGCTGGCCGGCAAGCTCGGCGAACTGGATGCCCTGGGCCACAGCCTGATCGTGACCCATGCGGTGGACGAAAACCTGTACCTGGCCGCGCGCAACAACCCCGACATCATCGATGTCATCGACGTCGAGGGCATCAACCCGGTGGCGCTGGCGCGGGCCGACCACGTGGTCATCACGGTGGACGCGGTGAAGAAGATCGAGGAGTGGCTGGCATGAGCGATCGCATCCTCACGGTGCTGCGCGCACCCCACGTGTCGGAAAAGAGCACCCGCATTTCCGAGCACAACCAATACGTTTTCACGGTGGCACCGGGTGCCACCAAGGCCGACGTCAAGTCCGCGGTCGAACAGATGTTCGACGTGAACGTGGTGTCGGTGAACATGGCCAACATCAAGGGCAAGCTGAAGATGTTCCGCTTCCGCCCGGGTCGCAAGGCCAATGTCCGCAAGGCCTACGTCCGCCTGGCCGACGGCCAGACGATCGACGTGGCCGCGGGCCGGGCCTGAACCAATCGAGGTGTATTCGAGATGGCACTGATCACACCCAAACCGACTTCGCCGGGACGCCGCGGGGTGGTGCGCGTGAAGGCGCCCGCCGGCCTGCACAAGGGCGAACCGTACGCCCCGCTGACCGAGGTCCAGTCCCGGACCGGCGGGCGCAACCACCATGGCCGCATCACCGTGCGCCATCGCGGTGGCGGGCACAAGCAGCATTATCGCGTGATCGATTTCAAGCGCGACAAGGAAGGCATCGCCTGCCGCGTGGAGCGGATCGAGTATGATCCCAACCGCACCGCGCACATTGCACTGCTGTGCTACGTCGATGGCGAGCGCCGCTACATCATCGCCCCCAAGGGCGTCGAGGTCGGCGCGCGGCTGATGGCCGGCACCGACGCGCCGATCAAGGACGGCAACTCGCTGCCGCTTCGCAACATGCCGATCGGTACCACGGTGCATTGCGTGGAAATGAAGCCCGGCAAGGGCGCGCAGCTTGCGCGCAGCGCCGGATCCTCGGCGCAACTGGTGGCGCGCGAATCCGACCATGCCACGCTGCGCCTGCGTTCTGGCGAGATGCGCAAGGTTCCGGTCGAGTGCCGCGCCACGGTCGGCGAAGTCGGCAATTCCGAGCACAGCCTCAAGAAGCTCGGCAAGGCCGGCGCCAAGCGTTGGCGGGGCATTCGGCCCACGGTTCGCGGCGTGGTGATGAATCCGGTCGACCATCCGCATGGCGGCGGCGAAGGCCGCAGCTCGGGCGGTCGCCATCCCGTCAGCCCCTGGGGCAAGCCCACCAAGGGCTACAAGACCCGCAACAACAAGCGCACGCAGAAGATGATCGTGCGCCGCCGCAGCAAGAAATAAAGGCTCATCGACATGCCACGTTCACTCAAGAAAGGCCCGTTCATCGACCTGCACCTTCTCAAGAAGGTCGAGGCCGCGAACCAGAGCAACAGCAAGCGTCCGATCAAGACCTGGTCGCGCCGCTCGATGGTGTTGCCGGAGATGGTCGGGCTGACCATCGCCGTCCACAACGGGCGCCTGCACGTGCCGGTGCTGGTCAACGAGAACATGGTTGGCCACAAGCTCGGCGAGTTCGCGGTGACCCGTACCTTCAAGGGCCACAGTGGCAACAAGAAGGCCGCGGCGACCGCCAAGAAGTGATGGATACCGATATGAATACGACACAAGCCAAGGCCGTTTTGCGTGGCGCCCGAATCTCCGCACAGAAGGCGCGGCTGGTGGCCGACATGGTGCGCGGCATGCCCGTTGGCGCGGCCAGCGCGGTGCTCGAGCACACCAACAAGAAGGCGGCGCACCTGGTGCGCAAGGTCTTGCTGTCGGCGGTCGCCAACGCCGAAAACAACGTGGGCGCGGACGTCGACGAACTGAAGGTCGCGCGCATCTACGTGGACGAGGGCACCGTCATGAAGCGCATGCGCGCGCGCGCCAAGGGTCGCGGCACGCGCATCCTCAAGCGCACGTCACATATCACCGTGGAAGTTGGTTGATTGATATTCGCCATGCACATGAGCGCAACGTACTTCCACAACCCCCATGTGCGGCACGCTTCGCGCGCCGCACATCGCCCCCTTGACTCAAGGGGGCTCAAGCAGAGCCGCTTCGATTGCGGCAGCAAGGAATACTGAACCATGGGTCACAAAGTCAATCCAATCGGAATCCGCCTCGGCATTTCCAAGGACTGGAACTCCAAGTGGTTCGCCGGCAAGCGCCAGTACGCGGAAAACCTGGTCTCCGACCTCAAGGTGCGCGAGCTGCTCAAGGACAAGCTGTCCCAGGCCGGCGTGTCCAGGATCCAGATCAGCCGTCCGCAGAAAAACGCCGACATCACCATCTACACGGCCCGCCCGGGCGTGGTGATCGGCAAGAAGGGCGAGGACATCGAGAAGCTGCGTCGCGAGGTATCGAAGCTGATGGGCGTGGACGCGCACATCAATGTCAGCGAGGTGCGCAAGCCCGAGCTCGACGCCCAACTGGTGGCCGAGTCGATCGCGCAGCAGCTCGAGCGCCGCATCATGTTCCGCCGCGCGATGAAGCGGGCGGTGCAAAACGCGATGCGCCTTGGCGCCCTGGGCATCAAGGTCAACGTCGCCGGGCGCCTCAATGGCGCCGAGATCGCGCGGTCGGAGTGGTATCGCGAGGGTCGCGTGCCGCTGCATACCTTGCGCGCGAACATCGACTACGGCCTGGCCGAGGCCAAGACCACCTATGGCGTCATCGGCATCAAGGTATGGGTCTACAAGGGCGAGGTATTCGATTTCGCGAGCGTCGAGCAGACCGGTGACGACGATCGCGGCGACAAGCCGACACCGCGCCGGGAGCGCGCCTCCCGCGGTGACGACGCACGCCGTGAACGCGCTCCGCGCGGACGCCGCGAGCGAACGACCACGGAACAGTGAACAGTAAAGCGGTAAAGGGCAAAGTCGGCCGCTGGTGCGGCCTGTGAACAGGTGAAAGGTAAAGTCGGCCGTTGGCGCGGCCTGTGAAAAGTAAAGGGTAGAGTCGGCCGCTGGCGCGGCCTGTAAAGGATGGAAAGCAAGGGCAAGTTGGTGCGTCCGGTTGCGCTTGCCCCTTGACCCTTTGCAGCGAGCAACGCGAGCGACTTCCACTTCACAGCGAGCGCAAGCGGCAGACTTACCCTTGACGGCGAGCAAAGCGAGCAAAAACCATGCTTCAACCCAAACGAACCAAATTCCGCAAGCAGTTCAAGGGCCGCAACCGCGGATTGAGCCACAGCGGCAACCTGGTCAGCTTCGGCGAGTACGGTCTCAAGGCCACGACACGCGGCGCGATCACCGCGCGCGAGATCGAGGCGGCGCGCCGCTGCATCACGCGCTACGTCAAGCGCGGCGGCAAGCTGTGGATCCGGGTGTTTCCGGACAAGCCGATCACCAAGAAGCCGATCGAGGTGCGCATGGGCGCCGGCAAGGGCAACGTGGAGTACTGGGTTGCCCCGATCCAGCCGGGCCGCATGCTGTATGAAATCGAGGGCGTGAGCGAGGCCGACGCACGCGAGGCGTTCCGCCTTGCCGCGGCCAAGCTCTCGGTGCAGACCCAGTTCACCACCAGGGCGATGCTGTGATGGATACCGAAGAAATGCGCAACAAATCGGCACAGGAATTGTCCGAACACATTGCCGACCTGCGTCGCGAGCAATTCAGCCTGCGCATGCAGCATTCCCAGGGCCAGGCCGCGCAGACCCACCAGTTTGCGAAGGTGCGCCGCGAAATCGCGCGCGCCGCGACGATCCTGGGCGAGAAGCAGAAGAACGACGGAGCCGCGTCATGAACGACAGCGTGAAACCAGCCGACAAGGCCAACATGCGCACCATCGAAGGGCGCGTGTCCAGCAGCAAGGCTGCCAAGACCGTGACGGTCATCGTCGACCGCCAAGGCCAGCACGCCCTGTACGGCAAGTTGCTGCGCCGTTCGACCAAACTGCACGCGCACGACGAAAAGGGCGAGTGCCGCGAGGGCGACCGGGTGCGCATCGCCGAGTGCCGGCCGATGTCCAAGACCAAGCACTTCCGCGTGGTCGAAGTGCTGGCGCGCGCGGCCGAGTAAGGAGATCGCAAGCCATGATCCAGATGCAAACCATGCTGGCCGCGGCGGACAACAGCGGCGCGCGCGAACTGATGTGCATCAAGGTGCTGGGCGGCTCCAAGCGCCGCTATGCCAACGTCGGCGACGTCATCAAGGTATCCATCCGCGAGGCCATTCCGCGCAGCAAGGTCAAGAAGGGCGAGGTCTACAACGCCGTGGTGGTGCGAACTGCCAAGGGCGTGCGCCGTCCGGATGGCTCGCTGATCCGTTTCGACGACAACGCCGCCGTGCTGCTGAACAACAAGCTGGAGCCGATCGGCACCCGCATCTTCGGGCCGGTCACCCGCGAACTGCGCAGCGAGCGGTTCATGAAGATCGTGTCGCTGGCGCCCGAGGTACTTTGAAGCGAGTAGAGAGCAAAGAGTGAGTCGCGCCTTTCGGCGCTGTAAGTAAGTGAAACCGCAGAAACCTGCTTACTCACTTGCAGGCTGTGCAAGCAGCCGACTGACAGCGAGCAGAGCGAGCGACTGACACATTGAAGGTGATGCAGCAATGAACAGGATTCGAAAAGGCGACACGGTGCTCGTGATCGCCGGCAAGAACAAGGGCCAGCATGGCGAGGTCACCCGCATCGCGGGCGATCGCGTGTACGTGCAGAACGTCAACATGGTCAAGCGCCATACCAAGCCCAACCCGCAGTTGCAGCAGCCGGGCGGCATCATCGAGCGCGAGGCCCCCATCCACATTTCCAACGTCATGCTGTACGACATCGCCACCGGCAAGGGTGAGCGCGTCGGCCGCAAGACCCTCGGCGACGGGCGCAAGGTACGCGTGTACCGGTCGACCGGCGAAGTCGTGGACGCCTGACCGGATCGCGCTGGAGCTTTGAGATGACTACCCGACTCGAAAAAATCTACAAGGACGAAGTGCTGCCGGCACTGGTGAAGCGCTTCGGCTACAAGAACCCGATGCAGGCGCCGCGCATCAGCAAGATCACGCTCAACATGGGCGTGGGCGAGGCTGCCACCAACAAGAAAGTGCTGGAAAACGCGACCGCCGACATGGCGCTGATCGCCGGCCAGAAGCCGGTGGTGACCAAGGCGCGGGTTTCGGTGGCCTCGTTCAAGATCCGCGACGGCTGGCCGATCGGCTGCAAGGTGACCCTGCGCCGGGCGCGGATGTACGAGTTTCTCGACCGCCTGGTCAACGTCTCGCTGCCGCGGGTGCGCGATTTCCGCGGCCTTTCCGGGCGGGCCTTCGACGGCCGCGGCAACTACAACATGGGCGTGAAGGAGCAGATCATCTTCCCGGAAATCAACTTCGACCAGGTCGATGCGATCCGCGGCATGGACATCTGCATCACCACCACCGCACGCACCGACGAGGAAGCCAAGGCGCTCCTGGAAGCGTTCCACTTCCCGTTCAGGAATTGATCTACGGGATTCGGGAATCGGGAATCGTAGAAGCAACAGCATTCGAAATCCCGCTCTTCGGATTCCCCATTCCCTATTCTCCATTCCCGATTCTCGAGGGTTTGAAAGATGGCAAAGAAATCAATGGTCAACCGCGACATCCGGCGCGCCAAGCTGATCAAGCGCTACGCCGCCAAGCGCGCGGAGCTGAAGAAAATCATCGCCGACGCGGATGCCGGCTACGACGAGAAGATGGCCGCGCAGGCCAGGCTGCAGGCCCTGCCGCGCGATTCCAGCCCGTCGCGGCTGCGCACGCGCTGCGCCCTGACCGGCCGCCCGCGCGCGGTGTACGCGAAGTTCGGCCTTGGCCGCATCAAGCTGCGCGAAGCCACCATGCGTGGCGACGTGCCGGGGCTGCGCAAGGCGTCGTGGTAAGACGTAAAGGGTAAAGTCGGGCGCTACGCGCCCTGCGAAGGGTAAAGAGTAAAAGCAGGTCCTCCGTACTCCTTCACTGTTTACAGCGCCGCAGGCGCGACTTTACAGCTTGCGAAGCAAGCGGTTTTACCCCGTTGAAGTAGACGTAGTGAACGAATTCCCATCCCGGATATCGATGCAATTTCAAGGAAACAACCATGAGCATGACTGATCCCATCGCCGACATGTTTACCCGCATCCGCAATGCCCAGGCCATGGGCAAGCCGACGGTGAGCATGCCGGCATCGAAGTTGCGCCAGGCGCTGGCCGACCTGTTGAAGGCCGAAGGCTACGTGCTGGATTCGCGTCGTTCGGAAGACGGCGGCAAGGCGCAGCTTGAAATCAAGCTGAAGTACTTCGAGGGCAAGCCCGCCATCGAGCGCATCGAGCGCGTCAGCCGCCCGGGCCTTCGCGTCTACCGCGGCAAGGATGACCTGCCGAGGGTGCGCAGTGGCCTTGGCATCTCGATCGTGTCGACTTCGGCCGGCCTGATGACCGACGCGCAGGCGCGTACCCGGGGCGTGGGCGGCGAAGTGATCGGCCGGGTGGCCTAACCATACGGAGCACTGACATGTCACGAGTTGCCAACAAGCCGATCCCGTTGCCCAAGGGCGTCGAGTGCCAGGTGGCCGAGGACGGGGTCACCATCAAGGGCCCCAGGGGTACGCTGAGGATGCGCCCCATCCCGGGCGTCAAGGTCACGCACGCCGACGGCCAGATCACCTGCGCCAATGGCACCACCGAAACCCGCTACACCGGGACCACGCGGTCGTTGCTGGCCAACATGGTGCAGGGCGTGACCCAGGGTTATGAACGCAAGCTGGAACTGCACGGCGTGGGTTTCCGCGCCTCGATGCAGGGGAAGAGCCTGAGCCTGTCACTGGGATTCTCGCACCCGGTGGTGTACGAGGCCCCCGAGGGCGTCACGCTGGAAACACCGTCGCCGACGGAAATCCTCGTCAAGGGCGCGGACAAGCAGCAGGTCGGCGAAGCTGCCGCGAAAATCCGCGCGTTCCGGCCACCCGAGCCCTACAAGGGCAAGGGCGTGCGATTCGCCGGCGAGCGGGTCTCGCTGAAGGAAGCGAAGAAGGCCTGACGAATCGCCGCGTTGCCGGCGATTCACGATGGCTCCATTGAATCCGATTGGTATTTCGAGAATTTGATCATGGACAAGAAATCTGCCCGTCTGCGCCGCGCCAAGCGTGCGCGCGCACACATCCGCAAACTGGCGGTGCCGCGCCTGAGCGTCCATCGCAGCGGCCAGCACATCTACGCGCAGGTCATCGCGGCCGACGGGGCGAGCGTGCTGGCGGCGGCGTCGACCACCCAGAAAACCGTACGCGACGGCCTTGAAGGCACCAAGAACAAGTCCGCCGCGGCGGCGGTTGGCAAGGCCATCGCCGAAAAGGCGCGCAGCGCCGGCATCGAGTCGGTGGCGTTCGACCGTTCCGGCTTCAAGTACCACGGGCGGGTGGCGGCCCTCGCGGACGCCGCGCGCGAAGCGGGACTCAAGTTCTGAGAGCGCAGGTAAAGAGCGCAAGTAGGTGAGTAAGTAGGTGAGTAAGAAAGTCAGAAGGTCAGAAAGTCAGTAAAAGCCGCTCTACTGGCTTACTGAGCGAGCGCAGCGAGCGATCTTCCCGACATGCTTGCTGCTCTGGATTCACACAACAACTCCAAGCGGCTTGATGCCGCAAGCAAATGCCCGCATTTCACGGGCGCAAGGTGAAAAACATGGCAAGTCACGATCGCGACAATTCCGACGGCATGCTGGAAAAGCTGATTGCCGTCAACCGCGTGGCCAAGACGGTCAAGGGCGGGCGGCAGATGAGCTTCACCGCGCTGAGCGTGGTGGGCGACGGCGCCGGCCGGGTCGGCCTTGGTTACGGCAAGGCACGCGAGGTGCCGGTCGCCATTTCCAAGGCGATGGAGCGGGCGCGCCGCAACCTGGTGTCGGTCGACCTCAACAACGGCACCCTGTGGTACGCGGTCAAGGCCAACCACGGCGCGGCACGCGTGTACATGCAGCCGGCCGCGGAAGGTACCGGCGTGATTGCCGGCGGCGCGATGCGCGCGGTGCTGGAAGTGGTGGGCGTGACGGACGTGCTGGCCAAGGCCGTCGGCTCGCGCAACCCCATCAACCTGGTGCGTGCCACCATCAAGGGCCTGCAATCGGTTTCGAGCCCGGAACACGTCGCTGCCAAGCGCGGCAAGAAGGTCGAGGAGCTGGGACATGTCGGCTGACAACAAATCCACCGGTACCGTCAAGGTGCGCCTCGTGGGCGGCCTGCGCGGCGTGCGCTCGCGCCACCGCCTGAGCGTGAACGCGCTGGGCCTGAGGCGCACCGGCGACGTACGCGAACTGAAGGACAGCCCGCAGGTGCGCGGGTTGATCAAGACCGTGAACTATCTTGTGCGGGTCGAGGAGTGAGTTGAGAGTGAAGTCGGCGGCTGCGCCGCCTGTCAAGGGTAGAAGGCAATGCGCATGGCAGGCTTGATTCCTGCGTTTTACAACGAGCGAAGCGAGCGACTTTACTTTTCACGAAATGAAGCGTACGACCTGCGCAACTGCGAATTCGGAGCATAAGACAATGAGACTCAATACACTCAAGCCACCCAAGGGCGCCCGCAAGGAACGCCGCCGCGTGGCGCGCGGCATCGGTTCCGGGCTCGGCAAGACCGCGGGCCGCGGCCACAAGGGCCAGCACGCGCGCGCCGGCAACACCCACACGATCGGTTTCGAAGGCGGCCAGATGCCGCTGCAGCGCCGTTTGCCGAAGGTCGGCTTTCGTTCGCGCAAGCAGGCCGAGTCGCAGCAGGTGTTCCTGTACCAGCTCGCGGGCCTGGAAAAGGACACGATCGACCTGGCCACGCTGCGCGAGGCCGGGCTGGTCGGCATCCGCGCCAGGCGCGTCAAGATCGTCAAGAAGGGTGAGATCACCCGGGCCGTGAAGCTCAGCGGCGTGCTTGCGACGGCCGGTGCCAGGGCGGCCATCGAAGCCGCCGGTGGCAGCGTGGAATAAATTCACCTACACGCCTGACTGCAGGCGGTCGCCACAAGCGCGCCGCCCCTGCAGCGAGAAACGGAAACATCGAGAATACATTCAGTGGCAGCTTCCAGATCCAACAATCCCCTCGCCCAGCTCGGCAAGTTGACCGAACTGCGCCAGCGCCTGCTGTTCCTGGTCGGTGCGCTGGTCGTGTTTCGGCTCGGTTCGTTCATTCCGGTGCCGGGCGTCAATCCGGAAGCGATGACCCGGATGATCGAGCAGGGCGGCGGCCTGATGAGCATGTTCAACATGTTCTCGGGCGGCGCGCTGGCGCGCTTCTCGCTGTTCGCGCTGGGCGTGATTCCCTACATTTCCGCGTCCATCGTGGTGCAGATGATGGGCTCGGTGCTGCCAAGCTGGCAGCAGTTGAAGAAGGAAGGCCAGGCCGGCCAGCGCATGATGACCAAGTACACCCGCTGGGGTACGGTCGGACTGTCGGTGTTCCAGGCCTTCGGCATCGCGATGGCGCTGCAGCACCAGAACGGCGGCATGGCCGGTGGCGTGCCGGTGGTGTACGACCCGGGCTTCGGGTTCGTGTTCGCCTCGGTGATCGGCCTGACCGCCGGCAGCATGTTCCTGATGTGGCTGGGCGAGCAGATGACCGAGCGCGGCATCGGCAACGGCATCTCGCTGATCATCTTCGCCGGCATCGTGGCCGGCCTGCCGCAGGCGCTGACCCAGACCACGACCATGCTCAGCACCGGCCAGCTGACCATGATCAAGGGCCTGATCGTGGTGGTGATCGTGCTCGGGGTGACCGCGTTCTGCGTGTTCATGGAGAGCGCCCAGCGGCGCATCACGGTGAACTACGCGCGCAGGCAGGGTGGTTCCAAGGCCTACATGAACCAGAGCTCGCACCTGCCGCTGAAGATCAACATGTCGGGCGTGATCCCGCCGATCTTCGCGTCCTCGCTGATCCTGTTCCCGACCACCGCGTCGACCTGGTTTTCCACCGCCAGCCAGATGCACTGGCTGCAGCGCCTTACCACCGCGCTGGCGCCGGGCGAGCCGCCGTACATGATCCTGTACGCGGGCATGATCATCGTGTTCGCGTTCTTCTACACCGCGATCGTGTTCAATTCACAGGAGACGGCCGACAACCTCAAGCGCTCCGGCGCCCTGATCCCGGGCATGCGCCCGGGCAAGGCGACGGCCGAATACATCGACGCGGTACTGACCCGGCTGACCGCAGCCGGCGCCATCTACCTGGCCGCGGTCTGCCTGATCCCGACGTTCATGCAGACCGAATGGAACGTGCCGTTCTATTTCGGCGGCACTTCGCTGCTGATCGTGGTGGTCGTGGCGATGGATTTCCGGGTCCAGGTATCCGCGCACCTGGCCTCGCACCAGTACGAAAGCCTGTTGAAGAAGGCGAATTTGCGCAGGAACTGACGGAGCGGCAAAGGGACAGAGGCAGCAAAGAGTGAAGTCGGGCGCTGCGCGCCCTGTAAAACGCAAGGGGTAAGGGCGAAGCCAGGCTCGCGACGTTTCCCTCTTCACCCTTTGCAGCGAGCGAAGCGAGCGCTTTTGCGTTTCACAGCGAGCCAGGCGAGCGATTTTACGTTTCACAACGAACAACGCGAGCGCCTTTACCGGCCGTGGCAGGGAAATCGAGGCGCGCCCGGTGCCAGGCCGGGGGCTTCCAGTGGAACCGAAAACTAGGCTATAATTAACAGTTTGCCGAACCGGCAACGCATTCGAGGCGGAGTATCCACATCATGGCACGTATCGCGGGCGTCAACCTGCCAGTCAACAAGCACGTCTGGGTGGGGCTGCAGAGCATCTACGGCATCGGCCGCACCCGCTCGCGCAGGATCTGCCAATCCGCGGGCGTCGATCCGGCCACCGCGGTCAAGTCGCTGTCCGAAGGCGAGGTCGAAAACCTGCGCCGCGAGGTGGCGAAATTCACGGTCGAGGGCGACCTGCGCCGCGAGGTCGGCATCAGCGTCAAGCGCCTGATGGACCTTGGCACCTACCGCGGCCTGCGCCATCGCCGCGGCCTGCCGGCGCGTGGCCAGCGAACCCGTACCAATGCACGTACCCGCAAGGGTCCGCGCCGCGCAATCAGGAAATGAAGGATCTGAAAACGGTCGTGCCATCCGGAACGTGCGGGAAACCCGCCGGCCGGGACATCCGCAACACCGCCGCCGCCCGCCAGCGCACCGGCGTGGCGTACACGGATCCCGTTTTCCCACTGCGCGTCGCGTACTGAACAAGGTTTACCAACGGACAACCCATGGACAAATCATCCTCCAAGTCGAAGAAGAAGACCAAGCGCGTCGTCACCGACGGCGTCGCCCACGTCCAGGCTTCCTTCAACAACACCATCGTCACCATCACCGACCGCCAAGGCAATGCGCTTTCGTGGGCGACGGCCGGGGGTGCGGGCTTTCGCGGTTCGCGCAAGTCCACGCCGTTCGCCGCGCAGGTCGCGGCCGAGAAGGCCGGTCGCGTGGCGCTCGACTACGGCGTCAAGTCGCTGGAAGTACGCATCAAGGGCCCGGGCCCCGGGCGCGAGTCGGCGGTCCGTTCGCTGAACGCGCTGGGCTACAAGGTCACCAACATCATCGACGTGACGCCGATTCCACACAACGGCTGCCGGCCGCCCAAGAAGCGTCGGGTGTAGTTGTCTCGGCCGTCCCGGCCGCATGGATTCAACACGGCCGGTTTCGGCCTGACTATTCGGATATCAACATGGCACGTTATCGTGGTCCCACCTGCAAACTGGCCCGTCGCGAAGGCGCCGACCTGTCGC
The DNA here is from genome assembly GCA_964489055.1 of uncultured Rhodanobacter sp. Taxonomy (GTDB): domain Bacteria; phylum Pseudomonadota; class Gammaproteobacteria; order Xanthomonadales; family Rhodanobacteraceae; genus 66-474. The sequence continues at coordinate 13,189 of CAZAXF010000032.1, read as the reverse complement.
TGAAGAGTCCGGCGCGCGCGATCGACTCCAAGTGCAAGTTCGACAACAAGCCCGGCCAGCACGGCGTCGCGACGCGGCGTTCGCGCCCGTCCGACTATGCCGTCCAGCTGCGCGAGAAGCAGAAGGTCAAGCGCATGTACGGCGTGCTGGAGCGCCAGTTCCGCAACTATTACAAGAAGGCGACCCAGCTCAAGGGCAACACCGGCGAGAACCTGCTGCGGCAACTGGAGGCCCGCCTGGACAACGTGGTCTACCGGATGGGTTTTGCCGTGACCCGCGCCCAGGCGCGCCAGCTGGTGTCGCACAAGGCGGTGCTGGTCAACGGCCGCAAGGTCAACGTGCCTTCGCTTTCGGTGCGTCCGGGTGACGAGGTGAAGCTCACCGAACGTGCCCAGAAGCAGCTTCGCGTGCAGGAGGCCCTGAAGGTGTCCGAGAGCATGGACCTTCGGCCCGGCTGGATCGAGGTCGACGCCAAGAACGCCGCCGGCGTGTTCAAGGCCATGCCCGATCGTGCCGACCTTCCCGCCGACATCAACGAAGCGTTGATCGTCGAGTTGTATTCGAAGTAATCGTCGCGTCGCACACGGCGTGCCACGGCCACCCGGCCGTGGTGGTGCTTTCCAGACGCAAACCGGGCGGCGACGCCGTCCGGCGTTGAACCATCGGAGCCCGAATCCTGCGTGGCTCCACCAGTGATCTTCCGGAGTAGCCCATGGCAGTCTCTTCCACCCAGCTCCTGCGTCCGCGTGGCCTCAAGGTCGAGCCGGTCGGACCCAATCATGCACGTGTCGTCGTCGAGCCGCTGGAACGCGGTTACGGGCACACCCTCGGCAACGCGCTGCGGCGCGTGCTGCTGTCCTCGATTCCCGGCGCGGCGATCGTCGAGGCCGAGATCGACGGCGTGCTGCACGAATACACCACGCTGGAAGGCCTGCAGGAAGACGTCATCGAGGTGCTGCTGAACCTCAAGGGCGTGGCGATCCGCCTGAACGGGGTCGACGAGGCCCACATGACCCTGACCCGCAAGGGCAAGGGCGTGGTGACCGCCGGCGACATCACCACCGACCACACCGTCGAGATCGTGAACCCGGACCACGTGATCTGCCACCTGACCAAGGACGTTGCGCTCAACATCCGGCTCAAGGCCCGTCGCGGCGTCGGCTACCAGCCGGCCGTGGCGCGCGCCGACGGCGACGAGGAGGCGCGACCGATCGGCAACCTGCAGATCGACGCCTCGTTCTGCCCGGTGCGGCGCGTGGCCTATTCGGTCGACGCCGCGCGCGTCGAGCAGCGCACCAACCTTGACAAGCTGGTGCTGGACGTGGAAACCAACGGCACGGTCTCGGTCGACGACGCGGTGCGCAAGGCCGCCCAGACCCTGCACGAGCAGCTCTCGGTGTTCGGCGACTTCAAGAGTCGCGAAACCGCCGAAGCCGAGCAGGACCAGGCCGGCGTCTCGCCGCTGCTGCTGCGGCCGATCGACGACCTGGAGCTCACCGTGCGCTCGGCCAACTGCCTCAAGGCCGAGAGCATCTACTACATCGGCGACCTGGTGCAAAAGACCGAGGTCGAACTGCTCAAGACGCCGAACCTGGGCAAGAAGTCGCTCACCGAGATCAAGGACGTGCTCGGCGCCAAGGGTCTGGCGCTCGGCACCAAGCTGGAAAACTGGCCGCCGGCGGGAATTTCGTCGGGGATGCAGTTGGGATAAGAGCGGTAAAACGTGAATTTGGCGGCTTCGCCGCCTGTAAAAAGGCAAGGAAGAGCGAGCAAGGCACGAGGACGTCGCTTTTGCTCATTACTGTTTTGTACTTTACAGCTCGCGAAGCGAGCGACTTGACCAAATCGACAGCAAGAAACGGTAAAAGGTGAAATCACCCCGCTTCGCGGGGCTGCAAAAGGGAAAGAGCCAGGCAGGGCAAGCAGTTTTTCCGTTTTACGTTTTACAGCTCGCGCAGCGAGCGACTTGACTACACCAACAGCGGAAATCCGCGGGATTCCGGACGCAGGCGCCGGCTTCCCATAACGATAAAGAGAGACAAACCATGCGTCACCTGAAATCCGGTCGCAAATTCAATCGGACCAGCTCGCATCGCCAGGCCATGTTCAAGAACATGACGGTGTCGCTGATCACGCACGAGCTGATCCGCACCACGTTGCCCAAGGCCAAGGAGCTGCGCCGGGTCGCCGAGCCGCTGATCACGCTGGCCAAGTCCGACGGCGTCGCCAACCGCCGGCTTGCCTTCGCCCGGCTGCGCGACAAGCAGGCGGTGGGCAAGCTGTTCATGGAACTCGGGCCCCGCTACCGCGAGCGCAAGGGCGGATACCTTCGCATCATCAAGTGCGGGTTCCGCGACGGCGACAACGCGCCGATGGCCTACGTCGAACTGGTGGACCGCCCGCAGGCGCCGGACCCCAGCGAAGACTGATCCGTACCCTGCCGCATCATCGCGAAACCCCGGCCCCGTGCCGGGGTTTTGTTTTGGCGGCCGGTGGCGCACCATGCGCCGATGCATGCAACGGACAAACCGGACGCGAGGCCACGGTCGCAGGCGCGGATTCTGCTGATCTTCTCGGCGCTGATGCTCGGCATGCTGCTGGCGTCGCTGGACCAGACGATCGTGGCCACGGCATTGCCGACCATCGTCGGGGACCTCGGCGGCCTGGACCAGCTTTCATGGGTGGTCACGGCGTATCTGCTGGCCTCCACGGTCTCGACCCCGCTGTGGGGCAAGCTCGGCGACCTGTACGGGCGCAAGCGGATTTTCGAGGCCGCGATCGCGGTGTTCCTGGTCGGCTCGGCGCTGTCGGGCATGAGTCGGGACCTTGTCGAACTGATCGGATTCCGGGCCCTGCAGGGACTGGGCGGAGGCGGCCTCATCGTGACCGCGCAGGGGGTGATCGCCGACGTGGTGAGCCCGCGCGAGCGTGGCAAGTACCAGGGCATTTTCGGCGCGGTGTTCGGGGTCAGCAGCGTCGTCGGCCCGCTGCTTGGCGGGTTCTTCGTCGACCATCTTTCCTGGCGCTGGATCTTCTACATCAACCTTCCGATTGGCGCGCTGGCGCTGGCGGTCGCCGCGGTGGCCCTCCCGCACCTGCCGCGGCGCGGGCAGGTGGTGGTCGACTATCTGGGCACGCTGCTGATCGCCGCCGGCACCGCGTGCCTGGTGCTGCTCACTTCGCTGGGTGGTACGCGTTATCCATGGGAATCGGTCCCGATCATCTCGATGGCGATCCTGGGCGGCATCCTGCTGACCGGCTTCGTGCTGGTCGAGCGGCGTGCGCGCGAACCGATCCTGCCGCCGCGGCTTTTCACGCTGCGCGCGTTCTCGGCCAGCAGCGCGCTCGGGCTGGTGGTCGGTTTCGCGATGTTCGGATCGATCACCTTCCTGCCGCTGTACCTGCAGGTCGTCAAGGGTGCGACGCCGACCGATTCCGGCCTGCGCCTGATCGCGATGATGGCCGGATTGCTGCTGACATCGACCCTGAGCGGGCAGATCATCTCGCGCTGGGGACGTTACAAGGTGTTCCCCATCGCCGGTTGCGCGATCTTCACGGTGGGCCTGTTCCTGCTCTCGAGCATGGGCGCGGACACCTCATCGCTTACCATGGAGGTCTACATGTTCGTGCTCGGTTTCGGCCTGGGCATGGTGATGCAGGTGCTGGTGATCGTGGTGCAGAACGTGGCTCCGTACCGCGACCTCGGCGCCGCGACATCGGGGGTCACGTTTTTCCGCTCGATCGGCGGTGTCGTCGGGGTGGCAACCTTCGGCGCGATCTTTTCCAACGCGCTGCTGGCGAACCTTGCCAATTCGATGCCCGGCGGCGCGGGGAACGCGGGAATGCTGGCGAGCGTGCATTCCAATCCGATGCAGCTTCAGCAGTTGCCGCCGGCACTGCATGCCGGCTACGTCCACGCCTACGCGGCGGCGCTGCAGCCGGTGTTTTTCGTGGCCGGCTGCATCGGGGTGGTGGCGTTCGTGCTGGCCTGGCTGATTCCGGAAGTGACCCTGAAGGAAACCGCGCGGGCGACCGACGCGGGCGATACCTGGGCGATGCCGAGTCAACGCTCGTCGGCGCAGGAACTGGAACGCGGACTGGCGGTGCTCGCCAACCGCGAGGACCGCGCACGCATCTACCGGCGGCTGGCTGACGCGGCCGGTTCCGACCTGGACCCATTCGCGATCTGGTTGCTGGCCCGGCTCGGCCACGCGCAGCCCACGACGCTGCCGGACCTGGCGCAGCGGCTGGGCGTGTCGCCGGCGCGGTTGCAGCCGGCGCTCGCGCGCCTGCACAAGAAGGATTACCTCCATCGCGAGGGCGCGAACTTGGCCCTGACACCCGGCGGGGATGCGGTGTATTCGCGCCTGGTTGAATTGCGCGCCCGGCGCCTGGAGCGACTCTTGCGCGACTGGCCCGCCGCGCAGCGCGCCGAGATGGTCGACACCCTGCACGCGCTGGCCGAGCGGCTCCTGAGTGAAGACTTCGGCAAGCTGCTGGCCGATTCCAGGTCCCGGTTGCGCAACATGGCCGGGCAACCATGAAAATTGCCGGTGACGGGCCTGTCGCGCCCGGAATGGGCCTGGTGGCGTCGTGCGCGGCATGACACCGATCGCGGAAAACGCTAGTGTTGCAGGTCTGTTCACGCGTTTTCGGCGCTCATGAATCCACTCCGCTGGTCCTTTCGCATCGCCTACCTGCTCGGATTCCTTGTCTGCATCGCGTTGCTCGGCTACGCGCTGTATGCCGAACAGCAACTTGGCGTGACGCCCTGCAACCTGTGCATCCTGCAGCGCCTGGCGTTCATCTGGATGGCATTCTGGTTCCTCGTTGGCGGCCTGCACGCGCCGCGCGGCGGTGGCCGCTGGGTGTACGCGATACTGGTGCTGGTCGGGGCCGGGTTCGGGGTCGCCATGGCGATCCGCCAGTTGTGGCTGCAGTCGCTGCCGCTGGACCAGGTTCCGGCCTGCGGCGCGGGCTTCAACCTGTTGCTCGAGCAGCTCAAGGTGCAGGCCATCCCGTTCAGCCGGTTCGTGACGGTGATGCTGCGCGGTGACGGCGACTGCGCACGCGTGAGCTGGCGGTTCCTGGGCCTGACGATGGCCGGCTGGACCCTGATCTGGTACGTGGTGCTCGGGATCTGGGCACTGCTGCCGCGTGCGCGCAGGCATGGCCTCGGGCCCGTGCAGCCGATTCGCGCGCTGGGAGATCCGAATGACGGTGCATGAGCCCACCACACCGGCGCCGCTGCGCGCCGTGCGCGATGCGCGGCCCTGGAAGGTCGACAGCTGGCAGTCGCATCCGGCCGTGCAGATGCCGACCTACGAGGATCCGCAGGCGCTTGGCGATGCTCTGCGCGCGCTGCAGCAATTGCCGCCGCTGGTGACCTCCTGGGAGGTGCTGGCGCTGAAGCAGCAGCTTGCCGACGCCCAGCAGGGCAGGCGGTTCCTGCTGCAGGGCGGCGACTGCGCGGAAACGTTCCAGGATTGCAACAACGAGGTCATCGCCAACCGCCTGAAGGTGTTGCTGCAGATGAGCCTGGTGCTGGTGCACGGCCTGCGCCTGCCGGTGCTGCGGGTGGGCCGTTTTGCCGGCCAGTACGCCAAGCCACGCTCGGCGGACACCGAAACCATCGACGGCGTGACCTTGCCCGTGTACCGCGGCGACCTGGTCAACGGGCCCGAATTCACCGCCGAGGCGCGCCGCGCCGATCCGCAACGCATGCTCGAGGGACATGCGCGTTCGGCCATGACCATGAACTTCGTGCGCGCGCTGGTCGACGGTGGCTTCGCCGACCTGCACCATCCCGAGTACTGGAACCTGGCGTGGGTGGACCGCTCGCCGCTGGCCGCCGACTACCACCGCATGGTGGACGGCATTTCCGGCGCGATGCACTTCATGGAAACGCTGGCCGGGCCGATCACCGGCTTCCGGCGCGCCGAGTTCTACACCTCGCACGAAGCCCTGCTGCTGCCCTACGAGCAGGCGCTGACGCGCCAGGTGCCGCGCCAGTGGGGCTGGTTCGACCTTTCAACGCACTTCCCCTGGATCGGCATGCGCACCGCCGCGCTGGATGGCGCGCACGTCGAATTCTGCCGCGGCATCCGCAACCCGGTGGCGGTCAAGGTCGGTCCGGCCATGCACGCCGAGCAACTCAAGCGGCTGGTCGACGTGCTCGATCCCGACGACGAGCCCGGGCGCCTGACCCTGGTCCATCGCATGGGTGCCGGTGGCATCGCCCAGCACCTGCCGCGCCTGGTCGAAGCGGTCAAGACCACCGGTCGGCGCGTGCTGTGGGTGTGCGACCCGATGCACGGCAACACCGAGAAACTCGGCAACGGCGTCAAGACGCGGCGCTTCGCCAACATCCGCAGCGAGCTGGAACAGGCGTTCGACATCCACGCCGCCGCCGGGACCCGGCTGGGCGGCGTGCACCTGGAATTGACCGGCGAGGATGTCACCGAGTGCATGGGCGGCGCGCGCGGACTGTCCGAGGCCGACCTGGGCCGCGCCTACAAGTCCACCGTCGACCCGCGCCTGAACTACGAGCAGTCGCTGGAACTGGCGATGCTGATCGTGCGCAAGTCCGGCAGCGCCGGGCACGCTGGCGGGTAGTGCCGGCGCACGCTACAGCGAACGCGTGCGGCCGCCGTCCACGGGCAGGTTGATGCCGGTGACGTAGGCCGCGGCCGGCGAGCACAGGAACGCCACCGCCGCGGCGATCTCCTCGGGATCGGCAAAGCGCTGCATGGGAATCGCCGCTTCCATCGCGCGCTGCGTCTCGGCGATCCCGGCACCGGATTTTTCCGCCCGCGTGGCCACGATCTGTTCGATGCGGGGCGTCCGGGTCGAACCGGGAAGCACGTTGTTGACGGTGATCCCGAAGGGCGCAAGCTCGCCCGCCAGTGTCTTGGCCCAGCCCGCCACCGCCCAGCGCGTGGTGTTGGACACCCCGAGGCCCTGGATCGGTTCCTTCACCGAGGTCGAGATGATGTTGACGATGCGGCCGTATCCGGCCGCGCGCATTCCCGGAATCACGCTTTCGGCCAGCACGTGGTTGGCGACCAGGTGCTTGCGGTACGCATCCAGGAATGCGTCGATGGCCGCGCCGTGCGCGGGGCCGGGCGGCGGTCCGCCGGAATTGTTCACCAGAACGTGCACCGGATGCGCACCGGCCAGTTCCTGCACGGCCGCGCCGAGCCCGGGCGTGTCACCGGAGTCGGCGGCCAGGAAGTCGTGCCGCTGCTGCGCGTGCGTCCGGGGCAGGTCGGCGACGGCCTGCTCGAGCACTTCCGCGCGGCGCGCCAGCAGCGTCACGTCGGCGCCCAGCCCGGCCAGTTCCATCGCGCATGCGCGGCCGATGCCCTGCGATGCCCCGCACACCAGGGCGTGGCGGCCGGTGAGGTTCATGTCCATGGATAGTGCTCCGGGCGAAGGGATTCAGCGATTCTGCAACGCGCGGCGCAATTCGGGCAACAGCCCGGATCCGGACGCGGGCTTGCCGCACAGGCCGTTGTCCACGGCGCTGGCGTAGGCCGGAGTCATGCGGCCCAGGTACAGCGTGCCTTCCGGGCCGTGGGGCACCTGGAAGCTGCCACGGGTGACCGGGGTTGCCGACTTCACCGCGGCCATGGCGCTGGCCGAGGGCACGTTGACGTCACTGAAACTGGTCGGCGACTGCGCCCAGTACGTGGTCGACGCCAACTGTTTGCGTGAAGTGGTGACCACCAGGTACTGCGCGTTGGGATCGCTGATGGTGACGGCACCGAATCCGCCGGACATTTCCGGGCGCCAACTGACGTACACGCACAGCGAAACGTCCTCGCTGGAAAGCGGCTTGTAGTCGGCATTGAGCACCGTCACGGTCGGCGCGAACAGGAAGCTGTTGCCGAGGTGGCGCGCGCTGGGCCGGGTCTGGAACACGATCCGGTAGGGCTTGCGGAACTTCGGCAGCACGAAGGCGAGGAAGCGGGTGTGTGCACCGTCCAGGTCGGCCACGGGGCTGAACTTGTCGATCGTGAACCGGCGCGGCGTGGCCGGAAGCATGGCGTGGAAAGGCAGGTCGGCCCAGGCGCGGCAGCAGGGCGTGGCGTCCTTCAGACGCTGCATCGCCGCCGCGCGCGAGGGCGGCGGGGTGGCATCGAAGCCCGGCAGGCGGATGGCATGCGTGCAGCCGGCCAACACGAGGACGATGCAGGCGATGGCGATGATGCGGAATGGACGAAACACGGCGCTGGCTTGTGATCGGGCGGCCCCCGGCGCCCGGCACGCGGAACGGTCGGGCGACACGCAAAACCTGATTCATGCAGTGTACAGGCGGTTGCGCGCTTGGTCCGGGACAAAGTTGGTGATTTTGACTCCGGCCTGCCGCCGCCGGTTCCGTTTGCGCGTGGCACGCGGCGGGAATCGCGCGCCGTACCCGTGCCTCAGAATTCCGCGTGCCCCGGCGTACGCGGGTAGGGGATCGCGTCGCGGATGTTGGACAACCCGCACACGTAGACCACCAGCCGCTCGAAACCCAGCCCGAAGCCCGCGTGCGGCACGCTGCCGTAGCGGCGCAGGTCGCGGTACCACTGGTAGTGTTCGGCATCGATCCCGAACTGCGCCATGCGGCGGTCCAGGTAATCAAGGCGTTCCTCGCGCTGCGACCCGCCGATGATTTCGCCGATCCCCGGCGCCAGCACGTCCATTGCGGCGACGGTCCGGCCATCGTCGTTCAGGCGCATGTAGAACGCCTTGATCTTCTCGGGATAGTTCATCACCACCACCGGGCGCCCGATGTGGGTTTCGGCCAGCCAGCGCTCGTGCTCGGTCTGCAGGTCCACGCCCCATTCGACCGGGAATTCGAACTTCCGGCCGGACTTTTGCAGCGCCGCGATCGCGTCGGTGTAGTCGATGCGCTCGAACGGCGCGGCGATGAATTTCTCCAGCCGCGTGATGGCGTCCTTCTGCACGCGCTGGGCGAAGAACGCCATGTCGTCGGCGCGCTCCTCCAGCACCGCGCGGAAAATGGCCTTGAGGAAGGCTTCCGCGCAGTCGGCATTGGTTGCCAGGTCGGCGAAGGCGATTTCCGGTTCGCACATCCAGAACTCGGCAAGATGGCGCGGCGTGTTGGAGTTCTCGGCGCGGAAGGTCGGGCCGAAGGTGTAGACCTTCGACAACGCCAGGCAATAGGCTTCCACGTTCAACTGACCGGAGACGGTCAGGAACGCCTCGCGGCCGAAGAAGTCCCGGCCGAAATCGACCGCGCCGGCCGGATCGCGCGGCAGGTTCGCGAGATCCAGTGTCGAGACACGGAACATGTCGCCCGCGCCCTCGGCGTCGCTGGTGGTGATCAGCGGCGTGTTGACCCAGTAGAAACCCGCGGCCGACAGGTGCCGGTGGATCGCCATCATCATCGTGTGGCGCACCCGGGCAATGGCGCCGATGAGGTTGGTGCGCGGACGCAGGTGCGCGACCTCGCGCAGGAATTCGGGCGAGTGCTGCTTGGGCTGGATCGGGTAGGTTTCCGGGTCCTCGACCCAGCCCACCACCTCGATGGCCTCGGCCTGCAGCTCGAACGCCTGGCCGCGGCCCTGCGAGGGCACCAGCCTGCCGCGCGCCACGATCGCGCAGCCGGCGGTGAGCTTGTGCACCTCGTCGGCGTAGTTTGGCAGCGACGCCGGTGCGACCACCTGCAGCGGCGCGAAACACGAGCCGTCGGACAGGTTCACGAACGACAAGCCGGCCTTGGAATCGCGCCGGGTGCGCACCCAGCCGCGCACCTCGATCGCGGCATCGGTCGGCGCATCACCGGACAGGGCCTGTTTGACACTCACTGTGGTCATTGCCTGAATCCTGTTGGCCGGGGGCCGTGAGAAATCGGATCAAACGCGCGATAATAACGCAGCACCCGACGTTTCCGGATGATTGCCATGTCCATCGAACTGACCAACGCCGCCGCCAACCGCATGCGCGACTTTCTCTCCAGGAATCCCGCCGCGCCCGGGGTGCGCTTCGGCATCAAGCGCACCGGCTGTTCCGGGTTCGGCTACACGGTGGACCTTGCGACCGAAGTGACCGACGCGGACAAGGTGTTCGAACTCGAAGGCGTCCGGCTGGTGGTCGACGCCAGGGCCCTGCCGCTGGTTGACGGCACCCGCATCGATTACGCCCGCCAGGGCGTCAATGCCGCGTTCGAGTTCCACAACCCCAACGCGGTCGCGGCGTGCGGATGCGGGGAAAGCTTCACCGTGGACAAGTCGGCCGGATCGGCCTGACGCCGCTTGCGCGAACGCCCTCGCGGGCCTTACAATTCGCTGTTCTGCGCTGCCCAGCTGCGGCGCGGATGCCCTCGCCCCACCGCCGGATTCCGGACCGGGGGGCTGCCCCGCCACGGCCGATGCCCTGGCGACACCCGTGAGGAAACCACAATGCGTCATTATGAAGTCGTGTTCCTGGTCCATCCGGACCAGAGCGAGCAGGTACCCGGCATGCTCGACCGCTACAAGGCCCTGATCGAGGGCGAAGGCGGCAAGGTGCATCGCGTCGAGGACTGGGGCCGTCGTCCGCTTGCCTATCCCATCCAGCACCTGGCCAAGGCCCACTACGCGCTGATGAACATCGAGTGCGGGCCCAAGGCCATCGACGAGCTGAAATCGGGCTTCAAGTTCAACGACGCGGTCCTGCGCCACCTGATCATGCAGTGGCACGGAATCGAAACCGAGCCTTCGCTGATCATGAAGAGCAAGGACAAGGACGACAAACCATCGCGTCGTGACGACAGCAAGGCCGCCTGACCCGCATCCGGACCGGAGACACGAACATGTCCAAGTTTTTTCGCCGCCGCAAGTTCTGCCGCTTCACCGCCGAGGGCGTGGAGCACATCGACTACAAGGATCTTGCGACCCTCAAGCAGTACATCACCGAAACCGGCAAGATCGTTCCCAGCCGCATCACCGGCACCAAGGCGCGCTACCAGCGCCAGCTGGCCCAGGCCGTCAAGCGCGCGCGGTTCCTGGCCCTGCTGCCCTACAGCGACAATCATTTCGTCTAGATAGCACCGTACAAAGCGTAGGGCGGGCACCGCCCGCCAGCGATCTGTATTCGGCGGGCAATGCCCACCCTGTGCGTCATTCGGACACCCATTGGCTGCGTCGGGAACGCCCGGCGCTAACGAATCGGAGAACCCCATGGAAGTCATCCTGCTGGAAAAAGTGAAGAACCTCGGCGCGCTCGGCGACAAGGTCAAGGTCAAGCCGGGCTTCGGCCGCAATTTCCTGGTACCGCAGGGCCGTGCCGTGCCGGCCACCAAGGCCAACCTGGAGGCGTTCGAGAAGCGGCGCGCCGAATACCAGGCCAAGGCCGACAAGCTGCTGGCCGACGCGCAGGCGCGTGCGGCGACCTTCGAGAACGGCGAGGCCACCATCAGTGCCAACGCCAGTCCGGAAGGCAAGCTGTTCGGCTCGGTGGGCCCCCGCGAAATCGCCGATGCGTTCACCGCGCAGTCGCTGACGCTGGAAAAGAGCGAAGTGATCATGCCCGAGGGCGCCATCCACAACACCGGCGATTACGAAGTCGAGGTGTCGCTGCACGCCGACGTGCGTGTGCCGGTCAAGGTGCACGTGGTCGCCGAAACCTGAACACCGCTTCGTCGCGAATGCGTGGGACGGGAGAAGCGCCGCATCCCGTCGGAGCAGTGAAGCGACGAATTCACCCGGACCGGGACGGCCGCTCGCCGCGGGCGGTCCCCGGCCCCGGGCGCGGGGTGAACGCCACCGATGCTGCGGACCGATCCCGCCGTCGCTTCTTGCGGCAGGACGGCGCAATCAGTACCATATTGGTACGTTTTGACGGTTCCGCACCCCCGATGATCCGCGTCAGCCGGCTTGCAGACTATGCATCCGTCGTGATGGCCTGCCTTGCACGCCACCCGGGCGAAGTGCTGCCGGCGGCCCAGGTGGGCGAGGAAACCCGCCTCGAGCCACCCACGGTCAGCAAACTGCTCAAGCACCTCGGTCGTGCGGGACTGGTGGAATCGTTCCGTGGCGCCACCGGCGGCTACCGCCTGGCGCGCGCGGCCGGAGACATTTCGCTGGCCGAGATCGTCGAAGCGCTGGATGGCCCGATCGGGCTGACCGATTGCAGCATCGGGCACATCGGCTGCGAACGCCAGTCCTTTTGCACCGTGTCGCGCGACTGGCAGGGCGTGGGCGCCGCGATCGACAGTGCGCTGCGCGCGGTGAGCCTTGCCGACATGCTGCAGCGGCAACCGGCGCGGGCGCGTGCCGCAAGAATGTGAGGAACGACGAAATGGTTACCCAACCCGATGAAGTCCAGGCCGCATTGACGCGCCGTTACGACGCCGGTTTCGTCACCGACATCGAATCGATCAGCCTGCCGCCGGGCCTGGACGAAGACACCATCCGCGCGCTCTCGGCCATCAAGGAAGAGCCGGAGTGGATGACCGAATGGCGCCTCGAGGCCTATCGCGGCTGGCTGAAGATGAAGCAGCCGAACTGGGCCCACGTGAAGCTCGAGCCCATCGACTTCCAGGCGATCAGCTACTACTCCGCGCCCAAGAAGAGGCCCAAATCGCTGGACGAGGTCGACCCCAAGCTGCTGGAAACCTACGACAAGCTGGGTGTGCCGCTGCACGAGCGCGCCAAGCTGGCCGGGGTCGCGGTCGACGCCGTGTTCGATTCGGTGTCGGTGGCCAACACCGCGCGCGAACAACTCTCCAAGGTGGGTGTGATCTTCTGCTCCATGTCCGAGGCCATCCGCGAGCATCCCGAGCTGGTGCGCAAGTATCTCGGCACGGTGGTACCGCGCGGCGACAACTTCTTCGCGGCGCTGAACTCGGCAGTGTTCTCCGACGGCTCGTTCGTGTTCATCCCCAGGGGCGTGCGCTGTCCGATGGAGCTGTCCACGTACTTCCGGATCAACGCCGGCCACACCGGCCAGTTCGAGCGCACCTTGATCATCGCCGAGGAAGATTCGGTGGTGTCCTACCTTGAGGGCTGCACCGCCCCGATGCGCGACGACAACCAGTTGCACGCCGCGGTGGTGGAACTGGTGGCGCTCGAGCGCGCCAGCATCAAGTATTCGACGGTGCAGAACTGGTATCCCGGCGACGAGCAGGGCCGGGGCGGGGTGTACAACTTCGTCACCAAGCGCGGCGAGTGCCGCGGCGACGACTCGCGCATCACCT
>CAZAXF010000031.1:0-34852 GCA_964489055.1 uncultured Rhodanobacter sp. | reverse complement strand
CGCAAGCGAAGGGGGAGGCAAATCACCCCCTTCGGAACGAAGGGGGTCGGCGCGACAGCGCCGGGGGGATGCCGGACGAAGCGAAAGCCATCCCCCTCGATCCCCTTCGCAAGCGAAGGGGGAGGCAAATCACCCCCTTCGGAACGAAGGGGGTCGGCGCGACAGCGCCGGGGGGATGCCGGACGAAGCGAAAGCCATCCCCCTCGATCCCCTTCGCAAGCGAAGGGGGAGGCAAATCACCCCCTTCGGAACGAAGGGGGTCGGCGCGACAGCGCCGGGGGGATGCCGGGCGGAGCGCACAGGCACGGAATCTCACCGCACGCGACCGCACCCGGGTAAGGTCGCTATCCATTCCAGCCCTACAATCCCCGCATGAATATGACCCTGCTGATCATCCTTGTCGTGCTGGCCGCGCTCGCGGTGGTCCTGCTGCTCGCGTTGCTGCTGCGCGGCCGCGGCGACCCGGCGTTGCGCGAACGACTCGATACGCTGCGCGCGGGCAACCAGCAACTGGACCAGACCCTGCGCGAGGAGCAGCGCGCGGGGCGGGTGGAACTCACCCAGTCGATCGACCGCCTCGGCGAACGCCTGCAGAAGACCTTCGGGGAATTGTCCGCCGGCAACGAGAAGCGCCTGGGCGAGGTGCGCGACACGCTCGACCGGCAACTGAAATCGCTGCAGGACGACAACGCCAAACAGCTCGACAGGATGCGCAAGATCGTCGACGAGAAACTGCAGGCCACGCTGGAAGCGCGCCTGGGCGCGTCGTTCAAGCAGGTGTCCGAACACCTCGAGGCCGTGCAGCGCGGACTCGGCGAGATGCGCAACCTCGCCAGCGGCGTGGGCGATCTCAACCGCATGCTCAGCAACGTCAAGAACCGTGGCATCTTCGGCGAAACGCAACTGGCCACGCTCCTGGCCGAGATGCTGACCCCGGACCAGTACCTGGCCAACGTGGCCACGGTGCCCGAGAGCAACGAGCGGGTGGAATTCGCGGTGCGCCTGCCCGGCGCCGGCGAAGGCCAGCACGTGTTGCTGCCCATCGATGCCAAGTTTCCGCGCGAGGACTACGAGCGCCTGCTGGATGCGCAGGAACGCGCCGACGCGGCCGCGGCCGGCGAGGCGGCACTGGCGCTGGAACGGCGCGTGCGCGACGAGGCCAAGTCCATCCGCGCCAAGTACGTCGCGCCGCCGGCCACCACCGATTTCGCGATATTGTTCCTGCCCACCGAAAGCCTGTACGCCGAAGTGCTGCGCCGCCCGGGCCTGTTCGAGGCCATCCAGCGCGAACACCGCGTCACGCTGGCCGGCCCGACCACGCTCTCGGCCCTGCTCAACAGTCTGCGGCTTGGATTCCGCACCCTGGCGATCGAGCAGCGCAGCAGCGAGGTGTGGCGCACCCTGGGCGCGGTCAAGACCGAGTTCGGCAAGTTCGGCGACGTGCTGGCCAAGGTCAAGAAGAAACTGGACGAAGCCAGCACGCAGATCGACGCCACCGGCGTTCGCAGCCGTGCGATCGCGCGCAAGCTGCGCGAGGTGGAATCGCTGCCGGCGCCCGACGCACAGGCGCTGCTGGGCGGCGACGCGGCAGCCGACGACGACGATGCAGCCACCGACGCGGACGAATCCGCGAACGACTGATCACAGCGCCGCGAGACGCTCGATTTCGCCGACGGTGCGATCCAGCGCGCCCGCGACCGGGCTGCCCAGTCCGGCGAAGCGCTCGACCAGCTGCCGGTAATACCACAGCGTGCCCTCACGGCCGGCGTTGAACCGCTCGAACACCACCGGGCCCAGCCGCAGCAGGTCGGCATGGATCGCCCCGGCATTGTGCAGCTTGTCGCAGGCCGAAACCAGCCGCGCGTCTTCGTCGGTTTCCCCAAGGTGCGCAAGATAGGCCCGCTTGCGCGCGTACCAGCCCGCACGGCGCGCTTCGGCGTCCTCCGCACCACGCTCGTCGGCCTTGGCCGACAGCGTCGCGTCGGTGCACGCCAGCACCATCGCCGCGACGCGTGCGCCGAAGGCATTCCGGATGGCCTCGGCGTGCGGTACGCCGTCGGCGAACGGTTCGCAGTCCTCGACCACGTCGTGCAGCAACGCCGCGATGGCCTGGTCCTCGTCACCGCCATGCTCGAGCACCAGTGCGGCCACCGCCATCGGGTGCGCGACATAGGGAATGGTGGTGCCCTTGCGCACCTGCCCCGCGTGGGCCCGCCGCGCGTAGGCCAGCGCGGCGTCCAGTCTTTCGCTCAACATGTGTGCCCCCGTTTTTTCCCGTCGCCGACCATGATAGGTGCGCCCGGTCTCACCCGCCGCGACACCCGGGCGGGTTACACTGGGGGATCGGATATTTTCAGGATCCCGCCCATGAACGACTCCCACCGTCCATCGGAGTGCGCCGCGCCCGCACCGACCTCGCCGCCCGTGAGCCGCGACCAGGCCATGGACGCCGTGCGCACGCTGTTGCGCTGGGCCGGCGACGAGCCGACCCGCGAAGGCCTGCTGGACACGCCGCGGCGCGTGGTCGAGGCCTATGCCGAGTGGTTTTCCGGCTACCACGAGGACCCGCAGGACTACCTTGCCCGCACCTTCCAGGAAGTCGGCGGCTACGACGAGATGATCGTGCTGCGCGACATCCAGTTCGAGTCGTTCTGCGAACACCACATGGCGCCGATCATGGGCCGCGCGCACATCGGGTACCTGCCCGACGGCAAGGTGGTGGGCATCAGCAAGCTGGCGCGCGTGGTCAATGCCTTCGCGCACCGCTTCCAGGTGCAGGAAAAGCTCACCGCGCAGATCGCCAACTGCATCACCACCGTGCTGGCCCCGCGCGGGGTCGGCGTGGTCATCGACGCCACCCACCACTGCATGACCACGCGCGGTGTGCACAAGCGCGGCGTGTCCATGGTCACCAGCCAGATGCAGGGCAGTTTCCGCGAGGATGCCCGCACCCGCGCGGAATTCCTGAAGTTCATCGACATCCACAACGGCAGGTGAGCGAGCGCGCCGGCGCGCCATGGCCGGCCGTTCGGGAACGCGCCCCGGAGTCGGCCCGGTGAACGCACCGGCACCTGCTCCGCCACCGCGCCACCACACCGCGCTGGCGTTCATCCCGGTCACGGTGCCGTTCCTGATGGCGCCGGCACCGCTGGTGTTCGCCAACCTGTTCGGCCTGTTCATCAGCCGGCACGCGCCACTCGGCGGACATTTTCCGGGTGTATCTTTCGTGCTGGCCGCGGTCCTGGTGGTTGCGGCCCTGGTCCTGACCGCGCGTGCGACGCGCGAAATGTCCGGGGCCGGGCCGGCGCACGCCGGCGATGCCGGCGGTGCCTTGCAATCCGGGCCGCGGGAATCCACCTGAAACATCATCCGTTCGGAGATGCGCGAAAATGGCCTCGTTCCTGCTGTGGTTGTTGTTGCTGGTGTTCTGCTGGCCGCTGGCGCTGCTGGTGCTGGTGCTGTGGCCGCTGGTCTGGCTGGTACTGTTGCCGTTCCGGCTGCTCGGCATTGCCGTCGATGGCGTGTTTGCATTCCTGCGCGCGCTGTTCCTGCTGCCGGCACGGGTCCTGCGCGGACCACGCGCGACGTGACGCCCGTTGGCGGGCACATCATCCGTCCCCGGAGAGTTCTCCATGACCATCTCGATGTACCAGGCTTCCGTTCCGGTATTCACGCGCGCGCTGACCAATCTCGCCGACGTGCTGCAAAAGGGCCGCGCGCACGCCGAGGCCCTGCACGCCGATCCCGACGACCTGCTGCGGCAGCGCCTGATCTTCGACATGTTTCCGCTGGTCAGGCAGATCCAGATCGCCTGTGATGTCCCGGCGCGTTGCGTGGCGCGGCTGGCGGGAGTCGAGCCGCAGTCGGTCCCCGACGATGAAAAGACCCTCGCCGACGCCGAACAGCGCATCGCCCGGACCATCGAGTACATCGGCGGGTTCACGCCGGTGCAGATCGACGGCAGCGAAGACCGCGCGATCCACCTCAAGATGCGCAGCGGCGAGCTGGACTTCACGGGAATCGAATACCTGCTCGGTTTCGCGATTCCGACATTGTTCTTCCACTGCACCACGGCGTATGACATCCTGCGGGTGGCCGGCGTGCAGATCGGCAAGAAGGATTTTCTCGGCGCCCGGTAACATGACTTGCTGCCATGCGCGGCGGGGTGAGCGACGCGGCCCCCGTCGTTGAAGGGAACCATTGGCAACGGCGCGCGTCGAACATGAATGGGACCAACGCGAGGGGACAACGTGGCACAAGGCACTTCGGCCAAGGGCAAGATCATCGGCGCGATCGTGGTGATCGTGATCGTGGCGATCGCGGCGTGGTTCTATTTCACGCGCATGCCGGGGGTGGATTTCACGCGTCACGGACCGGCACCGTCCGGTCCGGCCGGCGCGAGCACCGCGCCACCGCCGATCCAGCATCCCATCAGCGAGGCCCAGGCCACGCCCGCACCGGCCACCACCACGCCGCTGCCCGCGCTGGGCGCAAGCGATGATGTCGCGGCCAAGGCGCTGGCCGGCCTGCCGGGCGCGGACGGACTGGCCAGGCTGCTGGTCACGCGCGGACTGATCCCGCACATGGTGGCCACCATCGACGCGTTGCCACGTCACACCATCGGCTCCAGCATCCTGCCGCTGCGCACGCCCGGCAGCACTTTCGCGGTGGACATGCACGACGGCAAGCCGGTCCTCGACGAGAAGAATTTCGCGCGCTACGCGCCGTACATGAAAATCGTGGAGGCGGTCGACCCGCGCACGCTGGTCGACTGGTACGTGCACTGGTACCCGCTGTTCCAGCAGGCCTATCGCCAGCTTGGCTATCCGCAGGGCTATTTCAACGACCGCCTGATCGCGGCGATCGACAACCTGCTGGCCGCGCCCAACGCAAAGCCGCCGGTGGCGCTGGTCAAGACACCCGACGGCCACTACGCGTTCGCCGACCCGACCTGGGAATCGCTGTCGGTGGGACAGAAACTGATGATCCGCGTGGGCCCGGACAACGAGCGCACGTTGAAGATCAAGCTGCGCCGGATCCGTGCGCTGCTGCTGGGCAAGGCGCCGGAACTGGGCGGCCACGCCGCCGCCACCGCGCCGGCGCCGGCGCAGTCGGCACCAGCGCAACCGGCACCAGCGCAGACCTGAGCCCGGGACCGGCCCGCTCAGGCCGGTGTTTCGCGCAGGCCGAAGCGCAGCGCGGTCTGCCCCTGCGGTACGCCGGCCGGCCCGAAACGCCGCTCGACGATGCAGCCGCCACCGCCGCGTTCCAGGCCGATCAGCGTGCTCGCGCGGGTTCCGTGGCGCGGGTCGCACACGAAAACCGGCGACAAATGGCGTTCCAGTTCCGGGCCGACGCCGGTATCGGGCAGCGGCTCGTCGTCGCCGGCCGGGCGACGGTCGGCCAGCGCATCGAACAGCGGCGCAAAAGACTCCTTCCCGTCCGCGAGCCAGGTTTCCATTGCCGCCATTGCGCGCCGGGTCTTGGGCCACGGCGCATCCAGGTCGCCATTGGAAAGGCCGTGCACCCCGGGGGCGATCGCACGCGCACGTACTTGCGGATGGTTGGACACGAACCACGCCTCGTCGTTGTCGAACAACAGCAGGTTGAACGGCCGGTAGCGGCCGGCCACCGCCCGCAGCGCCTCGGCATGCGCGGCGGCGCCGGCGTCGCCACGCAGGAAATCACTCACCAGCAGGCCGCGTGACTGGCCCTCCGTGCCCGCGCGCGGATCGCGCACGTTGGTGACCAGCGCCGCGCGTGCGGGCTCGCGCACGCCCATCCAGGTACCGCCGGCATCGAGATCGCGTCCGGCCAGCAGCCCCGGGGCATCGTCCCAGCGTGCCAGCGGCGCGGAGGGGCGCGCATGCGCCTCGTCGCGGTTGCCGGCCAGCAACAACTTCCAGCGCGGGTGGACATCCCAGGCAAAGGCGAGCACGCACATGCCGTCAGCTTAGCGCGGCCACCAGTCGGAGCGCGTCAATGTGACCTGGCGCACATTTCCAACTCAGGCGACTACGCCCCAAGATGGTAGAGTCCACTCGTGCATCATCGTGCACTGCCAGGGGATGGCGCATGCGGACCAAGTTCGCACACCTTTCGATACTGGTTGTCGAAGACCATGATTTTCAGCGTCAGGTTGCGCTGCGGCTGGTCCGTCAGCTCGGTCCGGGCGAGGTCCTGGAGGCCGGCGACGGCCGCGACGCGCTGACGCTGCTTGGCCGGCGACAGCATCCGGTGGATGTGGTGCTGGTCGATCTGGACCTGCCGCACATCGACGGGATCGAATTCATCGGGCATGTCGCGCGCGACAAGCTGGCCCACGCGGTGGTGTTGCTGACGGCGCTGGACCCGGCGCTGCTGAACACGGTACAGATCATGGCCCGCGCCTCCGGCATGCGCGTACTCGGCAGCGTGGAAAAGCCGCTGACCCAGACCAAACTGACCCAAGCGCTGGACCTGTACTTCACCGCCGACCTGCTCGCCGACAAGGATCCGCTTCCCCCCATCGACGAGGGACTGCTGGCCGAGGCCCTGGCCAACGACGCGTTCGAGGCCTGGTTCCAGCCACAGGTCGCGCTCGGCAGCGCTTTCGTCACCGGCGTCGAGGCGCTGGCACGCTGGAACCTGGACGGACACCAGGTGCCGCCGGTGCGGTTCGTCCCCGAGCTGGAACGTTCCGGACTGATCGACGCGCTGACCGAACGTATTCTCGCGCAGGCCTGCGCGTGGCAGCGGCGCTGGAGCCAGACCGGCACCAACGTGGGCATCTCGGTCAACGTATCGATGCACAACCTGGACGACATAGCTGCCGCCGACCGCTACCAGGCGATCGCGCATTCCGAGGGCGTCGATCCGCACGAGATCACCCTCGAGTTGACCGAGTCGGCGATGATGCACGAATCCTCGCAGGTATTGAACGTGCTCGCACGGCTTCGGCTCAAGGGGTTCGGGCTGTCCGTGGACGATTTCGGCACCGGATTTTCCTCCCTCTCGCAGTTGGCCAAGCTGCCGGTCACCGAACTCAAGATCGACCAGGGATTCATCAACGGCGCGACCACCGAATCGCGCAACCGCGCCGTGGTCGAGGCCAGCGTCGACCTGGGCCGCAAGCTGGGGCTCACCACCGTCGCCGAGGGCGTACGCAACGTCGAGGAATGGCAGATGCTGGCCGAACTTGGCTGCACGCGCGCCCAGGGCGAGCTGATCAGCATGCCGGTGCCGGGCGAGCAACTGGCCGGCACCATCGAGAAATGGCGCCGCAAACAACCATGAAACACGGATTCTGGACGATCCGTCGCCAGCTCGTCCTGCTGTTTGCAATCATGCTGGTCGCGGCCGGCAGCGTGCTGGCGCTGGACGCCATCTACCAGCGCGGCCACGGAGCCACGCTCAACCACCTCTACGACAACGCGCTGGGTGGTCAGACCGCGGCGCGGATCCTGTCCGAGTCCTACGGCATCGACATCATCGGCGTGACTTTCAAGGTGCGCAACGGCCTGATGTCGTTTGACGAAGGCGCCGCCGTGGTCGACCGGGCGCGCCAGCGGATCCGGCAATCGGTCGCCATGCTCGACGCCGAATCCATGCCGCCCCAACAGCGGGAGGTCTGGACACGGATCGTGCAGGAGCGCCACGCCGCGGATGCGGCCGTCACCGCACTGCGCGCGCAACTGATGGCACACGACGTTGCCGGACTCGGCAAGCTTGCCGACCAACGCCTGTTTCCCGCCGTCGACCCGCTGCTCGGCGACCTGGGACTGCTTGCCGACCTCAAGACCCTCGATGCGCAAAGCCAGCTCCATGCCGACCGCATGCGCTCGCGCCGGCTGAACTACTGGCGGATCGGGCTTTCGCTGGCCGCGCTGCTGATCGTGCTGCTGGCCGGCCGCAGGATATTGCGCAACATCTACCACGGCATCGGACAACTGGTGCGCCTGAGCAAGAGCATGCGTGCCGGCGACTACGACGCGCCGGTCGGGCCGCCGGCCCGGGGCGAGCCGGGCGAGGTGATGGAAGGCTTCCTTGCCATGCGCGAAGAAGTCAGGCGCAAGAACGACGAACTCAAGGAAAGCCAGGCGCGCGCGCAGGAGGCCAGCCACGCCAAGAGTGCCTTCCTGGCCGCGATGAGCCACGAGATCCGCACCCCGATGATCGGCATCACCGGGATGCTCGAGCTTCTGGAGCAAACGCCGCTGAACGCCGAGCAGCGGCGCAGCGTCGCCATCGTGCAGAGTTCGGCGCAGAGCCTGCTGCAGATCATCGGCGACATCCTGGACTTTTCCAAGATCGAGGCCGGCCGCATGCAACTTTCGACCCGTCACGTCGACCTCCGGGTGCTGGTCGAACACGTGGTCGGCAACTTTCTCGGCATTGCCTCCAGCAAGGGCCTGACCCTGGAAGCGGCGCTGGACGACAAGCTTGCCCCGGCCTACATCGCCGACCCGCTGCGCCTGCGCCAGATTCTGTCCAACTTCCTGTCCAACGCGACCAAGTTCACCCGCACCGGCGGCATCGCCGTGCGCGCCGAACGCGTGGCGGTGCTCGATGACGGGCGCGAAAGCATCGCGCTGCGCGTACGCGACAGCGGCATCGGCATCAGCGAAGCGCAACGCGATGTCCTGTTCCAGCCGTTCGCGCAGGCCGACAGCGGCACCGCACGCCAGTTCGGCGGCACCGGGCTCGGCCTTGCCATCTGCCGGCAACTGGCGGAACTCATGGACGGGCGCATCGAGCTGGTCAGCCAGCCCGGCGAAGGCAGCACCTTCAGCCTGATCGTGCCGCTGGCGATCGGCGATCCCGCCAGGGTGGAACCCGAACGCACCAGCGACCCGGCGCGCGAATTTCCCACCCGCCCGCTGCCCGACATCGAACAAGCCCGGCGCGAGGGCAGCCTGGTTCTGGTGGTGGACGACCACGCCACCAACCGCGAGGTGCTGACGCGCCAGCTCGCGCGCGCAGGCTTTGCGTGCGAAAGCGCGGGCGACGGCGAGGAAGGCTTCGAACGCTGGAAAACGGGTCGCTACGCGCTGGTACTGGCCGACATCCACATGCCGCGGATGGACGGATACCAGCTCACCGCCGCCATCCGCAAGGCCGAGCGCGCTGGCAACCTGCCCCGCACTCCGATCGTCGCGATCACGGCCAACGTCAGCAAGGGCGAGCCCGAGCACTGCCTGGCCATGGGCATGGACGCATTCCTGGGCAAGCCGCTGCGCATCGCGCAGTTGTCGCGCACGCTGCGCCACTGGTTGCCCCACGTGAAGTTTCCGCTGCACGAAGCGTCGGCGCAACCGGCTTCGCCCGACTCCACGGGCACCCCGACGCCGGACGAACAGGACCTGCTGTCGGCCCCGGCAGCCCCGGTGGACCGGGACGCGCTGGCCGAGATCGCCGGTACCGACAACACCCTGGCACGCAACCTGCTGAATGATTTCCTGGCCAGCGCACGCAAGGACCTCGTCGGCCTGCGCGCGGCGCTGGACGACGCCGACCTGACCGAAGCGGTCCGCGCCGCCCACCGCATCAAGGGGGCGGCCGGACTGGTGGGCGCACACGAGGTACACCACGCCGCCGCGGATGCCGAACGCGTCGGCCGCGAGGGCGATCCGCATTCCATGCGGATGCACGCCGACACCCTGACGGCGGCGCTGGACCTGCTCGCAACCTGGGTGGAGGGCTGATCGCGCCGGCGATCGCGGCGATAATCGCCGCGCATGCACCCCGCGCCTTCCCGCATCCGCGCAAGCACCATCGCCCTTGCCATGCTCGTGGCGATCGCCTGCGGCGCCATGGCCACGCCCGCGCCGCAGCCTGCCGCGGCGACCTCGAGCAATGCCGCGCAAGGCTCGCGCGAGGCGCAAGCGCGCGCGCGCCTTGCCGCGGTGCGCGCCCGGATCGCGAAGATCGCCGCCGCGCAACACGCCACCGCGGCCACGCGCGATGCCATCAATGCCAGGCTCACCGTCCAGGCACGCAAGCTCGACCAGGCGGCCAGGGCGCTGCGCGAAACCGACGCCGCCATCGCCGCCAGCAACGACCGGCTCGACGACCTGCAACGGCAGATCGACGAGCTGAAAAAACCGCTGGCGGCGCAGCGCGCGGCGCTGGCCGAACTGCTGCGCGCGGTGTACACGCTCGATCGCGGCTCGGACCTGGCCCTGCTGCTGGGCGACGAGGACATCGCGAGGATCAGCCGCGCGCTGGCGTATTCCCGTTATTTCCAGCGCAACCGCACCCGGCACATCGCCACCCTGCTGGATCGGCTTTCGCGGCTTTCCGCGCTGCAGGCCTCGCAGCAATCGACCCGTGCGAAGCTGCAACACCAGCGTGACCTCGAGGCCACGCAAAAGGATGCCCTGGCCGCCGAACGCGATGCGCAGCGCAAGCTGCTGGCCCGGGCCGACGCGCAGCTCGCGCGCCAAAAGGACAAGCTGGCCTCCCTGCAACGCGACGCCGAGGCGCTCAATGCGCTACTCAAGCGCCTGCACGACGTGTTCAGCGACATCCCGGCGCAGGTCGGCAAGACAACGCCGTTCGGCAAGCTGCGCGGCAAGCTGCCGTGGCCGGTGGCCGGCAAGGCCCACGCCGGCACCGGCGCGCTGGTGCACGGGCTGGTGATCGCCGCGCGACCCGGCGCCGAAGTGCGCGCGGTCGCCTACGGGCGCATCGCCTGGGCCGATTTCATGCGCGGCTACGGCATGCTGGTGATCATCGACCACGGCAACGGCTGGATGAGCCTGTACGGAGGCAACGAGGCCGCGCTGGTCGAAGCCGGCGACTGGGTGCAGCCGGGGCAGCCGGTCGCTACCGTGGGCGCCGATCCCGAGCAGGGCGGCGCCTGGTTCGGACTGCGCCACGACGGCAAGCCCGTGGATCCAGCCGGCTGGTTCGCGGCGCGGCGCTGACCGGCTCGAAACGCCTACAATGGGCATCGGTGCCGGGCGCGTCCCCGGCGCAGGCAGCCGCGAAGGATGTACCCGAAATGATCCGAAACCTGCAAGGCTGGCTGGGCATCACCTTGTGCCTTGCCGCAAACCTGGCCCTTGCGGCCACCCCGCCGCCCGCTTCGGCACCGGTTGCAGCGTCCAGTGCGGCGTCCCCGGCAAGCACCGCGCTTCCGGCCGGGGCCACCAGCAGCGGCGAGGCCGACGTCCCCAGCCTGCAGGAAATCCAGACCTTCACCCGCGCCTTCGAGCTCATCAAGCAGGCCTACGTGGAGCCGGTGGGCAACAAGCAGTTGATGCAGTCGGCGGTGCACGGAATGCTGGCCGGGCTCGACCCGCACAGTGCGTTCCTCGACGCCAGCGAACTCAAGGACCTGGCCGACGACACCTCCGGCGCGTATTCCGGGCTGGGAATCGAGGTGGCCCAGGTCAACCACCAATTGGTGATCATCGCGCCGCTGGACGGTGGGCCGGCCAAGCGCGCCGGCATCGTCGCCGGCGATGTCATCGAGGCCATCGATGGCGTCCCGGTGCAGCCGGACACCATCGAAAGCGCCAGCGACAAGCTGCGCGGGCCGATCGGCAGCTCGGTCAAGCTGACCATCCTGCATCCGCAGGCGAACAAGCCGGTCACCATTTCGCTGGTGCGCCAGCGCATCAGGGTGAGCAGCGTATCCACCCGCATGCTGGAGCCGGGCTTTGCCTACGTGCGCATCAGCCAGTTCCAGGAAGACACCGCCAGCGAGCTGACCCGCAAACTGGGCAAGCTGCAAAAGGACCACGGTCCGTTGCGCGGCGTGGTGCTGGACCTTCGCTCCAATCCCGGCGGCCTGGTGACGTCGGCGGTCGGCGTGGCCGACGACTTCCTCAACGGCGGAACCATCGTCAGCACCCGCGGCCGCCTGTCACAGTCGGACACGAAATTCACCGCGACGCCCGGCGACCTGCTGGACGGCGCGCCGATGGTGGTCCTGGTCGACAACGGCACCGCCTCGGCCGCGGAGATCGTCACCGGCGCACTCAAGGACAACCACCGCGCGCTGGTGATGGGCCGGCGCACGTTCGGAAAGGGCTCGGTGCAGACCGTCCTGCCGCTCGGCAACGGTGATGCGTTGAAACTCACCACCGCACGCTACTACACGCCCGACGGCACCTCGATCCAGGTGGCCGGCATCACGCCCGACATCACGCTCGGCAATGTCACGGTCTCCGCCGACCGCGCGCCGTCACTGGCCGGCGACGAACACGAAAGCGACCTGCCCCATCATCTTGCCGGCACCCACACCGCGACCGCCGATGCAGACACCGGCGAACTGGCGGTCAAGGACTACGCTCTTTCCGAGGCGCTGCACGTCCTCAAGGGCCTGGCCCTGGCGCGCCGCGCCACCGGCCGCGCGTCAGGTGCCCCGGGCAAGCACTGAAGCCCGGGCCGGGTTCCCGATCCGCCGCCACTCACGGCCCGCGTGAAGACGGTCCACCCGACACCGAGCCGCGATCCGTGGTCGCGCCCTTCTTCGATTTTCGTGCAGCCGGCTTGACCGGTTGCAGCGGCTCGACCGACACCGTTCCGGTACGGTGCTTGAGGAATACCGGATCGTAGGGATTGTCGCTTTGCCGGAATTGGCGGTAGGCAACCGAGCCGTCGATAGAGCCTCCGGCCAGCAATCCCCAGCCTGCCGCGGACACCGCTGCCTTGCCCATGCGCCCGGGCTGATTGCGGGCGATCGGCTTGTTGGTGGCGCCGACGTGAAGCTCACCCACGGTACCCCCCACCCGCGTACCGGTCTGATGGGTCTTCACCCACGCCCACTGCGCCTTGGCCCGGCGCAGCGCGACCTTGTCGCCGTAGGTTTGCCTCAACTGGCCCCAGAGCGCGTCGGTTTTCGCGAACTGTGCCTTGCTCAACACCGTCACCATCAAGTCGCGCGCCTTGACGTAGCGCGGATTTCCGCGCTCGGCCGCCAGCACCATCCACGCCGCGCCCAGCGGCCGGTTCACCGGAACGCCCTGGCCCTTGAAATACATCACGGCGAGGTTGTATTCGGCCGGCTTGTACGCCCACGAGGCCGCGACCTTGTACATGTCGATCGCGTGCCGGTAGTCGCCCTTCCTGAACGCCTGCACGCCATAGGCAAAATACTTCGCGCCCGGTCGGCCATCGGCCTCGGGCGTGTTGAAATTGCCGGCAGAAAGCGCACCCGCCGACGCACCCGAACCGTAATCCGGCGCATCGAGCACACCGGTCGCCGATCCCGCCTGTGCCGATGCCGCGAGGGCCATCAACAGTCCGAGCATGCCCGTCAACAGCGCGGCTTCAAGCCGATGCTTCACCGCTGTGTCCCCGATGGCTGGGCGGGACTCGGTGCCGACTGCGCGCTCGCCGGTACGACATCAGCTTTCGTGGATTGCTGGCTTGACGAAGACTTGCCGACCTGCTGCAGTGGCCCGACGGTGGCGCGACCGGTGAGGAAGCCATCGATTCCCGCATACGGATCGTCGGTTTCATGCATCCTGCGGTAGTACTGGGCCAGCAGCGGTCCGGTGTCCGAGTACAGCGTCGTCACCGGAGCCATGGGGTGGCCCAGGTGGCTGCCGATTTCCGCATTCCTTGCAAGTTTCCACTGCCATTTGGCCCGGCGCTGCGCAGCCGCTCCGTAGGTCGATTCCAGCTTCTCGTGCCACTGATCCCGCTGCGCGATTTCATCGGCGGTCAACACCCTGGCCACCAAATCACGCGCCTTGACGTACGTCGGAATGCCGGTGTCGGCTGCCAGTTGCATCCAGGCAGCGCCCAGCGGGCGGTTGGCCGTTCCCGTCGCGCCGCGAAAATACAGCACGCCCAGGGTGTATTCCGCGGGCTTGTAGCCCCAGCTTCCGGCAAGCCTGAACAGATGCAGCGCGCCCTTGAGCTCATGCCTGCACAGCGAATCCACGCCCAGGGCGTAGAACTTGTAGCCGGGGCGGCCATCGGACTCGGGGGTTCGAAAATAACCATGCCACTGCAATTGGAATGCCGCAGTGCAGGTTTCCGACGGTACGGTGATTTTGCCGGTGCTACCGCCCGGCTGCGCCCAAACGACCGGGGCGCTCATTGCAAAAGCGACGCCCATGATCAGCGGCAGGGAAAATCCATGTCGGCGACGCTTCATGGTCGCACCTCCCTTTCCACCATCGCGCATCAATGTTCTACGCCGCCGGCGCACCACTGTCAAACCGCTGACAGGCCGCAGCGACGATGTCCTACACGCAGCAACGGAGATGTCCGGTTTCACGCCGCCGACGCATTCGCGAGCATGCAAGCACCGCCAACCAACGTGGAGGAAGCATGCCCGCAACGAAACCGAACCAGGCAATCGGGGCGCGTACCCGGCGCCTGCTTACCGGACTGGCCTGCGTATTCATCCTGTGGACGATCGCGGGCACGGCGTACGCGACACCGGTATTCAAGTGTGTCGACGCGCAGGGCCACGTCGCGTTTCGCGATTCACCCTGTCCGCCCCGCATGCACCAGACGCGCATCGCGCTGCATCCGCTGCCGACCATCGGCGATGCCGACGAGGTGGCCGCGGAGCGGGCGCGGGCGTCGGCGCCGCGCCACGTACGCACGGCCGGGCACCCCCGCAGGCACAGGTCGCCACGCCGGCGCGCGAAGCCGAAGATGTCGTGGGAATGCCGCGCCGCCGACGGCGAGGTGTTCTACCGACACACGCGCTGTCCGTCTTCGGTCCGTGGGGACGGCGTGGTGCGCGTCGACTACGCCGCGCGGATGTCGCGCGAGTATCCGCATCGTCGCCACAACGCGTGGAGCCGGGTACGCGTGCACGGCAGCCGGATTCCGCGCGCCGAGGCGTGCCGGCGCATCCGTTCGCCGGGCGCGGCCGGCCGCGATGGCCACCTGCGCGACGCGCACGTGTCGACCTACGCCCGCCTTACCGGACGCGATCCCTGCGCAGGGTGAGCAACGATGACAAGGGACAGACCGAGCGTTTGCCCGGTACACTCCGCGCATGACCAAGCCAACCCGTTCGATGCATCCCCGCGTGTTCGCCCTGCTTGCCGTCGCCACGGCGCTGGCGCTGGGCGCGTGTTCTTCCTCGACGCCGGACGAATCGGCCGCGTCCTCGGCCCCGGCACAGGCAGCCGCCGCCAACGAGGCCGCAGCACAAAAGGAACTCAAGCTGTACCAGCAAATGGTTGCCGAGCACCGCGACGAGCTGGCCGCGCCGGTGGGTGAGGAAATCGTCCACAAGTACCCCGGCACTTCGGCCGCGGCGGAAGTTGCAAAGACCCTGCCCAGGGTGCAGGCAACCGCCAAGTCCAGGTCCGAACACCGGCGCCTGTCAAACCTGTGGTACTACCAGACCGCCGACGTCCAGGGCCTGCAACACACCGCCAGCATCTACGCCGAAGGCCACGAACGCAGCAACCAGATCAGGCTGGTGTTGCGGCGCCACGTGAAGTGGGGGCAAAGCGCGTACCTGTTCGGCTCCGGCAAGGGCTTCGTGTGCAAGGGCGATTGCGACATCGTGATGCACTTCGACGGCAAGCGCGAAGTGTGGAAGGGCTACCTGCCGCCGAGCGGCGAGCCGGCGATGTTCATCAAGCATGACAAGCGCTTCATCGCGGCGATGGAAAAGGCCAGGGTCATCACCATGGACGTGACCACCCGCGACCACGGCAAGGAGACGCTGAAGTTCGAGGTCGGCGGTTTCGATCCGGCGAAGTTCAAGCCGCTGCCGAAATCGTAGGAGAGGCGGAAAACCCGACGCCGTACCCCTGCTTTCTGCTGCTGCCGACGCATGGCCGGTCCGCGTCCGGCCACTGGCGTGAATCTGCGTTAAGTGCTAGTTTCCGGCCCCGTAACATTTCTTGAATGCAGTGGACCACGGGGAAGGCCGCGTGGATCCGCCGCGGGCGCGCAGGGGGGGGGCTGGTGGCGCTCGCGACGCATGACCCTACGGTGACGTTCCCTGTTTGCTGTCGATTGTCCTGATTTTCAGCAACCGAGGAGATCCCCATGTCACGTACCCGTTGGTTTGTTGCAGCCGTGGCGGCCTGTGCCGTCGCCATCGCGCTGCCCGCGTTGGCCCAGAACGCTGCCGACCAGCCCGCGCAACCCAAGACGCTGCAGACCATCGAAGTCACCGGCACCCGCATCAAGAAGGCGGACATCGCCGACCAGACTCCGGTGATCACCATCACCGCCCAGGACATCCAGAAAACCGGCCTGGCCTCGATCGGCGACGTGATCCAGCAATTGTCGGTCAGCGGCTCGGCGCTCAACACCAAGTTCAACTCGGCCGGCAACTTCGGGTTTCCGCCGGACGGTTCGGGCGTGGGTTCCGGCTCGACCACCATCTCGCTGCGCAACCTCAATGCCAAGCGCACGTTGATCCTCGTCGACGGCCTGCGCTGGATCAACGGCTCGTCCGCCTCGGGCGTGAACGCGGCGGTGGACCTGAACACCATTCCGGCCTCGATCATCCAGCGCATCGAGATCCTGCCCGACGGCGCCTCGGCGCTGTACGGCTCGGACGCGATCGCCGGCGTGATCAACATCATCACCAAGAAGTCCCAGAAAGGCGTGGGCGTGCACGCCTACTACGGCGACTATTCGGTGGGCGACGGCAAGACCTTGAACGGCGACCTGTCCTTCGGCGGACGGGGTGACCGCTACAACTTCTTCATCGACGTCAGCCACTACAAGCAGAACCGCATCAACGCCAGTTCCTGGGATCGTTCCAGCCAGTGCGTACCCGGCACCGGACTGGCCAACTGCTCCTCGGGCACGCCGTTCACGCGCGTGCTGTTCGACGCACCCGGAGGCAACACCTACGGTGGACTGTGCCCGGGCGGCTTCTGCAACATCACCGCCAATGGCGTCGCCGGCCCGAGCGGCGTACAGGATTTCCCGAGCGGCTACCACCAGTGGAGCAACGCCGACCGCTTCAACTACGCCAAGTACAACCTGTTGCTGACGCCGTCCGAACGCAACGGCTTCTTCGCCAACGTCGACTACGCAATCACGAACAACATCAAGCTCTACTTCCGGGGCCTGTACAACACCCGCAAGTCGGTCAACCAGGCCGCGCCCGAGCCGATCTTCCTGGGCCAGGCGTTCTGCATGCTGATCGATCGCTGCTACTCGACCGGCGTGGACGTGACCAACCCCTACAACCCGTTCGGCTTCACGCTCAGCGCCAACAGCCCGGACATGGGCATTGGCCGGCGGCCGGTGGAAGGCGGGCCGCGCGTATTCACCCAGAAAGTCGACACGCGCTATTTCGCCGCGGGCCTGACCGGCGTGTTCAACATCGGCGAGCGCGGCTACAACTGGGACGTGAACGTGGTGCGTTCGGACAACGACGCTACCCAGGATGTTACCGGAACCTACAACAGCGCCCACATCCAGAAGGCGCTGGGTCCGCTGTCGGTGTGCCAGGCCGATCCGTCCTGCGTGCCGCTGAACCTGTTCGGCGGTCCGGGCACGATCACGCCGGACATGCTCAAGTACATCCTGTTCCACGAGCATGACACCAGCCACCAGTACATGGGCGTGGTCACCGCCAACATCTCGGGCGACCTCATCAAGATGCCGGCCGGCTGGCTGGACTTCGCGGCCGGCTACGAGCACCGCAACCTGTCGGGCAACTACCAGCCCGACTCGGTGATCGTGGCGGGTGATTCCAACGGCGTGCCGTCCAAGCCGACCGCCGGCAGCTACCACGTCGACGAGGCCTACCTCGAGCTCAACATTCCGCTGCTCAAGGACGTGGCCTTCGCCAAGAACCTGGACCTTGACCTGGCCTCGCGCTACTCGCGCTACTCGACCTTCGGCGGGACCACCAACAGCAAGATCGGCTTCCGCTGGCAGGTCTACAACGACCTGACCTTCCGCGGCAACTGGGCCCAGGGCTTCCGGGCGCCGGCGATCGGCGAGCTGTTCGGAACGTTCTCGCGCTTCGATGCCACCCTGGTCGATCCGTGCAACTTCGACAGCCCCATCCAGACGCCACAGGTGGCGGCCAACTGCCAGGCGCTGGGCGTGCCCGACCCAAGCACCTTCAAGCAATCCAACACCCAGATCTCGGTGGTCACCGGCGGCAACCGCAACCTGCGGCCGGAGCGCTCGCGCGGACTGACCCTGGGCGCGGTCTACAGCCCGTCGTGGGCCACCAACAGCGACTGGGCGCAAACGCTGGATTTTGACCTGACCTACTACAAGATCACCGTCAGGAACGCCATCAGCGCACCCAACGCGCAAACCCTGATGAACCGCTGCGCACAGACGCTCAACCCGGCATTCTGCGATTCGCAGACCCGCAACAGCGCCGGCTTCGTCACGCTGCTCACCGATACCCTGGAAAACCTGGGCCGCGTGGACACCAGCGGCTTCGATTTCAACGTCCACTGGATCGGCAACGAAACCGGTATCGGACGCTTTGACGCAACCTGGAGCAACACCTACGTCAAGAGCTACGAGTCGATCAACACCCAGACCGGCCTGCCCGAACCCCAGCTGCCGGGCGTCGAGGTCAACGACAGTGCCATCCCGCGCGTGAAATCGACGCTGCGCCTAGGGTGGACGCTGCGGGACTGGTCGGCATCGTGGGCGGTGCGTTACATCTCCCCGCTCACCGAAGACTGCGCCGGCGCCGCGGGCTTCCCGATCTGCAAGGGCCCGGCCAGCGCGCAGTTCCCGGACGGCTCCAACCATCTCGGCGCCACCGTCTACAACGACCTGCGCGCAAGCTGGACGGTACCGATCCACACGCCGCTCACGATTTCGGCCGGCGTCAACAACATCTTCGACCGTGATCCGCCGACCTGCCTGTCGTGCTCGCTGAACGGCTACGACGCATCGACCTACGACCTGCCGGGCCGCTTCTGGTACGCAGAGGCCAGCCTCAAGTTCTGAGCCCGGTCATCCGGCAATACCATGCGGGCCGCCTTGTGCGGCCCGCTTTTTTGCTGGTGCTGCGCCGCGTGCGCTGCGTGCACGATGCGCCTGCACCGCTCCCGCAACCCCGATCGTGCGCAAAGCGCACGCTACGGGTTGCGTGGTGTGCACTGCGTGCACGATGTGCGCCTGCACCCTCCCGCAACCCCGATCGTGCGCAAGGCGCACACGACGGGCTGCGTGGCGTGTGCCGCGTTCACGATGCGCCTGCACCGCTTCCGTAGCAAAGCGCACGCTACGGGCTGCATGGCGCCCCCCTGATTGGGCGGGATGCGCGGCTACTTGATGGTGACCGGCGCGCGGTTGTCGTCCGATACGCGGTCGACCAGCTCGTTGAACGGGTCGATGCCAGCCTGGTAGGGCTTGCCATCGACGGTCACCGTGATGGTGCTGTCACCGTCCTTGACCGGATATTTCTTGAGGTACAGCGGTTTTTCGTCCTGCTCCTGGCCGTTCTTGGCCTGCGCGAAAATGCCGATCTCGATCGGAATGCCGATGGATTTCGCACGCGTTTCCTTGCCCTTGCCGTTGGCGTAGTACTTGGCCGCGTGCACGTGCATGGTGACCTGGTACTTGCCGTCAGGGA
The DNA here is from genome assembly GCA_964489055.1 of uncultured Rhodanobacter sp. Classification (GTDB taxonomy): domain Bacteria; phylum Pseudomonadota; class Gammaproteobacteria; order Xanthomonadales; family Rhodanobacteraceae; genus 66-474. The sequence goes on along the minus strand of CAZAXF010000031.1, from coordinate 15,360 downwards.
GTTTTTTCGCGGTGGCCTTGACCATGCGGTCGTCGAACAGGGTGATCTTGTCGAAGAAGTCGGTGATGAGATCCTGGTATTCCGGACCGGCCTGGGCGCGCAGGTCGGTGATCAGCTCACGGGTGTCGGTATAGGGCGGCTGCTGGAACTTCACCTTGTCCAGCCAGGTGCGGATCGCGGCGTCGACCTTGTCCTCGCCAATGTAGTCCTGCAACGCGTAGAAGATCACCGAGCCCTTGCGGTAATGGATGTACTGCTGGATGGGCTGCACCAGCGCCAGCGGATTTTCGCCGATCCGGTCTCCGGCGCGGCCGGACAGGTAGCGGTCCAGCTCGTACTTCAGGAACTTGCGCATCTTGGTCGGGCCGTACAGGTGCTTCATCACCATAAGGGCCGAATACTGCGCCAGCGATTCGTCCAGCATGGTCACGCCACGCACCCGCCCGCCGATGGCCTGGTGCGCCCACCACTGGTGCGCGGTCTCGTGCGCGGTCACGTAGGTGAGGTAATCGATGTCCGACGGCTTGCGCAGGTCCTGCAGCACGAAATCCTCGGTGAACGGCACGGTGTTGGCGAACGACTGCGCGAACTTGAAGTAGTTCGGAATCTCCAGGATGCGCAACTGGCGGAACTGATACGGCCCGAAATGCTTCGTGTAGTACGCAAGCGCCAGCTTCATGGCCTTGAGGATGCGCTTGACGTTCCACGGATTGCGCCGGTCGTAATAGACCTCAAGGTTCACGTCGTGCCACTTGCTTCGAGCCACCTGGAAGCGCGCCGACTGGAACGAGAAGAAGTCCAGGATCGGTGTGTCCTGCACGTAGTGGAAATAGCGCCGGCCATCCTTGACCCATTCCTTCTGCAGGTAACCCGGCGCCACGGCGATCTGGTCGGGGCTGGTCGAGATGGTGGCCTGGAAATGCACCCAGTCGGCATCGCAGGAAACCAGGTTGTTGCCACGCGCGGCGATGTCGCTGCGCTCGGGCAAAAGGTGCACGGGTCCGAGGTCGTATTTGCGGCGGTCGTTGGGGTCGGTGAGCTCCCGGCCCTGGTTGTAGCAGAAATGCGGAAACATGCCGTTGCTCAGGAACGTGCCGTTGTGGATCAGCCGTTCGCCGGTCGGCGAGCTGGCAAAGCCCGGGAAGGCGATGTGGTACTTGAACGTGAACGGCATCGAGGCGCCCGGCGCCAGCGGCGTCGCCAGCTTGTACAGATAGAAGCCCTGCCTGGCGTTTGCCAGCTTCGTGGTGTGTTGGGGGAAATCCAGCGACCACTTGAATTCGCGCGTGGCGGGCGTCGGCAACTGCACAAGCAACGTGTCGATGGGTTTGTCGTGCTTGTTGACCAGCGTGTAATGGCCGGTGATGTCGGCGGCACGGCGTTTCGGGTAAATCGCGACATCTACGTTGACGTCGGTGATCCGCGGCTGCGCCATGCCCTTGTACTTGCGGTAATCCTTCTCGTATTGCGCCGCCCGCTTCTGCCCCTGGTCGTGGGTGGTGTAGCGATACAGCCCGTGGGTGTTGTGGAAATTGAAGATGCCGATACCGATGAAGCCGGCCAACGCCGCCGCCAGCACGGCCCCGGGCGCCCAGCCGAACCGCTGCAGCGCGACGCGCCCGCGCGCGCGCCACCCGCGCGTGTTGCCGCGCACCCAGTACAAACCGGCGATCACCAGCAGCGCGATCGCGCAGCAGTACCAGTAGGCGCGGAACCACAGGTTGCCGATCCAGAAGGTGCCGAACCCGTTCATGTCCGAGTACGGCGTCCCCGGCGCATTGCCGTAGTGGTACAGCTCATCGGTGAAGTGCAGTTGCGAGAGGCCGAACATCGCCAGCAGCCAGCCGATGATCAGCGCGAAGCCGACGAACTTGTTGTTGGCCCACACCTGGAACACCAGCGCCAGGATGCCCAGCAGCCAGAACGAGAGCAGCGACAACCCCAGGAACTTCAGGTACAGCAACGGCTGCAGGTCGGTGAATCCGTGCACGAGCTGGTAGCCCATGCACCACAGTGACCCCACAAGAAGAAACACCACGATCACCGCGCCCAGCGCCATCACCTTGGACAGCAGCGGAATCCAGTCCGGCGTCGGGAAGGCGTCGACGACCTCGTCGACCCGGGCGCCGCGCTCGCGCCAGACCAGTTCGCCGGCGTAGAAGATCAGCACGATCAGCAGCAGCCACTTGTAGCTCTGGTCCATCGCCGTGGCCATCAGGTGCGTCACCGGATACATCGGCGTGCCGTAGATCTGGCCAGTGAGCGAGAGGTTGCCGGTGAGATTGGCCAGCCCGATCAGCACCATCACCAGAAACGCCGCGCCACCGAGCACGCTCTTTGCATCGAGCCACGCGAGCTTGCGGAACTGGATCCAGCGCGCGTGGAATCCGCTGCGCAGTTGCACCACCGGCAGCACGATGGGCGCCGCCGTCGTGGTCGGCTGGGGCGCCGGCGTGCGCTTGCGGCGGCGGAACCAGCGCAGGCCCTCGCGATCAGGCCGGAACAGCGCCAGCGCACCGGCCAGCAAAGCCAGGGCGATCGCCAACCACAGCGCGCGATTGCCCAGGATCAGCCCGGTCAGCGCCGGAACCCGGGTGTTGCGGTCGGCCGCGGTCCAGTAGCGCGTCGCGAGATCCACCCCTCCGCCGAAGGGATCCATCAGCGCCGCCGCGGTCTGGTGGGCGATGTTGCCGTGGCCCAGCAGCAGGCCCGAAATCACCAGCAGCACCACGAAGACGATCACCCCGACGTAGGTCGCCAGCATCGAGCGGGTCAGCACGGCCAGCAGGAACAACAGCGCACTGACGAAAAACAGGTTGGGCAGCACCAGCACGCCAAGGCCCCAACCATAGGCCGCCCACGGTGTCGGGCCCAGCCGCGCCGGGTCCAGCCACGGCATCAGCGACCCGAACCAGAAGCCCACGGCCATTGCGATGAGCACCAGCACGCTGACCAGCCAGCCCGCCACGAAGCGCCCGCCGAGGTAGCCCGCGCGCGAGACCGGCGTGGCGAACATCAGTTCGGCCGTGTTGCAGGTGAAGTCACGCAGCGCGGCGCCGGCCACGAAGATCGGGATCAGGAACATGCCGATGATGGAAAACGCGCCCAGCATCGTGATCACGACATACGGAGCGTTGCGGTGGATGTTGCCGATGCCACCGCCGATGACGATCGAATCGGAGCTGGCGGCGCCGAAGGCCAGCCCCGCCAGGGCCAGTGCGATCAGCCAGAACAGCGGGCTCCTGAGCTGCTGGCGCAGCTCCAGGCGGAAGATCTCGCCGAACACGTCAGGCCGCCTTGTTGGCAGCGGCGTGGTGCAGTTGCCCGAAATAGACGTCTTCCAGGTCCGGCGGCACGCCCTCGAAGCCTTCCTCGGGTTTGGCATCGGCCAGCACGTGGATCAACGTCGCGCCGCCCGACAAGCGCGTGGACAACACCGTCATGCGTTCGCGGTACTCGGGCAAGGCGTGCTTGTCGATGGCCCGGCGCCAGACCCGCCCTTCCAGCGAGTGGATCGCCTCGCGTGGCTCGCCGGTCAGGCGCACCCGGCCGTCGGCGATGATCGCCATGCGCGGGCACAGCTCTGTCACGTCCTCGACGATGTGGGTGGAGAGGATCACCACCACCCGCTCGCCGATCTCGGCCAGCAGGTTCAGGAATCGCTGCCGCTCTTCGGGATCGAGGCCCGCCGTGGGCTCGTCGACGATCACCAGCCTGGGATCGCCGATCAGCGCCTGGGCGATGCCGAAGCGCTGGCGCATGCCGCCGGAGAACCCGCCCAGCTTGCGTTTGCGCACGTCGTACAGGTTCACTTGGCGCAGCAGGGCTTCCACCAGGTCACGCCGTTCACCGCGGCGCGTGACGCCCTTGAGCACCGCGAAATGATCCAGCATCGCCTCGGCGGTCACCTTGGGATACACCCCGAATTCCTGCGGCAGATAGCCCAGCACCCGCCGCGCGGCGGGCTTGTCCGCCAACACGTCCAGGTCGCCCAGCTTGATCGAGCCCGCATCCGGATCCTGCAGCGTGGCGATCGTGCGCATCAGGGTGGATTTCCCCGCGCCGTTCGGGCCCAGCAGGCCGAACATGCCGTTGGGGACATCCAGCGATACGTCGCGAAGCGCCTGCACGCCTCCGGGATAGGTCTTGGACAGGTTGCGGATGGTCAGCATCGGGGGCATCTCCTTGGCCGTGCGCACTCGTGGCTCGCGCCAGTGTGCCGACGCCGCGGACGCCTTGTCATCGGCCACAGGTCACGGTGACTTCCGGCCCGTACACGCGCAGGACATGACGCAAGCGCCCAAATGCGCGAAACTGGGCATCTTGCAAGCTTTGGAACCCTGAAGGAACCGGACATGGCAGACGTGCGCGAGGCAAAAGTACCCGACATCGGCGATTTCGAGGGCGTGCCGGTGATCGAGGTGATCGTCAAGGCCGGCGACCACGTGGACAAGGACCAGGGCCTGGTGACGCTGGAGTCGGCCAAGGCAACCATGGAAGTACCCGCCCCGTTCGCCGGCACGGTCAAGGAGGTCAAGGTCAAGGAGGGCGACGAGGTTTCCGAGGGCGACGTGATCGCGATGATCGAGGCCGACGAAGCCGGCGGCGAGAAGCAGCAGCCTGCCGAGTCGAAACCACCGGCGGCCGAATCGAAGGAACCCGCCCCCGCATCGAAGGAGCCCGACACACCCCCCGCTGCCTCCGGGAAAGGGGACGGGGGTGAGGGTCCGGATTCCGCGGGAACTTCCCGGGCAGAATCAGCATCACGCGAACGCGAACCCTCACCCGGCCCCGCGGGCCGCCCTCTCCCGGAGGGAGAGGGGAAACCGGAGCGCCGCGCACCACCGATTCCCTTCGACGCCGAATCGATCATGCCGGACAAGGTGCCCTACGCCAGCCCGGTGGTACGCGCCTTCGCGCGCGAGCTCGGCGTGGACCTGATGCGCGTCACCGGCAGCGCACGCGGCGGGCGCATCACCCGCGAGGACGTGCAGAAATTCGTCAAGGGCGTGATGGCCGGCGGCGGCCCGGTTGCCGCGGGCGGCGCCACGGGGCTCAACCTGTTGCCATGGCCGCAAGTCGACTTCACGAAATTCGGCGAGATCGAAACCCAGCCGCTGTCGCGGATCAAGAAGCTCTCCGGCGCCAACCTCGCACGCAACTGGGCGATGATTCCGCACGTCACCCAGTTCGAGGACGCCGACGTCACCGACCTTGAAGCACTGCGCAAGACGCTCAACAAGGAAAACGAAAAGGCGAAGAACGGCATCAAGGTCACCCTGCTGGCGTTCCTGATCAAGGCCTCGGTGGCGGCGCTGCAGAAGTTTCCCGAGTTCAATGCCTCGCTGGATGCATCGGGGGAAAACCTGGTGCTGAAGAAATACTTCAACATCGGCTTTGCGGCAGACACGCCCCACGGGCTGGTGGTGCCGGTGATCCGCGACTGCGACCGGAAAGGCGTGCTGGAAATCGCGGACGAAATGTCGGCAATGGCCCAAAAGGCGCGCGACGGCAAGCTGACGCCGGGCGAGATGTCCGGCGGGTGTTTTTCGATTTCCTCGCTGGGCGGGATCGGCGGAACCATGTTCACGCCCATCATCAACGCGCCGGAAGTGGCGATCCTTGGCGTGTCGCGCTCGTCGATGAAACCGGTGTGGAACGACGGGGAATTCGTGCCAAGGCTGATGCTGCCGCTGTCGCTGTCCTACGACCACCGCGTGATCGACGGCGCCGCTGCCGCGCGCTTCACGACCTACCTCGCGCAGTTGCTGGCGGACATGCGCCGGGCGTTGCTGTAACCGCGCATGGCCGCGGCAGGCGCCCCTCCTCCTCCCAGCGTGCCGCCACCGGCCGGCGCCGCGCGGGGAGCGGACGGCGTACTGGCGAGGATCCGCGAAGTCCTCGACCACCCGCTGATCCAGACCCACAACATCGAGATGACGGTTGGCACGTTGCTGGCCGCGGCACTGGTGCTTGTGGCGTTGTGGATCGTCACCCGGCTGGTGAGCCGCGCATTCGTCCGTTACAGCAAGCGGCACGAAGCCTCGAACCAGGCGCTGATCTACACGGTCTCGCGGGTGACCCAGTACGTGCTGCTGGTGATCGGTGCGGTGATCGCGCTTTCCGTGGCCGGCATCCCGATGAGCCAGTTCGGCCTGTTCATCGGCGCCATCGGCGTCGGACTCGGATTCGGCCTGCAGACGATCTTCAACAATTTCGTTTCGGGCCTGATCATCCTGTTCGAACGCAACCTCAAGGTCGGCGATTTCGTGGAGCTGGCCTCGGGCGTGCACGGCACCGTGCGTGACATCCAGATCCGCGCCACCCGCATCACCACCAACGACAACATCGACATCCTGGTGCCGAATTCGGAATTCGTCAGCGCGCGGCTGGTCAACTGGACCCTGCGCGAGGTCTCGCGCCGCATGCACATACCGTTCAAGGTCGCCTACGGCACCGACAAGGCGCTGGTGGAAAAGGCGGGCCTGGAAGCCGCCGGCGGCGTTCCGTTCACGCTGATGCACGAAGGCGAACGCCGCCCGCAGGTGTGGCTGATGGCCTTCGACGACTATTCGATGCGCTTTTCACTGGTGGTATGGCTCACGGCCGAAGCCACCAAGCGCGTGCGCGGCGTGCAGGCGGCCTACAACTGGGCGATCCACGACGCATTGCAAAGGTACGGCATCGAGATTCCGGTCCCGCAACGCGACATCCGGATTCGCGCGCGCGAAGAACACCAAGACGAAACGGCAAGGATCACAGAGCATGGCCAAGACGATTGAGCTGAAGGTACCCGACATCGGCGACTTTTCCGACGTGCCGGTGATCGAGGTGATGGTCAAACCCGGCGACAAGGTCGAGAAGGAACAGGGCCTGGTGACGCTGGAGTCGGCCAAGGCCACCATGGAAGTACCGGCATCCGACGCCGGCACGATCAGGGAAGTGAAGGTCAAGGTCGGCGACAACGTCGAGCAGGGTTCGGTGATCGCGGTGATCGAGGCGGAAGCGACCGACGACACCCGCGCTCCACCGCCCTCTCCCCCCGGCAAAGAGGCTGGGGGTGAGGGTTCGGGCTCCGCGAAGCGTCCCGAAAACAGCTCGTCGGCACAACAAGCCCCGCGCAAATCCGAACCCTCACCCGCCCCTTCGGGGCACCCCCTCCCGGAGCAAGACGGGAAGAGCGCGGCGCCATCGGCAGCCAACGCCACCGGCCGCAAACCCGACATGGAATGCCGGATGCTGGTGCTCGGTTCCGGACCCGGCGGCTACAGCGCGGCGTTCCGCGCAGCCGATCTCGACCTGGACACGGTGCTGGTCGAGCGTTACGGCACGCTCGGCGGGGTGTGCCTCAACGTCGGCTGCATTCCGTCCAAGGCGCTGCTGCACGCGGCCGAGGTGATCGACAGCGCCGAAGCCATGGCCGCGCACGGCATCGCCTTCGGCAAGCCGAAGATCGACCTGGACAAGCTGCGCGACTTCAAGGACAAGACGGTCGGCAAACTGACGGGCGGCCTCGCGCACATGGCAAAGCAGCGCAAGGTGCGCGCGGTGCAGGGCGTGGGCACGTTCCTGTCGCCGCACGAGCTGGAAGTCGTGCACGGCGACGACAAGAAACTGATCCGGTTCGAGCAGGCGATCATCGCCGCCGGTTCGCAGGCGGTGCGCCTGTCGATCTTCCCATGGGACGACGAGCGCGTGGTGGACTCCACCGGCGCGCTGGAGCTGCGCGACATACCGAAGAACCTGCTGGTGGTCGGCGGCGGCATCATTGGCCTTGAAATGGCGTGCGTGTACCGCGCGCTCGGAAGCGCCGTCACCGTGGTCGAGTTCATGGACCAGTTGATGCCGGGCGCGGATGCCGACCTGGTCAAGCCGCTCGCGCAGCGCCTGAAGAAACAGGACGTCGCGATCCACCTGAAGACCAAGGTCGCCGCCGCCAAGGCGCAGAAGAACGGCATCGCCTGCGAATACGAGGGCGAGAGCATTCCCGAGCGCAAGATCTTCGACCGCGTGCTGGTGGCCGTGGGCCGCAGCGCCAACGGCAACAGGATCGGCGCCGACAAGGCAGGCGTCGAGGTCACCGACAAGGGCCTGATCCCGGTCGACACCCAGATGCGTACCAACGTCGCGCACATCTTCGCCATCGGCGACCTGGTCGGCCAGCCGATGCTGGCGCACAAGGCCGTGCACGAAGGCCACGCGGCGGCCGAAGCCGCGGCCGGGCACAAGCAGCATTTCGACGCGCGGGTGGTGCCTTCGGTGGCGTTCACCGACCCGGAAGTCGCCTGGGTCGGTGTCACCGAGCGCGAAGCGAAGGAAAAGCAGCTCGAGATCGGCGTCGGCAGGTTCCCCTGGGCCGCCTCGGGCCGCGCGCTGGGCATGGACCGCGCCGAAGGCTTCACCAAGCTCATCTACGACGAGGCCACCCGCCGCGTGATCGGCGGCGGCATCGTCGGGGTGCGCGCCGGGGACCTGATTTCCGAGATCGCCCTGGCGATCGAGATGGGCGCCGAGATCGGCGACATCGCGCTGACCATCCACCCACACCCGACGCTTGGCGAGGCCACGGGGATGGCCGCGGAAGTGGCCGAAGGCACCATCACCGACCTGTACATTCCGAAACGCAAATAGCGCACGGTAAAACGCGCGTTCCGACCGGGACACAACGCTGCTGGCGGCGCGAGCAGCCGCTGGTCACGCGCCCGGGGAGGGCAACCGGGCACCGGTTTCGCTAAGCTGGGCACTGGGCCAGGCACGTGGTTTTTTCGGTGAATCGGGCACGCATCGCGACGGAAGAACAACTGCTTGCATTTGCCGCCGGCGGCGAGCAAATGGTGGCACGCGTTCGCCTCGGGCTCATCGTGTGCCTGCTCGCGATCCCGATCTACCAGATCATCTACCTGCGCGCCGCCCACCCCGAATTGTTGATCGGACTGACCGCCGCGAGCGTGGCGCTGGTCCTGGCCGTGGCGTTCCTCATGCTCTCGCGCGTGCCCCGCTTCGAGATGTGGCTGCCGTACGTGACATCCATCAGCGACGTCAGCCTGGTATCGGCCGCGCTGGTGGGGTTCCTCCTGATGGACGCGCCGATGGTGGCCGTCAACAGCCGCGTGGTGTGGGAAATCTACCTGCTGGCGATCGCCGCGACCGCGCTGCGTCCGCGCCGCGGCGTGGCCCTGGCCACCACGCTGGTGACGTTGGTCCAGTACCTGGTGATCGTGATGTACGCGGACTGGCGCTGGGACCTCGACTCTCCCGATCGCGCACTGGCCCTCTACGGAAGCTTCAGCTGGGCGTCACAGACCAGCCGCCTGATCCTGATCGGTGTCGCCGGACTCATCGCGGCGGCCATCATCCGGAAAATCGGGCTCATCAGCCATCTCGCGGGTACCGATGCGCTGACCGACACCTACAACCGCACCTATTTCGACCTGCGCATCACGCAGGAAGTGCAACGCGCCCGGCGCTACAGGCGCGCGCTGACGCTGGTGATGGTGGACATCGACCATTTCAAGCGCATCAACGACACCCTCGGCCACGAGGTCGGCGACCGGGCACTGATCCACATTGCGGAGTGCCTGAAGAACGGGCTGCGCCAGAGCGACATCCTGTTCCGCCACGGTGGCGACGAGATGGCGATCCTGATGCCGGAGACCAGCGCCGATGAAGCGTACCTGATCCTCAAGCGCATCATTCGCTCGGTGCGCGAAAAGCCGCTCGACGGGCATCCGCTGACCCTGTCGGTGGGCATTGCCGCGCTGTCGCCACACGCCGCGGACCGCGAAGACCTGATCAAGGCCGCAGACGCCCATCTGTACGCCGCCAAGGCCAGCGGGCGCGACTGCATCATGCCCAGGTGTGCGTGAACGCGGCTGGCGTCTGCCTGCGCTCCGCCGAAGCTATCCGCACCCGGGATCGGGAAGCCCGCATGCTTGTCCGGGCCACCGGCGCGATCAATCCGCAAACAACGCGCGCTGCGCATCGTAGCTGTCACGGTCCACGAAACCGGCCAGGCCGACGCCGACCAGGCGATAGCGCGTGTGTCCGGGCAGGTCCACGCGGGCGCGCAGGGCACAGGCGATGTCGGTGAGTTCGCGCGCGGACGAGGGCCGTTCGGCCGGCGTGAGGGTGCGCGTGATGATCCTGAAATCGGCGGTCTTCAGCTTCAGCACCACGCTGCGCGCGACGCGCCCGTGCGGACCCTCGGCTTCGCGCCGGTGCGCGGCCCAGGTCTTTTCGGCCAGCCGCGCGATGTGCGGTGTCAATTCGTCCAGCGCGAGATCGTGCGCGAAGGTATCCTCGCTGGAAATCTGCTGCGTGGGTCGGTCCGGCGTCACCGGGCGTTCGTCCAGGCCCAGCGACAACTCGTGCAGGCGCTTTCCGAAGCGGCCGAAGCGGCGTTCTAGGTCGTCGGCCGCACGCGTGCGCAGGTCGGCAACCGTGGCAACGCCCAGTTCCGCGAGCTTGCGCTGCATGACCTTGCCCACGCCCGGCAGACGCCCGACCGCCAGCGGGGCGAGAAACGTCAGCACCTCGTGCGGGCGCACCACGGTGAGGCCATCGGGCTTGTCGAAGTCCGAGGCGATTTTGGCCAGGAACTTGTTGGGCGCGACGCCGGCCGAGGCGGTAAGCCCGGTTTCCTCGCGGATCTCGGTACGGATGCTGCGGGCCACCGCGGTTGCCGATGGCAGGCCTTGCTGGTTCCGCGTAACGTCCAGGTAGGCCTCATCCAGCGACAGCGGCTCGATCAGGTCCGCGTGGCGCGCGAAGATCGCTCGCACCTGCCGCGACACCGCCTTGTAGCGTGCAAAGTCCGGCGGCACGAACACCGCCTGCGGACACAGGCGTTCGGCACGCAGCGCGGGCATGGCCGAATGCACGCCGAACCTGCGCGCTTCGTAGCTGGCCGCACACACCACCGACCGCGCGCCGGTCCATGCCACCACCACCGGACGGCCGCGCAGGGAAGGATCGTCACGCTGCTCGACCGACGCGTAGAACGCGTCCATGTCCACGTGCACGATCTTGCGCGCGGGCGTGGCCACGGCCGCGGATCAGGGTTCCTGCCCCGCCGCGTCCGATCCGGGCCTGGGCTTCACCAGGATCCGTGCAGCGATGATGCCGAGCTCGTACAAGAGGACCATCGGGACCAGCAGCAACAGCATCGAGGTGGCGTCGGGCGGCGTGATGGCGGCGGCCACGGCCGCGCAGGCGACGATCGCGTAGCGGCGCCAGCTCTTGAGCTTGCGCACGCTGACAAGTCCGGTCGCGGCTGCGATCACCTCGATCACCGGGATCTCGAAGCACAGCCCGAACGCGAAGAACACCAGCATCACGAAATCGAGATAGTGCGTGATGTCGGTCATCATCTCCACGCCCGGCGGGGTCACCGCGGTGAGAAACCGGAACGCCGCCGGCAGCACCAGGAAGTACGCGAAGGCACACCCGACATAAAACAGCACCACCGCGGCGACCAGCAGCGGCCGCGCCAGGCGCTTTTCGTGCCGGTACAGGCCGGGGCTGACGAAGGCCCAGAGCTGGTACACGATCACCGGCATGGTGACGAACAATGCGACGTAGAAGGCAAGTTTCAGCGGCGTGATGAAGGGACTGGCAACCTGCGTGGCGATCATGTGCGCGCCGTGCGGCAACCGCCTGACCAGCGGCTCGGCCAGCAACGAGTAGAGGTGATTGGCGAACGGGATCAGGCACACCAGCACGATAACCACGCTGGCGATCGCCTTGAGAAGGCGCGAACGCAACTCCAGCAGGTGCGAAAAGATGCCCTGCTCGAGATCGAAGCCGGGATCGGCATCGGACTGCTGGTTGGAATCGTGGTCAGGCGTCGCCATCACGCACGTCCCGGTCTTCGGTGGTTTCCCGGGCCGGCGCGTCGACCTTCGCCGCGTCCGCGGCCACCTTGCTCACCGACTCGTGGACCGAACGGGCTTCGTCGTCGGCCGCCTTGCGCGCGGCGTCGGCGCGTTCGGCCGCCTGCTTCGCCGCACGCTTGATCTCCTCGACCTCCAGCTCACGTTCGACTTCGCTGCGCACGTTTTCCCAGCCCGCCCGCACGCGACGCAGCATGGCGCCGGCCATGCGTGCTGCCTTGGGGAGCTTTTCCGGTCCCAGCACCACCAGCGCGATCACCGCCAGCAGCAGCAGCTTCGAAAAGCTGAGCTCGATCATCGCGGCGCACCGTCCGGCTACTTGGACTCGCTGGAGTCGTGTTGCTTCGGCTTCTCGGCGGCCTCGGGCGGATCGGCCTGCAGCTTTTCGCTGGAATCCTCCGCCTTGGCCTTTTCCTCGGCATCTTCGCCCTGCAGTGCCTTCTTGAACCCGCGCACGGCGTTGCCGAGATCGGGGCCGATCTTGGTCAGCTTGCCGGTTCCGAAAATCACCAGGATGATGACCAGCAGGATCAGCCAGTGCCAGATACTGTCAAAACCCATAAAAACCTCGTGCGGAATCTCGCCTTGTGGCCGGATGCGGCGCTGCAGCTTTTCCGCATGCCCAAGTGTACAGCAGCGCCGCTCCCGGAACGCGGCGCAGGCTGAACGGGCGAAGGGCAAAATCAGTGGTTCCCCGGTGGCCACCGGGGGATGGCATGATGGCTGTGGCAGACTGTGCCGATCGCTTACGCAACCAGCAGGCCCGCGCGCATGTCCCATTCTTCCGGTTTTGCCCCCGGCGCCGAAACGCGCGATGCCGCCCGCGCGGCCGTGCTGCTGGTCAACCTGGGCACCCCGGCGGCACCGACCACCGATGCGGTCAGGCAATACCTTGGCCAGTTCCTGTCCGACCGGCGCGTGGTCGAGCTGCCACGCTGGCTGTGGTGGCCGATCCTGCACGGGTACATCCTGCGCACCCGTCCGCGGCGTTCGGCCGAGGCCTACGCCAAGGTCTGGCGTGACGACGGATCGCCGTTGCTGGTGTTCAGCGAACAACTCGCCGACGCGGTCCGCGATGACATTGCGCAGCGGACCGGCGGCGCCGTCGAAGTCGCGCTCGCGATGACCTACGGGGAGCCTTCGGTTGCGGGCGTGCTGGCGAAGTTGCTGGAGGCCGGGGTGCGCCGCGTCCTGGTTCTGCCGCTGTTTCCCCAGTACTCGGCAACCTCGACGGGGGCCGCGCTGGACGCGGTGGCGCGCACCACGTTGCGGCTGCGAAATCCGCCGGAACTTCGCACCATCAACGATTATCATGCCGACGCCGGCTATCTCGCCGCGCTGGTCGGCCAAGTCCAGGCGCACTGGGCGCGGCACGGACGTGCGGAAAAGCTGCTTCTGAGCTTCCATGGCATCCCGGAGAAATACGCCAGGGCCGGCGACCCGTACCCGGACCAGTGCCGCGAGACCGCCCGCCGCCTCGGCGACGCGCTGGGCCTGGACAACGAGGATCTGCTGGTGACCTTCCAGTCGCGCCTCGGGCGCCAGCCATGGCTGCGGCCCTACACCGACGAGACCATCGAAGCACTCGCGCGCCAGGACGTCGAGACGCTGGACGTCCTGTGCCCGGGCTTCGCGGTCGATTGCCTGGAAACGCTTGAAGAGGTGGCGCTTCGCTACCGCGCCACGTTTCTCACCAACGGCGGCCGGCAATTCCGCTACATCCCCGCCCTCAACGCGGACCGTTCGCACGCATCGGCATTGGCAGACATCGCGATGCGGCAACTTGCGGGCTGGGTTTGAGGAGCGCACGCAACCTGAGCCGCAGGGCGCCAGCCCGGCCATCCCTGGCCGGGTGCTCGCGTCTGCGCGATCTGCCCCCGGCAGAGCACAAGCGCAGTCGCGCGCTTTGTTTCCGCGTGGTTCGCCAACGCTCGGGCGGGGCACTGCCGACAGATCATCGACACACCTCTTCCTCAGCTACGCTGACGATGCAATGCGCTCCCTACCCTGGGCATTCCGGGGCCATCGCCCGTTTCAGCGGCGATGGAACCCGGTACCCGGCTCCCGGCCGTCAATGCGAAGAGATGGATTCCGGGTTCTCCCTACGGGAGCCCCGGAATGACGAATTTGGTGAGTATCACGCCAGCACCAACTGGCTGAGGAAGCGCGCCGATCAGATCGAGTCAAAGCAAAAGTCACCAGATGGGTGGCGTATGTCGGCACCCTGGCTGAGGCAGCAGATGCCGGCTCTCGCAAGCAACCATCCCTGGTGCAGGGCGCCAGACCGGACATCCCCGGCCGGGCGCTCACGGCTGCGCGATCTGCCCCCGGCAGATCGCAAGCGCAGCCGTTCGCCCTGTTCCCGCATGGTTCGCCATGCTCGGGCAGGACAATGCCAGCGGATCAGCCACACAAAGCAAAAGGCCACCCGATGGGTGGCCTTTTGCTTGCGTCCTGACGAACCCAACAAACACACACGCTCGCAAGCAACCATCCCTGGTGCAAGGCGCCAGACCGGCCATCCCCGGCCGAGCGCTCGCGGCTGCGCGATCTGCCCCGGCAGATCGCAAGCGCAGCCGTTCGCCCTACTCCCGCATGGTTCGCCATGCTCGGGCAGGACAATGCCAGCGGATCATCCACGCAAAGCAAAAGGCCGCCCATCGGGTGGCCTTTTGCTTGCGTCCTGACGGACCCAACAAACACACACGCTCGCAAGCAACCATCCTTGGTGCAGGGCGCCAGCCCGGCCATCCCTGGCCGGGCGCTCGCAGCTGCGCGATCTGCCCCCGGCAGATCGCAAGCGCAGCCGTTCGCCCTACTCCCGCATGGTTCGCCATGCTCGGGCAGGACAATGCCAGCGGATCGTCCACACAAAGCAAAAGGCCACCCATCGGGTGGCCTTTTGCTTTGGATAAAGCCCCTGGCAGTGTCCTACTCTCGCATGGCGAATGCCACACTACCATCGGCGCTGGTGCGTTTCACTTCCGAGTTCGGGATGGGGTCGGGTGGGACCACACCGCTATGGCCGCCAGGGAATCGGTGCGATGCGCGCATGAATGCGCGTCATCAGCATGGGGTCGGGATGTGACGAGTGTTTGATTCATTGGGCCAAGACGTGTCATCGAGGTATGTAAACAAACGTCTTGGGGTTATATGGTCAAGCCGCACGGATCATTAGTACGCGTCAGCTCAATGCATTGCTGCACTTCCACATCGCGCCTATCAACCTCGTGGTCTTCGAGGGTCCTTCAGGGGGCTTGTGCCCCGGGAGATCTCATCTTGGTGCGCGCTTCCCGCTTAGATGCTTTCAGCAGTTATCGCTTCCGTACATAGCTACCCGGCAGTGCCATTGGCATGACAACCGGAACACCAGCGGTACGTCCACTCCGGTCCTCTCGTACTAGGAGCAGCCCACCTCAAATCTCCAACGCCCATGGCAGATAGGGACCGAACTGTCTCACGACGTTCT
>CAZAXF010000030.1:0-35107 GCA_964489055.1 uncultured Rhodanobacter sp. | reverse complement strand
TACCAGGTGCTGGCCTGCCGGGTGTGGGCGCGCACCGCGTTCTACCAGGCCAGCGGGGCGTACGGATTCCGCGACCAGCTCCAGGACGTCGCGGCACTGTGCCTGTCGCGACCGGACCTGGTGCGCGAGCACATCCTGTTGTCCGCTTCGCGGCAGTTCGAGGAAGGCGACGTGCAGCACTGGTGGCTGCCGCCTTCGGGCAAGGGCGTGCGCACGCGCATCGTCGACGATCGGCTGTGGCTGCCGTATGTCGTCGCGCACTACGTCGCCACCACCGGCGATGCCGCGATCCTCGATGTGGCGGTGCCGTTTCTGCGCGGCGACGCGCTGCAGCCCGGCCAGACCGATGCGTTCTTCAAGCCGGGCAGGGCGGC
Organism: uncultured Rhodanobacter sp.; assembly: GCA_964489055.1. Taxonomy (GTDB): domain Bacteria; phylum Pseudomonadota; class Gammaproteobacteria; order Xanthomonadales; family Rhodanobacteraceae; genus 66-474. The sequence continues at coordinate 34,733 of CAZAXF010000030.1, read as the reverse complement.
GCGCGACGGCACGCTGTTCGAACACTGTGCGCGGGCGATCGAAGCGAGCCTGGCCACCGGCGCGCACGGCCTGCCTTTGATGGGCACCGGTGACTGGAACGACGGCATGAACCGCGTCGGCGCCGGCGGCAAGGGCGAGAGCGTGTGGATGGGCTGGTTCCTGATCCGCGTGATCGGCGATTTCGCGCCGATCGCCGACGACCGTCGCGACCTGCGCGCGGCGCGCTGGCGCGACCACGTGCGCGCCCTGCAACTGGCGCTGGAAACCAAGGCCTGGGACGGCGAGTGGTATCGGCGCGCGTTCTACGATGACGGCACGCCGCTGGGCACCGCAGTCGACGCGGAATGCCGCATCGAAGCGATGGCACAATCCTGGGCGGTGATCAGCGGCGGAGGCGATCCCGCGCGCGGGCGCCAGGCGATGCAGGCGGTGAACCAGCATCTGGTCCGTACGCACGACGGGCTGGTGACGCTGTTCAGCGAGCCCTTCGACCGCACCGAGCACGATCCGGGCTATATCAAGGGTTACCCGCCGGGCCTGCGCGAAAACGGCGGGCAGTACACGCACGGCTCGATCTGGTCGTTGATTGCGTTCGCGATGCTGGGCGACGGCGACAAGGCCGGCGAATTGCTGGACATCTTCAACCCGATCGAGAAATCCGCCACGCCCGAAAAGCTTGCACGCTACCAGGTTGAACCGTACGTGCAGTGCGCGGACGTCTATTCGGTGGCCCCGCATGCGGGCCGCGGCGGCTGGACGTGGTACTCGGGCTCGGCCGGCTGGACCTGGCGCGCGATCGTGGAATGGGTGCTGGGTTTCCAGGTGCGGGACGGGCGCCTTTTCATCGAGCCGTGCATTCCACGCCGCTGGAAGGGGTTCGCGATCACATTCCGGCATGGCCGCAGCCAATGGCGGATCGAGGTCGAAAACCCCGACGGGGCCTGCCGCGGGACCGGCGAGATCGAAGTGGATGGTGTAACGTTGGTGGATTCAGACGCCGGCATCTCGCTCGTCGATGACGGCGCCGCCCACCGCGTTCGCGTGATCATGCACAAGGAAACGAACTGATGCCCACGGCCAGCTCCGATGCTTTCGTGTTTTTCGGCGCCACCGGCGATCTTGCGCACAAGCAGATCTTCCCCGCGCTGCAGGCCCTGATCACGCACGGCAAGCTGGACATGCCGATCATCGGCATCGCGCGCTCCGGTTGGGACGTCGACAAACTGCGCGAACGGGCACGCGACAGCCTGGAAACCCACGGCGGTGTCGACAAGCGCGCCTTTGCCAAGCTCTCGAAGCAACTGCACTACATCGACGGCGACTACAACGACCCGCAGACCTACGAGCGGTTGCGCGAGGTGCTGGGCGATGCGCAGCATCCGCTGCATTACCTTGCGATCCCGCCCTCGATGTTCGTGCCGGTGGTCAAGGGCCTGGCCAAGTCGGGCTGCGCGCGCGGCGCGCGGGTGATCGTCGAGAAGCCGTTCGGCCGTGACCTGGGCTCGGCGCGCGCGCTCAACCGCACGTTGCACCGGTTCTTCCGCGAGCAGGACATCTTCCGCATCGACCACTACCTCGGCAAGGAGCCGGTGCAGAACCTCTTGTATTTCCGGTTCGCGAACGCGCTGCTCGAGCCGATCTGGAACCGCGACAACATCGCCAGCGTGCAGATCACCATGGCCGAAAACTTCGGCGTGCAGGGGCGCGGCAAGTTCTACGACGGCGTCGGTGCGATCCGCGACGTGGTGCAGAACCACATGTTCCAGGTGCTGGCGTTGCTGGCGATGGGTGCGCCGGCCAACCGCAGCGCCGATGCGATCCGTGACGAAAAGCTGAGTCTGTTTCGCGCGATGCGACCGCTGGACCCGGCCGACCTGGTGCGCGGCCAGTTCGCCGGATATGTCAGTGAATCGGGCGTGGCCAAGGGCTCGACCGTGGAAACGTTCGCCGCCATGAAGCTGCACATCGACAGCTGGCGCTGGGCCGGGGTGCCGTTTTTCATCCGCGCCGGCAAGCAGTTGCCGGTGAAGTGCACCGAAGTGCTGGTGCGCCTGAAGCAGCCACCGCAGCACGTGTTCGACGAGGCACCGGATAGCGCGGCCAACCACTTCCGCTTCCGGCTCAGCCCGGATGTGATCATCTCGCTCGGCGCGCGTGTCAAGCAGCCGGGCGAGGCGATGAAGGGGCATCCGGTGGAGCTGATCGCGCATCGCCACGTGCGCGACGAGATGGAGCCCTACGAGCGGCTGCTGGGCGATGCGATCGACGGCGACTCGGCGCTGTTCACGCGCGACGACTGCGTTGAGCAGGCCTGGCGCGTGCTCGACCCGGTGCTCGGCGACAAGGTGCCGGTGCACCGCTACAAGGCCGGCAGCTGGGGGCCGAAGCAGGCCGACGCACTGATCGCCGATGCCGGCGGCTGGAACGATCCGAAGGTCGAGCCGCGCAAGGGTGGAAAATGAGCGCTCGCGCGGCCCCGGTGTTCCTGATCGACGTCGATGACACGCTGCTCGACAACGACCGGGTGCACGCCGACCTCGACCGGCACATCGCCGATCTGTTCGGGCCCGACGCAGCCGCCGATTACTGGCGCATCTACGAATCGCTGCGCGAACGGCTCGGCTACGCCGACTACCTCGGCGCGATCCAGCAGTTCCGGCTCGAATGCGGCGACGAGGTTCGCGCGCAGGACCTGGCCGCGTTCCTGCTGGATTATCCATTCGCCGAGCGTCTGTATCCGGGCGCCCTGGATGCGATCGCGCACCTCTCGCGACTCGGCACCTGCGTGGTGCTGTCCGACGGCGACGCGGTGCTGCAGCCGCGCAAGATCCAGGCCTCGGGCATCACCGATGCCGTCGGCGACCGGGTCTTGATCTACGTGCACAAGGAACGCATGCTGGACGATGTGTCCCGCCGTTTCCCCGCCGACCACTATGTGATCATCGAGGACAAGCCGCGCGTCCTCGATGACATGAAACGCGCGTGGCGCGGGCGCCTGACCACGGTTCTGGTGCGCCAGGGCCACTACGCAAACGATGCGCAGGCGCGCCGCGACCATCCGCCCGCGCAGATCGAACTTTCCGGCATCGGCGAGCTTTGCACGCTCGACGCCGACGCTTTCGTTTCCCCCTCAAGCAAGGCAACCGCCACGGAGTGAAGCCATGAACCCGACCCGACAACTGCACGACCTCGGCCAGAGCATCTGGCTGGACAACATCACCCGCGGCATGCTCAACGACGGCACGCTGGCGCGCTACATCAAGGACCACCACGTCACCGGCCTTACGTCCAACCCGTCGATCTTCGACAAGGCGATCTCGGGCGGCAACGACTACGACGATGCGATCGCCGAATTGCTGGCGCAGGGACAACAGGGCGAAGACCTGTTCTTCGCGCTGGCGCTGCAGGACCTGACGCGCGCGGCCGACCTGTTCAAGCCGGCCTTCCACGCAAGCGACGGCGTGGACGGCTACGTGTCACTGGAAGTCTCGCCGCTGCTGGCCGACGACACCGAAGCGACCATCGAATCGGCTGTATCGCTGCACGCCAAGGCGCGCCGCGACAACGTGTTCATCAAGATCCCGGGAACCCCCGCAGGCATCCCCGCGATCGAGGAATCGATCTACCGCGGCGTGCCGATCAACGTGACGCTGCTGTTCTCGCGCGAGCAGTACGTCGCCGCGGCCGAGGCCTGGATGCGCGGCATCGAGCGGCGCATCGCCGAGGGCAAGGAGCCCAACGTCGATTCGGTGGCCTCGCTGTTCATCAGCCGCTGGGACGTGGCCGTGGCCGACAAGGTGCCCGCGAACATGAAGGACCGCCTCGGCATCGCGATCGGCCAGCGCACGTACAAGGCGTATTGCGAGCTGCGCGAGACCCCGCGCTGGAAGAAACTGGTGACCGCCGGCGCGCACCCGCAGCGCCTCCTCTGGGCCAGCACCGGCACCAAGGATCCGGACGCTTCCGACACCTTGTACGTGGAAGCGCTGGCCGCGCCGGACACCATCAACACCATGCCGGACAAGACGCTGCTGGCATTCGCCGAGCACGGCAAGCTGCACGGCCCGATGGCCGCCGACGGCGGCGAGTGCGAAAAGACCATCGCCGAATTCAAGGCCGCCGGAATCGATGACGCGGCGTTGGCCGGCCAGTTGCAGCGCGAAGGCGCGGAGAAGTTCGTCAAGTCGTGGAACGACCTGCTCGGCCGCATCGCGCAGAAGGCAAGCGCGGTGGCCTCGCAATCCGCGGGGCAGGGGGCGCGTACATGAGCACACCGTCGCTGCGAGCCTCGCGCGAATGGCGCGCGCTGGCGCGACACTGGCGTGCGCTGCGCGGCACCACGCTTCGGCAGTTGTTCGACGCCGATCCCCGGCGCGGCACCCGCCTGGCCGCCGAGGGCGCCGGGTTGTACCTGGACTATTCCAAGAACCTGGCCACCGACGAGACGTTGCAGCTGCTGCAGCAACTGGCGACCGCGCGCGGCGTGTTCGCGCGCCGCGCCGCGATGTTCCGTGGCGAGAAGATCAACGGCACCGAACAGCGCGCGGTGCTGCACGTGGCACTGCGCGCGCCGCGCGGCGAACGCATCCTGGTCGATGGCGAGAACGTCGTGCCCGCCGTGCACGCGGTACTCGATCGCATGGCCGCGTTCAGCGAAAAGGTGCGCTCGGGCGCATGGCGCGGGCACTCGGGCAAGCCCATCCGCAACGTCATCAGCATCGGCATCGGCGGTTCGGACCTCGGGCCGGTGATGGCGTACGAGGCGCTGAAGCACTACAGCCGCCGCGACATGACCTTCCGCTTCGTTTCCAACGTCGATCCCACCGATTTCGTGGAGGCCACGCGCGACCTCGACGCCGCCGAAACGCTTTTCATCATCTGCTCCAAGACCTTCACCACGCTGGAAACCCTGACCAACGCGCACGCCGCGCGCCGCTGGTGCCTGGAAGGGCTTGGCGGCGACGAGGCCGCGGTCGCCAAGCACTTCGTCGCGGTTTCGACCAACGCCGACGAGGTGCACAAGTTCGGCATCGACACCGCCAACATGTTCGGGTTCTGGGACTGGGTCGGCGGACGCTATTCGATGGACTCGGCGATCGGCCTGTCCACGATGCTGGCGATCGGCGCCGAGGCCTTCGGCGAGATGCTGGCCGGCTTTCACGCCATGGACGAACACTTCCGCAGCGCACCGGCGGAAGCCAACCTGCCGCTGCTGATGGGCCTGCTGGCGGTCTGGTACAACAACTTCTTCGGCGCGCAGACGGTCGCGGTGCTTCCGTACCAGCAGTACCTGAAGCGCTTTCCGGCGTACCTGCAGCAATTGACGATGGAATCCAACGGCAAGCACGTGGCCCTCGACGGGACGCGCGTGGATCATGCGACCGGTCCGATCTACTGGGGCGAGCCCGGCACCAACGGCCAGCACTCGTTCTACCAGTTGATCCACCAGGGCACCCGCCTGATCCCGTGCGACTTCATCGGCTTCCTGCATTCGTTGAACCCGCTCGGCGACCAGCATGCGCTCCTGATGGCCAACCTGATCGCGCAGACCGAGGCGCTGGCGTTCGGCAAGACACCGGCGCAGTTGCGTGCGGAAGGCTCACCCGAGCGGTTGGTGCCGCACCGCGTGTGCGAGGGCAACCGGCCCACCAACACCATCCTGGCCGAGCGCCTGACGCCGCATTCGCTGGGCGCGCTGGTCGCGCTGTACGAGCACAGCGTGTTCACGCAGGGCGCGATCTGGCACATCGACTCGTTCGACCAGTGGGGCGTGGAACTTGGCAAGCAGCTCGCCAACAAGGTGATCCCGGAACTGGTGGATCCCGGCGAACCGCCGCTGCGGCACGACAGCTCCACCAACGCACTGATTCGCCGCTATCGCCGCGCGAAGGATCAACAGCATGTTTGACGCGGATAAGAGCGGACAAAAGCCGATTTGAACAAGCGCCGAAATGCAATCAGTCACGGATTGGCACGAACGTCCGGCGAGCCGAGAGATGAAAGAACCAACAGCATTTTTGACACGGATAAAAGCGGATAAGAGCCGATAGGACAAAGGTCGAAAGGCGAATCCATGCCTGTCCGCGTTGATCCGTGGCTGGGTTCATCAGGGAGCATCCAGTCGCGGATCGACACGAATATTCTGCAAGCTGAAAGATAGTATGGATTTGCCTTGATCCGCCTTTATCCGCTCTTGTCCGCGCCAAAAAGCTCTTCCCCGCCATCCAGGGAGTTGCAGTGAGTACCGAGAAAATTTCACCGTTGGCCGGAAAACCGGCACCCGCGTCGATCCTGGTCGATGTCGACCAGCTCGTGACCGCCTACACGGTGATCACGCCGAATCCGTCCGAGGCCTCGGAACGGGTCGCGTTCGGCACCTCGGGGCATCGTGGTTCGTCGCTCGAGGGCAGTTTCAACGAGTGGCACATCCTCGCGATCACGCAGGCCATCTGCGACTACCGCGCGAAGGAGTCGGTGACCGGGCCGCTGTACATCGGCTACGACACCCACGCGCTTTCAAAGCCCGCGTTCAAGTCGGCGGTGGGCGTGCTGGCGGCCAACGAGGTCGGCGTGTTCACTTCCAAGCGGGGCGAGTTCACCCCCACGCCGGCGATCTCCCACGCCATCGTGTGCCACAACCGGGGTCGCGATTCGGGGCTGGCGGACGGCATCGTCATCACGCCCTCGCACAACCCGCCGGACAACGGTGGCTTCAAGTACAACCCGGTCAACGGCGGGCCGGCCGGCACCGAAATCACCCGCTGGATCCAGGACAAGGCCAATGCGTACCTGGAAGCCGGCCTGGCCGGTGTCAAGCGCATTCCCTTCGCACAGGCCTGCACCGCCGCCACCACGGCGACCCACGACTACCTTGACGCCTACGTGACGGATCTCGCCAGCGTGATCGACTTCGACGCAATCCGCGGCGCGGGCCTGAAGCTGGCCGTCGATCCGCTGGGCGGGGCAGGGGTGCACTACTGGGCACGGATTGCCGAACGCTACCAGCTTGACCTGACCGTGGTCAGCGAGGAGGTCGATCCGCGCTTCGCGTTCATGACCGTGGACTGGGACGGGAAGATCCGCATGGATCCCTCGTCCGGGTACGCCATGCAGCGCCTGCTCGCGCTGAAGGATGAATACGACGTCGCCTTCGCCTGCGACACCGACCACGACCGCCACGGCGTGGTGACCCGTTCCGCGGGCCTGCTGCCGTCCAACCATTACCTGGCGGTGATGATCGATTACCTGTTCCGCGAACGTTCGCACTGGCCAAGCGACCTCGCCATCGGCAAGACCGTGGTCAGCACCGCACTGATCGACCGCGTTGCCGCACGGCTCGATCGCAAGGTGTACGAGGTGCCGGTCGGCTTCAAGTGGTTCGCGCCGGGCCTGTTCGACGGCAGCCTGGGTTTCGGCGGCGAGGAGAGCGCCGGCGCATCGTTCCTGCGCCGGGACGGCAGCGTATGGACCACCGACAAGGACGGCATCGTGCCCGCGCTGTTGTCGGCCGAGATCACCGCCAAGGCCGGGCGCGATCCGGGCGAGTGCTACGAAGCGCTCGCCGACGAACTGGGCCGACCATTCACGGATCGCATCGAAGCACAGGCGACACCTGAGCAAAAACAGAAACTTGCAAACCTTTCTTCGGGTAAAATAACACTCAAGACACTGGCCGGGAGCAAGGTCACCCAGGTGCTCGACAAGGCCCCCGGCAACGATGCCCCGATCGGCGGCATCAAGGTCGCAAGCGAGCACGGCTGGTTCGCCGCGCGCCCGTCCGGCACCGAGGCGATCTACAAGGTCTACGCCGAAAGCTTCAGGGACCGCAAGCACCTCGACGCCATCCTCGCCGAAGCCCAGCAGATCGTCGACAAGGCCATTTCCTGACCCCGAACCCCCGTCTGGAGAATTGTTTTCTCTCGTCATTCCGGGGCGACCCGTGGCTTCATCACGGGTCGAACCCGGAATCCGTTTCCGGGAAAACGTAGAACCATGGCAAGCCAATCATCCCGCTCCAACCATCCCCGCGCGGCCACCGAATTCAAGGTCGGCGACCACGTGAGCTGGAACTCCGAAGCCGGCCGCGTCAGCGGCATCATCATCAAGGTCCACCACGCCGACTTCGACTACAAGGGCCACACCCACCGCGCCAGCCCCGACAACCCCCAGTACGAAATCAGAAGTGACAAGACCGACCACATCGCCGCCCACCGCGGCAAGGTGCTGACCAGGCTGGACAAGTAGGGCAGGGGGTTTCGAACGACCGGCGTGTGCCTGCACCGCTTGGAAGACGAGGCGACAACTACTGTACTCACGCTGGAGGGTTCGAATGGTTGCGACCCACGACAACAGGCATGCGCATTGGTCAACCGTGCTGAACCGCGCACGCGCGTGTTGCGCGCGCGTGCTGAAGCGTGTCGCCGGACTCGGCGGGGCAATCCGTAAAGCGGGCATCGCCCACGCGCCCCCACGCAAGCCGCTGGTGTTCGCAGTAGTACTGGCCGGTGTGATGATCTGGTCGCTGGCGGCGGGTGCTGCGACCACCATCACCACGGTTGTCAATTCCGATCCGGCGATGTGCGGGCGGCTGCTGCAGATGATCAAGGCGGCGCGGCTTTCGCACATGACCGACAAGCAGCTTTGCGAGTTTCATTTCTCGCAGTTGCCACCCTCGGTGACGCAAGGCTTCACCTTCCTGCACTGGCACAGGCTGAAGGTGGCCGATGGCCCGGCCCTGTACGTAAAGATGCTGCGCGCGAACCGCGCGCCGGGGTCGGTCGCGACCGAGCCTGACTATGCCAGGGAACGGCAGCATGCGGAGGAAGCAGCGCGCAAAGGGGTCCTTGCGTTTTACACCACGCAGATTCCAGTCAGTGCCGTCACGCCCCCGGGCGTTCCGCAAACGGCGCCGACCGCCGGGAGCAATCAATGGACGGTCCTGTCGATGCGGGAAACGAAGTGCCCAAGTGCGGTCCTGCCTTGGATGGCCGGCCGTTATGGCGACTATTCGATCTTCGAGCAACCAAAATTACATACGCCGGTGCCGATCAATATCGCTGTTGGAGGTAGCCAGCTTGCATTGTGGTACGGGAAGTTGGTTCTGATCTACGTTTCACCGTCTTGGACAGCGATTGGGCCGGAGCCACCTGGTATATACGTAAGTTTGGACAATTTCTGGTGGTCGCCGGGTGGCGAAGGAATGCGGATGGGCATGACGGGCGGTACGCATTGCGGATTCAGTATCGACAAAACGCACAGGAGTCAATAGCCATGGCCAAGTACCTCACGCCGTTGCAGGAGCAAAAGGGCGTCAGCGATGACAAGACCTTTGTCGATCAATAGGGCGCGTTTCTCGCGTCTCCGGGAATTGAGGGCGAAGGATCCCCACCGTACTTGGATGACGAGGGAATTCCCACGGTTGGAATAGGTATCCACTTGCATGCCGGAACCTGAGTAGGACGCTTCAGTAGGACGCTTCCTCAGCCGCGCTGGCGTTGCGATGCACTCTCTACGCCAGTCATTCCGGGGCCATCGCCGGCGTCATCGGCGATGGAACCCGGAATCCAGCTTTCGGCAGTCGATGCGAAGGTCTGGATTCCGGGTTCTCCCTCCGGGAGCCCCGGAATGACGAACCTCGTAGGTATCACGCCAGCACCAACTGGCTGAGAAACCGACCCGATCAGGTCCCCATCTGCTCCGAAATCTGGCACTATCAGGCCCATGATTCTGGACCTACGCGGCACGCATCGCGTTTGGCACGCTGGGGGCCGACGCAGGAGCATGGCCATGACCAGCAATCAATCGCTTTTGGATCGACGCACGCGCGCGCTGCCACGCGGGCTTGCCAGCGCGATGCCGGTGTTCGCGGCGCGCGCGGAGAACGCGGAACTGTGGGACGTGGAGGGCAACCGCTACATTGACTTCGCGGCCGGGATCGCAGTGCTGAATGTCGGCCATCGGCATCCCGAGGTAGTCAGGGCCGCTGCCGCGCAGCTCGAACACTTCACGCATACAGCGGTGCAGGTCACCGCCTACGAATCCTACGTCGCGTTGGCGGAAAAGCTCAACGCGATCGCACCGATCGAGGGCGATGTCAAGTCGGTGTTCTTCACCACCGGCGCCGAAGCGGTCGAGAATGCGGTGAAGATCGCGCGCGCGGCCACCGGTCGTTCCGCGGTGATCGCGTTCGGTGGCGGGTTCCACGGGCGCACGTTGATGACGCTGGCGCTCACCGGCAAGGTGACGCCATACAAAAAGGGCTTCGGGCCGATGCCGCCCGAGGTTTTTCACGCGCCGTTTCCGGCCGAATACCGCGGCGTGACGCGCGCGCAGAGCCTGGCCGCGCTGGAGGCGCTGTTCCAGAGTGACGTGGCGGCCGAGCGGGTCGCGGCGATCATCATCGAGCCGGTACAGGGCGAGGGCGGTTTCACGCCCGCACCGGACGATTTCCTGCGTGACCTGCGCGGGCTGTGCAACCGCCACGGCATCGTGATGATCGCCGACGAGATCCAGGCGGGGTTCGGTCGCACCGGCAGGATGTTCGCGATCGAGCACTCCGGCGTGCGTCCGGACCTGATCACGGTTGCCAAATCGCTGGCGGGCGGGTTCCCGCTGTCCGGCGTCATCGGACGTGCTGAATTGATGGACAAGCCCGAACCGGGCGGCCTCGGCGGGACCTATGCCGGCTCGCCGGTGTCCTGCGCCGCGGCGCTGGCGACGCTGCAGGTGATCGAGAAGCAGAATCTCGCCGCGCGCGCCACCGAGCTGGGTGAGCGCGTGACCGCGCGGCTGCAAAAGTGGCAAGCCGATGCCGCGCTGCGTCCGATCGGGAACGTCCGTGGTCGCGGCGCGATGCTGGCCTTCGACCTGCTCGCGGCGCGCGGTTCCGATGCCGTCGATCCCGAGGCAACCAGGGCCGTCGCGCAGCGCGCACATTCGCTGGGACTGATCGTGCTCACCTGCGGTGCGCACGGCGAGGCGATCCGCCTGTTGTTCCCGTTGACCATTCCCGATGCCCTGCTCGAGGAGGGCCTGGGGATTCTCGAAAAGGCCCTCAACACATCCTGACGCACCGTCGCCCGGGAGTAATTGCGGGATGCGGTGCGCGACGCAGACCCATGACGTCATGACCGACATCACGCTCGTACTCGATCGATCCAGTTCGCTGGGACTCCAGGACCAGTTGCGCCAGCGCATCGTGGAGGCGATCTACGCCGGCACGCTGGAGCCGGGGCGCAGGCTGCCCTCTTCGCGCGCGCTGGCCGAACAGCTCGGCGTGTCGCGCAATACCGTGGTGCTGGCCTACGGCGAGCTGGTCGCCGAGGGACACCTGGAGTCGCGCCGGCGGAGTGGGATCTTCGTGTCGCAGAAGGCGGCAGAGGGTGGCGTGGTCGGGCGGCGCCTTGCCGAGGACAAGGAATCGAAAATCGCCGACCGCATGGCGGATCTTCCCGCCGACCGGGGCGCGCGCTGCCCCCAGCACTGGCGGCAGTACCCGTATCCGTTCTGGGACGGGCGCGTGGACGCCTCGCTGGCGCCGGTGCAGGAATGGCGCAAGGCCGTGCGGCTGGCATCGAGTCCGCGCGACACCGCGCGCTGGTCCGAGGGCAACGGCGAACTCGACGATCCCATGCTGATCGACGAGATCCGGACCAAGGCGCTGCCCGAGCGCGGCATCAGCGTGCTTCCCGAAGAGCTGCTCGTCGTCAACTCCGCGCGCCAGGCGCTGCAGTTCCTGGTCGCCTTGCTGCTGCGACCCGGAACACCCGTGTGGCTCGAGGAGCCGGTCGATCCGGAACTCGTGGCCACGTTGCGTGCCCGCGGCGCACGCGTCGAGCGCTTCCATCCCGAGCGCGCGACCAGTCCGCCGGATGACGTGATCCTGGTGACCAGCGCGCGCACCGGAATGGCTGCCGGTACACGGATCGGGCCCGGTCTGGTGGAAGCCGTGGCTCGCCGCAACGGCATCGTGATCGAACTCGCTACGCCCGCCGACACCCGCGAGCCGGGCGCGTCCGAACCGGCGCTGTTCGCGACGGCCGGCTCGGGAAACGTCATTTTCGTGGGAAGGCTGTCCCCGGTGGCCGCGTGCGGCACGCCGCCGGCATTCGTGGTGTCCGACGCCTCGGTGATCACCCGGCTGCGGCGGCTCCGGCGCGTGTCGGGCGCCACGCCCAACCCGCTGCAGCAGCGCGCGTGGGCCTACTTCCTTACGCTGGGCTTCTATGCCGCTTCGCTGAACAAGGCGCGGTGCGCACTGACGGCGCGCAAGACCGCCTTGCGCGATGCATTGAACCACTACCTGCACGATGCCGTGGACATCGTCACCGTACCCGGATCGAGTGCCTACTGGGTGCGCTGCCGGGACGGGCGCAGTGCGCACACCCTGGCGAGCCGGGCCGCCGGCGTCGGCGTGCTGATCCAGCCAGCGCGCCTGGATGATGCCCGCGACGCCTTCGTGGTGGGCGTCACCGGCATCCGGGAAGATCACATCCGCGAAGGCGTCCGCAACCTGGCGCGGGTGTTTCGCGCATCCGGCGAAGCGGAGGAGGGCGACACGCCGCCGCACCGCACCCTGTCGGCGGCGGCAATCCGGCGCGCGATGGCCGGCCGGACGTTTCTTTACAACACCGTGTACGGCGAGCCGTGCACCATCCACGTGGGCCGCACCGGCGAACTGATCGGCATGGCCGGCTACGCCAACGACGATCCCGACGAGGGGCGCTGGTGGATCGAGGACAACCGCTGGTTCCGTCAGTGGGGGCACTGGGCCTACGGCGAAGCCGAAGGATTTTTCGTGGCCGTGGAAGGCGACCGCATCTACTGGTACGACGAGGAAAACCGCCTGGTCGACAAGGCCGTGTTCCAGCACAGGGCCAGGCGCGGGGCAGGGGCGCCAAGGTAACAACTGGCACCATCGATTCTGGACATCTGGCACTAAGACGGTTCGGGCTTTCAGCCTACCTTCGGAGGCCATGACATCGCCCCGCAACCGGAGTCGAGCCTTGGCCAATCGTGCAAGACGCAACCCGCCAGACCCGGCGAGCCGCCGCTTCGGCATCGCGGCGTTGCAACTGGAATTCTCGAACACCGACAACCTTGCGCGCATTGCCGCGGAAGTGGCAACGGTCAAAAAGCGCATGCCCTGGGTGCAGATGGTGGTCACCGCCGAACTTGCCACCTTCGGTGCCAACCCCGCGCGCGCCGAGGCCATGCCCGGACCGGCCGAAAAGAAATTCTGCGAGGTTGCACGCAAGAACAAGGTCTGGCTCATCCCCGGCTCGATCTACGAGCGCAGGGGAAGCCTGGTGTTCAACACCACGCCGGTGATCGACCCCGAGGGCAACGTGGTCGCGCGCTACCGCAAGCAGTTTCCGTTCTATCCCTACGAGAAGGGCGTGGCGCCGGGCCACGAACCGGTCGTGTTCGACGTGCCGGGCGTGGGCCGCTTCGGCGTGTCGATCTGCTACGACATGTGGTTCCCCGAAACCACCCGCACGCTGAGCTGGCTGGGTGCCGAGGTGATCCTGCACCCGACCATGACCTACACCATCGATCGCGACGTGGAGCTTGCCATCGCGCGCGCCTCGGCCGCGACCAACCAGTGCTACTTCATCGACGTCAACGATGCCGGCGAGCTCGGCAATGGTCGCTCGATCGTGTGCGGTCCCGGTGGCGAAGTGATCCACCAGGCCGGCAGCGGGCGCGAAATCATCGCTTTCGAAGTCGATTTCGCCTACCTGCGCGACGCGCGCGAACGCGGCTGGCAGTGCCTGACGCAGCCGCTGAAGAGTTTCCGCGACAGCAAGGTGGTGTTTCCCGCCTACGACGCTGGCGTTGCTCCTTCCGACTTTCTGTCCGGCCTGGGACGGCTGACCGTACCGAATGCTGGAGGTACCCCGGATGAAAACTGAACGCAACAATCGAGCGAGAGAGGGGAGATTGCCCGTGAACAGCGAGAATCTTGCATTACCGCGCGCGTGCACCTGGCGCCGCCGCGCATTGCCCGCGGCCATCATGGCCGGACTGCTGGCATCCGGCGCCGCATGGGCGGCGCCCGTGCCCCGGGACCAGGCCCCGCAGACCACGCCGGCCCAAAACGTCGACCAGACCGCGCAGGGCGACACGAAGAAAGAGGCAGGGCCGAAAACGCTGGGCACCATCACCGTGACCGCGACCGGCCGCGCGCAGCAGATCATCATGGTTCCCTACAACATCAGTGCGGTCACCGGCCAGACCATCGAGCAGGACCACATCCTGGACAATGCCGAACTGTTCCGCAGCATTCCCGGCGTCAACGTGGTCGACAGCGGTCCGCGAAACTCCAGCGTGGTCAACAACATTCGCATCCGCGGCATCAACGTCGACAGCTCGGCGATAGGTGATTACGCGGTGTCCTCGGTGGCACCGGTGGCGACCTACATCGACTCGGTGCCGTTGTTCGCGAACTTCGCGCTGTTCGACATCAACCGCGTGGAGGTGCTGCGCGGCCCGCAGGGCACGCTGTACGGTTCCGGCTCGCTGGGCGGCACGGTGCGCTACATCCTCAACAAGCCGCAGTTGAACCGCTTCAACGGCAGCGTCAGCGCCAGCCTTTCCAGCGTGGATGACTCTTCGAGCATCGGCAATTCGGAATCGGTGATGTTGAACGTGCCGCTCGGCAACACCATGGCGTTGCGCTTCGATGGCCTGCGCAACGACTTCCCGGGTGTCACCGATTACGTCAACCTGTACAAGCTCGACAGCAACGGGCATCCGGTCGCACCCAGCGGCATCCTCTCCACCGACACCGAGTACTACAAGAAGAAGGATGCCGACACCGTCAAGCAGAACTATGGGCGCGTTTCGATGTTGTGGAAGCCCAACGACGGCTTCGACGTGCAGCTCAGCTACATGGCCCAGGCCGATCGTTTCGGCGCGCGCCGCGGCACCTCGCTCGGCACCGACGGCTGGGGCACGCCGTACAAGCGCAACCAGCTTGGCGCGATCCAGCTCGAGCCGTCCAACCGGCACGTGCACCTGACCAGCCTGGAGGCCAACCTCGACGTCGGTTTCGCGACATTGACCTCGAGCACGTCGTACTACAACCACGAGGGCAACATCACCAGCGACAACACCGGCTTCTATGCGCAGAACGGCTGGCTGGCGGCGCTGTACTACAACTATCCGCGGCCGATGGCCAAGGCCGTGCGCGACTATGGCGACAAGGCCTTCACCCAGGAATTCCGGCTGGTGTCCAGGGACGGCGGAGCGTTCGACTACATCCTCGGCGTCTATTACCACAACCAGAATTCCTTTGCGACACAGGACAGCTACCTGGTTGGCTTCAAGGACTGGTGGGACGCGGCGTATCCCGCGTTTGCGGCCGCGGTGATCGACGACAACGACTTCCACTACATTTCGCACAACCACTACGTCGAGACGGCGCTGTACGGGCAGGGCACGTGGCACGCGACGGACACGCTGGATTTCACGCTGGGATTCCGGACGTTCCGTGACAAGTTCGTGGCCAGCCTCGACCAGCACACGGCGTTGTGGACCGCGTTTTATTCCAGTTCGCATTCCGACGATACGCAGAAGTCGTCCAAGACACTGTTCCTCGGCAACATGTCGTGGTGGTTCAATGATTCGAACCAGCTCTATGCGACGGTCTCGCAGGGCTACCGCCGCGGTGGCGCCAACGGCACGCCGATCACCGGCAGCTTCGCTGAAAGCCCCGCCTGGCAGTTCTACCGGCCCGACACCGTGCTCAACTACGAAGTCGGGCTCAAGGGCATCATCGGCGACATGACCTATACCGCCGACGTGTTCTACACCAACTGGAAGGATCCGCAGCTCAACACCTCGACCACCAACTGGGGTTTCTTCGCGGTACAGAACATGGGCCGCGCCGAGTCCAGGGGCCTGGAGCTGGAGCTGCAGGGCAAGGTCGGCGAGCACTTCACCTACGGCCTCGGCTACGCCTACACCGATGCCAAGCTGACCCGCGATGCCTACGCGGCCGATGGCGCCTATCTCATCAACGTCAAGGGCACGCCGTTGCCGGGTGTGTCCAAGAACCGCTTCAATGCCTCGGGCAATTATTCCTTCGCCGCCGGGCCGGGACTGGTCACGCTGCACATGGATGCCTCGTACCGTTCGTCGTCGCAGAACTCGATCAGCGCCAGTCCGCTGTTCAAGTACACGCTGCCCGCGTTCACCATCTGGAACGCCTCGGCCAGCTACGCCGTCAACGACTGGACGGCGACCCTGTGGCTGAAGAACATCACCAACACCAGGGGGGCGACCGGCATCTACACCACCGACTACATGGGCACGTCACCGGCGCAGCACTTCTTCGGCAACGATTCCAAGCTGATCACCACGCTGCCGCGCACGGTCGGCGCAACCTTCACGTACCGGTTCTAGGACGTGGCGGCGACCGCGACCATGTGCAAAGCGACTTCCGGCCCCACGCCGGCGGATGTCGAGCGGTTGCTGGGGCAGGGCGAGGCGGTGGCCGCGCGGTGCATGCTTGATGCCTTGTCGAAGGGTGACATCGACGCGCGGCGCGCGCACGACATCGCCCAGCTCTACATGCGCCTCGACGATCCCGCGCGCGCGGAAACCTTCTACGCACGCGCGGTGGCCGCCGAACCGGATCAGCCGGCCTTCCACTACAACCATTCCACCGCACTGATCGCGCTGGGGCGGCTCGAGGAAGCCGAGGCGGCGCTGGATCGCGTGATCGCGGCGCAACCGCGGGATTACGACGCCTGGTACAACCGCGCGACCCTGCGGCGGCAGACACCCGAACGCAACCACGTGGCGGCGATCGAGCGCGAACTCGGGCGCAGCGGTCTGCGGGTGCAGGACGTGGTGCCGCTGTGCTACGCCCTGGCGAAGGAGCTGGAAGACCTCGGTGCATTCGAGCGTTCCTTCGCCGCGCTGATGCGCGGTGCCAGGGCGCGCCGGTCGGTGCTTTCCTACCGCGTGGAGCAGGACGAAGCGATCATGCGCGGCATCGGCGCGGCGCATTCCCGCGATTGGGTCCACGAGCGCGCGGCCGGTTGCGATGACCATCGTCCCGTGTTCGTGGTGGGTCTGCCGCGCAGCGGCACCACGCTGGTCGACCGCATCCTCAGCTCGCACGGCGACATCGTGAGTCGCGGCGAAAGCGCCGACTTCGCAATGGCGCTGATGAAGGCTGCGGGTCCGTGCCGCGACAAGACCGAACTGCTGGAGCGATCGAAGCAGCTCGATGCGCACCAGCTCGGCTGCGCCTATGCCGCGACGCTGGCGCCGTACACCGGCGGGCGCGTGATCGACAAGACGCCCGCGAACTTCCTGTACCTCGGCCTGATCGCACGCGCGCTGCCCAACGCGCGGATCATCTACGTGCGCCGCCGGCCGATGGACGTGTGCTACGCGATGTACAAGACGCTGTTCCGGATGGCGTATCCGTATTCCTACGACCTCGACGACCTTGGCCGCTACTGGCTCGCCTTCGATGCCCTGATGCGCCACTGGCAGGAGTCCCTGCCCGCCGGACGGATGCTGATTGTCGACTACGAACGGTTGGTGTCCGAGCCGGAATCGACCATCGCGGCGATGCTGGAGCACGTCGGCATGCCGTGGCAGGACGCGTGCCTGCACTTCGACCGCAATCCCGCGCCGTCGCTGACCGCGAGCGCCGCGCAGGTGCGTCAGCCGCTCTATCGCACGTCGGTGGGACTGTGGCAACACCACGCCCGCGGACTTGCGCCGCTGGCAAATCGCCTGCGCGACGCCGGTGTTGCCATCGATGAACAGGTGCCGGGATGAGTGGCGCTGCGGAAACCGTGGAAGGCACCGCGGCGGCGCCAACCGAAGACCGCGACAGCCCGTGGCTGTATGCGCTGCTCGCGCTGCTCGGCACCGCCGGCTTCTTCTACGTGAACCTGGCCGCCGCGATCGTGGACGGGCTGGTCGGCACGCTGGGGCTGACCAGCGCGCAGGCCGGCACGGTGATGTCCGCCAACATCTACGGCGCCAGCGTCGGTGGCCTGGTGGCCGTGTTCCTGGTGCGGCGCCTGCCGTGGCGACCGGCGCTGGTGGGCCTTCTGTGCGTGCTGCTCGGGCTGGAACTGGCCTCGTTGTTCGCACACACCTACCAGGTGTTGCTGCCGCTGCGCGCGGTGGATGGTTTCGTCGGCGGCATGTCGGTCGGCATCGGGCTGTCGCTGCTGGCGCGCACCCACAATCCCGATCGCGCCTTCGGTGCGCTGCTGGTGTTCCAGTTCGTGTTCGGCGGGCTCGGCAGCATGTGGCTTCCGGGGCTGGTGAAGGCGCATGGCACCTGGATCCTGTTCACGGTGATGGCGGTGATGGACCTGGCTGCAATCATCACGGCGATCTTCCTGCGCATGCGCAATGGCAAACGCGCGAAGCAAGGCGTCTCGACGAAGCTGCCGGTGACGCGGGTGTTCTGGCTGACCGCCGCCACGCTGCTGGCGTTGTTCCTGTTCCAGGCCGCGCAGATGGGCCTGTTCGCGTTCATCATTCCGCTGGGCGAGAACAGCCGGCTGACGCTGCCGTTCATCACCCAGACCGTGGGCTGGACCACCTGGATCGGCGCGCTGGGCGCGGTCTTCGTGATCGTGTTCGGCACCCGGCTGGGACGCGCGCGGCCTCTGACGGTCGCGATGTTCTTCACGCTGCTCGGCATCGCCGGTCTGTACCTCGCGCACCACGGGCCGTTGTTCTTCGCCGCCAACGCGGTCACCGCGATCACCTGGTCGTTCGTGGTGCCGTACCTGTTCGGGATCGTCTCGATGCTGGATCGCACCGGACGGCTTGCCACACTGGCGGGCTTCATTTCCGGCATGGGGCTGGCGTCCGGCCCACTGGTCGCCGGCTGGCTGGTGCGGCCCACCGACTACGTGCCGGTGATCAGCATGGCGCTGGCGTTCCTCGTCGTGTCGATGGTGGCGATGTTGATCGCCTCGGTGCGGGTGGACCGGCTGGGCGGCACGCAACAAGGCGAGGTGGCATAGACGATGACGGCGGATTCCAGTACGGACGACGGCCCGCGGCTTTCGGATGCGAACCTGCTGCGCCAGCGCGGCCGGATCGGCGGCGACTGGTGTGCGGCCGACGGTGGCGACGAGGTCGCGATCCACAACCCGGCGACCGGTGCCGTCATCGGCACCGTGCCGGACATGGGTGCCGCCGAAACCCGGCGCGCGATCGATGCGGCGGCCAAGGCATTGCCGGACTGGTCGCGGCGTACAGCCGGCGATCGCGCGCGGCTGCTGCGCAGCCTTCACGATGAAATGCTGACGCACCAGGAAGATCTGGCGGTGCTCCTGACCAGCGAGGGCGGCAAGCCGCTCGCCGAGGCGCGCGGCGAAATCAAATACTCGGCATCGTTCATCGAATGGTTCGCCGAGGAAGGCAAGCGGCTATACGGCGACGTGATCCCCGGCCACCAGCCGGACAAGCGGATCCTGGTGACGCGCCAGCCGGTCGGCGTGGTCGCCGCGATCACCCCCTGGAATTTCCCGTCCGCGATGCTGGGCCGCAAGCTCGGCGCGGCGCTGGCCGCCGGCTGCACGGTAGTGTGCAAGCCCGCGCTGGAAACGCCGTTCTCCGCGCTGGCATTCGCCGAACTGGCCGATCGCGTGGGCATTCCACCGGGCGTCATCAACATCGTCACCGGGCGCGACGACGAGGCCATCGGGCAGGAACTGACGTCCAGCAGGCTGGTGCGCAAGCTCAGCTTCACCGGTTCGACCGCGGTCGGCAAGCTGCTGATGGCGCGTTGTGCGGACACCATGAAACGCGTGTCGCTGGAGCTCGGCGGAAACGCGCCGTTCCTGGTGTTCGATGACGCCGATCTGGACGCCGCGGTCGCCGGCGCCATCGCCAGCAAGTTCCGCAACAGCGGGCAGACCTGCGTGTGCGCCAATCGCTTCCTTGTACAGCGCGGCATCCACGACGCGTTCGCCAAGGCCCTGGTCAGCGCGGTCGCGGGCCTGAACGTTGGCAACGGCCTGGACGAGGCCACCACCCAGGGGCCGCTGATCAACCGCGCCGCGATCGACAAGGTGGAAGCCCACGTCCACGATGCGGTGGAGCAGGGCGCCCGCGTTCTCCACGGCGGACAGCTCCACCCGCTGGGCGGAACGTTCTACGAGCCCACGGTGATCTCCGGGGCCACGCCGGCCATGCGCCTTGCGCGCGAGGAAACCTTCGGGCCCGTCGCCGCGCTGTTCGCCTTCGACGACGAAGCCGAGGCGATCGCGATGGCCAACGATACCGACAGCGGCCTTGCGGCGTATCTCTACACCCGAGATCTCGCCAGAAGCTGGCGCGTCAGCGAGGCGCTTCAGTACGGGATCGTCGGCGTCAACACCGGAATCATTTCCACCGAGGTCGCGCCATTCGGCGGCGTCAAGGATTCCGGCGTCGGCTCGGAAGGCTCGAGGTACGGCCTGCTCGACTACACCGTGCTGAAATACACCTGCATCGGGGGGATCGAATAGTGGGCAGGTGGGTGGGGTGGTCCGCGGCGGCGCTGGTGTCTGCCTTCGTCGCCTGGCCCGTTTCCGCCGCCGCCGATGCGCCGACCACGCGCACCGCATTGTCGTTCCAGTATCTCGAAACCGGCCACCGCGCGAAGGAAGTCGATCTCTCGGCCTTCGCGCCACCGGCGGATGCCGAAGCGCCATCGCAGCGTTTCGAGGGCAGGCTGAAGGTGTCGGGCAAACCACGCGCCCGCACGGTCTTCGTCGATCCCGGCTTCCTCACCCGCGCGCAGATCGACGCCGCGCGCACCTTTCCTTCGGATTTCGACTACGCCTTCGTGCAGGACGGCGATGTGCTGCTGCCGGTGCGGCGTGGCTACATCGTGACCGATCATCCGCACTGGGATTTCGTGCTGGAACCGGGTCGCGTGTGGAACGAGCCGCGCGACCGCGGCTACACGCGCGCGGCGCTGCCGTTCGCGCTGGTGCAAAAGCACATGAACTGCACGCACTACGGCGTGATGACGTTCCTTTTCAAGGCTGACGGGTCGGTTTCGCACGTGGCGATGCAGGTCGACAGCGAGACCTGCAAGTACCTGAAGCTGGACATGTGGGGTTTGTTCGATGCGCGCTACACGCCGCAGGCGGTGCCGCAGAAGGACGCCGTGATCGCGGCCTGGCGCGACCATCAAGCGCATCGCCTGCCCGAGCGGCCGATCGCGCAGGTCGCAAAGGATTTTCCAGGCGTCGATCCCTCGAAACTTGCGATCGGCGAGTCGAACGCGCGCACGCTGTACGGCCTCGTCGTCGATGGGGTCAACTACGTTTCAAAGTGTCCCACGCGCCGTGGCGATTATCCGTATTGCGACGTACTGCCGTTTCCGTCCTATTCGACCGCCAAGTCGGCCGAGGCCGCGCTGGCGCTGATGGCAATGGAGCATGCGCATCCGGGCACGCAGGACCTTGCGGTGAGCCGGTTCGCGCCGGTTCCGGGCTGTGCGGCACGAAAGTGGGATGGCGTGACACTGCGCAATCTTCTGGACATGACCACCGGACACTACGATTCCACGGCCTACATGGCCGACGAGGATGCGCCCAAGGTCAAGCACTTTTTCTACGTAACCACGGAGCAGCAGAAGGCCAACTTCAGTTGCAACGCCTATCCGCGCCGCACCGCGCCCGGCACCACCTGGGTCTACCACACCTCGGACACTTTCCTGTTGGGCGATGAGCTCAACCGCTACCTGCGCAGCCTGCCGGGCCATGCCGATGCCGACATCTTCCGCGACGTCATCGACGCGAAGATCTACAAGCCGCTGCACCTGAGCCCCACCGCGCGGGTGACCCGCCGCACCGCCGATGCCGTGGCGCAGCCGTTCTTCGGCTACGGCCTGCAGTTCAACCGCGACGACATTGCGCGGCTGGCGCGCTTCGTCGGCAACGATGGCGGCAGGATCGAAGGGGAACAGGTGCTCGATCCGCACCTGCTCGACCTGGCGCTGCAGAAGGTGCCGGGGCAGCGTGGAATGGTCGTCGCGGCGTATCCCGATTTCCGCTACCAGCTCGGCTTCTGGGCGCGCAACGTCGCGCCGCTGCTTGGTTGCGACAAGCCGACCTGGGTGCCCTTCATGTCCGGCTTCGGCGGACTCTCGGTGGTGATGTTCCCCAATGGCGTGGTGTACTACAACGTGTCCGACAGCGGTTCGGCCGCGGCCTATGACTGGGGCCCGAGTGCGGCGGTCGCGCGCCGGGTGGGTGGCGAGTATTGTCGCTGATGGTATGGCGGACGCGGGGCGACCACGATGTACCGTGTACCTTGAGCACCCGGCGGGCGGCGACTCACCCACAGACCCGTCATTCCGGGGCCTGCGCCGGCTCGTCGGCGCAGGAACCCGGAATCTGCCCTTCTTTACTTGCTGCGATCAACGGCAGATTCCGGATCTCACCACTTCGGGGTGCAGCCGAGATACGTGTAAAAATGCCCTATAGAAGTTAAATTTATCAATCTCGTCAAAGGCTTGGCGGATAAAAATGGTTCGGCTTGGCCCTCAGTGGTGACTCTGGGTCATGCCTCACCCGGCCCGTCGCCGTTTCCGAGCGGGCGTTTGCGCTGCAGCCAGCCGAGACTCAGCAGCTACTGCCCTTGCTTCGGCCGACTGGACGGCCGTGATCAGTCCTGCCAACTGTCCCTGCAACGCGGCGACCTCAAGCGTCAATTTATCGCGTTCACCTTTGACTTCGACCAAAGCTTTCATGCGGGCCACGCTTTCGGCTAGTTCACGTTGATGGCGGGCAACTTCCAGGCGAAGTTCCGTGACGTCCGCCTGCTGCTCTTCATTGCGTTTCCGGGCTTTGGCAAGCTGCTGTTCGGTCTGCCTTAGCCCTTCGCGTGCGGCATCGGTTTCTTGCAGCATGCGAGTTTGGGCCACTTCCACGCGTTCGTTCGCCTTATCTCGCTCGGCTTGAAAGGCTGCATCCCGTGCCGTGATCGTGGACTGGAACTCCGAAGTCAGCCGCTGCTGAACGTCTCGCGCCTCCTCCAACTGTTGAGTCATGTCGGCACGAACCGTGGCCATTTCGCGTTGCAGGGCTTGGATCTGACCCAGTGCATCACGCTTGGCCTCGGTTTCTTGGCTGAGTTGCAGTTGCACTTGGGTGCTTTGCTCCCGGAGCCGCTCGATCTCCTGCTGCAGTTGCTGGACGGCGGACAGCGCCGCATCTCGTTCAACGACGACGTCGTCGTGTGTGTGTTGTAGCGTCGCCAAATCGGATTCCAGCGTTTGTCGTTGCTCGCCGAAGACCTGCTCACCTTGTTCCACCGCAGCCACCCACAGCGAACGCATCGCGTCGGCGATCACCGGCGGTAGATCGGCGCCGAGCGCATCGGCCTTGATCCGTTCGTCCTTCCACAACTTCAGCTCGTCGTTGATGGTGGTTCGGCTGCCTTGCTTGATAGCAGCGTAGATCAGGTCAACAGTGAGTTCATGCGGCCGCTTGCCCTCGCTCACCAAGGCGGCGGCGGCTTCGCGGGTCCGCTGTCGGGTATCGCTGACGCGGCTCATAGGCACGTTCCAGTCGCTGAGAAGATCGATTTCGACGATTACGACTCCAATATATCACTGTATTACATTATATGTATCATCATTTACGTCAGTAATTTACGATAACTCCCATAATCAAAAGTATTTACGGTGTACGCTACAACCTCGTACCTGCAGCAACACGGGAGAACTCGTGGACGCCCAAGCCTTGACGGCCATCGTGCCCAAGACCCTTCCCGCAGCGCTATCGGGGACGTCGGG
The DNA here is from genome assembly GCA_964489055.1 of uncultured Rhodanobacter sp. GTDB lineage: Bacteria > Pseudomonadota > Gammaproteobacteria > Xanthomonadales > Rhodanobacteraceae > 66-474. The sequence continues at coordinate 10,944 of CAZAXF010000030.1, read as the reverse complement.
CACCAATCGCGCTGTCGCCGGCGTCACCCGGCAAATCGCTGCGGACGACGATGTTGCCGCCATCGGCTTGTGGCTGGCCGAATACCGCGACTCGCCGAACACCTTCCGCAGCTACCGTAAGGAAGCCGAACGGCTCCTGCTCTGGGCAACCCAGGTCCGCGGCAAAGCGGTCTCCAGCCTGACGCGCGAAGATGTCTTGGCGTACGAGGCCTTCTTGGCCGCGCCGCTACCGATGTGGTGTGACGAAGCCGCAGCTCGGCATGGTGAGCATCGACGACTCTTCGCGGGACCGTTGTCGGAACGCAGCCAGCGACAAGCATTGGGCATCTTGGCTGGCCTGTTCAATTACCTCGTACGTGCCGGCTATCTCGCCGGAACTCCGTTCGCGCTACACCCCCACCGACGTGGTGCACGTGGCGCCCACCGGATCATCGAGCGCTACTTGGATCGCGCGCTGTGGCAAGACGTGCTTGCCTCGGTGGAGCAATGGCCGCGAACCCATGTGCGTGAGCAGCAGCGCTACGAACGTGCGCGGTGGGTGCTGCGCTTTCTCTATGAAACCGCCTTGCGCGCCTCGGAAGCAGCCCAGGCCCGCGAACGCGACTTCTTGCACCGCCGCGGCCGGTGGTGGCTGCACGTGACCGGTAAAGGCGGTGTGGAGGGTGACGTGCCGGTCAGCGATGCCTTGATGGCGGTCTTTGCGCGGTACCGAACGTTTCACAACTTGCCGACCACGCCGGCCGGCGACAGCGAGCGGCCATTGATTCTCGGCATCGCCGGTCGCACGACCCCGCTGACCGCGACGGGGGTCTATCTGGTGGTCAAGGACACCTTGGGGCGGGTGGCGAACGTCTTGGAGCCAACCGATTCCGCGCGTGCTGCACAGCTGCGACAGGCCTCGACCCATTGGCTGCGACATACCGCCGCCACGCACCAGGCGGAGGCCGGCAACCCGCTGCATCATATCCAACACAATTTACGGCACAGCTCGATCGCGACCACCTCGATTTACCTGCATGCGGAAGAAGACGCGCGGCATGAAAGCACAACGCACGCCCTCAGTGAGTCGTCACTGCGGTAAGTACCCTCCGGCAAAGCCGCACCGAATCAAGGCCGGCCCCAGGCTCGCTTGGAACGCCGCCTTCTGACGACGCTGCAACGCTCAGGCCGAAGAAAGCGTCCCGCTCCGCTTTTGGCGCGAACGCCGGGGTTCATCCGTGTTGGCGTGGAGTGCTGCGATGAGTGGACACGCCACCTCCCCGCGATGACGGGCGCACTGTTTGAGTAGCTTTGCGAGCGCCGCTTCGATTCGGTTCAAATCCTGTAGCCGCAATCGCACATTCGCCAAGTGCTCGGAAGCCAGTTGGGCGGCTGCGCTGCACTGCATCCCGTCGTCGAGGCGCAGCAGCTGCCCGATTTCTTCCAGGCTGAACCCCAACCGTTGTGCCGACTTGATGAACTTTACCCGGGCGATGTCGGTTTGCCCGTAGCGACGAATGCCCCCGATGGGCCGGTCCGGCTTCTGCAGCAGTCCCTTGCGCTGATAGAAGCGGATCGTTTCGACATTCACGCCGACCTCATCGGCCAGCCGGCCAATCGTCAGGAATCTTTCGCGAAGCGGCATGCTGGTTGACTCCGTACATAGGTACGGTCATAAGCTTACCGCGGTGCGCCCCGGTATCGCGAGCCGAACGAAGTCATTCTGGAGAGCCAGACCATGTCCATCACCACGCGGGTGGCAGACAAGGCCGGTGTCATCGGCACCATCGTGGGCAGTTTCGGCTGCGCCGCTTGCTTCCCGGCCGCCGCCAGCATCGGCGCCGCCATTGGCCTTGGCTTCCTCGGCCAGTGGGAGGGTTTGTTCGTACGCATCCTGATTCCCATTTTCGCCATCGTGGCCTTGCTCGCGAACCTGGCCGGCTGGTTTTCACACCGCCACTGGCAACGGGCACTGACCGGATCAATCGGCCCTGTCCTGGCACTGATCGGCGCATTCGGCCTGATGGGCGTGTTCGGGATGACGCGCGGCTTTCTGCCCGCGAATGTTGCACAGGGAACCTTCTATGCCGGGCTGATCGTCATGATCCTCGTTGCGGCGTGGGATCTGGTCAGCCCCGGCAGCCGCCGTTGCCGAACCAGCGGCGTCGAAACGCCGATCCAGCGGAGTTGAAAGGCAATGACTGGACCTACGAAGCAAGCCCCCGTGCCAGAAACCACCGATCCGGCCGGCAACGGCTGTGCACCCCACGCATGTGGAACACCGGAGACAGGCAAGGCAGCACCAACGCTGCTACTCGACAGCACGATAACCTGCCCGAAGTGCGGTACGGCCACACGCTTACGCATGCCGACCGATGCCTGCCAATTTTTCTGGGAATGTCCAGCTTGCGGCACGCTGCTCAAACCCAAGCGTGGCGATTGCTGCGTGTTCTGTTCGTGGGGCGACGTATCTTGTCCTCCCGTGCAGGCGGGTCGCCATGGCTGTGGATAGTTGCGCCGGAAATTCATTGCGGCGATTGTCGTGACCAGAAATGGGCGGCGCGTACCCCACGTTCATTTGACCGGAATCAAGTGAACCCGGCCGGGGCCTCTGCTAAGGTGCCCATGTGAAGCGATTTATGCGACCAACCCGACGTATCCGCTTGCGGCTCGTGCTGCTGGCGTTGCTGTCGCTGCTGTTCCAGCAGGTCGCTTTGGCGTCGTATGCCTGTTCGACCGCCGATATGCCGTCGACTAACGCGGCCATGAGCATGCATTGCGACGGCATGCCCATGGCGCAGGGCCAACAGAATTCGGCATTGTGTCCGGTGCACTGCGCGGATCAGGCGCTAGCTATCCAGGGCGCGCAATCGCCCACAGTGCCGCCTGTGTCGATGCCCGCACTGCTGCCGGCACCGATTTTGCTGGTGACGTTGTCAGCCACGCATGCGGTCCATGAACACGCTGCGGCATGGCGACTATCGGGCATCCCGCCCGCGCTGCGTTTCCGCGTCCTGCTGATCTAGACCTCTCCACGTTCATCGCCCGTGGCCATACCAATGGCCGCGCCTGATCGTGTGTGGAGGTCTGTATGTATTCCTTATTGCTCTGGCGGCACGTGCGCGTGTCGCATCTACTGGCCGTATCGCTGTGCGGACTATTGGTGTCATTGCCGCTCTACGCGGCGAGCAACGGCGCCCCGTTGAGCCTCGATGCCGCAACCCGGCTTGCAGTTCAGCGCGCGCCGCAGGTGCAGGCGCAGGTGCTGCGTGCCGACGCCGCGCGGGACGATGCGGTACGCGCGGGCCGGTTGCCTGACCCCCAATTGACAGCGGGCATTAGCAGTCTGCCTGCGACCGGCCCGCAGGCCTTCAGCGCCGCAGCCGATGGCATGACCATGCGCACCGTGGGCCTGATGCAGGTCATCCCCTCAGGCGCCAAGCGCGAGGCCGAAAAATCGGTTGCCCGTTCCGATGTACGGCTTTCAGCTGCCGACGTCGTGACGATGCGGCTGGCGGTCAAGCGCGCTGCCGCGGGAGCTTGGGTGAGCCTGTGGGCGGCCGAGCGTGAACGCAAGCTGCTCAATGACCTGCGCGACCAGTCCGCACTTGCGGTCAAGGTCGCGAAGGCACAGCTGGCAGGCGGTGCGGGCAATGCGACGGATGTGCTGGCAGCACGCGCCGCCACGGTCGAACTCGACAACCGGGTCACCGCAGCGGATGCGGACATTGCCGCCGCGCGTGCCATGCTGCGGCGCTGGATCGGCGATCAGGCCGGCAACCTGCTCGCCGAGGCGCCGGACTTCTCGGCACTCCCCGTATCACCCGCTGGTCTGCTGGACGGAATCGATCGCCAGGGCCCGCTGCTGGGCTGGACTGCGCGTGAGGACCAGGCACAGGCGAAACTCGAACTGGCCAAGGCGGGCAAGCGCCCCGACTGGAGCGTCGGCCTGATGTACGGGAGCCGCATCCATCTTCCCGACATGATCGGCATCGAGGTCGGCGTCAGCCTGCCGCTGTTCCCCGGCAACCGGCAGGACCGCGACATCAGCGCACGCTATGCGGAACGCGCTGCCGTGCGGGCTGAGCATGAAGCTGCGCGCCGCGCACAACGCGAGGCGGTATCAGCCACCCTGGCCAAATGGCAAGGCGATGGCAGGCAGGTCGCCACCTTCCGGGACAAGCTGCTGCCGCTGGCGGCGGATCGCTCACGTACCGCACTGGCGGCGTATCGCGGCGGAGGCTCGTTGCAACCGTGGCTGGAAGCGCGCCGCGACGAGATCGACACACGCATTGCCTACGCGAAGGCTCTCGCGACGTGGGGTGCGGCCTGGACGCAACTGGCCTACCTGATTCCCGATCGAGACGCGCCGAAGACCAACAATCTGCCGGAGCTGCTGCCATGAATCGAACCCTTGTCAAACGTGTTTTCGCGGCGATTGCCGCATTGATCCTGTTGGTAGTCGCCGGTGCCATCGGTTACGTCGTCGCGACGCGATCGATGCCGTCGGGTTCCGGCAATACTGCCGTGCAGCCATCGCAGAAAAAGATCCTGTACTGGTACGACCCCATGAAGCCCGAGCAGCACTTCGACCGCCCGGGCCTGTCGCCGATGGGCATGCAGATGGTGCCGAAGTACGCGGACGAAGGCGGCTCCGCGGACGAGAACGCGGTGCGGGTCTCGCCAGCCGAGGTGCAGAACCTCGGCATGCGCACCGCGAAGGTGAAGGTCGGCCGGCTGTCGGACACCTTGCACGTACCCGGCACGGTCGCCTGGGACCTGCGGCTCGCGGTGACGGTCAGCGCGCGCACCGACGCCACGCTGGAGAAGCTCTACGTGCGCGCGCCATTCACTCCGGTGCACGCTGGCCAGCCGCTGGCGGAAATCCTCGCGCCCCAGTGGAGCGCGGCGGCCGCGGAGTATTTCGCGTTGGGCGATGCCGCGTCGGCCACGGGGCGAGCGTTGCGCACGGCGGCCCGCAAACGCCTGCGTGCGTTGGGCATGGACGATGCGACCATCCGAAGCCTGCGCGCGGGTGGCAGCACGATCACCCTGCGTGCGCCAATCGACGGGGTGGTTGGCGCACTGGATGTGAAGGAAGGCCAGCAGGTCGGCGCGGGCATGCCAATCATGAGCATCTACGGGCTCGACAAGGTCTGGGTGGAGGCCGCGATTCCGCAGGCGCAAAGCGCCGGCGTGCATGCCGGGACGCCGATCACCGCGACGGTCAGCGCGCTGCCGGATGAAACCTTCCACGGCGAAGTGGAGGCCCTGTTGCCCGCGGTGGACGAGGCAACCCGCACCCAGCGCGCGCGGATCGTGCTCGACAACCCGAAACACGATCTTGCGCCGGGCATGTTTGCCGATCTGCGCATCCAGGGCACGTCCAGTGCACCGCATCCGCTGGTTCCGACCGAGGCGGTCATCGCCGACGGTGTCGACACGCGCGTGATCGTGGCCCTGGGCGATGGGCAGTTCAAGCCGATACGGGTGAAGTCGGGCCGTTCGGCGGACGGCATGACGGCCATCCTCGCCGGTCTGCAAGGCGGCGAGCGCATCGTGACCTCGGGGCAGTTCCTGATCGATTCGGAAGCGAGCTTGTCCGGTGTGTTGCAACGGATGGACGCCGGCCACCAAGGCGCGCACCCGCCCGAACCATCTTCCCCGACCTCGCTCCCGCCGAAGGCGGATGGCGAATCGATGCCCGACATGGACATGCCTGCGACACCGGCTGCTTCCTCGTCGAGCAGCCATGGAGAACATTCATGATCGCCAAACTGATCCGCTGGTCGATCGCCAACCGCGGCATGGTGCTACTGGCGGCGCTTGCCTTGGCGATCGCCGGCACGCTCTCGATGGTGCGCATTCCGCTCGATGCGCTGCCCGACCTCTCCGACACCCAGGTGATCGTGCGCACTGCATGGCCCGGACAATCACCCGAACTGGTCGAGAAACAGGTGACCTATCCACTGGCGACCACGATGATGTCGGTGCCGGGGGCGACCGGGGTGCGCGGCTACTCGTTTTTCGGCGATTCTTTCGTGTACATTCTGTTCGCCGACGGCACCGATCCGTACTGGGCGCGTTCGCGCGTGCTGGAATACCTGAGCCAGGCGCGCGACAAGTTGCCGTCGAACGTCAGTCCGGCGCTCGGCCCGGATGCGACCGGCGCCGGCTGGGTCTACGAATATGCGTTGGTCGATCGCACCGGCAAGCACGATCTTGGCCAGTTGACCGCATTGCAGGACTGGTTCCTGCGTTATCGCCTGAAGACCGTACCGAACGTGGCGGAAGTCGCCACGGTCGGCGGCATGGTGCAGGCGTGGCAGGTGGTACTCGATCCGCAGGCGCTGGCCGCGCGCGGGCTGACCGTGCCGCAAGTCGAGGATGCGATCAAGCAGGCCAATGGCGCAAGTGGCGGTTCGGTGATCGAGCAGGGTGAGGCCGAGCTGATGGTGTCCAGCGAGGGCTATCTGCAATCGCGCGAGGATTTTGCGCGGATTCCGGTGGCGACCGGCAAGGACGGCACGCCGGTGTTGCTGCACGACATCGCGACGATTCGGCGCGGCCCAGCGTTTCGTCGCGGGATCGCGGAGCTGGACGGACAAGGCGAGGTGGTCGGCGGCCTCGTGATCATGCGCTATGGAAAGAACGCGCTGGCCACGATCGAGGCGGTCAAGACACGGCTCGCCGAGTTGCAGAAGAGCCTGCCGCCGGGCGTCCAAATCGTGACTACCTACGACCGCTCCAAATTGATCCATGCAGCGGTCAAGACCCTGGGCCAGCGGCTGCTGGAAGAGTTCATCATCGTCGCGCTGGTGTGCGTGTTGTTCCTGTGGCACCTGCGCTCGTCGCTGGTCGCGGTGATCACCCTGCCGCTGGGAGTGCTGGCCGCGTTCATCGTAATGGACCTGCAGGGTGTTTCGGCCAACCTGATGTCGCTGGGCGGCATCGCGATCGCGATCGGCGCGATGGTGGATGCCGCGGTGGTGATGATCGAGAACACCCACAAGCATCTGGAAGCCTGGCGGGAGGCGCACCCAGGGCAACGCGAACCGGAGCCACGCGAACGCTGGAAGCTGATCGGTGATGCCGTCGCCGAAGTCGGGCCCGCGCTATTTGTCAGCCTGCTGGTGATCACGCTCTCGTTCGTGCCGGTGTTTGCACTGCAGGCGCAGGAGGGCCGGCTGTTCAAGCCGCTCGCGTTCACCAAGACCTATTCGATGGCCGCCGCCGCCGGGTTGTCGGTGACGCTGATCCCGGTGCTGATGGGCTACCTGGTGCGCGGGCGCATCCGCCCCGAGCACGCCAATCCGGTCAACCGGTTGGTCAGCGCGATCTATCGCCCGATGCTGGCCTGGGTGCTACGCGCGCCACGCACGGTGCTGATCGTCGCGGCCATCGTCCTGGTGTCGGCGCTGCTGCCGCTCTCACGGCTGGGCAGCGAGTTCATGCCGCCGCTCAACGAAGGCACGCTGCTGTATATGCCCACGGCGCTTCCGGGCCTGTCCGCGGGCAAGGCCGCGCAGTTGCTGCAGCAGACCGACCGCATGCTGAAGACGGTGCCAGAGGTCGCGCACGTGTTCGGCACGGCGGGCCGGGCCGACACCGCGACCGACAACGCGCCGCTGGAGATGTTCGACACCACGATCACCTTCAAGCCGAAGAGTGAGTGGCGTCCCGGCATGACGATGGAAAAGCTGAAGGCCGAACTCGACCACGCGGTGCAGGTGCCGGGTCTGACCAATCTGTTCGTGTTTCCGATCCGCAGCCGCACCGAAATGCTGCTCACCGGGATCAAGACGCCGATCGGCATCAAGGTGATGGGTCCCGACCTCGGTGAGTTGCAACACATCGCCCAGCAGATTGAAGACGTCGCCAAGACAGTACCGGGCGTCAACTCCGCAATTGCCGAACGCAGCGCTGGCGGCCGCTACGTGCAGGTTCACATTCGCCGCGATGCGGCCGCGCGCTACGGCCTGAGCCAGCAGGACGTGCAGTCGCTGATCAGCACCGTGGTGGGCGGTGAGCCGATCGGGCAGACGGTGCAGGGCTTGCAACGCTTCCCGATCGTGCTGCGCTATCCGCGCAGTGAACGCGATTCGCTGGCCAACCTGCGCGCGTTGCCGATCGTGGCGCCCGGCGGCGCGCAGGTAACCCTGGGCCAGGTCGCGGATCTGGCCGTCACCAACGGGCCGCCGATGATCACCAGCGAGGACGGCGTACCGGCGACTTACGTCTACGTCGATACCGGAAGCAGCGATCTCGGGGGCGTGGTGACTTCGCTGAAACAGGCGGTCGCGCAACAGGTCAAGCTGCCATCCGGATACACGCTGGCCTGGGCCGGGCAATTCCAGAACCTGCAACACGCCAAGGAACGTCTGGAACTGGTGGTGCCGGCAACGATCGCGATCGTGTTCCTGCTCATCTACCTGGTCTTCCGCGATGCCGCACAGGCCGGGATCATCCTGCTGACCGTGCCGCTGGGGCTCGTCGGTGGCCTTTGGCTGACGTGGTTGCTGGGCTATGCGGTGTCGGTCGCAGTGGTGATCGGCTTTATCGCCCTGGCGGGTCTGACCGCGGAGTTCGGCGTGGTGATGGTGCTGTACCTGCGCCACGCCTGGCAGCGCCGGATCGACGCCGGCGAATGGACCCATGCGGCACTGGACGATGCGATCCACGAGGGTGCGCTGTTGCGCGTGCGCCCCATCGCGATGACGGTGGCCGTGGTCGTCGCGGGCCTGCTGCCGATCATGATCGGCGGTGGCGCGGGTTCCGAACTGGTGCGGCGCATCGCCGCGCCCATGGTTGGCGGCATGATCACCGCGCCGATCCTGTCCATGCTGGTGATCCCGGCGGCGTTCCGGTTGCTCGAACGTCGACGGCTGCGCAAACGTAACGAGCAACATTCATTGCAACCCGAGGAAAACAGATCATGAAAACACCTTCCATTTTGTTGAGCGCCATCTTGATGGCCGCAATAACGCCCGCGTTCGCGCAAGCCACCGCGGGCACCCAGGGCATGAGGATGGATCACAACATGCAGGACATGCCGATGAATCACGACAAGCAGACCATGCCGATGCACCAGAACGGCTCCGAAATGAAGATGATGATGGACTGCATGCAGATGCACCAGGGCATGAAGGACAAGGACATGACGAGCGGCCAAGGCATGCAGGGCATGCCGATGGGAAAGAACATGCCCTGCTCGAATCAGACTGCACAGGGAACGGGTGTCATCGAAGCGATCGACACGGCCAAGGGCACCGTCACGATCAAGCATCAGGCGATCAAATCGATCGATTGGCCGGCGATGACGATGACGTTCAAAGCCGACCCACCCAGCCTGCTGCAATCGATCCGGGTCGGCGAGAAGGTGAACTTCACCCTGCACCCGGACGGCAAGGACAGCATCGTAACGGCGATGACGCCCGTCAAAAGTAACGGGCATTGACCTTGGTGAAGGATCGCAGAGTGGTTGACGATCGCTGAAAGGCAGCCTAGGGTAGCCTATATGCATCATTGGCTGAGACCCCGTTCGCGTCTTTTTCGCAGCCTGTCGATACTGGCATTGCTGGCGTGGACGGCGTTCGCGTTTGATGCATTCGCGCATCCGCTCGTCATGTCCGGCGGTTCAGCCGGCATGGCTTCGATGACCACGGGCAACGCGGCGTCACATTGCGACGGCATGCCAGCATCGGGCATGCCACATGCGACACATCATCCTGCGCCCTCGCAGCCGGCCGGCCATGGCTGTTGCCATAACGGCGGCTGTTACTGCGCTTCGGTGTGCAGTGGCATCGTCGGTGTCCCCTATCTTGGCGTCGCGTTACAGCCCGTCCATGATCTGGCAGTGTCGCTGATGCACTCCGACCCCGTGCCGACGCATTCCGCGCCGCCGCTGCGACCTCCGATCGCCTGATTCCCGACGCGGCGCGCAAAGCGCCGCAACCTGATCCCTGTTTGCCACGCACACCGTGGCGAATGGGCGTCTGTTCGTAACCGGTGTGCTGCGCACGCCAGCGGGAATCCAAAATGAAACAGAAACCTTTCGGCACGGGGCCGTTGCTCCCGATGCCTTCACGCCGCCGCTTCGTGCAGGGTTTGGTCCTCGGCGGCACCGCCGCGATGCTCGGTGGTTTCGTCAAGCCGGCGTGGGCACTGCAAAGTCTGGACATGCCCAACGCGCGGAACCTTGGCGAACCGGGCGTTCTGTCCGGAACCCAGTTCGCACTGGAAATCGCCGAGACCCCAGTGAACTTCACTGGCAAGTCGCGTCTCGCAACGGCCGTCAATGGCTTGCTGCCAGGGCCACTACTGCGTTGGCGCGAGGGCACCACGGTCACGTTGCGGGTCACCAACCGCTTGCGGGTGCCGACCTCGATCCACTGGCACGGCATTTTGTTGCCCTTCGACATGGACGGCGTGCCGGGCATCAGTTATCCCGGCATCGCGCCGGATGAAACCTTCGTCTATCACTTTCCGGTCAAGCAGAGCGGCACCTACTGGTACCACTCGCATTCCGGCTTCCAGGAACAGACCGGCCTCTATGGCGCGCTGGTGATCGATCCGGCCGGTCCTGATCGCGTCCAGGCCGATCGCGATTACGTGGTGATGCTCAATGACTGGACCGACGAGGACCCGATGACGGTCTTCGCGAATCTCAAGAAGATGGGCGACTACTACAACTACGGTGAGCCGACTGTGCGCGATTTCGTTGCGGACGTGTCGCGAATGGGACTGAAGGCCGCGCTGGCCGAACGCAAGATGTGGAACGAGATGCGGATGAGCCCGCGCGATCTGATGGACATCACCGGCGCCACCTACACCTATCTGATGAACGGCGTGACGCCGGCCGGCAACTGGACGGGCCTGTTCAGGCCCGGCGAGCGGGTGCGGCTGCGTTTCATCAACGGCTCGGCCAACAGCTACTTCGACGTACGCATTCCCGGTTTGAAGCTG
>CAZAXF010000029.1:25554-37580 GCA_964489055.1 uncultured Rhodanobacter sp. | reverse complement strand
CGCTGGCCTGGTAGAACGCGGTGCGCGCCCACACCCGGCAGGCCAGCACCTGGTAAGGCAGGCAGTGGTTGACCAGCAGGTCCACCGAACGCTGCGGCGTCTCGACCTGCAGCGGTTGCAGGACGTTGTCCCACCGCGCGCGTGCGTCGGCGAGCAGGGAATCGAAATCCGCACCCTGCCAGCGATCGACCAGCGCCCGCGCGGCATCGCCGTCCCTGCCCTCGCCGAGCAGGAACGACACGTCCGCCGTCGCGCCGGGGGCAAGTTCCAGCATCGCCACCACGGCGCTGCGCGGGCCGTCCTCGCTGCCGGGTTTCGCCGAGGGCGCGCTGCAGGCGATGAACGCGACGGCGCCGGAAAATTCCTCGCGCCAGGCATTGCGCGCGAACACCGCGCGCCGCGCGGGGTCGGATTCCACCCGCGTGGTCGCACGCGGATCACTGCCGATCGGACCGAGCATCCAGGCGACCATTTGCGCCAGTTCGATCCGTCGCGCCCGGCCGCTGCGATTGACGATGCGCAGGCGCGATACCTTCACCGGGTCGGACCCGGCAACGCACTGCGTCAGTCCGGATTCGATGCCGTGCACGTTGGCATCGAAGCGCGCGTAACCGGGGCCGAAGCGCGCCACGTACGTGGCGCCGCCGGCGCGCACCGGAGATGCGGTAACGCTCCACGTGCTGCCATCGTCGGCATCGCGCAGCAGGAACACCTCACCCGGCGGATCGCAGACCGCATCGTTGGACCATGCCGTGATCTGGTTCTGCTGGCTGTTGACGGCCCACGCGTAGCCGCCGCCGGTGACCGTTGCCAGGAACCCGAAATCCGGGTTGGCCACGATGTGCGACCACGGCGCCGGCGTGCTGGCGCCGTCGGCAAGCACCGTGACGTATTCACGTCCATCACGCGTGAAACCGCCCAGGCCGTTCCAGAAGTCCAGGTCCGCGGGCTTCGGCAGCGACGCGGGCCGGCCGCCGCGAACGGCCGCATGTCCGGGCGCGGAAACGGACACCGGCCACCCGCCGGCCGCATTCGCGTCCACCTGCGCGGCAAGGTCGCCGGCCGCGCCGTCCATCACGATGCACGCCGCCGCGCGAAGACCGTCGCGCAATGGCGCATCCAGCGTGGATTCGCGCAGCACGAACACCGAACCCTGCGACTTGTCGCCCGTCGCCGCGTTTGCGGTGGCTGTTTGCAGGGCCTCGTCGAGCGCGTCGGCGGCTTGCTCCGGTGCCGCGTTCAGGACCACCAGGTCGGCGGGCAACTGGTGTGCACGCCACCAGCGTTGCGCGAGCAGCAGGTCACGCACCAGCGCGACCTGCGTGGATTCATGGATGACCGCGATCGCGATCGGCAGGTCGCCGGAAATCCCCCTGGCCCACAGCACCGGCGCGCCACCCGCGGCGTTCCCGACCGTGGCCGGATCCGCGCGCCAACGCGCGGTGCGCCCGACCAGCGCCCCCGCCAGGCGCCGCAGGCGCGCGGCCACGGCCGACGGAATGCCGATGGCGTCGAGTGCGCGCGCCGCGAAACGGTGCGTGCGCGCGAACACCGCGGCGCACGCGGCCGGTTCACTGCAACGCCGCACGCACGCAAGCGCCTCCCCGCGCGTCGCGCCCAGCGCGGTCACGAATGCCAGGCGACGGGTTTCACCCGGCCCGACCCGGACACGTGTGCGCAGGCTGAAAACCGGGTCGAGGACCGTACCCACTGTGCCCGAAAGGCGTCGTCCTGCATCCATGGCGGCCGGTGCGGCCAGGCAACGATCGCGGCCGATGAAGCGCGCGCGGTCGGTTTCATGTTCACGCTGGCCCGCTTCGGCGCCGTCGACCACCAACGCGTGCGCAGCCACGATGTCGGGCTCGGCCGGATCCTTCTTGCGCCGCCACGCCAGGAGCACGCCGTCCTCGTGCGCGGTCTGGACGAACATCTTCGAGTACGCCGGATGGGAGCGATCGGCATTCGCATCGCCCAGCACCAGTTCCAGGTACGAGGTCACCTCGATGTCACGCGCGACCGGCCCGTCGTTGCGCAGTCCGACGCCGCGAACCTCGACGGCATCCTCGATGTCGACGACCACCTCGAGCGTGGTGGTGAGCGCCCCGTCGCGACGCGCGAAGCGCGCCATGCCCGCGTCGAACCAGCAGCGCGACGCACCGCCGCAGGGCGCAGCCGTGGCCGACCACACATTGCCGTCGGCGACATCGCGCAGGTACACGAAGCCCCCCTGCCCACCCCCGGAAGCATTTGCGCGCCAGCGCATGACCGCCAGACCCTTCCAGCGGGTTCCGCCTTCACCCGTGGGCGTCAGCAACGTCGCAAGGTCGGGGCCGCCCAGCAACTGTGCGGAATCGGCCGGCGGTGGGGCATCGTGGGGCATGGTCGGGCTTCCTTGATCGGTGCACGCGCGCAATCGCCAAGTATGCGCGCGTCTGTCTCAAGCGTTCGTGAATCCATGCGGCGGCGCAGCTTGACGCGGCCGGCGATTGGGCACAGCATGCCTGGTTTGGCGATTTTTCAGCGACCCGCAGCCGCTCACGGGAGCAAGCCGATGTCCGACACCGCAGCCAAGCCCGCAACCTGCCCGATGCATGGGGTGGATGCACCGGAACTGGAGCCGCTGCCGGCCAGCGCCACACCGCAGCTCACCTGCTACCAGGTCCATCCGGGCGCGGCGAAGATCGTGCCCGGTCGCCGCGACCGCAAGTGGATGGATGACACCAATGACCACTACGCCTACCGCTGCCTGCCGCTTTCAACCGCCAACACCAGTGGCTGGGAACTGAGCACGCCGCTTGATTTCGAGGTGCAGTGGGACGGCGGCCAGGGCATCGAGGCGATCACCGCGCGCGCGCCGGGCGTCGATCCGAACGCGCTGCGTGCATTGATCACCTCGCACTTCGGCCACGGCATCCTGACCTTTCACACTGGTTGGCTGTTCCGCACCTCGCCCGGCTGGGGCCTGTGGGTGCGCGGCGCGCCGAACTACGCCAAGGACGGCATCCAAGCACTGGACGGCATGGTCGAGACCGACTGGCTGCCGTTCCCGTTCACCATGAACTGGCGCTTCACCCGGCCGTGCACGGTGCGCTTCGAGAAGGGCGATCCGTTCTGCTTCATCACCTTCTGCCCGCACTCGCTGATGGACAACGTGACCCCGAAGCGTGCCAGCATCGACGACGATCCCAAGCTCAAGGCCGACTACACCGAATGGGGCAAGTCGCGCGCCGAGTTCAACAAGCTGTTGCACGACGGCGATCCCTCGGCCGTCAAGAAGAAATGGCAGCGTGGCTACTTCCAGGGCAAATCCGTGGATGGCTCGGCGCCGCTGTTCCATGTCAACAAGCGGCGCTTGAAGGCCCCCGAATAAGTCCGGCTGTCCCCTCTCCATTCGGGAATCCCGATCGGATCCATCTCCCGGCCCCGTGCTCGTCATTCCGGGGCCATCACCGGCCGTCCCGGCGATGGAACCCGGAATCCAGCTCTTGCGTGTCTTTCCGCAATGCTGGATTCCGGGTTCTGCCCGCAAACAACGCGGGCAGCCCCGGAATGACGAATTTGCGGGGGCACCATTTCCCCGGGGGAAGAGGAGTCATCGCGCGTTGAAGTTCCGGCCCGGTCGGATGGCCATTCGACCCAGTTGCCCATTCCCGCGCCCCGGCGCGTACCATGGGCGTTCCGGCGCAACGCCGCGCAATCCCACCGGCAACCCAAGGAGAACACCATGCAACTCGGAATGATCGGCCTCGGCAAGATGGGCAACTTCATGGCCCAGCGCCTGATGAAGGCAGGCCACGACGTGGTCGGATTCGACCCCAACGACAAGGCCCGCCAGTCCCTCACCGACGCCGGCGGCAAGGCCGTGGATTCGCTGGACAAGCTCGTCGCCGAACTGCAGTCGCCACGCGCGGTGTGGGTGATGGTACCGGCCGGCAGGATTGTCGACGAGACCGTGGCCGCGCTGGCCGACAAGCTCGGCAAGGGCGACGTGGTGATCGACGGCGGCAACTCCAACTACCGCGACGACCAGCGCCACGCCGAACTGCTGTCGGGCAAGGGCATCGACTTCGTCGACTGCGGCACCAGCGGCGGCGTGTGGGGCCTCAAGGAGGGCTACAGCATGATGGTCGGCGGCGACAAGCCGGTCGTCGATCGCATCAAGCCCCTCTTCGAGGCGCTGGCGCCGGGCAAGGACAAGGGCTGGGGCCACGTCGGGCCGGTCGGCTCGGGGCACTTCGTGAAGATGGTCCACAACGGCATCGAGTACGGCATGATGCAGGCCTACGCCGAAGGCTTCGCGATCTTCAAGCAGAAGGACGAATTCAAGCTCGACCTGGCGCAGATCGCGCAGATCTGGCGTTACGGTTCGGTGGTGCGCTCGTGGCTGCTCGACCTCACCGCGGACGCGCTGGCCGAGAACCCGGAGATGCACGGCATCGCCCCGTACGTGGTCGATTCCGGCGAGGGCCGATGGACGGTCGCCGAAGCCATCGATCTTGACGTGCCCGCGCCGATCATCACCGGTGCCCTGATCGAACGCCTGCGCTCGCGCGACAGCGACTCGTTCACCGACAAGCTGCTGTCGGCGATGCGCAACCAGTTCGGCGGGCACGCCATGAAGAAGGAATGATGCGCGTGCCGCCGCCACTGCCCGAGCAGACCGTGCGCTGGCACGAGTTCCCCGACGTGGCGTCGCTGCAGGCCAACGCGCAGGCCCGGGTGCTGGCCGCCGCGCGCGAGGCCATCGCCCGACACGCCGCATTCGACATCGTGCTCGCCGGCGGCAACACGCCGCGCACGCTGTACCGCGCGCTGCGCCGCGCCGACGCCGACTGGACACGCTGGCACGTCTGGTTCGGCGACGAACGTTGCCTGCCGCCGGACGATCCCGGCCGCAACAGCCGCATGGCACACGACGAATGGCTGGCCCACGTGGCCATCCCGGCTGCCAACGTGCACGCGATCCCGACGCAGGTCGGCGCGCGCGAAGCCGCCGTGCACTATGCCCGCGAACTGCAGGCAGCCGACGCGTTCGACGTGGTGCTGCTGGGCCTCGGTGAGGACGGCCACACCGCCAGCCTGTTCCCCGGCCACGACTGGGGCGTGCACGCCGACTCACCCGATGTCCTCGCCATCTTCGATGCGCCCAAGCCGCCACCCGAACGCGTATCGCTGAGCGCGCACCGCCTGTCGAACGCAAGCCACGTGTTGTTCCTGGTGGAAGGCGCCGGCAAACGCGACGCTCTCGCCCGCTGGCAACGCGGCGATGCCATCCCGGCCGCCGCCATCGCCCCCGCCGTCGGCGTCGACGTGTTGCTGGATGCG
The DNA here is from genome assembly GCA_964489055.1 of uncultured Rhodanobacter sp. Classification (GTDB taxonomy): domain Bacteria; phylum Pseudomonadota; class Gammaproteobacteria; order Xanthomonadales; family Rhodanobacteraceae; genus 66-474. Next base: position 32,255 of record CAZAXF010000029.1, on the reverse strand, counting down.
GAGGCGGCCGGCAATATCAACGAAGAAGCCGCCGACAATCACTGAGCACGCCGCCCGTCATGCGAATCATCCCCTACCCCACGCCCGGCGAAATCCTGCGCGAGGAATTTCTGAAGCCCATGGGCATCAGCCAGTACCGGCTGGCAAAGTCCATCAAGGTTCCGCAACGGCGCATCGGCGAAATCGTCGCCGGCAAGCGCCGCATCACTGCGGATACCGGTTTGCGCCTCGCCCGCTTCTTCGGGACCTCGGAGGGATTCTGGACCGGCCTGCAGGACGACCATGACCGGGCGGTTGCCAAGGACGCGCTGGCCGATACCCTGGCAGACATCCAGCCACTGGCGGCCTGACCGCCGCAACGCAACCGGTGGGTATCAATGGGGTCAGAGTCATTGATCTTGCCCGCATCGATTGGGCCGCTACATCAATGACTCTGGCCCCATTGATCCACTGCCCTGCCCTACACCGCCGCCAGCTCGGCCATGTGGGTGCGGTAGTAGCGCAGTTCCTCGATCGAGTCCTTGATGTCGGACATCGCGGTGTGGGCGGAGTCCTTGCTGAAGCCCTTGTACACCGCGGGTGCCCAGCGGCGCGCCAGTTCCTTGAGCGTGGACACGTCGAGGTTGCGGTAGTGGAAGTACTTTTCGAGCTCGGGCATCTGGCGGTGCAGGAAGCGACGGTCCTGGCAGATGGAGTTGCCGCACATCGGCGACTTGCCGGAGGCAACCCACTGCTGCAGGAACGCGATGGTGTCCGCTTCGGCGCGCGCATGGTCGATGCCCGATTCCAGCACCCGTTGCCACAGCCCTGACTTGCCGTGGTGGCTGTGTATCAATGGGGTCAGAGTCATTGATCTTGCCCGCATCGATTGGGCCGCTACATCAATGACTCTGGCCCCATTGATCCACTGCCCTGCCCTACACCGCCGCCAGCTCGGCCATGTGGGTGCGGTAGTAGCGCAGTTCCTCGATCGAGTCCTTGATGTCGGACATCGCGGTGTGGGCGGAGTCCTTGCTGAAGCCCTTGTACACCGCGGGTGCCCAGCGGCGCGCCAGTTCCTTGAGCGTGGACACGTCGAGGTTGCGGTAGTGGAAGTACTTTTCGAGCTCGGGCATCTGGCGGTGCAGGAAGCGACGGTCCTGGCAGATGGAGTTGCCGCACATCGGCGACTTGCCGGAGGCAACCCACTGCTGCAGGAACGCGATGGTGTCCGCTTCGGCGCGCGCATGGTCGATGCCCGATTCCAGCACCCGTTGCCACAGCCCTGACTTGCCGTGGTGGCTGCGGTTCCAGTCATCCATCGCCAGCAGCCGCGCCTCTTCATGATGGATCGCGAACTCCGGTCCCTCGGCGAGGATCTGCAGGTTGCGGTCGGTGACCACGGTGGCGATTTCGATGATCGAATCGGTATCCGGACACAGGCCGGTCATCTCCAGGTCGATCCAGATCAGGTTGTCGTTGGTGCAATCGGTCATGCAGGTCTCCTTCGCGGCAAGTCTACAGGCGCACAACGCGCACCGATTGCGGCGCGCGCGCTTGCACCGTAGGCTGGCCGGATGCCGACGCCGACCCTGCTCTGGTACGACTACGAGACCACCGGAACCGATCCGGTGCGCGACCGCCCCGTGCAGTTCGCCGCGCTGCGCACCGACATGGACCTGCGGCCGGTCGCCGAACCGTGCGTGCTGTATTGCGCGCCGGCACCCGACGTGCTGCCGCAACCGGAAGCCTGCTTGATCACCGGCATCGCGCCGCAGGACGCCGCGCGCGACGGCCTTGCCGAATCGGACTTCGCTGCCGCGGTACACGAGTTGCTTGCCGAACCGGGCACCTGTTCGGTCGGCTACAACTCCATCCGTTTCGATGACCAGGTCAATCGCCACCTGTTCTACCGCAATTTCCTCGATCCCTACGAACACGCGTGGAAGGACGGCAACACGCGCTGGGACATCATGGACCTGGCGCGCGCCTGCTACGCGCTGCGCCCGGAAGGCATCGAATGGCCGCTGGGCGATACGGGCATGCCGTCGTTCAAGCTCGATCAACTGGCGCCGGCCAACCACCTGAAGCAGGACCGCGCCCACGATGCGCTGTCCGACGTGGAAGCCACGCTGGACCTGGCCCGCCTGCTGCGCCAAAAACAGCCGCGCCTGTACGACTGGCATTTCGCGCTGCGCGAAAAGGCGAAGGTCACCGCGAAGCTGGCGCGGGCGCTGCCGAAGATGCAGCCGCTGCTGCACGTGTCGGGACGCTACCCGCCCGCGCAGGGGTGCCTGGCGATGGTGGCGCCGATCACCGAGCATCCTGATCGGCGCGGCACCTTCATCGTCGCCGACCTCGGGTGCGACCCGGCGGCATGGATGGCGCTGGAGCCCGATGATCTTGTCGAGCGCATGTTCACCCGCCGCGACGACCTGCCCGAAGACATCGAGCGTCCGCCGCTGAAGGAAGTGCACGCCAACAAGTCGCCGTTCCTGGCGCCGCTGTCGGTGCTGCGCGACACCGACACCGCGCGCATCAGGCTGGACGTGGACGCCTGCGAACGCAACCTTGCGGCGCTGCGCGCCTGCGAGGGACTGGCCGAACGCGTGCAGCTCGCGTTTTCCGCCGCGGCCGACCGCTGGCCGGACCGCGAGGATCCCGAATGCAGGCTGTACGCGGGCTTTGCATCGCCTGCCGACAAGCGCCGCTTCGCCACGCTACGCGCCACGCCGCCGGATCGCCTGGCCACCACCGATTTCGGCTTCGAGGACGCGCGCTACACCGAGCTGTTGTTCCGCTACCGCGCGCGCAACTGGCCCGACACGCTCAATGCCGACGAGCGCGAACGCTGGCGGGCGTTCGTGCAGGCCAAGTTGACGCGCGACACCGAAACCACCCCGCTGACGCTGGACCAATACTTCGCGAACATCGAGGTGTTGCGCAGCCAGCACCCACCCGGCCCGAAGCAGGTCCTGCTGGATCAATTGCAGGCCTGGGGTGAATCGATCCAGGATGCGTATGCTCCATGAGGCGGCGGGCAGTGCCCGCCCTGCGCGATACCCGGTTCATGAAACGGCGGGCAATGTCCGCCCTGCATTCGCACCATGTCGTAGGGCGGGCACTGCCCGCCGTCGCAACAGCCGAAGCCAAGACGTCCCGAAAGCCCACACCACCATGCCACAAAGCTACTTCTCGCCGAAAACCTTCCGCTTTTTGCGCGCGCTGGCGCGCAACAACAATCGACCCTGGTTCAAGGCCCACCAGGACGACTATGAGGCGCACGTGCGCGGGCCGTTCCTGCAACTGGTCGCCGACCTGCAAACGCCGGTCGCCAAACTCAGCCCGCACTATCGCGCCGATCCGCGCAAGGTCGGCGGCTCGCTGTTCCGGCCGCAGCGCGATACCCGCTTCACGCGCAACAAGGAACCGTACAAGCCGTGGGCGGGCGCGCGGATCTTCCACGAACGCCGGCGCGAAATCGCCGCGCCCTCCTTCTACCTGCACATCGCGCCGGGCGACTGCTTCATCGGCGCCGGGCTGTGGCATCCTGAAAACCATACCCTGCGCAACGTCCGCAACTTCATCGTGGACAACCCGGCGGCCTGGAAGCGCGCCGCACACGGTCGTGCCTTCTGCAGGCACTATGCGTTCCGGGGCGAATCGCTGGTTCGCGCACCGCAGGGGTTTGCCCCGGACCACCCGCTGATCGAGGATCTGAAGCGCAAGAGCTTCGCGGCGGGCGTCGGTTTCGACGATGCGCTGGCCTGTTCGCCGAAGCTGCGCACATTCGCGGTCGGCCACTTCAGACGCCTCGCGCCATTGGTCGATTACCTGTGCGCCGCGCAAAACCTGGAATTCTGACAAGGAGCAAGCCATGCCGCTCGCCATCGAGCAATACGCATTGATCGGCAACACCCGCACCGCCGCACTGGTCGGCAGCGACGGTTCCATCGACTGGCTGTGCCTGCCGCGCTTCGACGCGCCGGCGTGCTTTGCCGCGCTGCTGGGCGAACCGAAACACGGTCGCTGGTTGCTGGCGCCGGCCGGCGAGGTGCGCTCGGTCAAGCGTCGCTACCGGGAAGACACCCTGGTGCTGGAAACCGAGTACGAAACCGATACCGGCACGGTCTGCGTGACCGACTGCATGCCGCACTGGGAAGACAGGTCCGACGTGGTGCGCGTGGTGCGCGGCATCTCCGGCCACGTGGACATGAAGATGGAGCTGGTGATCCGCTTCGACTACGGTCAGACCATCCCCTGGGTGCGCAAGCTGGACGGCACCCTGGACGCCACCGCCGGGCCCAACTCGATGCAGTTGCATACACCGGTCAAGACGCGCGGACAGGCATTCACGACCGTGGCCGAATTCAAGGTGGGCGCGGACGTCGCGGTGCCATTCACCCTGACCCGCTTCGCTTCGCACCAGCCGGCACCACTGCCGATCGACCCGTTGGCGGCAATCGAGAACACCGCACGCTGGTGGCGCACCTGGGCGCACCGTTGCACCTACAAGGGCAAGTGGCGCACGCAGTTGTTGCGCTCGCTGATCACGCTGAAGGCACTGACCTACGCGCCGACCGGCGGCATCGTCGCGGCGCCCACCACCTCGCTGCCGGAAACCCCGGGCGGTGAACGCAACTGGGACTACCGCTACTGCTGGCTGCGCGATTCGGCGCTGACCCTGGACGTGCTGTTGAAGGCCGGTTGTCGCGAGGAAGCCCAGGCCTGGCGCGCCTGGCTGCTGCGCGCCGCCGCGGGTCGTCCCGAGGACCTGCAGATCCTGTACGGCATCGCCGGCGAGCGGCGCCTCGACGAACTGGAACTGGACGAGCTGCCCGGCTACCAGGGCGCCAGGCCGGTCCGGGTCGGCAACGCCGCCGCCGGGCAGATGCAGCTCGATGTCTACGGCGAGGTGATGGACATGCTGCACATCGCCCGCACCAGCGGCATCCCGCCCCAGCGCCACGCGTGGCGGGTCCAGCGCAAGCTCGTCGACCACCTGGAAAAGGTCTGGAACAAGCCCGACCGCGGCATCTGGGAAATCCGCGGCGAACCGCGCCACTTCACCCACTCGCGCGTGATGGCTTGGGTCGCGGTGGACCGGGCGATCCAGGCGGTGGAACATTTCGACCTCGACGGTCCGGTCGAACGCTGGCGCACCTGGCGCGACAAGATCCATGCCGAGGTGTGCGAGCGCGGTTTCGATGCCAAACGCAACACCTTCGTGCAGTACTACGGAGGCAAGACCCTGGACGCGAGCCTGCTGCTGATCGCGCTGGTCGGCTTCCTGCCACCGACCGACCCGCGCGTGCGCGGCACCGTCGAAGCCATCGAGCACGAACTGACCGAAGACGGCTTCGTCGCCCGCTACCGCACCGAGGGCAACGACGTGGACGGCCTCACCGGCAAGGAAGGCGTGTTCCTGCCCTGCTCGTTCTGGCTGGTCGACAACTACGCGCTGATGGGCCGCACGGACGACGCCCGCAAACTGTTCGAACGGCTGCTGCAACTGTGCAACGACGTCGGCCTGATTTCCGAGGAATACGATCCCCAAAGCAAGCGCCTGCTCGGCAACTTCCCGCAGGCCTTCACCCACCTGGCCCTGATCAATTCGGCGCTGGCGTTGTCGGGCGCGGATGATGCCGCCGACCGCGACGGAAAGCGCGAGTCATGAATGTGCATGATCTGCGGTACCGTTCGCAAGGGGGTGCGCCGAGACCATGAAAACTTTCCGACTGCTCGTTGTACTGCTGGGCGCACTGCTCGCCTTTGGTGCCGGCGTCGCCTCTGCCGCAACGCCGCCGCAATCGCTGCGAATCCTGTTCGTCGGCAACAGCCTGACCTACGTCGGCAACCTGCCGGCGGTGGTGTCCGCGCTGGCTGCGCAAAACGACCATCGCATCCAGCCGGACATGCTGGTCAAGGGCGGTGCCACGCTGACGCAATGGCTGGACAAGGGTGCGGTCAAGCGCGCGCTCGTGGCCGGTCACTACGACTACGTGGTATTGCAGGAACGTGGTGGGGATTTCGCATGCGGGTTCGGCCCGGAGGTTTGCCGCGATTCCCGGCATGCATTGCACGCGCTTGCCGGTGAAGTGCGCGCAAGCGGCGCCAAGCCGCTTTTGATGGGGACGTACCAGGTGGTGCCTGCCGCTTCGCGGGACATTGTCGCGGCGGAATCAAAAGCGGCCCACGCCAACCACATGCCCTACATCGAAGTGTCGGCGCGACTGAACGAGGGGCGCAAGCGATTCGAGCATGCCGATTGGTTCGCCAAGGCAGGCCACCCCGGCCACGACCTGGTACTTCTGGAAGCGGTATTGCTCTACCGGCAGCTCTACCACGCGATGCCGGCGGACAAGGCGCTGGCCGTCCGCGCACCCATGTTCATCCCGGCCAGCAAGTTCGCGTCGCCGGCGCCCGTCTCGGAACCACTGCTGCCGAAGATGGCGTTGGCGGGCGGCTACGACTATTCCCGACGTGAAATGACCAACGCCATCGCGCTCGCCGGCGGCCGCTGAATGCGCCGTCGCCGCCCCCGGGCGGCGCCGATACCCGGAAGCCCGTCACGCCGCGGCCGCGCGCAGCGCGGAACCCGGAATCTCTCGGCGTGCGATCGACGCTCCACGCACGCCTTGAAAGCAGATTCCGGATCGCGGCTTCACCGCGTCCGGAATGACGAGGTTTGATTGGCGCTTTCCTTCAACACGCTCGTCATT
>CAZAXF010000029.1:0-25454 GCA_964489055.1 uncultured Rhodanobacter sp. | reverse complement strand
CCGGAATCTCTTGGCGTGCGATCGACGCTCCACACACCCCCATGAAGCAGATTCCAGATCGCGGCTTCACCGCGTCCGGAATGACGAGGTTTGAATGGCCCTTTCCTTCAACACGCTCGTCATTCCGGGGCTGCGCGCAGCGCGGAACCCGAAATCTCTCGGCGTGCGATCGACGCTCCACACACGCCTTTGAAGCAGATTCCGGATCGCGGCTTCGCCGCGTCCGGAATGACGATACCTGATTGGCGCGCACCCTCAACACGCTCGTCATTCCGGGGCCGCGCACAGCGCGGAGCCCGGAATCTCTTGGCGTGCGATCGACGCTCCACACACGCCCATGAAGCAGATTCCGGATCGCGGCTTCGCCGCGTCCGGAATGACGAGGTTTGATTGGCGCTTGTTCTCAACAGCCTCGTCATTCCGGGGCTGCGCGCAGCGCGGAACCCGGAATCCGCCCTGGCATCTTGCCTTCCTCACGCCTCGGCGAATCCGAACGCCAGTACATCGCGGATGTCGTCGGTGCCGGCAAGATGCATCAGCAGGCGGTCGACACCCAGCGCCACGCCGGCGCAGTCGGGAAGCGCATCGAGCACCGCGAGGAGGTTTTCGTCGATGGGCAGTTCGCGCTGGCCGCGCGTCAGGCGGCGCGCGTTTTCGTGCTTGAAACGTGCGCGCTGTTCCACCGCATCGTTCAATTCGTGGTAACCGTTGGCGAGTTCGCTTTGCCCGAGGTACAGCTCGAAGCGTTCGGCAACGGCCGGATTGCCCGCGCGGATGCGGGAGAGCGAACATTGCGTTGGCGGGAAGTCGTACACGATCGTGATGGCACCGTCGGCCAGTGCCGGCTGCAAATGGTGCGTCACCAGAAGGTCCAGCCAGTCGTCGCGCTCCAGGCCTTCCGGATCGATGCGAAAATCCACCAGCGGCGCGCGCAACGCCGACTCGTCCGCAGTGAACGGGTCGAGATCCAGCCCGTCGCGGAACCAGTTGCGGTAGCTGGTCGTCGATACGGTCGCATCGCGCTCTGCCAGCGCCAGGGCCGCGCGCACCAGCTGCGCGGTTTCCAGGGCCAGGCGGCGATGGTCAAATCCGACGCGGTACCACTCCAGCATCGTGAATTCCGGGTTGTGCGCGCGCCCCGCCTCGCCGTTGCGGAACACCCGCCCCAGCTCGTAGCAGTCCCCGAAACCCGCCGCCAGCAACCGCTTCAGCGGATACTCCGGCGAGGTGCGCAGGAACCGCTCGCGCGCCCCGGCACCGACCGGCCCGTGGAACGTGGTCGCGAACTGCTCGATGTTGGGCTCGGTATTGCCCGCCGCCGACAGCATCGGCGTCTCGACTTCGGTGACGCGACGCTCGGCGAAGAAGTCGCGCACCAGCGCGTACAGGCGCGCGCGCAGGTGAAGCGCGTCGATGCGTGATGTCATGGTGTCGTGGGACCCTCGGCCATGACCCGACGTCGCGGTTGCCCGGGGCTTTTGCCCCCTCACCCCGGCCCTCTCCCCCGGCGAAAAGCACGCCGGGGGAGAGGGGGATGTTCCGGCAGGCGCTCGCTGCGACGGACACGCCGGGGGAGAGGGAGGTGTTCCGGCAGGTGCTCGCTGCGACGGACACGCCGGGGGAGAGGGGGATGTTCTGGCAGGTGCCGGAGCTTTGCTCCCTCTCCCCCGACGCCGTCGGGGGAGAGGGTTGGGGTGAGGGGGCAAAGGCTCCGCCAATGCCATGACGATGGACTCAAGCACATCATCGGTCTTGGCGAGGACATCGTTGTTCCAGAACCGCAGCACGCGGAAGCCGAGACTTTCCAACGTTCGAGTACGCCTTTCGTCGTAGCCGCGCTGCTCGAAGTGCTGGCTGCCATTCAGCTCGATCGCCAGTCGGCGGTCGATGCAGGCAAAGTCCAGGATGTAGCCATTGACCCGGTGCTGGCGGCGAAACTTCACGCCAAGCTGGGCGTTGCGAAGCCGCGACCACAGCTTGCGTTCGGCATCGGTCTGGCCGCGTCGAAGCTCCTTGGCATGATCGGTGGTCATGGCCCCTTCACCCGACCCGCTCCCCCAGGCACGTCGTGTGCTTCCCGGCTCTTGCTCCCTCTCCCCCGACCATGTCGGGGGGAGAGGGTTGGGGTGAGAGAGAAACGGTTCCGGCAACACCGGATCGACGGATTCAATGGTGTTGCAGCGGGCTTGCGCTGAACGTTTTTCGCGTAGCGGGTGGCCACAGCCCCCTCACCCTGCCCTCTCCCCCAGGCAGAGCCTGGGGGAGAGGGTTCAACACCATGTTGACTTGTGCGTTGAACGGACGAGACGAAAGGACCAGGCATGGCTTGCATCACTCAGCCATCGTGTGATTCGAGGAAATCAAGCAGGCGCTGTTCGTCCCAGACTTCGACGCCGAGCGTTTGGGCCTTGTCCAGCTTGGAGCCGGCGGCCTCCCCTGCGACGACGAAGCTGGTTTTCTTCGAGACCGAGCCGGACACCTTGGCACCGAGTGCCTCCAGTTTTTCCCTCGCCTCGTCGCGCGAGAATGACGCCAGACTGCCGGTCAGCACCGCGGTTTTCCCCGAGAGCGGTCCTTCGGCGCTGCGACGCGGGGCGGACTCCTTCCAGTGGACGCCGGCCTGACGCAAGGCGTCGATGGCCTTGCGGTTGCGGGGTTCGGCGAAAAACGACGTGATGTGCGCGGCCATGACGGGGCCGACGTCGTCTACTTCGACGAGGTCGGCCTCGCTCGCCTGCATCAATGCGTCCAGTGAGCCGAAATGGCGCGCCAGGGTTTTCGCGGTCGCCTCGCCCACCTCGGGAATGCCCAGCGCGAACAGGAAGCGCTCCAGCGTGGTGGCCTTGCTGGCCCCGATCGCGGCCACGAGGTTTTCGGCCCAGCGGGTGGCGATCTTGCCGGCCTTGACCGTTTCGGGAACGGTGCCGTCGCGCTCCTCGGCGCGGCGTTTCATCGCCACGAAGTCATCCACCGTCAGCCTGTACAGGTCGGCCGGGGACTTCAGGTAGTCGAAGGCGATCAGGTCCTCGATGTAGCGTTCGCCGAGTCCGTCGATGTCCATGGCGCGCCGCGAGGCGAAGTGGCGGATCGCCTCGCGGCGCTGCGCGGCGCACACCAGCCCCCCGGTGCAACGCGCCGCGGCTTCGCCGTCCTCGCGCTCTATCGCCGAACCGCAGACCGGGCAGCGCGCCGGCATCTTCCATGGCCTGGCGCCGGCGGGACGGCGATCCTCGATCACGCGCACGACTTCGGGAATCACGTCGCCGGCGCGGCGCACGATCACGCTGTCACCCACGCGCACGTCGAGCCGGGCGACCTGGTCGGCGTTGTGCAAGGTGGCGTTGGTGACGGTGACGCCGGCCACCTGCACCGGTTTCAGGCGGGCAACGGGGGTGGCGGCGCCGGTGCGGCCGATCTGGATGTCGATGGCCTCGACAACCGTTGTTTGTTCCTCGGCCGGGAACTTGTGCGCCAGCGCCCAGCGCGGGGCGCGCGCGACGTAGCCGAGTTCGCGTTGCTGATCGTAGCGGTCGACCTTGTAGACCACGCCGTCGATGCCGTAGGGAAGCTCATCGCGCGCGGCGCCGATCCTGTGGAAATAGTCCAGACATCCCTCGACGCCATGCACGCACTCGTTCTGTGGGCAGACCGGGAAGCCCCATTCGCGCAGTTTCGCCATCGCGGCGCTGTGGCGATCGGCGATCACGGCGTCGGGATCGGGCGGCAGGTTGACGCCGTAGGCGTAGAACGCCAGCGGGCGCGATGCCGTCACCGCCGGGTCGAGCTGGCGCAGCGAGCCGGCGGCACCATTTCGCGGGTTGGCGAGCGGCTTGCCGCCTTCGCGCAACATGCGCGCGTTGTACTTCTCGAAGCCGGCACGGGGCATGAACACCTCGCCGCGCACCTCCAGCAACTTCGGCCAGCCCTTGCCGCGCAGGCGCAAAGGAATCGCCTTCACGGTGCGAAGGTTGGCGGTGACATCCTCGCCGGTGGTGCCATCGCCGCGGGTCGCGCCCTGCACCAGCACGCCATCCTCGTAGCGCAGGCTCACCGCGAGCCCGTCGAACTTGGGTTCGACCGCGAATTCGGGCGTCTCGACGCCCAGGCCCTGCGCCACGCGGCGCGCGAAGTCGCGCACCTCGTGGTCCGGGTCGACGCCCTCGGGCGGGTCCGGATCGCTGAAGGCGTTGGACAGCGACAGCATCGGGATTTCGTGGCGCACCTCGGCGAAGCCGGCGGCCGGCCGCGCGCCCACGCGACGCGTCGGCGAATCGGGCGTGGCCAGTTCCGGGTGCTCGGCTTCCAGCGTTTCCAGCTCGCGCAGCAGGCGGTCGTATTCGGCGTCCGGGATGTCCGGGTCGTCGAGCACGTAGTAGCGATGGTTGGCGTCCTCGAGCGCGGCGCGCAGGCTTTTGGCGCGCTGGCGGGCGGAAGATGGGTCAGCGGACATTCGGTCGGCTCGCGGGCGGATGGAACGGAACGGATTGCGAGAGGCAAAGTTTACCCTTGCGCGCCGGCACTCCCCCATTCCCGGAGTTCGTGAACCGCGTCACGTTCGGATCCGGGTACTGAAAGGTGCGTGAAAGGTTGTGCCGGCAGTATCGGGGGCGGGTGAGGTGTGCTCTCTCTTTTCCTGGGCAGTATCCGGGCAACCCTCGTGCCTTTGCTGTTCATTTCCTCGCCCGCGTGTCCGGCCTGCGTCGAACCCCTCCCCGGTGACGCAGGCCGGAAACGCCTCCCGTACGATCCGGCAAACCCCGTTGACGATCCGCGCCGCTTGCATGCGGCGTTTTTCGTTTGCCCCCGGCTTGCGCCCCTCCGGCATGCGGAACGAGGCGTGCCGCGCCACGCGGCACGCCGCGGCGGATGGCGCTGTTAGGCTTTGCATCGCCACGTTGCATGAGGAACCCCGATGACAGTCTGGTCGATCGCCGCCGTTTCCGGTGTCGCAGCCGCGGCGGCGGAAGGTGCCGGGATGGAGCCGAATTTCAATCTGGTGAACGAGCCGGTCGGCTGGGTGGCCCTGGCGCTGTTCGTGCTGGCGTACGTTGCCGTGGTGCTGGAGCACCGCATCCAGGTGGCCAAGTCCAAACCGGTGATGCTGGCGGCCGGGTTGATCTGGGGCCTGCTGGCCTGGTGGACGGCCGAACCGGGCAAGTACTCGGCGTCCGCGCGCGCGGCATTCGAGGTGATGTTCCTGGAATACGCCGAGCTGTTCTTCTTCCTGGTGGTGGCGATGACCTACGTCACCGCGATCGGCGAGCGTGGCGTGTTCGAGGCGCTGCGGGTGAAGCTGGTGCGCGCGCACCTGAGCTACCGCAGCCTGTTCTGGATCACCGGCGCGCTGGCGTTCCTGCTCTCGCCGATCATCGACAACCTGACCACGGCGCTGGTGATGTCGGCGGTGGTGCTGGCGGTGGGTGCCGGCAATGCGCGCTTCATCACGCTGTCGCTGATCAACGTCGTCGTCGCGGCCAACGCCGGCGGCGCCTGGAGCGCGTTCGGCGACATTACCACGCTGATGGTGTGGCAGGCGCACAAGGTCGAATTCCTGGAATTCTTCGCGCTGGTCATCCCCTCGCTGGTCAACTGGCTGGTGCCGGCGATCCTGATGTTCTTCACCGTGCCGCGTGGCCGCCCGGAAGTACCCGATGCACGCGCGCCGGTCAAGCGCGGGGGCTTCGCGATCTGCGCCACGTTCGCGCTGACCATCGCGATCACCGTGACCGGCAAGCAGTGGCTGGGCATGCCGGCCGCGTTCGGGATGCTGACCGGGCTGGCCCTGCTGAATTTGCTGGCCACGCGCATCGAGCGCTTCGAATACCGCTACGCGCTGGCACAGGGCATCCAGGATCCGAACCGCTATTCGATCTTCAAGATCATCGCCAACGCCGAATGGGACACGTTGCTGTTCTTCTACGGCGTGTTCGGCTGCGTCGGCGGGCTGGCCGCGTTCGGCTACCTTGAGCTGGCATCGAAGCATCTGTATGGAGGGCTCGGCTTCACGCTGGCCAACTCCGGCGTCGGGGTGCTCTCGGCAATCGTGGACAACATCCCGATCATGTTCGCGGTGCTGCAGATGAACCCGGCGATGGACCACGGCCAGTGGCTGCTGGTGACGTTGACCGCCGGGGTCGGCGGCAGCCTGCTCTCGATCGGCTCGGCCGCCGGAGTGGCGCTGATGGGCGTATCCAAGGGCCGTTACACGTTCATGTCGCACCTGCGCTGGACGTGGGCGATCGGCCTGGGCTACGTACTCAGCATCCTGGCCCACATGTGGCTGAACAGCCACCATTTCAGTGCCGGCCTGATGGGCTGACGCGGCGCGGCTCAAGCGGGCGCGTTCGCGGCGATCGCCCCGGCCACGGCGTCGAAAAAAGATCCGGGCAACATCGCGTCAACGGGTACGCACCACCATTCCGGCTGCGCGAAACGCCGGCATTTCACGGCGTCCTTTTCGGTCATCAGCACCGGCACGTCTTCGGTGAATGCGAAATCGGACGGCGTGTAGCGGTGATGGTCGGCGAAGGCGTGCGCGATCACCTCGAGGCCCTGCGCGCGCAGGGCGCCGAAAAACCGTTCGGGATTGCCGATGCCGGCGACCGCGTGCACCCGTGTGCCGGCGAACCCGGCCAGCGGGCGCGTGCGCGCGCGGTCGGCGACGGCCTCGGCGGCGCGCAACGCAAGCTGCATCGGGACTTCCCCAGCCTGCGGTTCGCCGCCGTTGCAGACAACGAAATCAACCTGACCCAATCGCCACAAGGGTTCGCGCAGCGGCCCGGCGGGCAGCAGGCGCGCATTGCCGAAGCGGCGCACGCCGTCCACGACACAGATCTCGACGTCCCGGGCCAGTGCGTAGTGCTGCAGGCCGTCGTCGGAAATGATCACGTCGACGCCCCGCGCTGGCAGCAGGCGCGCCGCGGCCGGCCGGTCCGCGCCGACCGCGACGGGCACGCCGGTGCGCGCATGGATCAGGGCCGGTTCGTCGCCCACCTCGCCGGGATCGGGATCCGGCGCGAGCGGGCGCGGCGATGACGCCGTCCCGCCGTAACCGCGGCTGACCACCCCCGGGTGGAATCCGCGCTGGCCCAGGGCCTGCACCAGCGCGATCACCACAGGCGTCTTGCCCGCGCCGCCCACGGACAGGTTGCCGACCACGATCACCGGCACGGGCAGGCGCGTGACCCTTCGCAGGCCGTGACGATAAAGCCGGCGGCGCAGGCCGGCGAGGACACCGAACAAGGCCGCCACCGGGCGCGTCCACAGGGGCGGCGGACGGTCCTGGTACCAGCGCTGTTGAAGTTGCCCGGACCGGCTCATCGCGGGTGCGCGTCAGCCCGCCGCCCGGGCCGGCTCGTGGAACTGCAAGCGGTGCAATGCCGCGTACGTGCCGCCGCGACGCAGCAGTTCGGCGTGGCTGCCGTGCTCAACGATGCGCCCGGCATCGAGCACAGCGATCTGGTCGGCATGCTCGACGGTCGACAGGCGATGCGCGATCACCAGCGTGGTACGGTTTTGCATCAGGTTGGCCAGCGCGTCCTGGATCAGGCGCTCGGACTCGGTATCCAGCGCCGAGGTGGCCTCGTCCAGGATCAGGATCGGTGCATCCTTCAGCAACGCGCGCGCGACCGCAATCCGCTGGCGCTCGCCGCCGGAAAGCAATGCCCCGCCCTCGCCCACGCGGCTGTGGATGCCGTCGGGCAACTGGCGGATGAAGGTCATGGCGTTGGCCGCTTCGGCGGCCGCGACGATTTCCTTCTCCGTGGCCCCGGCCAGCGCACCGTAGGCGATGTTGTGCGCCACGGTGTCGTCGAACAACACCACGTCCTGCCCGACCCAGGCGATCTGCGCGCGCAGGCTGCGCAAGGTGTAGTCGGTGAGCGGCCTGCCATCCAGCAACAGCATGCCCTTCGTGGGTTCGTACAGCCGCGGGATCAGGCTTGCCATGCTGCTCTTTCCGCTGCCCGAGCGGCCCACCAGCGCGGTCACCGAACCGGCCGCACAGTGCAGCGACACGCCGTTCAGCGCGGGCCGGCGCATCCCCGGATAGGTCAGGTGCACGTCGCGGAATTCGATCTCGCCGCGGCAACGCCCGATGTCCGCGGCGCCGGTATCGGGTTCGATCGTGGCATCCAGGATCCCGAAAAGCTCGTCGGAGGCGGCCAGCCCACGCTGCAGCTTGGACTGCACCGTGGTCAGGCGCTTCAACGACGGCAGGATGCCACCCATGCACATGAACACCGTGGCGAACCCGCCCGCCGTCAGGCGCGTGTTCATCATGAACGGGCGGGTGGCGATGAACACGATCAGCGCCAGCGCGATGGCCGCGACAAGCTGCACGAACGCGGTGGAAATGCCGTTGGTCGCGGCCACCTTGATGTTCATCCGGCGGTCGCGGTCGGTGACGTCCTCGAAGCGTCCCGATTCGTAATCCTGCCCACCGAAGATCCTCACTTCGCGATGCGCGCCCACGACTTCCTCGACCACGCCAGTGACGCGGCCGACGATGTCCTGGATGGACACGTTGATGCGCCGGTAGCGGCGCCCGACCCAGGTCACCAGCAGCCCGACCAGCGGCACCAGCACGAACAGCACCAGCGCCAGGATCCAGTTGGTCCAGACCATCACGCCGGCCAGCCCCACGACCGTCAACCCGTCGACCATGATGGTCTTGGCCGAATCGGTGGTGGCATCGGCAACCTGGTTGGAGGTGTAGGTGATGCGCGAGATCTGCTGGCCGGAGGATTCGGCGTCGAAGAACGCGGTGGGCATCTGCAGGTACTTGTCGAACACCTGGCGGCGTATCGTCTGCACCACCCCGCGCCCGACGTAGGCGATGCCGTAGCTCTGGATGTACACGGCGACGCTGCGCACCAGGAACAGCGCGACGATGAAGATCGGCATCCAGAAGATCATTTCCGGGTCGCGGATCACGAACAGCTTGTCGATCAGCGGCTTGATCGCGCGCGCGAACACGGTCATGCACGCAGCATCGACCACCATCGCGAACAGCGTGACGCCGGCCGCGACGCGATACGGGCCCAGGTAGGCCAGCAGCCGACGATAGACCGCGGCATCCGGCAGCGGCGCCCTCACGACCTCACCCACCCGCGGCCGGCGTCGCCGGCGGCGCGGTGGCGATCGACAGGTGGCTGAAGCCGAGCCGGCCCAGCGCGTCCATGGCGGTCACCACCGCCTGGTGGGGCGTGAGGGCATCGGCACGCAGCAGTACCGGGCGATCGTGGTCGCTGCCGGCGACCGCCTTGATCGCGCGCTGCAGCGTGGCCTCGTCTTCGCCAAGCACGCGATTGTTGCCGACGAAAAAGTGCCCCTGCTTGTCGATCACCACCACCAGCGTGTCGTTGGCCGGTGCCGATGCGGCGTCGCTGGCCTGCGGCAGCGCCACCTTCATGTGGCCCTGCTGCACGAAGGTCGTGGTCAGCACGAAGAACATCAGCAGCGTGAACAGCACGTCGATCAGGCTGACGACGTTGATCTCGAAATCGTCGCTGCGGCTGTTGCCGAGACGCATCGGAACGCTCCGTCAACCGGCGACACGCGCGGCGCGCGGCGCGACTTCGGCGTGCGCCTCGGCCGGCTGGGGGCGCCCGCGGGAAAGCTCGTCCAGCAACGCGGTGGCCTGCTTTTCCATCTGCACCACGTAGCCCTGCACGCGGGCGCGGAAATAACGATGCAGCACGTAGGCGGGTATCGCAATCACCAGGCCGGCCGCCGTGCACACCAGCGCCTCGCCGATGCCGCCGGCCATCTTCATCGGATCGCCGACGCCCGAGACCATCACCGTCAGGAACATGCGGATCAACCCGATGACGGTGCCGAGCAGGCCGAGCAGCGGACCGATCAGCGCAATGGTGCCAAGCGAGGTCAGGTAGCGTTCGAGCTCGTGCACCACGTGCCGGCCCGTGTCCTCGATGCGCTCCTTGATTTCGCTGCGCGAGCGGCCGCGCACGTCCAGCGCGCCGGCCAGAAGCTCGCCCAGCGGGGAGTTTTCGCGCAGCGCCTGGATGTGCGAGGGATTGAGCTGTTGCGAATGCGCCCAGCTGCGCACCTGGTCGCCAAGACCGGGCGGCAGCACCGCGCTGCGGCGCAGCGTCCAGAAACGCTCCAGGACGATCGCCAGGCCGACGGCCGAGCAAATCAGGATGGGCACCATCCCCCAGCCGCCCGCCTTCAGGATTTCAAACACGTGCAACCTCCGTCGCGGCTGGCCCGCGATGCTGCCGAATGATACCAGTGGGGCGGCAACGCCGGTCGCCGGGACGCCAATCCCGGATCCGGCCCGGTGCACGCGGGCTCCGGCAGCCGGTCGAACCAGCCTGCGTCAGAGCTGCATGCCCTTCAGGGCCGGATGCACCAGCTCGCCGTCGGCGACGTTGATGCCGGTGGAAAGGATCGCGTCGTCGTGCCAGTTCTTCTGCGCCAGCCGCAGCACGTACGGCAGGATCGCGGCCGAAATCGCGTGCGAGGAAGTCTCCGGAACCGCGCCGGGCATGTTGGTGACGCAAAAATGGGTGACATCGTCCACCACGTAGGTCGGCTTGTCCCAGCTGGTGGGCCGCGAGGTCTCGAAGCAACCGCCCTGGTCGATGGAGATGTCCACCAGCACGCTGCCCTTTTCCATGGTTTTGACCATCCTGCGCGTGACCACGTGCGGCGCCTTGGCGCTTGGAACCAGCACCGCGCCCACGACCAGGTCCGCGGTGGCAACTTCCTCGGCCACCGCCTCCTGGTAGGAATACAGCGCGGTGACGTTGGCGCCCCAGCCCATGGCGCGCTCGAGCCGGTCGGGACGCTTGTCGAACACCACCACGTTGGCGCCGCCGGCCGCGGCCAGCCGCGCGGCATTGCCGCCCGCGACGCCCGCGCCCAGCACCACGACCTTGCCGCGGCTGGTGGCCGCCAGGCCGCCCAGCAGCTTGCCCTTGCCGCCGTGCGGCTGGTGCAGCAGCGTGGTGCCGACCTGCGCCGCCAGCCGTCCGGCCACAACCGACATCGGCGTGAGCAGCGGCAGCGAGCCATCGGGTTCCTGCACGCTCTCGAACGCAACGCCGGTCAGGCCCAGTTCCAGCAGCTTGCGGGTCAGGTCCGGCTCGGCGGCAAGGTGCAGGTAGCAGAACAGGAGATGGCGCTTTTGCAGCAGCGCGAGGTCACCGGCAATCGGTTCCTTCACCTTCACGATCATTTCCGCGGCGTCGTACAGCGCCGCGGCATCGGGAACCAGCTTGACGCCGACATCGCCGTAGAGCACATCGTCGAACCCGCTCCTGGTGCCGGCGCCCGATTGCAGGAAAACCTCGTGGCCGTGCCGGATCAGGTCGGCACACGCGGCGGGAACGAGGGCGACGCGGCCCTCCAGGGTCTTGGTTTCGGAAGGAACACCGATGCGCATGGAAAGCTTCCTCGTGAGAGAATGGCAGGCTGTTGCCTTTGCAATGCCGCGGTGAGCCCCCACATCACGTCGCATCCACTGGAAATGCACGAGACCATGCGCGCGACATGCCTTGGGTCACGGGCGAATCAGTCGGCAGGGAGTGCGGCACCAGCCAGCATGCCGCGGTGGATGCAAGGGTTCCTGCGGGCCACGAAACAACACGAGGATTATACATGAGCACCCCCCGACACAGCCGCCTCCTCATCCTCGGTTCGGGTCCCGCGGGCTACACCGCGGCGGTCTATGCCGCGCGCGCCAACCTGCAGCCGACGCTCATCACCGGCATCACCCAGGGCGGGCAGCTCACCACCACCACCGATGTCGACAACTGGCCGGGCGACGACAAGGGCGTGCAGGGCCCCGAGCTGATGCAGCGGATGGCCGCGCATGCCGAGCGCTTCAACACCACCCTGGTGTTCGACCACATCCACAGCGCCGACCTGAAGCAGCGCCCGTTCCGGCTCAAGGGCGACAACGGCGAATACAGTTGCGATGCGCTGATCATCGCCACCGGTGCCGACGCCAAGTACCTGGGACTGGAATCGGAAACCGCGTTCAAGGGCAAGGGCGTGTCGGCCTGCGCCACCTGCGACGGATTCTTCTTCCGCAACCAGGACGTCGTGGTGGTCGGTGGCGGCAACACGGCGGTCGAGGAGGCGCTCTACCTTGCCAACATCTGCCGCAAGGTGACCCTGGTGCATCGGCGCGACAAGCTGCGCGCGGAAAAGATCATGCAGGACAAGCTGTTCGAGAAGGCCGCCACGGGCAAAATCGAACTGTTGTGGAACCACGTCGTGGACGAGGTGCTGGGCGATGACAGCGGCGTCACGGGCGTGCGCGTGGCCAGCACCATCGACGACAGCAAACAGGAAATCGCCGTCACCGGGATGTTCGTGGCCATCGGGCACACACCCAACACCGGCGTGTTCGAAGGCCAGCTGGAGATGCGCAACGGCTACATCCAGATCAACAGCGGACTGGAAGGCAACGCCACGGCTACCAGCGTGCGCGGCGTGTTCGCGGCCGGCGACGTGGCCGACCATGTCTACCGGCAGGCGGTGACATCGGCCGGCTTCGGCTGCATGGCGGCGCTGGACGCCGAGAAGTTCCTGGATTCGATCGGCCTTGCCGGCTGAACCGGGCACGCCCGCGCGGATTCAGCCTTCCAGCATGAACAATTCGCGTTCGCCGTCCTCGCCCTCCAGGTGGCGGGCGCCGAGGCTGCGGAATGCCAACCCGGAGCCCTTGGCAAGCTCCATCAATTCGGCCGAGACCACCACCTCGCCGGCCTTCGCCGCCTTCAGCAGGCTCTCGCCGATCGCAACGGCCTGTCCGTCCAGGCGCGAGCCGGTGCGCACGCATTCGCCGGTGTGCGCGGCGACCCTGATGTCGAGCTGCAACTGCTCGCGCAGCGCGGCGCGCAGTGCCTGCGCGAAACGCAGCGCACGCGCCGGGCCGTCGAAGGCAACCATCAGGTCCAGGTCCTCGCGCGCGGCGCGCTGGCCCTGGTGGGCGGTCAGCGCCTGCTGCAGGATCGCGCGACGGTGACGGTGCAGTTCGTTCCACTGCACGTCCCCCAGCCTCGCCATCCACTCCTCGTCGTCGGGAACCTCGGCGAGCACCACGGTGCTCAACACCTTGCCGTCCGCGCGCGCGGCGCGGGTGCCGGCCAGGAATTCCTCGATCAGCGCGAGCGCGCGGTCATCGTTGGGAAGCAACACGTCCATGTCGCTGCCGGGCAGCAATTCCAGGCGGGCGCCTTCGATGTTTTCCGCCAGGTACTTGCCGTGCGCGACCGGCACCACCTCGAAGTCGCGGCGGTGCACCACCAGCGTGGGCGCGGAAATGGCCGTCAGCACCGCGCGGGCGTCGAAATTGATGATGTAGCGGAACTCGGCGCCCGCCCGGCGCGGCGAATAGGCGGCGCGCTGCATGCGCGTCACCCAGCGCACGTATTCGGGATTGTCCGCCAGCGATGGCCGCGTGGTCGCCACCATGCGCTCGGTGCCCCAGTACTGCTGCCACATGGCCGAGAGCTGCTCGGCGCGCTCGTGGCGCTCCCCGCAGGGATAGCCGGGCGCGATGCGGAACCGCGCGCTGGTATTGCACAGCACCAGCCCGCGCACGCGCTCGGGATGACTGCTGGCGAACAGCAGCGAGGCCGAGGCGGCATCGCGCTCGGCCAGCAGCACGGCATCGGCTGCACCGGCGTCGTCGAGCACGGTGAGGATGTCGTCCAGCCAGTCTTCCCAGGTCGGCGGAAGGTCGGCGGGCAACGGATCGGAGATGCCGCAGCCGCGGCGGTCGAACATGATCAGGCGGCAGGAGCGCGCCAGCCGCATCAACATCGCGGCGTTGGGCTCGTAGTCCCACATCCGGTCGATGCAGCGGCTCATCGGATTGACCAGCAACAGGTCGGTCGACCCCTCGCCCACCGTCTGGTAGGCGATGTCACCAAGCGGGGTACTGGCATACCGTGTACTGGGTGCGTCCATGTCGGGCTTGTTGCCGGCCGACCCGTCATCGGGTCCACCCGCCATTGTAACGCCGTGCAACGGCGGGGGAATACCGCGGCGGGTCCCGGCTTCCGATGCCGGGCCTGGCGGGACGGGAAAAGCACGCGCACGAAACACTAGAATGACGGCATGTTGACGCTGCGGACCCACGAATCGATCTTGGATGTCGCCGCCCGCGACTGGGACGCGCTGGTGGCCGACGACAATCCTTTCGTCAGCCACGGGTTCCTGGCCGGCCTGGAGCGCACCGGCTGCATCCAGCCCGCGCTGGGGTGGCGCGCGCAGCACCTCACGCTGCACGACGGCGCGACCATGGTCGGCGCCCTGCCCCTGTACCTGAAGGGCAATTCGCACGGCGAATACGTGTTCGACTGGGCCTGGGCCGACGCCTGGGAACGCGCCGGCGGCGACTATTATCCGAAGTTCCTGTGCGCGGTGCCCTACTCGCCGGTCACCGGCCCACGCCTGCTTGCGGGACCCCCGGGGCCGGATACCGACATGCGCCGCGCCACGCTGGCGGCGGCCCTGCGCGAACTGACCGACCGCACGGGCCTGTCCTCGGCCCACGTCGATTTCCCGTGCGCGGAGGAAACCGACGCTTTCGACGACGCCTGGCTGGCCCGCAGCGACTGGCAGTTCCAGTGGCACAACCCCGGCACCTGGCGCGACTTCGCCGATTACCTGGACGCGCTGACGCACAAGCGCCGCAATGCCGTGCGCCACGAGCGCACGCAGGTGGCCAGGGCCGGCATCGAATGCGAATTCCGCGATGGCGGCGCGCTGGGCGATGCCGAATGGCGCCAGATGCACCAGCTCTACACGCGCACCTTCGACGAGAAGGGCAACACCCCCACGCTGACGCTCGATTTCTTCCGGCACCTGGGAACGGCCTTCCCGCACCGCTCGCACGTCGCGTTCGCCCGCGCCGGCAGCGACATCATCGCCGGCGCCCTGTTCCTGTCCAGCCGCGACAGCTTGTATGGCCGCTACTGGGGGACCAGCCAATCCATTCCGGGCCTGCATTTCGAGCTTTGCTACTACCAGGGCATCGAGCACTGCCTGCGCCATGGCCTGCAGCGCTTCGAGCCCGGTGCGCAGGGCCTGCACAAGCTTTCACGCGGATTCCTGCCCACGCGCACGTACTCGCGCCATTACCTCGCCGATCCGGGTTTCCGCGAAGTGGTGCGCGCATCGCTGCAGCGCGAGGCGATCCTGCTGGAACAGCGCGGGCGCCAGTTGCGCGAGCACTCCCCGTTCGCACGCCGCGATGGCCGCCCATGATCCGGATCGCACAGCTCGACGATCTGGTGCTGGATCATTTCCCGGACCCGGGGCACGCGCTCGCCGAACCCAACGGGCTGCTGGCATTCGGCGGCGACCTTGCACCGCAACGGCTGCTGGCGGCCTACCGGCGCGGGATCTTCCCCTGGTACTCCGAGGGCGACCCGTTGCTGTGGTGGTCGCCCGACCCGCGCTGCGTGTTCGCGACCGACGGCGTGCACGTTTCGCACAGCCTGGCCCGGGCAATGCGCCATTCCGAATGGCACTGGAGCATGAACCGGGCGTTCGAGCAGGTGATGCGCGCCTGCGCGGCGCCGCGCTCCCGGCAGGACGGAACCTGGATCACGCGCGACATGATCACCGCCTACACCAACCTGCACCTGCTGGGCCACGCGCACTCGCTGGAGGTGTGGGAAGGCGAGGTGCTGGTCGGGGGCATCTACGGCGTGGCCTGCGGCCGCGCCTTCAGCGCCGAGTCGATGTTTTCACGCCGGACCAACGCGTCGAAGGTCGCCCTGGTCGCGCTCGCCGACGTCCTGCACCGGCGCGGCTTCCCCTGGATCGACGCCCAGGTACCCAACCCTCACCTTCTCAGGATGGGTGCGCGCAGCATGCCCCGGCGCGAATACCTGGCCGGCCTGGCCCGGCTGGTGGACGCGCCCGCGCCGCGCGACTGGCCCGGTACGCTTTCGCCGGTTCGCACGCTGCGCTGAATTCAGGCGCCGGATGGCGTACATTGGGCATCCGCACCCGCAAGAGGGCCAGGCCATGACCGAAACATCCGATCCCCTGGAAGCCGCCAGGAAAGCAGCCATCACCGGCCAGCGCTTCAGTCGCGGAGTCATGGACTCCGCCCAGCAGATCTGGCTGGCGGGACTGGGCGCGCTGTCGCGCACCCAGCAGGAAGGCGGAAAGTTTTTCGACGCGCTGGTCGAGGAAGGCGTGCGCATCCAGGAAAAGACCCACGCCTACAGCCAGGAACAGATGAAGCAGGCGCGCGAACAGGCCGAACCCTGGATGGAGACCGCGCGCAAGCGCACCAGTGCCGCGATGGGCAAGCTGGAACAGGCCTTCGATGCCCGCATCGCGCGCGCCATGAAGCGCCTGAACGTACCGACCCGGGAAGACCTCGACGAGCTCTCCACGCGGATCGACGCACTGACGCAGGAACTGCACGCCGCGCGGACCGCCGGGCGCAAGACCGCCCGCACCGGCGCCACGGCCAAAACGCCGCGCAAGGCCAAACC
The DNA here is from genome assembly GCA_964489055.1 of uncultured Rhodanobacter sp. Lineage (GTDB taxonomy): Bacteria > Pseudomonadota > Gammaproteobacteria > Xanthomonadales > Rhodanobacteraceae > 66-474. The sequence goes on along the minus strand of CAZAXF010000029.1, from coordinate 8,958 downwards.
GCGCTCGACCAAGGCATGACACATCGCGTGCGCGGCGGCCCGCGTCGCCGGGCCGCCGCGCACCTGCACCAACCGCAACCGGGGGAAGCCATGAGCGATGACCTGCGCGAGGAATTCGATCGCGCCGCCGACGACGTGAAACAACTTCCGGCGCGTCCCGACAACGACACGCTGCTGAAACTCTACGCGTTGTACAAGCAAGGGTCCGAAGGCGACGTGCGCGGCCAGAAGCCCGGCTTCTTCGACTTCGTGGGCACCGCCAAATACGAGGCCTGGGCAAGACTGCAGGGCATGCGCACGGCCGAGGCACGGCAAAAGTACATCGCACTGGTGCGCGCGCTCGAGGCGCACGGGCAACGCGCATAGTCCTCACGCGGCGGCGCATCCGGGGAAACGCAGCGACCCCACCGCGTGGCCGGTGCCTTGCAGTCAGCGGCGTGGTGGTGCGGCGATCAGCGGGCCCTCGTGGCGCCGGTCCCAGTCACGCAGCTCTTCGCGGAAACCCGCGATCCGCTGGCGCCCCAGCGCGTTGCGGTCCTCGTCCAGCACCTCGCCGTCCAGCAGCTCCGCGATCCGGCGCGCGGTGGGCAGCATGGCTTCCCAGGCATCCAGCGCCGGCAGCGGGCCCGGCAGCGTGATGAAGAAACTCAGGCCCGGCGTTTCCAGCGCGGCGATGTCCTGCATGTCGAAGTAGCCGGGCTTGACCATGTTGGCCATGCTGAAGACCGGCGCGGCTTCGGGATTGGCATCGAGCAGGCGGTGGAAGATCCGCATCGCGCCGAACTGCAGCCCGACCTTTTCGGCCGCGACCACGATGTCGCTGCCGCGGAACGTTTCGCCCTCGTGCGCCACCACGTGCAGCGTCACGATCTTGTCGACCGCGAAGTCGGGCGCGCGCCGGCCTTCGCCGGGCCGCCCCCCGGCCGCGTCACTGTCCCGGCCGGACGACGCCGCAACATCCAGCTCGCCCTGGCGCGGCTGCCCGGACACGGCATCGTCGCCGGATGCGCCGCCGGTATCGCCCAGCACCGGTTCGATGCGCGCGTCGCGCTGGCGGCGAAACGGCAGCCGGCGCCCGTGCCCCGGTCCGCGCGGACGGGCAAAAAAGTAAATTCCCGCAAGAATCAGCACCCCGATGACCAGGATGATGATGCGCACGGTCGTCACTGAGAGCGTATCCACGAAGCGGACTTTAGCAAAGAAGCGGGCAGAATTTGCAGGAACCGCCCGCGCGGTTGGCTGCTGCAGTCCAGGCTTCCGGGAAAGCGCTGAATCCGCTTGCCATCCGACGATTCGGAGCGGTGTCCGGAACCCGGGGACTTTGCCGGTCAATGCCTGGTCCGAAGGTCACCGGGTTCGTGCCTTTCCGGAGATGACGAGAAGTCGGGTTCAGGCTGCCACCCCGGCCAGCCGGGTCGCTTCGGCAAGATCCACCTGCACCAGGCGCGACACGCCAGGTTCGCGCATGGTCACGCCGGACAACTGGTGCGCCATCTCCATGGTGGCCTTGTTGTGGGTGACGACGATGAACTGGACCTTTTCGGACATGTCGCGCACCAGTTGGCTGAAGCGGCCGATGTTGCCCTCGTCCATGGGCGCATCGACCTCGTCCAGCAGGCAGAACGGCGCCGGGTTCAGGTCGAAGATCGCGAACACCAGGGCCACCGCGGTCATTGCCTTTTCGCCGCCGGAGAGCAGCGAGATGTGACTGTTCCGCTTGCCGGGCGGGCGCGCCATCATGGTCACGCCGGCATCGAGAAGATCCTCGCCGGTCAGCTCCAGGTAGGCGTGGCCGCCGCCGAACAGCTTGGGAAACAGGCTCTGGAAGCCGGCGTTGACGCGGTCGAAGGTGTCCTTGAAGCGCTGGCGCGTTTCGCGATCGATCTTGCGGATGGCGTTTTCCAGCGTTTCCAGGGCGGTGGTCAGGTCGGTCGTCTGCGCATCAAGATATCCCTTGCGCTGCGCGGCCTCGGCGTGTTCTGAAATCGCTGCCAGGTTGACCGGCTCCAGGCGCGCGATGCGGCTCTCCAGCGACGCGATCTTCTCGCGCCATGCATCCGGCTGGACCTCCTCGGACAGGTTCGCCAGCAACGGCTCCAGTTCCAGGCCCGCGGCCCGGATGGCCTCGGCCAGTTGTTCGGCGTGCAGGCGCTGGCCCTGTTCTTCCAGGCGCATTTTTTCCAGCGCGTTGCGTTCCTCGGCCATGGCCTGTTCGGCGCCGTGGCGGGCCTGTTCCTTTTCGCGCAGTGCGGCGGCGGATTCTTCCACGGTGCGGCGGGCCTCGACCAGCTTGCGATCGACGGCCAGGCGCTGATCCAGGCAGGCCTGCCGCTCGCGGTCCAGTTCGGCCACCGGATCACCGCTGGCGGCCAGTTGCGTATCCAGCCCGGAACAGTGTTTCTCCAGTTGTTCACGCTGCGCCTGCATGCGCGAAAGCGATTCTTCCAGCGCCGCCAGGGTGACCCGCTTGGACTCCAGCGCGATGGCGTGGCGATGCGCTGCGTCGGCGGCTTCCTGCGCGTCCGCACGGGCGGCTTCACGACGTTCCAGCAATTGCCGGCGCTCGGCCTCGAGCGCGACACGCGCCTGCTCGTGCTCGTCCATGTTGCCGACCGCGGCCTGCATGCGACCGCGCGCCGCCTGCAGCAGGCTTTCGTTTTCCGCCAGCGCCTGATCGATTTCGGCCAGCCCGGCATCGATCGCGGCCAGGCGCGCCCTGGCACTGTCGATACGGCCTTGGCGACTTTGCATCTCGCCGGCCAGTTCCGACAGCCGCCGGTGGGCGCCGTAGAGATCGCGCTGTGCGTCATCGCGCGCCTGTTCGGCCGCGCGGCGCTGGTCGCGCAGCTCCGCCTGGCGCGCCTGCGCCTCGGCGATGCGCTTTTCCACGGCGGACAATTCCTCGCTGGCTTCCTGCAACTCGCGTTCGCGGGAGAGCACGCCGACCTGGCCGCCTTCGCCCCGTCGCACGCGGGCAAAGCCGGGGCCAAGCCAGATACCGTCCCGGGTGATCACGGTATGCGCCGGCGGCAATGTTGCCGCGATGGCCTGCGCCTGTTGCAGGGATTCGGCGGTGCGAACCTGCGCCAGTTGCGCGCGTGCGGCCGCGGGCCCGGCAACCACCTCGGCCAGCGTCCCCGTGGTCTCCAGTTGCAGCGCGGCACCCTCGCCGACCAGGGTGATGTCGGTTTCCTCGACACCCGACAAGTCCCCGGAAAGCGTTGCCGGATCATCCACCAACACGGCTTCGAGCATGCCGGCAAGCACCGTTTCGACCGCGCGGTCCCAGCCGTCACTGACCTCGAGCCTTGCGCCGAGACGCTCGGCATCGGCCAGGCCCAGTTTCTGCAGCCATTCGCGCGCGGCGTCGCGGTCACGGCCAAGCGCCGCGTGCTGCAATGCCTCCAGCGATGCGATCCGGCCGCGCAGCGACTGTTGCCGGGACTGCGCCTCGGCCAGCCCGGCCTGGGCCTGGCGCTCTTCGCCAAGCAGGCGCTCGACCTCGGCCTTGCGCGATTCCAGTTCGCTCGTATGCGCCTCGACCTGCGACTTGCAGGTGGCGTGCTCTTCGGCGAGCCCGTCGGCCGCGGCGGCAAGCGCGTCCAGGTCGTGGTTTCCGCGCTCCTCGCGCAGGGCGTCGCGGCGACGCGACAGGTCGAGTGCCTTGCGGTCGAGGTGGTCGATGTGGGTGCGTTCGACCTCGGCCTCGCGCGAGGTGGTCGCCGCCTTGCCGCTGTGCGCTTCCCAGCGCTGCTGCCAGTCGGCGTGCGCGGCTTCGGCTTCGGCAAGCGCCTTCGCGGCTGCCGTCTCGGCGGCACGCAGTTGTTCGGCGTGCGGCGACGCCTCGGCCACGGCCGCCTGCAATTCGTCGCGCCTGGCCGAATCGGACTGGATCTGCGTGGCCAGTTCCTGCAATGACTTGCCGGAAGCTTCACGATCGTTCTGCAGGCGCTCGATCAGTTCCTGGTGGTGCTTGATCTGCTGCTCGATGCGGGCCAGTTCCGCGCCCACCTGGTAGACCTCGGCCTGCACCGCGTTCATGGCCTCGGTGTGCTGCTGGTGCGTTTCACGACCCTGCTCGATTTCGGCTTCAAGGTGACGCTGTGCGGCCAGCTTGCCTTCCAGTGCCGTCTCGGCCTCGCGCAGTGCCTGGCGCTGCGCATCCAGCGCGGCGCTGACCGAGCGGTATTCGAGCGCACGCAGCTCGGCGCCACGCAGGGCGTGTTCTTCCTTCAGCTTCTTCCAGCGTTCGGCGGCGCGCGCCTGGCGGTTCAGGTGATCGAGCTGCTTCTCGACTTCCTCGCGCACGTCCTTGACGCGATCGAGGTTTTCGCGCGTGGCCTTGATGCGGCTTTCGGTTTCCTTGCGGCGTTCCTTGTAGCGCGACACCCCCGCCGCCTCTTCCAGATGAATGCGCAACTGTTCGGGCCGCGACTCGACGATCTGGGAAATGATGCCCTGCTCGATGATCGAATAGCTGCGCGCACCCAGCCCGGTGCCGAGGAACAGGTCGGTGATGTCGCGGCGTCGGCAGCGCACGCCGTTCAGGTAGTAGTCCGATTGCGAGTCGCGGCCGACGCTGCGTTTCACCGAAACCTCATTGAACGACGCATACTCGCCAGCCAAGGTGCCGTCGGAGTTGTCGAATACCAGTTCGACGGTGGCCTGCCCCACCGGCTTGCGCCCGGACGATCCCGAAAAGATCACGTCGGTGATGGCCTCGCCACGCAGGCGGCTGGCCGCGCTTTCGCCCATCACCCAGCGGATTGCGTCGATGATGTTGGACTTGCCGCAGCCGTTGGGGCCGCAGATGCCGGTGAGGTTGGTGGGCAGGTGCAGCACGGTCGGATCGACGAACGACTTGAATCCGGCCAGCTTGATGGTCGACAGGCGCATGGGTCAGGAATCGGAGAGCGACGGGGGAAGAAGCCGGCGAACACGGCGCCGGAACAATGCGCCAGTGTGCCTAGGTGCGATGGGGAGTGCAACGGGAATCAATGACTATTTTGCATATCAATAGCTTGTGTGTATTTATTCATCTAAAACAAGAATTGCCGAACCCAAGAACCCAAGCAGTCCGCGGATGAATGCGAATGAAGGCAAACTTCAGATGATTGCTGACACTCGAGTCCACTACATTTTGCATGCGGCCGCAGGAAAAGCCCTCTCCCCCGCGCCTGCGCGGGGGAGAGGGTTGGGTGAGGGGGCACACCCGCGCGGTGCGAAAGGCTCCATTCGAAGCGAAGTACCCGACCTCGCGATGCGTCGTCGTGAACGTTTCCCGCGGTTCGTGGGCCACGCCCCCTCACCCCAACCCTCTCCCCCAACGATGCAGCCGTTGGGGGAGAGGGAGTCGTGTGTCAGTTGCGTTCATTGGCCTTCATTCGCGCTCGGAAGCGCTTGCACCTCGATCGCCAGCGCGTGGATGCCGTTGCCCATCAGTCCCGCCAGCGCGTCGTAGATCATGCGGTGCTGCGCCACGCGCGTCTTGCCGGTGAACGCCCGGCTGGCGATGCGTACGCGAAAATGTCCGGTGCCCTCCCCCGCATGCCCGATGTGCAGGTGGCCTTCGTCGATGACTTCCAGCGTCTCCGGCGCGAACGCGCGTTCAAGCTGCCGGTGGATTTCCTCGATCGATGCCGCGCTCATGGCAGCGTCTGCCGGAACGGGCGTACCGTCACTTCGCGGTACACACCCGCGACGCGATACGGATCTGCGTCCGCCCACGCCTTCGCGGCTTCGAGGTCGTCGAACTCGGCAATGATCAGGCTGCCGGTGAATCCAGCCGGGCCGGGGTTTTCCGCATCGATGGCAGGGAACGGCCCTGCCATCAGCAGGCGGCCTTCTTCCAGCAGCTTGTGCAGCCGCGCAATGTGCGCGGACCGCACGGACTTGCGCTTGTCCAGCGAGTTCGGAACGTCGATGCCGGTGATTGCATACCACATGGTCTGGAATCCTGATTGATGGGAACCACCCTCACGCCTTCAAGGGGAGGATCGGAGTGGAAGGATTTTGCTCCCTCCCCTTGAAGGGGAAGGAGAGAGGCACCGGCCATCGTACGCCGACGAGATAGCGTGTAGTAGCCCGCTCAGCTTCCGGTCCCCGGTCCCGCCTTCAGGCTTCATGGGATGGGTTTGGCCAACCGCATCACCCCATCCCCATCCCGGCCTTCCCCTTGAAGGGGAAGGAGAGAGGCACCGGCCATCGTACGCCGACGAGATAGCGTGTAGTAGCCCGCTCAGCTTCCGGTCCCCGGTCCCGCCTTCAGGCTTCATGGGATGGGTTTGGCCAACCGCATCACCCCATCCCCATCCCGGCCTTCCCCTTGAAGGGGAAGGAGAGAGGCACCGGCCATCGTACGCCGACGAGATAGCGTGTAGTAGCCCGCTCAGCTTCCGGTCCCCGGTCCCCGGTCCCCGGTCCCGCCTTCAGGCTTCATGTACGGAAACAACAACACATCGCGAATCGACGCCGAATCGGTCAGCAGCATCACCAGACGGTCGATGCCGACACCGAGGCCGCCGGTGGGCGGCAGGCCGACCTCCAGCGCGCGGATGTAGTCGGCGTCATAGTGCATCGCCTCGTCGTCGCCCTGCGCCAGCGCCTCGACCTGGGCGCGGAAGCGTGCGGCCTGGTCCTCGGGATCGTTCAGCTCCGAGAAGCCGTTGGCGAGCTCCTTGCCACCGATGAAAAGTTCGAAGCGGTCGGTGACTTCGGGATCAGCGTCGTTGGCGCGCGCCAGCGGCGACACTTCGGTCGGATACTGCGTGATGAAAGTCGGTTGGATGAGCGCGTCCTCGACGGTCTTCTCGAAGATTTCCAGCAGCAGTTTGCCCCAGCCGTATTCGTTCTTCACCGGAACCTTGAGCCGCGCACAGTGTGCGCGCAACGCGGCGACGTCGCGCAACTGGGCCTCGCCGATTTCCGGATTGTGTTCGCGTACCGCGTCGGCCAGTGACCAGCGCCGGAACGGCTTGCCGACGTCGATGTCGCGGCCTTCCCACTTGAGGGCGGTGGTGCCGATCACGGCCTTCGCCGTCTCGCGGACCATGGCCTCGGTGAGGTCCATGATCTCGTTGTAGCTGGCGTAGGCCTGGTACAGCTCCAACATCGTGAATTCAGGGTTGTGCCGGGTCGACACACCCTCGTTGCGGAAGTTGCGGTTGATCTCGTACACGCGCTCGAAGCCGCCGACCACCAGGCGCTTGAGGTACAGCTCGGGGGCGACGCGCAGGTACAGGTCGATGTCGAGCGCGTTGTGGTGGGTGACGAACGGGCGCGCGGTGGCACCGCCCGGGATCACGTGCATCATCGGCGTCTCGACTTCCATGAAGCGCCGTGGTTCGGTTTCCAGCCACTGGCGGATGAAACCGATGATCGCCGAACGCTTGCGGAAGGTGTCGCGTGAGGCTTCGGTCACGATCAGGTCGAGGTAGCGCTGGCGATAGCGTTGCTCGACATCGGCCAGGCCGTGCCACTTTTCCGGCAGCGGACGCAGCGACTTGGTCAGCAAGCGCAGCGCCTCGACCTTCACCGAAAGCTCGCCCGTCTTCGTGCGCATCAGCGTGCCTTCGGCCGCCACGATGTCGCCCACGTCCCAGCCCTTGAACGCCTGGTAGGCCTCGCCCAGCACGTCGCGCTGCAGGAACAACTGGATCGAACCGGTCATGTCCTGAAGCCGCGCGAAACTGGCCTTGCCCATCACGCGCTTGCCCAGCATCCGGCCGGCAACCTTCACCCGCCGCGCCCTGGCCGCCAGCGCCTCGGCTTCGATACCGTCGGTTTCCTGTTGCAGGTCGCCGGCGAATGCGTCGGGACGAAAATCATTCGGAAACGCAACGCCCTGCCCGCGCAGCGCGGTCAACTTCTCGCGGCGTTCGGCGATCAGTTTGTTTTCGTTTTCCATCGACGCATCAGCCATTTTCGGGAAAGTACTTCACATCACCAACGGATTGCGGATACGGAGGCCCGGAAAGCGCAGAAAGTCCCGATCCGCGGTCCAGATCTCATCCACGCCATGCTCGATGCAGACCGCGGCAATCCGGGCATCGTGGACGGCCCCGCCGGATACGCGGCTGGCGCGAACGACGTCGAGCAAAACCTCGAGGTGCCCCGGGCCGGGCCCGATCATCTTTACCCGGCTCGTGCTGCGCAAGGTGTCGATGGCCGACAATGCCTGTTCCGGCTTCAGGGAATGGTCGAAGGCCTTGGGATTGCTGACCACCGCGCAGAATTCATGCACACAAGGCCAGGGAATGCACCATGGCGCCGGGCTGGCAGCAAGTTCCGCCAGCGCCGCATGCGCTTCCTTGTGGAACGGCAGCGCACTCAAGTGTGCATAGACCAGAATATTGGTTTCAACCGCGACCACTGAGGATCCGCGCTTCGCGTTCGGTGTGGCTCAGGTGTTTCATGCGGCTCCAATCCATGCCATCGACCGGCCTGGGCGCATCGAAGACCTGTATGCGCGGTCGCTTCACCTTGGGCGCGGGTGCCCGTGCAAGCTGCGCTTCGAGCGCGGATTCCAGCACCGAGCGAAGCGTCATGCCGCGGCTGCGCGCCTGTTTTCTGGCACGCTCCAGCAAGTCATCCCGGATTTCGACCGTGGTTTTCATACGGCACCCATATGCTTAAGGTATGGGTGCCATATTATCACGCATCCGCCCGCTTGGCGCCGGCCTCCAGCCCCATTTTCAGGCTGGCCTCGATGAATTCGTCGATGTCGCCATCGAGCACGTGCTGGGTGTCGCTGCGCTCGATGCCGGTGCGAAGGTCCTTGATGCGCGACTGGTCGAGCACGTAGTTGCGGATCTGGCTGCCCCAGCCGACGTCGGACTTGGTGGCCTCCACCGCGGCCTTCTCCGCGTTGCGTTTCTGCATCTCGGCATCAAACAGCTTGGCGCGCAGCATCTTCATGGCGCGGTCGCGGTTGGCGTGCTGGCTGCGCTCGGTCTGGCA
>CAZAXF010000028.1:0-39402 GCA_964489055.1 uncultured Rhodanobacter sp. | reverse complement strand
ACATCGTCGGCGTGGTGCTGGCCTGCAACAACTTCGAGGTGGTGGACCTCGGCGTGATGGTGCCGTCCCAGAAGATCCTCGACACCGCGATCGCCGAGAACGCCGACATGATCGGCGTTTCGGGCCTGATCACGCCTTCGCTCGAGGAAATGACGCACGTGGCCAAGGAAATGAAGCGCCAGGATTTCAAGATCCCGCTCCTGATCGGCGGCGCCACCACCTCGCGCGCGCACACCGCGATCAAGATCGAGCCCAACTACGAAACCGCCTGCGTGTGGGTCAAGGACGCCTCGCGCGCGGTCGGCGTGGCGCAGTCGCTGGTCAGCAAGGAGCTGGTCGACAACTTCCTGGACAAGGTGCGTGCCGAATACGCCCAGGTGCGCGAACGCCACAAGAACCGTGGTCCGCGCAAGAAACTGGTGTCGCTGAAGGCCGCGCGCGCCAATGGCGCGAAATTCGACTGGAGCGACTACACCCCACCGGTACCGAACAAGCCCGGCATCACCGTCATCGACGACATCCCGCTGGAGGAACTGCTCAAGGTCACCGACTGGACCCCGTTCTTCCAGGCCTGGGAGCTGCACGGCCGCTATCCCGCGATCCTCAAGGACGAAAAGGTTGGTGCGCAGGCCACCGAACTGTTCGACGACGCGCAGGAGATCCTGAAGAAGATCGTCGAGGAAAAATGGCTGCGCGCCAAGGCCGTGATCGGATTCTGGCCGGCGGCGCGGATTGGTGACGACATCGAGCTGACCCTCCCGCCCCTTCAAGGCGAAGGCCATGACAGTGCCGGGACCGGGGACCGGGGACCGGGGACCGGGGACTCGGGAAACACGGTGATGCTGCACCACCTGCGCCAGCAGGCCGACAAGCCGGCCGAACGGCCCAACCTGTGCCTGGCCGATTTCATCGCGCCGAAGGACACCGGCGTCCAGGACTGGATCGGCGGCTTCGCGGTCACCGCCGGCCTCGGCATCGAGGAACACCTGGAGCGTTTCAAGCAGGACAACGACGACTACTCGTCGATCATCCTCAAGGCGCTGGCCGACCGCATGGCCGAGGCGCTGGCCGAATGGATACACCGCGAGGTACGCATGAAGTACTGGGGCTACGCGCCCGACGAGTCCTTGACCAACGAAGACCTGATCGCGGAAAAATGGCGTGGCGTCCGCCCGGCGCCCGGCTATCCCGCCTGTCCCGACCACACCGAGAAGGCCACCCTGTTCAAGCTGCTCGACGCGACGAAAAACGCCAACATCGAGCTGACCGAAGGCTTTTCGATGTACCCGGCCTCAGCCGTGTCGGGCTGGTACTTCAGCCATCCCGACAGCCAGTACTTCGTGGTCGGCAAGCTCACGAAGGACCAGGTCGAGGACTACGCCAAACGCAAGGGCTGGACCCTGGCCGAAGCCGAGCGCTGGCTGTCCGCCAACCTCGACTACGATCCCGACTGACTCCGCGCCGCGCGACAGGACGGATCCCGCCCACTGCATACCGAAAGGCCGCGGGCAGTGCCCGTCACCCATGCCTGGCGTGCAGGGCGGACACCGTCCGCCGATACATCCGCAGGCGGGCAGTGCCCGCCCTACCCACGCCTGGCGTGCAGGTCGGACACCGTCCGCCGCAGGACACCTCCGGACAGGTAGTGCGCGCGCTACAACGCCGCGCCGCCGCCCGCGTGCTGCATCAGGGACATGGCCGCGAACCCGCCCATGACCGCGAACAGGATCGCCAGCACGATGAAGATCGCGATCAGGACCAACTGGGCGCGGCAGAAGTTCTGCTTGCTCGGATGGGTGCCGCCGGAAAAACCCCACACGAACAACATGATGATGTTGACCAGCGGAATCATCAGCACGATGAGCGTGAGAATCCAGTCGCCCAGCGAAACCGGTGACCCTTCCTGCGTACCAAGGCGTGCGTTCATGTTCCCTCCCCGGGTGGTTGAACCAACCTGTTCGATGACAACGCGGACCCGCCGACGCCGGCCCGCACCCCCTGCCCGGACCCGCTGCAAGGCGGGTCGGACGCCGATCCTAGCGTATCCACCACAGGCCCGCTACGCGGTCGCGTCCCCGGTCCTGTCGTTCTTGTTGTGGCGCAGGTGCATCACCAGGTTGTACACCGACACGAACACCGGAAACAGGTTGGCCAGGATGCCCACCGAATCGTTCTTGCCGAAGATGAAATACGCCAGCAACAGCACGCTGCCGCACACCGACAACACCCAGAACCCCAGCGGCATCACCACCCGCTTGAACTTGCGCGTGTAGTAAAGCTGCACGAACCACCGGCTGGTGAACAGCACCATGCCGAAATAGCCCACCGCCTTCCACGGCGTGAGCTGGTAATTGACGAGCGCGTGCAGGATGTGGTCCATGGCGATGATCCGGCAAAATGATCCGCCGATTGTAGCAACCGCAACCGACCCGATTGACCGCAAATCCCGCCGCCCCTAGACTTGCCGGTTCGCGTGGGCGGTTAGCTCAGCGGTAGAGCACTGCCTTCACACGGCAGGTGTCGCAGGTTCGATCCCTGCACCGCCCACCAATGTTTTCAAGCACTTGCGCCACCCCTAGCCGGGTGGCGCTTTTGCTGTAAGTGCACAGTAAGTGCAAGCGAGCCTGCGACGCTGCAGCGCACGCGCAGCAGCAGCGCTAGCAGTACACGCACGGGGGCGCGCATGCTTGCTGTGGACGCATACGCTCGCGCTAGCAGCACATCCAGCACAGCAGCAGCGTCCAGCGCTGCGCGTGCTCCTCCACAAGCGTGATCGCCACTGTTCCAAGGGTGCTGCACACCGGCACATCGCGCACGTTGTAGGGCGTTTCCTACGTGTTGCGGGGATGCAGGACGACGGACGGAAGTGCGCACATGCGGGACACTGTGCTTGCCCCGGAAGTCTGGCGATCGCAGGGATGCGGTGCAGCCGACGCCGGGGTGACTGTTAGCTGCTCACGTTGCCTGTCTCACGAGATGAGACGTACAGCAGGTAGCATCGCTGCGTACATCGGGCAAACAGAGCATGCAAATGTTGAGGAACCTTCAATGAGCAGACAAAACGGTAGAACCGTATTCCGACGTCACGACGGCACTTGGGCGAACAAGCGCAACGGTGCTGACCGTGCAGGCAGTGTGCACAACACGCAAAAGCAAGCAGAACAGGCCGCTCGCAGAATGCTCAAGAACGAGGGCGGCGGAGAGCTGACGACCATGGCGGTGAATGGTCGTATTCGAAGCAAGGACACCATTGCTCCAGGTAATGACCCAAACCCGCCTAGGGATCACGAGCACTAGGTGTTGCTAACCGCCCAAGCTAGCGCAATGTTGCGCGTTTGTCGGCCGCGGTTGGTAAACTATAGCCGTTACTAGCACGAGGTCTCCAACCTTAGGGGGTCGACATGAGCGACGAGCAGAACGATGGTCCAAACGAGGAAATTTCGAAGAGTGCACTGAAAAATCTGTCAGGGATTGTGGCCGAAGCTAAAACCCTCTCTAACGACCTCACAAAAACGAAGCTAGCTATCGAATCGGCAGCAGCGGAAGTTGAAGCTAAGCGGTCTGCGGTGGCAACGCAAGCGGAGCAGATCGATAGTGCTCAAAAAAGGGCAACAGAAGTCCGGACGCAATTGGACTCCGTGCTAACCAGTGCTAAGCAGTCGCAAACTGAGGCAGACGGTTTCAAGAAAAGTGCGGAGGAAACTAGCGTCGCCATCAACGCGACCCAAGCTACAATTGGTGCGTCAAAAGCCACCGTCGATGAGAACGCGAAGTTAGTAGCAGCCGCATTGGCAGAATCCAAGGCTGCGACCGCAAACATCAAAGCACTAGCCGAAAAAGCGACCAGCGTGAAACAGAAGGTCGACGCGTACGAGGCAAAGCTAGATGAGCTTGCTGGGAAGTGCGATGCGCAACTGCAAGCGATCACGGACTTGCTCCCGGGCGCGACAAGTGCCGGACTCGCCGCTGCGTTCAACGAGCGGCGTAAAACTTTCTTGAAGCCGCGGCTGCGGTGGCAGTGGTTGTTCTTAGGGTCCGTCATCGCGCTCACGGTACTGGCCTTCATAAGTTTCCTAGAGGTTTACCACAACGCAACGACGATGACCTACCAACAGCTATTAGTGCTTTGGTTGTCACGCGTGCCCGTTGCAGCAGCACTCGTTTGGCTAGCAATGCACTCAAGCCGCGAATCCGCCTTGGCAAAGCGATTGGAAGAGGACTATGGTTTCAAGGTTTCGGTTGCGCAGTCGTTCCAAGGCTTTCAGGAGCAAATGAAAAAAGTTGGAACTGATGCACAGGGCAACGAACCGTTGCAACGATTGTGCAACGCAACGCTCGCTCAGGTTTCCACTCCGCCCGGCCGGATCTACGACAAACAAGACCTCATCGTCTCCCCGACTGATGAAGCCATGAAAGCGTTGGAAGTTGTAGTCAAGGCAATCAAGGAAGGACACCTTCCTTTCAAGCTCAGCTAACCCGGCCAAGTGCAAAAGGAGTGGGCGCGCTACCGTCCCCGTCCGCGCCGGTTCGCGCTCGTCGCTTAACGCGCCCGCATGGCCGCTTTCTGAAACCGATTAGCTATCCCACGGACGCCCCAGCAAAGAAGGCCCACGGTTCCGGCGTGCAGCTTTGCGCGCGTCGTACTTGCTTTGCTGTGAGATACGCATTTTGGTGGCGAACGCGGCGACGCGCTGGGATTCAGTGTTACGGATGCGCGTCAGCTTTGCCACCGCGTCAACGTTGCCGCTGTCCAGCGCGCTAGCTACCCGCTGTTCAAGCACGTCGCATGCGGCAGCAGCCCGCACATATTCCAGCCGCAACGGCGCCGTGTCCGGCCCGAACCAGTCCGCCGGCTTGCAGTCAACAACCGCCCTCCACAAAACCTTCTGCGCAGCGGGCAACGTGCGTGGTGGTGTCAGATGTTGGTTTGAGCGGATTGGTACGACGTTGCTTGCTTGGTGAGACTTGCGCGCCATGATGGTTACTCCCTTGTTTCCTTGCGGAATAAAGAATCAAATGGGGGAGGGCGTATGATCCGCGTGATCAGGCGCAACTTTTTCACCCTCCCCCCGGGGCGCAGCGCAGCAAGTACGCGCCGTCAGCGCGCTTGCGCGGCGCGCCGCCATGATGCGCACAAGCTGACTTCACTGCGGTGATGGACGCCTGCGCATTGGCAGGGATCGTTACTGCGCTCAACTCCAGCCACTCCCACTTGAGGAAGCGCCGCGCGAACCCGTCGCCAAGCGGTTCGTCTTGCAATGCACGAAAGCCAATGCTCAGCCCGCGCACGAGCCCGACTTTGATGGACTCCCACGCTTCGTCCAGCCTGTCGCGCAACGTGCCCGGGGTGTCAGACTTTGCGAGCTGCGCCGTAATCTCAATGCCGTTGTCGGTGACGTGCGCTTGCGTAACGTAGCCAACCGGCTGCGACACGTCGTGCTGCCAGAGCAGCGGCAGCGGCAGCTTGTACTTGGCGCCGCGCGGTTCAACGACGTCGCCCACCCTGTCCGTCGCGATTGTCGTCGCAATGCCGTGCAGCGTGCGTGCATCGTCATCCAAGCTCTTGATGGTGAGCAGTGCGTAACCGTTCTTCATGGCTGTGTTCCTCAATTGACAAGACGCAGCTTGCGCCCAATGGGCGGCGGCGTGTCGGCAAGTTCCAGCATGCCCCGCGCAGCAAGCCCCTGTGCCTGCCACCCGTCCGGCCAGGTTGCTGTGATGAGTGCTGACTCTCCGCCTGCGTGCTCCCATTCAACTTCCACCCCGTTCGCATGCGGGTTGCGCCCTGCGCGGAACGCTTGTGCACAGATGACGTCGAGCGCAGCTTGCACGCCATACGGACCCGTCGGGCGTTGCGTTTTGAGGCGCGCGTTCATGCGAGCACCCCCTTGCGCGTAACGCGGGGTTTCAGTCTCCGCAGCACTGTGCCCCTGGGAACAACCTGCGACAGCTCCCGCCCGTCCGCCCAGCACAGCGTCGCGCAGATGCCAAACGCGTGCTCGGTGACCGTTTGCGTAGCGTCGGCAACCTTCCACCCCAAGCGCAGTGCATCATTGCGCACAAGCGCAGCAGCGCCGGCTTGCGTGCAGTCGAACAAGAGGGTTGGCGGTGCCTTGCCGTCGAGCGTCTCGCGCAAGCGAATGACGGTTTCTTCAAGCCCGTTGCAGCGTCCCGCTAGGTCAGCAATGCGTTGATCGCGCCAGTCGTCAGCGCGCATGATCGTCTTTGACGAAGTGTCCATCTCACGCCACCTCCACACACGTACCGCGCGCGGCGAACATGCGGTGCACGAGGATGCCAACGCTGCCCGTCTGGAACAGGCTCACGACGTTCGCTTCAACTGCGACGCCGTCGCTGTCAACGCTGGGTGCGCTTGACATCTGCACGTCTGCTTCCGTGCTCGGTTCAACTGCTGCGCCGTGATTGACGACGGCGAGTGTGTCAACGGGAACAACCGTCATATGCTGCACGTTCGCGCGTACAACGTGCACGCCGGGAATGTACTCGCCGCCGCCAACGCCCATCCCGTTTTCGCTCGCCATTGCAAGCGCGCGCACGTCTTCCCCCTTGGCGGCAACGATGTAGGCGCGGGAATCGTCCGCAGCAGCGAGCCCAGCTTTGAGCGATGCGACTGCATCAGCGCCGGCGGACGCGCTGCCCGCCGTCAACTGTGCGAGCAGTGCTAGGTTCGATGCTGCTACGACTTGTGCGCTGATTTCGCGGCCAATCAGTTGCGTCGCTGCACCGTCTTCAGACTGCGCAAGCTCCCTGCTCGTCACGATGATGGCGTCGGCGCGCACGGGGGTCATGGTGCGGATGTCAGGCGTCAGGCGCGTTACGGCTGTTGGCGCGCCTTCGGTCGTCGTTGCTACTGCTGCGCCGGACGCAAACAAGCCCACCTTCACCGCTTCGGGAATGCGCTTTGCACCGGCGGCAAGCGCTGCATCAAGCAGGCTGACTTGCGCCAGCGTGCCAAAAAATGCTTCGGAGATAATGCGCCCATCGTTGGACAGCCAGCCATCTGCCAGCGTCTGCGCACCTACCGCCGCTTTGAACACATTGGCGGCACGCCCGGCGCGTTCGCGATTGTCTAGGTTCGACACGATCGTTTCACGGTCGACACCATACGCAAGCATTTGCCGGCAGGCGACAATGAACTGGATCGGGAGACTCGTATGGTTGAGAGAGACGGTGCTCATCTGGGACCCTCGCTATGTGATGAAATGAAATGAAACTTTGGGGTGCGCTATTGCGGCGCGACTCCGGTTGTACAGTCCCATTTTTACCGCCTGCAACCCGGCGGGATAATGCTGCGCATCCGTAAACGTGCGCGCAGTACCCCCAAAATCCCGCGCCTGCGGCTGCGTGTGCGCATTCCAGCCCCGCCCCTGCTTTGGGTACTGGGGTGGGGGCGGATGGCGCACAGAACGCCTTACAGGAAGTCACACGATCGGCCCGTTGTACGTCCACGCGTCTTCTGCTGGATCCCACAGCTCCAGCATGGGCGGTGACGCTGGTCGGTAGACGATCATGAATCGACTGGCGCTGGCGGCTTCATCAAGTGCGGCTTGTGTGTATCCCCGTTTCAGCCCCCGGCGGTAGATCGCTGCTTTTGACACAGGGCCATGGCGCAGCTGGTGAGCGATAAACTCGATCGGCGTTCGGCGGGGGTTTTTCACCTATATACCCTCCAAAAATGCGCGAAACCGCATGGGAATGCGAAGGCGCGGAAGATAGGCTGCGCAAAATCCGCTAAAACCCGCGCCGTTGTGCGAAGGCGCTGAAGGCGCCCCTGCTATTTGTGCAGGGATTTTGGGGACGTTGCCCCTACACATAAAACAGCGGCGCCTTCCGCGCCTTCGCGCTGGAATGCGGGTTCCAGCGCGTTTTGCGCACGGCGCCTTCAAAATCTTCGCGCAGCTATGCGGGTTCGCGCTCATTTCTCCGATTCCGGGAGATACCAGAGCCAGCTGTTCAACCCATCCTTTTTCACCAAAGCATGAAGTTTCGTCTTGGCGCGCCGCATCTGCCCGACTGAAAAACCAGCCTCATCTGCACTCTCGAATACCTCCTTGGCTTTGATCGGTCCATCGCCAAGCAAGCCCCGCAGGAAGTCGGCAGCATCGTCTGGCTTCTCCTTGGCGTCGCGTTCGGGGTCGCCCAGCAGGGCGCGCGCGGTGCCATCAACAGACGCGTCGTACACGATGGCGTTCGTGGCGATGTGGTCGCCGACGGTGACTTGTTCGATGTGGTACAGGTAGCCGCCGCCGGGGGCAGCGTTGTTCGCCTTCACGCGCACGAACACCAGCTGGTTCGAAGTATCGTCGGTCCCTGCTGCTCGACCGGCACCGATCACGACGCGCGGCAGCGCTCCAAACGCGAGTGATCCCGTGACACGTTCCAGCGGGTCGCGCCCCTGGGTACCCTTGGTGAAGTGCGTGATGCCCAGCAGCGCCGCATCCATGCGTTGCGCCAGATCAACCGCAGGTTGCAGGGAACGCCGCACCTCCGTGTTTTTGTGCGAGTCGCCTACCACGGCGTTTACCAGCGGATCCAGCAGGATCATTGACACGTCGCCGCCCTGCTCCCCCACCGCCTGCGCCAAAGCCTCCATGTCGTGCGCCGGGTCAAACGCGCGCGTTGTCCCCTCCGCACCCATGCCGCTGACAATGCCGACGTAATCCAAGTTTGCGCCCGCTGCGATCAGCCGGGGAACGAGCGTGTCCGCCGGGTCGTCCTCGCCCGACCAGATCAGAACGCGCCGCGGCGGCTGACGGCCAAGCGGCGCAGCTCCGGGCAATAACTCGCCGGCACTGAGCGCCGCTGCCCATTGGAGCGCCAGCGTCGTCTTGCCCGTACCCGGCGCGCCGGCAAGCACCGTGAGCTTCCCTCGCGCGAGCCAGCCGTGCCAGAGCCAGCAGATGGGTTCAGGCGCAATCGCCGAGGCACTGACGATCTTGACGGTGCTGTCGTTCGCCTTGCCAGCAGCGACAGTTCCACCCGTCTGTTTCGATCGGGGGTTGAGCCACCCCGCGTCCTGCGCGTACTTGAAGACGGCCTGATAGCCCGTGCGGTCACCCTTGAAGCCATCCCACTGCTGGGCGTCCCCGGGCTTCCACGCGCTTGACGTTTGCGCCCAGTCCATCCACAGCCCGCGTCCAACGTCGCCAAGCTCGTGCAGCGCCTGCCCGATCGCGATCCATAGCTGGCGGTCGTCAGCGCGCAGGGAGTTCAGCGCGCTGCGCAGGTCGGCGATGACTTCCGGCGCGGGCATGTTCGCGCGCACGTGTCCTGACCCGTTGCTAGCTGCCTGTTCCTTGGGCAGCGGCCAGAACGCGCGCGCCGGATAGGCATCGTGCTCCCCGGCCTTATGCAGCCTTACCCATTGCGGATCGTGCTTGCAGTGTAGGAACCCAGGGAGGCGCATAACCCGCGCGACATCCGCCACGGCGGGGTCGCTCCCGAACGTTTGCGCGAGCGCACGCTGTACGGGGCCGAACTGCTCAAGCGTCAACCCATCAACGCGCCAGTACACATGCCAGTTGCCCGGCGACGACTGCACGACGATATGCGGATCCTGCGGCACCTTCTCCGGCAGTGTCGTACCGTCGAAGTCGGCGAACACCGCACGCACTCGTTTGATGTTGGATGCCTTGCGTCCCGTGCCATCGGTCTCGTTGATCGTGACGAATACACCTGCGCCCTGCCGGTTGAATTCCTGCAACGCTTCCGCATGTTCCACCAGCGTGCCATGCAGGACACGGGCCAGCGCCGACGCCTTGCGCTCGGCGTTGTCGTCGAAGGTTTGGAATGTCCAGCGTTTGGCTTTTGGATCGAGTGCGGTTAGGAACGCCTGTGCGTCGGATAGATTTGGACTAGGGATGGCGCTACCCTGTACCTGCACTCCATTTCCAAGTGCGCTCACTTCAGCCCCCGCCTGACTCGCGGGGGTTTTCTTTTGACCTGACATAATTGGTATTCCATTGGCTTGGTGGTCTCGTCAGGTTTGGTGGGTCGGCTATGCCGCCGACCGTTCCTTTGACCGGGGCGCGTAAACAACGGGCGTGCCCGCGTCCGACTGCGCTTGCATCCAGTCCACCCACGCGCGCACGTCGTCAGGCCGCGCAAAGCGGCGACGACCCACAAGGAAGGTCTTGAGATCACCCGCGTTGATCGCCGCGTACAACACCCCGCGAGACTCGCCAGTAGCCTCGATGATTTCATTTATGGACAGCTTCAGCTTGTTCATCGCAAAACACCTTTTTCCAAGCCGCGTTGCGCGGCAGTGTTTTGCAAATTACAACTGGGGGTGCGCCGCTAATTACTAACGGCGTTCTTGGCGTTTTCGCGCTGCAGTGGCACGTTTGTTGAACCCAGCACGTCCAAGGGGGGTTGTGCGGCCGTCTTCATACACTACTTCCCCGTCGCGGTAGACGTCCGCAAACTCATTCGTTGGCAACTGTGCCCACAGCTTGCTGTTTGTCGCGCGGAGGTCTTGCTTGTCCAGCCATGCGTCCAGTTTCGGGCGGCGGCTACCACGCGGCTTGCACGCACCTGCATGCCGCTTTTCGTCGCGCGCGGCTTTGGGACGCAACACAGCACGCGTGAGGCATAGGGCAGCGGCTTGCACCTCGGCCTCTGCCGTGCGGAACGTGCGCTTGTCGATCTTGAGCTTGGAACTCATCCCGCCTCCTCCAGCAACGCGACAGCCGCCGCCGTGCGACCAGGGGCAAGGTGCGCGTAGCGTTCCGTCATTGCGATGCTCGCATGCCCGAGCAGATCACGCACAACGTACAAGTCAGCGCCTGCCATCACGAGCTTGGATGCGAACGTGTGGCGCAGGTCGTGGAAACGAAAGCCTGTGATCCCTGCTTCGGCAAGCACAGCGTTGAACGCTTTGCGCACACTTACAACGTCAAACAACCGCCCAGCAGGTACTTGGCGCTGCCAGCGTGTAAGTACATCCACCGCCTCCTTGTTGAGCGGCACGTGGCGCGTCTTGCCGCTCTTCGCGTTGCTGCCCGCGACCGTCAGCGCCTTGCGCTGCAGATCGACGTCCGCCCATGTGAGCGACGTCAGTTCGCCGCGCCGCAAGCCGGTGTTGATGGCGAGCAGTACGAGTGGTGTCAAGTGATCAGCATACCCGCGCGCGGGGATGGCGGGCAGCAGTGCGTACCCGCGTTCCTTGCGCCACGCATTGGCACGCGCTCTGCCCGCCCGCGCAGCAGCGTCGCGTTCGCGAAGCACTGTGCGCAACGCGTGTTCTTCCTCCTCGCTCAAGTAGCGCACGCGTCCGCGCGTATCGACCTTGGACGGCTTTACTGCAACAAGCGGGTTGCTTTCGATAAACCCCCATTCGACTGCACGTGACAGGCAGGCTTTCAGCGCGCCCAGATCGCGATTGACGGTTGCGGCTGCGATGCCACGCTTGCGCCGTTTGCTGCGCCACTTCTCCACAATCCACGGCGTTACATCCAGCAATGCGCGGTTGTGCCACGCGCCGAACGTGGAGGTAAGACGCGCGACTGTTGCCGCACCATCTTTCCTGTTCTCCACCACCCAAGGACCGTACTCCTTTTCGATGAAAGCGCCGAGCGTGAGCACACGTGCCCGCGTCTTGGCAACTTCCGGCGTGCCGTCGTGCTTCGATGCGTCAGCGAGCACTGCGAGCGCTTGCGTACGTGCAGCCTCCGCCGAAATGACGGGGAAGCGCCCCAGTGTGCGCCGCTTGCCTCGTGCCCATTGCACGATGAAGGACTTGACGCCTGACGGCTGCACGCGCAGCAGCAGCCCCCGCACGGTTCCGTCCCGCAGTTCGTAGGGCCGTGCGCGCGGCTGTGCTGCTGCTGCTGTGCGTTGTGTGAGCTTGGCCATGCTGCCTCCCGTAAGTGCAATGTAAGTGCAAACGGCAGCATACAGCGGCATGCAGCATTGTGCAGCCGTGTGGTTATGTTGTTGATAACACAGCTAAATTCTTGATGCGCAAGCGGCGACGAAATGCCTTCACACGGCAGGGGTCGCTGGTTCGATCCCAGCACCGCCCACCATGGCATCGAGGGTCTGGCGCAACGCCCGGCCGTGCCTGCGGAATGTGTACGCAAGGCCGCGCCGCGAAGCGGCGGGTTTTCCGGTTTCCGTATCCATGTCCCGGCAAGTGGCACGCGCTACCCTGCGCGCATGCCGCAACCGCAAATGCACATCCAGGTGGGTACCGCAAGCTGGACGGACAAGAGTCTGATCCAGTCGGGGCGGTTTTATCCCAAAAGCGCGAATGCCGAGGAACGGTTGCGGTTCTACGCGTCGCGCTTTGCCATGGTCGAGGTGGACAGCAGTTATTACGCGCTGCCTTCGGCGCGGAACGCGGCGCTGTGGGTGGAGCGCACGCCGGCGGAATTTCGCTTCAACGTCAAGGCATTCCGACTGTTCACGGGCCACCAGACGCCCGCGCAGGCGCTGCCGCGGGACGTTTCCGCGGCGCTGGCGGAGCACTTCGCGGCTCACCGCAACGTCTACTACAAGGATCTTCCGGACGAGATCCGCGACGAGCTCTGGCAGCGCTTCGAGCGCGGCATCCAGCCGTTGCACGAAGCCGGCAAGCTGACCGCGGTGCACTTCCAGTTTCCGCCGTGGGTCAGGCCGGGCCGCAAGGCGTATGCCCACATCCAGGAATGCGCGTCGCGCCTGCCCGGGTACCTGCTGGCCACCGAATTCCGCAACCGCGCGTGGTTCGACGACGAGCACCGCGAGGCGACACTGGCGTTCGAACGCGCCAACGATTTCGCGCACGTGGTGGTGGACGCGCCGCAGGGATTTGCCAACAGCGTGCCGCAGGTCTGGGCGGTGGCCAATCCCGCGCTGGTGGTGGTGCGCCTGCATGGCCGCAACGCCGCAACCTGGAACGCGAAGGGCGCCACTGCGGCGTCCGACCGCTTCAACTACGACTACCGCGACGACGAACTGGCCGAGGTTGCGGGGCAGGTCCGGCAGAACCTGCCCGGCGCGCAACGGGTGCAGGTGATCTTCAACAACAACTACGAAGACCAGGGCCAGCGCAACGCGGCGACGTTGCAAACGATGCTGCGCAACGCGTCCGGCTGAGCCGGCAGCGCCGTGCCGGAATCAGGCCTTCGCCGCCGACCCGTCCGCCGCGGGATCGGCAACCGGCTTCACCACCGGTGCGCGCCGAGACATCCACAGCAGCACGATGCCGACCACGATCAGCGGGACCGACTGCACCTGCCCCATCGTCAGCCAGCCGGTGTGGAACAGGTAGCCAAGCTGCACGTCGGGTTCGCGGACGAATTCCACCGCGAACCGGAAGCAGCCGTACAGCAGCGCAAACAGCCCGGAAACCGCGTAGCGACGGCGCGGCTTGATGGAGAACACCCACAGCACCGTGAACAGCACCACGCCTTCCAGGATGAATTCGTAGAGCTCGGACGGCTGGCGCGCGTAGGCATCCAGCGCGCCCGTCGGATACAGCGCATGCAGCTGCGCCACGGTCATGTGCGAGAACTTCGGGTTTTCCTGCAACGCATGCGGATAGATCATCGCCCACGGCAGGTCGCTGATCTTGCCCCACAGCTCGCCGTTGATGAAATTGCCCAGGCGCCCCAGGCCCAGCCCGATCGGCACCAGCGGCGCGACGAAGTCGACCACGTCGAAATAGTGCGTCACGCGGGCGCGGTTGCGCCACCACCACCACAGGCTCGCGGCCAGCACCCCCAGCAACCCGCCGTGGAAGGACATGCCGCCGTCCCACACCCGGAACAGTTGCAGCGGATCGGTCCAGATCCAGTTGATCGGCTGGTAGGTGAGCATGTACCACACGCGCCCGCCGACGATGATGCCCAGCATGCAATAGAACGCGAGGTCCAGGAACGTATCGCGATCGACCCCCAGCCGGCCCTTGCGGCGCCGGTATTCGCCCAGCAGCAGGCCGCCGATGAACCCGCCCAGGTACATCAACCCGTACCAGCGCACTCCGAAGGAAAAGACGTGGAACGCGATGGGGTCGATGTCGACGAAGAACGGATGGGCCATGGACTTGGCTCCCTTCTCCCTTCGGGAGAAAGGCCGGGGATGAGGGGTCGGATCAAGCGGAATGGGCCATTATGCGGGCAACCGCACCCGCAACCCAAGCCCGCCCGCACGGGGGCGGGCCTACGCGGGCAGCACCCGGCAGACGAAACCCTTCAGGTACTCCGTCTCCGGAATCGCCGGATGCACCGGATGATCCGGCGCCTGCTGCAACTGCTTGAGCACCTGCACGTTGCGGTCAAGGTGGCGCGCGCCCTTCTGCACCGCGTCCATAAGCGCCGCGCGCGGCATGTGGTACGAACACGAACAGGTCACCAGGATGCCCTCGCGCGCGAGCACCTGCATCGCCAGCTCGTTGATGCGCCGGTACGCTTGCGCTCCCTGCCTGAAATCCTTGCGGCGCTTGACGAAAGCCGGCGGATCGAGGATCACCACGTCGAAACGTTCGCGTGCTTCGCGCGCGGCCTTGAGGAAGTCGAACGCGTCGGCGCGTACCGCACGGACGCGTTCGGCAAGGCCATTGCGCTGCGCGTTGCGCCCGACTCGCTGCACCGCATCGGCGGACGCATCCACGCAGGTGACGTCGCCTGCGCCCATGGCCGCGGCGCGCAGGCCCCAGGCGCCCAGATACGAGAACACGTCCAGCACCCGCGCGCCGCCGACGAACGGCGCCAGCGCATCGCGGTTGGCGCGCTGGTCGTAGAACCAGCCGGTCTTCTGGCCGCCGATCGCATCGACCTCGAAATCCAGGCCGCCCTCGCGCACGTGCAGCGCACCGGGCGGCTCGCCGAATCCGATGTCCGCATAGGCCATCAAGCCTTCCAGCTCGCGGATGCCGGCATCATTCTTCCAGATCAGCGCTCGCGGCTTGAGCACCTTTTGCACCGCCGCCTCGACCGCGCCCTTCAGGTGTTCGATGCCGGCCGTGGTCGCCTGCGCCACGACCACGTCGTCGAAGCGATCCAGCGCCAGGCCCGGCACCCCGTCGGATTCGCCATACAGCAACCGGTAGTACGGCTCGGCGTACAAACGTTCCCGCAGCGCCAGGGCCACCTGGATCCGGTGGGCCAACAGCGACGCATCGAGCGGGTGTTTCGTCCCGCGCGCCACCAGCCGCGCGCAGATCAGCGAGTGCGGATTGACGTAGCCGACGCCGACCGGCTTGCCGCCGGCGGCAACGATCACGCAGGGCTCGCCCGGTTGGAACGACGCCAGCGGCGAGCGCGCGACATCGACCTCGTTGGCGAACACCCACAAGTGCCCGGCGCGCAGGCGCGCGTCCTCGCCGCGCTTTAGGTGCAATGCAGGATATTCGACCGCTTTCGGCACGTGTCGGGATTCCGGGACAACGGCGCACGGTAGCGGCGCGCCAGCCAACATCGCAAGCACGTCGTCACCGCCAGCCCGCTTTTCTCACCACCTCACGACTGGGAAGCCCCGATGTCGCACCCCCGGACCGAGTCCGGGGCAGGCTCTGCCTGGCGCTCGCTCGGTCAGCATACGCAACGTACGTGCAGTACATCTGCGCGCGCCTCGGTCGCGATCACCAATCGGCGCACGCCCTCGGAACGTCTCGCTACGCGACGCGGTGGGAAATGCGGGCTAGCATGGTCACATGCCCTGCACCGACCACAACCGGCTGGCGGCAACGGCCAGTCCCTACCTGCACCAGCACGCGGAAAATCCCGTGCACTGGCAGCCGTGGGACGCCGCTGCCCTGGCCCACGCCCGCGACACCGACACGCCGATCCTGCTGTCGATCGGCTACAGCGCCTGCCACTGGTGCCACGTGATGGCGCACGAATGTTTCGAGAACCCCGAGATCGCCGCGGCGATGAATGCGGCATTCGTCAACATCAAGCTCGACCGCGAAGAGCGCCCGGACATCGACCACGTCTACCAGCTTGCGCACCAGGCACTGAGCGGCCGCGGCGGCGGCTGGCCGCTGACGGCGTTCCTCGATCCGGACGATCTTTCGCCCTTCTACATCGGCACGTATTTTCCGCCCACGCCGCGCCATGGCCTGCCGGGATTCAGCGAAGTGCTGCAACGCGTGCGCGGCTATTTCGACACCCACCGTGAAGAACTGCGCGCGCAGTCCGGCCAGTTGCGGGCCTGGCTCGAACAGGTGCAGTCCGGAACCACCGACGATGCGACGGTCGAGGCAAAAACGGCCAACCGCACGGCCCTGGACCGCGTCACGTCACGCTTCGATGCGCGCTTCGGCGGCAGCGCGGGCGCTCCAAAGTTTCCGCGCCCGACCGAACTGGAATGGCTGCTGGACCAGGGCACCCGCGGCAATGCCCGCGCCATGGCGCATCAGACAATTCGGATGATGGCCGATCGCGGCCTGCAGGACCACCTGGGCGGTGGCTTCTTCCGCTACTGCGTGGACGCGACCTGGACGATCCCGCATTTCGAGAAGATGCTCTACGACAACGCGCAATTGCTGCCGGTGTTCGCGCGCGCCGCCGCCCACCCCGGCGCCGAGGCGTCCCTGCGCAAGCGCGCGCATTCGGCCGTGCGTGGCATCGTCGACTGGCTGGCCCGCGACATGGCCGCGCCGACCGGCGCGTTCTGCAGCTCGCTCGACGCCGACAGCGAGGGTGAGGAAGGCCGCTTTTACCTGTGGACGCACGAACAGGTGCGCGCGGCACTGCCCGCAAGCGCCGCCACGACCGCCGAAGCCCTGTTCGGACTGGACCAGCCGCCCAACTTCGAGGGCCGGGCCTGGCACTTGTTGCGCGCGGCGCCCATCGAGGACCTCGCGGTGCGGCTGGGGCGCGCGCCTTCCGAACTCGAGAAGGAACGGGAGGTGATTCGCGGCAAGCTGTTCGATGCCCGCGTACGCCGCACGCCGCCGGCGCGCGACGACAAGATCCTCACGGCCTGGAACGCGCTGGCGGTTTCGGGCCTGGCGCGCAGCGCGCGGCTGCTGGACGACGCGCGCTGCGCGGAGCTGGCGCGGCGAGCGCTCGGCGCGCTGCGCGAGACCGTCTGGATCGACGGCGAGCTGTTCGCCAACGCGGCCGAACCCGCCGCGCGCATTCCCGGCTTCCTCGACGACCATGCATTCTTGCTGGACGCGCTGCTCGAGTGCATGCAACTGGCGTTCGACCCGCGCGACCTTGCCTGGGCCATCGCGCTGGCCGAGGCGCTGCGCACGAAGTTCAGCGAACGCGGATCGGGCGGTTTCTGGTTTTCCGCCCGGGAGCACGCCACGCCGCTGGCGCGCGGGCGCAGCTTCACCGACGATGCGCTGCCCAACGGAAATGCCATCGCGATTCGTTCGCTGCTGCGGCTTGGGCACCTGCTCGGCGACACCAACTACCTGGGCAGCGCCCGCTACGCCCTGCGCGCCGCGTCCGGCGCGCTGAAACAGCTTCCCGACGCCTGTCCCAGCCTGCTGCGCGCGCTCGGGGAATTCGAACGCCCGCGCCCGCAGATCGTGATCCGTTGCAATGCACCACAACGCGGCGCCTGGGAGTCGGCGCTGCGGACCGCGCTGCGTGCCAACGCCATCGCGCCCGGCGGCGACCCGCTCGATGCATTCGTGATCGCCGAGGGCGACGCGCGCCTTCCGGGCCTCCTGGCCGAACGCACCTCGCGCGCCGCCACCGGCACCGCCTGGGTCTGCACCGGCACGACCTGCCAGGCGCCGGTCACGGCACCGGATGCGCTCGCCGGGGCGTTGTCCGGACTGCGTGCCGGCTAACCTGCATTATTCACCAGTCTTCTACTGCGCCGGCCCAGTGACACGCCATGCGCGGCTTTCGCTCGATCGGGGTGCTCGACGTAGTGAAACTACGCCTGCGCGCCCCTCGGTCGCGAAACCCGCTCATGACATGCCCTTGAACCGGCTCGCTACGAACGCTGATGAATAATGCAGGCTAGGCAGGTCACAGCACCGTCGCCGCCTGGCGGGTCTCGGCATTCCGCCCGGGTCCGGGCGGCAGGTACAGTTCCAGCAGGTTGTGCGTGGCCTCGATGCCCGCCAGCGCGCCTTCCTTCCAGTGCTCGCCGCGGAACTGCTCGCTCATGAAGCCGATGATGCGTTCCCACGATCCGTCCGGCACGCGCGCCACCACGCCGCGATCGGGAATGATCTCGATGTCGTAATCACCCAGCAGCACGTAGATCAGGATGCCGGTACGCCGCTCGGTATCCCAAACCTTGAGGTCGGCGAACACGCCTTCGGCGCGCTCGCGCACGTGGCGGCCGCCGAGCAGGTAGCGAGCCGGCAACCGCGCCTCGACCACGAAGCAGATTTCGCCGTCGTGCTTGACCTCGCCGGCCGTGATCGCGTCCTGGATCTCGGTCATCACGTCCGGCGGAAACGCGCGGCTTGCCGGCGCGTGAAACCAGTGCCGCAACCAGCGCATCGCGTCCATCACCACGCTCCCGTGCGCGCGCCGAGGATCACGATCCAGACCACCAGCACGTTCAGCATCAGCAGGAACACCGCCGCCGAGCCCATGTCCTTGGCGCGCCCGGCAACCGGGTCGCGGTCCGGCCACAGCTTGTCGACCACCACTTCCAGCCCCGAATTCAACATTTCCGCCGCCAGAACCGGCAGCAGCGAGCCGGCCAGCAGCGCCTTCTCGACCGCGCCGTCGCCCAGCCACAGGCCGAGCGGAAACAGGATCACGAACAGGATCGCCTCGAGCCGGAACGACGCCTCCACGCGCCAGCCTTCGCGCAGGCCACACAGCGACCAGACCAGCGCCTTCCAGATTTCACGCGGACCGCGGTTGACGTTGCTGGGCATGAATCGGGTATTCCCGTCTCCGGACACGATCGTGGCCGGCGACACTGCGGGCCACAGCGCGCCAGCATACATGCTGCCGCCGCTGCGGACCCACCCGCCACGCGCTTCCCTTCCCCCGCTGCAGGAGCGCCGGCTGGCGACGGGGATGATCAGGGCAAGGGAAGGCCACCTTTCCACTCCCTCCCCTTCAAGGGGAGGGCCGGGGTGGGGATGGGTTTCGGCGCCCCCTGCCGCCAACTGAACGCGAATCTCCGACAGGACATGTGGAGCGAGCTCACATCCTTGAAGCAGACATGCAGCCGGGACGCCCGGGCACTGCCGCAACCGGGTTACGGGGTCCGCACCCGGACGGACGACGGCGATGCCGGGGGTGCCGCGATGCATTTGTACGACTTTTGTTTTTGCGAGCCTTGCTGGTAGTGGTATCCGGGCGGACATGGGTGCGGTCCCGATACCTTCCACGCCCTCAGGGAGAACTTGACCGGGACCGTCACCACGCCGCCCACCGCGTGGCCGTTCTTCCGGCCCGGGTGAAATTTCCAATCGGACGCCGCCGCGATCGCCGCGGTTTGCAGGATCGGCGCAGCAGTGGTTTTCTTGGGATCGACGACCACCTTGGCAACGTTGCCGGATGCGTCGACCGTGATGTCAAGCATCACCGTGCCCTGCTCACCCTTCTGGATCGCCTCGACGGGATAGCGCGGTGGGTTGCGGTTCTTGTAGGTGACGTCCACGGCCGGCGGTGCGGTCGACGAGGCCGGCGCGGCGGCGCGTACCGTGGTGGTGCCGGCGCCGAGCGCAATGCCCCCAGCAAGCAATGCGGCGATGGCCAGGAATCCGGTGCGGCGACGCCGCGCGCCCGGCGGGATGCGGGAAATCATGGCAATCCTCTCCTTCAATTGCGGCTCGGCGAGCCAGGGAATCAGTACCGGCGCGGGTCGCGCGACCACGCTGTCCAGCAGCGCGCGCGCATAGCCGGCTCCGCGCCGTGGCAGCGCACGCAGCGCCGCAGCATCGCAGGCCAGTTCCTGGTCCAGCCGGAACCGCGGCCGCGCCAGCCAGGCCAGCGGGTGGAACCACAACAGCGCCGAGGCCATCTCCATCGCCAGGCTCCAGTACGCATCGCCGCGCCGGGCGTGGGTCAGTTCGTGGCGCAGGATCAGCGCGGGTGTCGCATCGTTGGCGTCGCGCGGACCAAAGTCCGGCGGCAGCAAAATCAGCGAGCGCGGCAGCGACCACAGCACCGCCGGTCCTTCCGGATGCACGCGCACGCGACGCGGGTTCACGTCGGGCGCCGCATCGCGCAACCACCGCAGCCATGCTGCGGGCACGGGGCGTGCTGCGCGCCGCAGCCGCGCGTAATGCAGCAGCAGGCGCAACAGTGCGATCGCGGCGCCCGCGATCCAGGCCACGGCAAGTACGAGCGGCCAGTCGAGGCCCGCAGGCGCGCCAGCGTGCGCAGGTTGCGCCGTCACCAAAACCACCGGCAGCGACCAAGTCGCCGCCGGGGCGAACCCGCGCGGCAGCAACGGCGCCAGCGCCAGCACCACCGGCAACAGCCACAGCGTGAAGGCCGGCCCGGCGCCGAATGCGTGCCGCGCAGGCCGGCGCAACAGCAGCGCCAGGGCCAGCCCGGCCGTCACCGCCACCAGCATCGAGAGCAGGGTTTCAGTCATCGCGGTGCTCCTCATCCTCCAGTCGCTCGACCAGCTTGCGCAGCTCGGCGAGATCCTTCCTGTCGAGTTTCTCGTGGCGGCTGAAGTGCACCAGCAGTGGCGCCACGCGGCCGCCGAACACCCGGTCGAGCAGACTGCGGCTTTCGGCCGCCTGCCATGCCTCGCGGGTCAGCACGGGCGAATACAGGTAACGCCGGCCGTCGCGCTTCGCGCGTACCGCGCGCTTTTGCACCAGCCGGTTCAACAGCGTGCGCACGGTGTTTTCGTGCCATCCGGTTTCGGCATACAGCGCCGTGGCCAGCGATTCGGAGCCTTGCGGAGACTTGTTCCACAACAACTCCATCACGCGGCTCTCGGCCTCACTGATGGCGGGAGTGACGGGTTTGGACATGGGTCAGCACATCAACGACGAATGTAGTTGCAAACATAATTACATGTGTAGTTATAGACGTCAAGTGGCGGGCTGCAACCCGATCCCCCGACGACAAACTGCGTCCCGCGCATCGGGCCAAGTGACGCGCAGCGTCCGCTCCGCGCACGGAATGGTGCCGTCGATCCGGTGCGTGTTGCCCGTCGTGCGCGGAGCGCACGCTACGGCAGGTCGGGCCCGACGAGTACAGCGCGGCTTCGCGCGGTACCGGACCCTCACCCCCGTCCCTTCTCCCGGCGGGAGAGGGGTGAAAAACGGGTAGCGTGCGCTTTGCGCACGGAACGGTGCCACCGATCCGGTGCGTGTTGCCCGTCGTGTTACGGCGGATCGGGTCCGGCGAACACAGCGCGGCTCGCGCGCGGCAATGGAGCTTCACCCCCGCGTGCTCTCCGGGCGGGCGAGGGGTGGAAGGCGGCCGCCGCTGGCGCGTTCGTGGCCGCCGAGATCGCATGCGGTGAAGACTTCGACGTAGGCGTGCCGGGTCAGCAGGTCACGCACCGCCGCGCCCTGGTCGAAGCCGTGTTCCAGCAGCAGCCAGGCGTCCGGGTGCAGGTGCCTGCGTGCGTCGCGCACGAGGATGCGGATGGCGTCGAGGCCATCGGCACCCGATGCGAGCGCGGCGCGTGGTTCGAAACGCGGGTCGCCCTTCCCCAGGTGCGGGTCGCCTTCCGGAACGTAGGGCGGGTTGGACACGATGACGTGGAAACGCCGGTCGCCCAGCGCGGCGCACCAGTCGCCCGCGGCAAACGCCACGTTGCCGATGGCCAGCCGTGCGGCATTGCCGCGCGCGACCTGCAGCGCCGCTGCGCTGGCATCGGTTGCCAGCACCTCGGCGCGCGGCCGCGCGCGCGCGATTGCCAGGGCAATCGCCCCGGATCCGGTGCCAAGGTCGGCCACCGCGCATTCGGCTTCCGCGGGGATGCGTTGCAGCGCAAGATCGACCAGCAGTTCGGTTTCCGGGCGCGGGATCAGTACCGCCGGGGACACCTGCAGATCCAGCGCATGGAAGCCGCGAACGCCGGTCAGGTAGGCGACGGGCTCGCCGTTGGCGCGACGCCGCAGCAACGCGTCGAAAGCGGCCGCGCGGGATGCCTCGACCGCATCGTCGCGATGCGCCACCAGCCACGCATCGGACACTCCCAGCACGTGCGCCAGCAGCAGTGCGGCCTCGCGGCGGGCTTCATCGCCCGGCAAGGCACGCGCGCCCCTGGCCAGCAGCTCACGTACCCGCATCGTCGCCGGAAGCGCCGACACGTTCCGCCACGGCCGGCTTCGGCGGTGTCGGTGACGATTTCCAGTAGCCGCCGCGCATCCAGGCCCGGAATCCCCAGTGCATCCAGCGCACCAGCGCGTTGGCCAGCCACAGCGCCCACAGCAGCATCGCCAGCTTGTACGCCCACAGCGGCAAGCTGAACGCATGTCCGGTCGGCAGCGCGCCCGTGCTGCGGTCGGCAAACCAGTGCAACGACCACGCCGTGGAACCCATGCCCGCGATGCGCATGTCCGGACGGCCCAGCAGGCCGTGCGGCACCGAGGCCACCAGGCACAGCAGCGCGATCAGCGTGAACAGCCCCAGCAGCACCTGCACGAGGTTGAATGGAATCGTTGACAGTCTCGTCACGCGATCGCTGCGCGCGCGCCAGCCCAGCGCGATCAGCCACGCCGCGACCACCACGAACGCGCTCCACGCGAAAGTGGAAAAGCCGAGCCCCAGCAGCAGCCAGTGCCACCAGCGCAGCGGCGTCGGCGCGAACCGCGCCAGTGCGATCGCGACCAGCAGCAATACCGCCAGCTGCGCCCAGTACAACACCGCCGGGCCGGCCTGCGGGCCCCACGTCCACAGCACCCAGCGGTCATGCGGCAATTCCAGGGACGTGCGGATGTTGGCCGCCGGCGCATCCAGCGAAACCGCCGGTGTCTGCGCCAGCATGCCGAGTGCCGAGGCATCGCGAAAACGCAGGCGGAACGTCTGGACTCCGGGCTGCAGCGGCAGCGTCACGTGGCCATCGTGCGGCTCCAGTTGCATCGCCTGGCCGTCGCGCCGGGTCTCCAGCAGATCCGCGCCCTGCGGCAGCCGCACCGTGACGTCACCCCCGCGGGTGCTGCGCGCAACCGCGGTCAGGGTTGATTCCAGCGCATGGTCGCCACGCGCCGCGGCAAGCATCACGTTGTCGAAGGCGACGCTGCCGCCGGCCACCGCCGCCGGGCGCGTGATCGCCACATCCAGCGTCTCGCCGGGCAACGGCCGGAACACGTGCGCGGCGCCCTGCCCGTCGTCATCCCCGGCCGTCGCCTCGGGCACGCCGGAAAATGCCAGGTGCAGCAGCGGCGCGCTGCCGATACGCCACACTTCGGCGCGCGTTCCCAGCGCCGGCGCGCGAAGCCGCAATGCGGATCCGGCATCGAGCGCGCTGCGCCATGCCACCCGGTCCTGCCCCGGCTTGAAGGTCACCTGCACGTGTCCGTCCTCGACCTTGAAGCCGGGATCGTTGACGTGTTCGCCCTCCAGCAACGGCAAGCTGACGGTGAACCCGGCCTGCGCGGGAGAAATCCGCGTGGCGACGTTTCGCACCGTCGAATCCAGGTCGATCGAGACGTTGCGGGCAAGCCGCACGTAGGCCGGAAACGCCTGCGCCGTCGAAGCCGCGGCCACGCCGTCCATGGCCGCCTTGCGCTCGCGCGTGAAGCTGAGCGTATCCGACAGCAGCTTCGCGCCATCGACACCGGCGGCCTGCCAGCCGGGCGCCGCCACGTCCACCCGTGGCGGCGGCGACGGGAAATGCAGCGCAGCGCTGGTGGCATCGCTGCCCAGACGAAACGTCATCGCGACCTGGTGCACGCCGCGATCGAGCGCGATCCACGGCATGCCGTCGCGCACGACCAGTTCCGCGGCCGGCTTGCCATCCAGGTGCACCGACTGCAGCGTCGCCGGCGCATCCATGTGCGGCAGCGGGAATGCGACCCGTGCCTGCGCATTGACCTGTACCAGCACATCCAGCGCGTCGCGCTGCAGCTTGACCCGCGCGGTGGGCGAAAACGTGCACCGCGGTGCGCACTTCGGTGCTTCCAGCAACCGCGCGCGCAACTGCGAGAGGAGCTCGGGCGAAGGCAACGTCTGGGCGCGCGCCTGCGGTGCCAGCGCAGCCAGCAGCAGCAGGCCCGCGACGCCGGCCGCGCCCCGTCCCCCCATGCCGCGCGGCAACCGGGGTTGCAGATCCAGCGCGCGCGCCAGCGCCAGCAGCCAGGCCACGAGCAGCGCCAGCATCACCACGCGCAGGATGCGCGTCGCCCAGGCCGGCAGGATCACCAGTCGCCAGGTCTGCTGCGCGGTCACCGGACCGCTCCAGCCGAGCCGGTACCTGCTGCCGAGGCTGGCCCAGCCGGGCACGCCCGGCCCCGACTGCAGCACGGTATCCGGCGGGTAGCCGGCTTCGCCCGGCCGCGCCGCCTGCGAACCGGTCACGGTGACCGCTTGCAACGTCTGCGGTTTCACCGGGGGCGCCATGTCCGCCGGCGGCGGGGGCGGCGGCGGCACGGGCGTGGACATCACCACTTTGGCAGGCGGCGCGGGCGCGGCGGACTCGGTGCGCTGGGCCGGCGGCGGCGGAAGAAACTCCGTGCGGGCGACGGTTCCGGAACCGGCACTGTCCGGCGCGATCCAGGCAAACCCGGTGCTTTCCAGTTGCGGATGCATGGCATCGCGCAACTGCACCGCCGCAAACGGCAGCGTGGCCAGCACCGCCAGCACCAGCGCGGCGATTCCGGTGTAGCGGGTGGTCTTGCGCAGGCGTCCCGCGGGCAGGACCCGTGCGACCAGCCCCAGCACCACGGCGATCGCGGGCAACCAGCGCGGCGCACCCGGCTCCCCGTGCGAGAGCACCACGAATCCCAGCGCCACCAGCGCCCACGGCCAGCCGAGCAACCGCCAGACCAGCAGCGCGATCAGGGCGGTCACGAACAGGTCCAGCAGGTTCCAGTGTGCAACCCAGCTGTCGGGCGAATGATCCGCGCCGGGTGCGCCCAGCAGGCGGTAGCCGTAGGGCAGGTGCAAGGTTGCCTTGACCCCGTCCAGGGTCTGTTGCCAGCCGCCGGTGGCAGACTGCGGCCCGCCGTGGCCGGCGCGGCGCAGCCCCGCGTGCAGGTCCAGGGTCCGGGTGCGCAGTTCCACGCCGCGGGTCCCCGATTGCGCGCCGCGGGTCACCAGCAGCGGCTGGCCGTCATCGCCCCGGCGCGCGTCGGTGAGCTGCCACGGCGCCGCCGCATCGAGGCGGTCGGCATCACGCAGGATGCCGGTGAGATGGTCGGTGGCGACCAGGCCGCCGCCGTTGAAATCCAGCCAAAGTGCGCGCGTCAGGTGCAGCCGGTTGGCCCGGCCCGAACGTCCACGCGCGCGCTGCTCGACGGTGAAGATCGCGCCACGTTTCATCACGTATGCGGGCAGGTCCTGCCACGCCGGCGGCACATCGGCCTGGCCCGGATCGATCGACGGCAGCCCGGCCACGTGCGTGGTGCGCAGCGCCGGCGCGTCGGCGTAGCTCCAGACTTCCTGCTGCGGCCACGGCGCCGGCGGCGGCGTGAACTGCAATTTGCCGAGCGGCGCGGTGCCGCGCGCGTCCAGCGTCAGCATCCAGTTTCCGGGGCGAAGCTGCACGCGCAACCGGCCATCGGGATCGAGCCGCGCCGGCAGGCCGCCGGCGAGCGAGGTGGCGACGAATCCTTCCGGCAGGGCCGGACCCAGCAACTGTTCGCGTGCGCTGCCGGCGACCTGCAACCGGACGCGGGTCTCCAGCATCGGTGGCGTGCCGTCGGAAAGCCGCCGGAACACGCGCACGTTCAGGGCATCCGCCTCGCGCCTGCTTGCCGATCCCGGCCCCAGCGTGATCCAGTCGCCGTTGCGTTCGGGTTGCGCGATCGCGGTGCCGTCGACCGAAAGATCGACCAGGGCAATCGAAGCCGGCAGCCGCAGGCGGGCGGGCTGCTGGTCCCAGTGCAGGGTACCCTCGATGATGGCCTTGCCCGCGGGCAACCGCAGCGTGGGAACGCCATTGCGATCGAGCACCACCGCCGCTGCCGTGCCCACCCGCACGTCCTGCGGCCAGGCGTCGCGATTGCCGGGCAGCGCCACGTCGCTTTCCGCTTCCACGCGCACGTCGAGCCGGAATTGCGCACCGTGCCGGTCAGCCACCAGCGTGAGGTGGCCGGGCCACACGCACTGGGGCGCCGTGACGCCATCGGGCGAGGACAGCAGCGGGCAGGTCTGTTGCTCGTGGCCGTGCAGCACCCACGCCTGCCAGTCCTTGAGCGCCGGGGGCACCTGGGGGTTTGCCGCGGTCGCGGCACCACTCAACAGCACCAGCCAGGCACAAAACCATCCCGCCGCGCGTTGCATCCCCATCGGCCACCTCCGGCTTCATGCTGGGGCCGAGTGTAGCCGACGCCGGGTGGACGACGGCAAGCGCGTCAGTGCGTGATCGAGGCCGGCTGCTGGTGCGCCTTCAACGCCGCGCACAGCACGATCGACTCGTGCGTCTGGGCAAGGCCGCGTCGCAGCCCCGGTACCTGGCCGAGCCTGGGCCTGAAGAAGTCCTCGACGCGTTGCGCTTCGGCGTCGGAACAGCCGCCGCCGGCCGCGAGCGAGGGCAAGCGGCCACCCGAGAACACGCCGGTGCGCGCGACGATTTGCCGGTAGTGCGCGGTGAACCAGTGCCACAGGCGGTCGCGCTGCGCACGGGTGTCGCGCCCGCCATCGAAGACCATGCGCATTTCGCCAACCTTCACCTGCGGGGAAAGCGCGAAGTCGCGCACCACGTCGGCTTCGGCGCCCTGGGCGTGGCCGAGCGCGCCCAGCATCGCGTTGCGCTTGACCGGGTCGGTGGTTTTCGGCAGCGCGGCCATCAGTTCGTCGATCGCCGGCTTGCCTTTCTCCTGCACCGCCACCGACAGCGCGGCCTGCAGCAGGTCGGGATTGGCCGCGCCGAGGTCGGGCATGCCGTCCTTGCCGCGCCGCAACGCGGCTTCGCCCTGTTTCAGCAACGCCGCGCGCACCGGCGGCAGCTTGAACTTCAGGCCAAGGTCACCGGCCAGGGCACTGCGCATCAGCGCGTCGTCGGCCGGCTCACCGGCGCGGCGCCGGTAGCCCAGATCCTCCAGGCGCGGCAGGTAGGCCTTGGCGACCGCGGTGCGGATGGCAGCCTTTTGTGCATCGGTTCGTGCTTCGTGGTCGTGGATCCACTCGACGGTGCCCAGCGGCGCCAGCGCAACCTGCCGCACCTTGGACGGCGCCAGCTCGCGCATCATCGCAAGCACCGCGCGGGCATCCACGTCGCCGCGCCGGAACGCGGCGCCCACCGAATCGGCGTAGGCGAGTTGCTCGCCGTCGCTGCGTTGCGCGATCACCTTGGCGAGCGCCGCGCGGTCGGCCCGAGCCATGCGGAAGCGATAGTAGCCCGAAGCATCGGCGTTGGGCATGTACCACGCCGGGCATTGGCCGCCGGCGATCTTCATGTCCGCGGTCCTGGTGTCCAGCATCCGGCACTGCGTGCCGTCGGGGAAGCGCACGCACACGGGGATGCCCCACGTACGCGCGGGATCGCCCTTCGAGCCCAGCGGCAGGTAGCGGCTTTGCGCAAGTTCCAGCACCGCGCCCGCCTTCGGATCGCAGTCGAGCCGCGTCGATACCAGCGGCACGCCGTTCTGGTCCAGGAAGCTCTGGAAGGCCGCCTTGAACACCTTGCCCTTGCGGGCGGCCGTGGCGATGGCATCGACCAAGTCGTTTGCATCGGCGTTGCCGAAAGCGTGCGCCCTGATGTACGCGCGCATGCCCTTGCGGAACACCGCGGGGCCGACGAAGTGCTCGAACATGCCGATCACCGCCGCGCCCTTCTGGTAGGTGATGGCGTCGAATGCGTTCCCGATGTCGCCGTTGCCGGTGATCGGTTGGCGGATCATGCGCGCACTGGCCAGGCTGTCGCTGTGCATGGCCCGTTCGCCACCCTCGATGCGCGCAAGGTCGCCGCGCCACCCGGGATGGATTTCCTGCTCGACCTTCTGCTGCATCCAGGTGGCGAAGGCCTCGTTGAGCCACAGGTCGTTCCACCACGCGAGCGTCACCGTGTCGCCGGTCCACTGGTGCGCCATCTCGTGCGCCTCGACGTTGAACACGCTGCGCACCTGTTCGGGCGTGGCGTCGGGATCGAGCTGCAGCAGGAAATCGCGAAAGGTGATCAGCCCGGCGTTCTCCATCGCGCCGGCGGAAAAGTCCGGCAGCGCGGCAAGGTCGAGCTTGCCGAACGGATAGCCGAACCCGTAGTAGGCTTCCTCGTGCTCGATGATGGCCGGCGCCATTGCCAGCGCGCGCGCAAGTTTCGCGCCGTTGCCGCGGGTGGCGATCCCGCGCACCGGCACCGGCGTCTTGCGCCACCGGGTCGGCGGAATGGTCGGCCCGGCGATGATGTCCCACGGTCCCACCGCCCACGCATACAGATACGTCGGCAGTGGCCGGGTCGGCTTGAAGGTGATGGTTTTCCAGCCGTTTCCGGCCGGTTTCCGTTTGGCCTCGGCGGCGTTGGCGAGGGCCTTGTCGGCGTCGGGGATCGTCAGCGAAAGGGTGAGCGGCGCCTTGAAGCCGGGCTCGTCGAAACACGGGAATGCCAGCCGCGCGCTGATCGGCTCCATCTGCGTCATCGCGTAGGCGTCGCCGGCGAACACCACCTTGTAGTAGCCCTGCAGGGTCTTGTTGTAGTTCGCGCGGAAGGCAAGCTTCAGTGTGATCACCTGCGACCGCAGCGTGGCGCCGAAGTCCACCCGCGCCACGCCGGCCTGTGCGGCGGCGGACGTCACCGCGCCGTCATAGCGCCCGTGGTGCGCATGCCCCGCCGCATCGGTCACCGTGACCGAGGACACCTCCAGGTCCTTGCCGTGCAGCCAGAGATGGTTCGCGGCCTTCTTCAGGTCCACCTTGATGGCCACGGTGCCGCGATAACCCGCCGCGTCGGGATCGCTCCGGATCGACAGCTCATAGGATTCGGGCACCGCCCACGCGGGCAGTCGCGTCAGCGGAGGCGCATCGGTGACGGGCGCGGGCGCCGCCGGTGACGGCCGGGCCAGGGCCAGGCCGGCCGTCGCCAGCAGGACCACCACGATTGCCTTGCATGTCTGCCGCATCGGTGCACACCCCGCGCAGGAAAACCTGCGCGGAACTGCAACACCGCGGTCGGCGGATGGCAAGTGTCGGAAGTCCCGGGGCCGCCGCGCGCCGGCGGCTCCGGTTTGCCGTCAGGTCGTCAGGCCGCCTTGGCGGTTTCTTCGGTGTCGGTCGCGGCGGCCTGCTCCAGTGCCACCGCGACGGCGTGGATCACCGAGGCGATGCGCGCGGCGCTTTGCACGGCCTGCGCGGAAACGTCGTGCTTGCGCAGGGTGCGCGCGTGCGAAGCCACGCAACTGCCGCAGCCGTTGATGGCCGACACCGCGGTCGCGGCAAGGTCGAAGTCGATCTTGCTGCAGCCCGGATTGGCCATCGCGTTCATGCGCAGGCTCGTGCGCAGCGTGCCGTACTCGTCGTTCCCGACCAGGTGCACGAAGCGGTAATAGACGTTGGTCATGCCCATCAGCGCGGCGGCGGTGCGCGCGCCGTCGAGTTCCTTTTCCTCGGCGTGCTCGGCGGCAAATTGCGCGATGGCTTCGGTCAACGGTGCATGGCGCGATGCGATCGCCGAGGCCAGTGCGACCAGCGCGATCTGCTTTTGCGAAAGGCCCGGCGCGCCGCCTTCGCCCAGCACCGATTCGAGGTTCAGGCGCAGGTCCTTGGCGTAGTCGGGGAGGCGGGATTTCAGGTGATCGAGGGTCATCTTGTTGCTCCATTCGGAATGCGAAGGGGTTGCTGCCCGTTCAAGGCAGGGATGGCGGGTGCCGGAACGGAACGCCGCACTGAAACCCATCCCCACCCCGACCCTCCCCTTGAAGGGGAGGGAGTGGGAAGCAGGCCCTCCCCTTGAAAGGGAGGGATGGGAAGCAGGCTCTCCCCTTGAAAGGGAGGGAGTGGGAAGCAGGCCCTCCCCTTGAAAGGGAGGGAGTTGGAAGCAGGTGCCCTCCTTGAAGAAGAGGGCCTTGGCGACCGTGGCTTACGCGGCCTTCAGGGTTTCCTCGCCCTGCTGCCAGTTGCACGGGCACAGCTCGTCGGTCTGCAGGGCGTCCAGCACACGCAGGACTTCCTGTGGGTTGCGGCCGACCGAGCCTTCGGTGACGTACACGAAGCGGATCACGCCTTCCGGATCGACCAGGAACGCGGCGCGGCGGGCCACGCCTTCCTCGTCGAGGATCCCGAGCGCGCGGGTCAGGTCCTTGTTGATGTCGGCCAGCATCGGGAACGGCAGGTCGCGCAGGTCGTCATGGTCCTTGCGCCATGCAAGATGCACGAACTCGGAGTCGGTGCTGGCGGCGAGGATCTGGCAGTCGCGATCCTGGAACTGCGCATCGAGATCGGCAAATCCCTTGATCTCGGTCGGGCACACGAAAGTGAAGTCCTTCGGGTAGAAGAACACGCACAGCCACTTGCCCTTGTAGGTGGTGTTGTCGATGTCCATGAAGGCCTTGTCGAGACTTTCGATCGACACGGTGGCCTTCAGGTTGAAATTCGGGAAGGTGTTTCCGACGGTCAACATGGGTAGCTCCTTGGTGGGGTGAACAACTTTTGACCGGCAGCGGATGCCGCCGTTCCCCACCAAGGATGGGGGCCGGCGAACAATACTTCAAATTGATTGTTTGTATATGTTCAATAGATCGCGTATATTGGACTCATGCATCCCGCGCCGCCGCACGGGGAGCCGCGATCGCGGCCCGAATCACGGCCGGCGCCCCCGTTTTTTCCGGACTGTCAATGAACCTCCGCGACCTCCAGTATCTCGTCGCCCTGGCCGATCACCGGCACTTCGGCCATGCCGCCGAAGCCTGCTTCGTGACCCAGCCGACGCTTTCGACCCAGGTCCGGAAACTGGAGGACGAGCTGGGCGTCACGCTGGTCGAGCGCACGCCCCGCAGGGTGCTGCTGACCGAGACCGGCGAGCGCATCGTGGCGCGTGCTCGCGAGGTCCTCAACGAGGTCGAACAGATCCGGCGCATCGCCCACCGCGACCAGGACCCGGAAGCGGGCACGCTGCGCCTTGGCATCTTTCCGACGCTCGGCCCCTACCTGCTGCCGCACGTGCTGGACACCATCCGCGAACGCTTCCCGCGGCTGGAACTGCTGCTGGTAGAGGACAAGACCGAGGAAATCGTGAGCCGGCTGCGCGAGGGCAAGCTGGACGCGGCGATCCTGGCCCTGCCGGTGCACGACGACACCCTGCACGCCGAGTTCCTGTTCGAGGAACCGTTCGTGCTGGCCGCGCCCGAAGCCCATTCACTGGCCGGGCGCCCCAGCCTGAGGCTGGCCGACCTCGAGGACGAACACCTGCTGTTGCTGGAGGACGGCCACTGCCTGCGCGACCAGGCGCTGGAAGTGTGCCGCATGGCCGGCGCCGGAGAGCGCCAGGGCTTTCGCGCCACCAGCCTGGAAACATTGCGCCAGATGGTCGCGGCCAACGTCGGGGTCACGTTGCTGCCGGTGCTGGCCGTGCAGCCGCCCATCGCGCCCACCGCCAACGTCCACCTGACACCCTTCCGCAGCCACGCGCCCAGCCGCCGCATCGCGATGTTCTGGCGCAGCAGCTCGGCATTGCACGAATTCCTGCTGCAGTTGTCGAACATATTCAAGCACCTGCCGCACCGCCTGCTCGACCCGGCCAGCCTGCCGCCCGCGCCGCTTGCGCGGGGCGTTGAGAAACACCGCCATCATCACCATGTTGGCCACAGGGCCCACAAGAAGAACTGACATGCACAAGACGCCGATCACCCTTTCGCGCCTGGATGTGGAACGCATCGAGTCGCTCATCGATACGCCCGCCCTGCGCGACTCGCCGGCGGCGTTGCGCCTGCAGGCCGAATTCGACCGCGCCGAAGTGGTCGAACCCTCGGCCATGCCGCACGACGTGGTAAGCATGAACTCGGCGGTCGACTGCGTGGACGAATCCAGCGGCAAGCACTACACCCTGACCCTGGTGTATCCCAAGGACGCCAACGCCGACGCCGGCAGGATTTCCATCCTGGCGCCGGTCGGCAGCGCGCTCTTGGGCCTGCGCGTTGGCCAGTCCATCGACTGGCCGGGAAACAACGGCCGCACGCTGAAACTGAAGGTCACGGCCATCCACTACCAGCCCGAAGCCGCCGGCGACCTGTACCGCTGAGCCGGCCCCGGCCCCGGCGCCAGGCCGTCCCGCCGGCGCCGGACTGCAACAACCCCGCAACCGACGTCGTTTCCGGACGCGCGAATGCGTGATCCGGAAGCTGCGTCCGCGGCCTCCCCGCCGGCATCCGGTCCCGGCAAACGTGCCCGGCGATCCCGTTTGTCACGACACGAGGTGCCGGACGGCTTGCGCGCCGGATTGCGGGTCGCCTCGCGGCGCGGCCGCCTCGCGACGAATCGGTCGAGGGCCAATGCACGGCAGGAAAGCTTGCCCGCCCCGGTGGCCACACACGCGCGATCGTCAATAGACGAAAGCTATTGTCTTGATCGGATCAATCAATTGGAATGGGCCACGAGCACCGTGCTACCGTGCAGGGGCTGCAGTCCAACAATCGAGGAGGTGTGGTCATGCCGAAGGCAACGAAGAAAATCCTGGGTCCGCAAAAGCTCGGTCCGCTGACCCCGCTGGTCGGCGAGTGGGAAGGCAACGTCGGCGTCGACCTTTCCTACCACAACAAGGACGACGAGACGACCCAGACCGGCTACTTCGAAAGGGCCTGGTTCCACCCCATCCCGATCCAGGAAAACGGCCAGCAGGTCCTGGAGGGACTCAACTACAAGATGACCGCGTGGCGCCACGGCGAAGAAGCCATGGACCCGTTCCACGACGAAGTCGGCTACCTGCTGTGGGAAAAGTCCACCGGACAGATCATGCGCGTGGTCGTGTTCGGACGCGGAATCGCCATGATCGCCGGCGGCAGCGCCAAGCCGCGCGACAAGAAGCTGGTCTTCAAGGCCACCCCGGGCGACCGCAACTACGGCATCCTGCAGAACAAGTACCTGTCCAAGCGCGCCGAACTCAAGGGCTTCGAAAGCACCTTCAAGTTCAACGAAGACGGCACCTTCAGCTACAGCCAGACCCTGGTCCTGAAACTCGCCGCCCTCGGCGGCAAGGAAATGGACCACACCGACAAGAACACCCTGCACCTGGTCAAGCGCATCCACCCCAGCGTGGAAATCGACTGAAGGCGGGAATCACGTTGCAACCCCACAGGCCCGCTTCGACGCGGGCCTGTTTTTTTACACGAAATCACCATTGATTTTCGTCATCCCCGCGTAGGCGGGGATCCAGTGCCTTTGAAGCTTTGCGGCGGAACGATGTCACTGGATTCCCGCTTTCGCGGGAATGACGAGCTCCAGGCAAGTGCCTTTCGGGACAGGGGCGCCGGTCTGGATCTCCATGCGCTTCAGGCGTGGCAAATCCGGCGACGCTCGGGGAAGCATCAACGCGTGAGGATGCGTTTGGGTTTGATGGGCAGTTTGCCGCGCCAGTATTGCAGCAGGATGAAGCCGCCGACCGCGCCACCGAGGTGGGCGAAGTGGGCGACGCCGGATTCGTAGCCGCTGACGCCGAAGAACAGTTCCAGCACGATATAGCCGCTCACGAATATCCAGGCCGGCATCGGGATGGGCAGGAAGATCAGGAACATCTTCATGTGCGGGTACATGACGCCGAAGGCGACCAGCAGGCCGAACACCGCGCCGGAAGCGCCGATGGTCGGGTAGAAGCCGTGCACGAAGAAGTGCGAGACCAGCAGGTGCGCGATGGCCGCGGTGATGGCGCAGACGAAGTAGAAGATCGTGTAGTGCTTGGCGCCCATCAGGTGTTCGATGGGGCCGCCGAACATCCACAGCGCGAACATGTTGAAGAAGATGTGCATCCAGCCGCCGTGCAGGAAGGCGTAGGTGACGATCTGCCAGAACTGGAACCCGACCGAAACGACGTGACCTGAGGCGTCCAGCATCGGGTGCGCCGGGCCGATCGGCCACAGCGCGCCGTAGGCAATCAGCAGGGGGCGCAGCGAAGGGACCAGTTCCAGCAGGAAGATCGCCACGTTGGCGATCAGCAGCGCGCGGGTGACGGGAGGCAGGTCGTACATCATCGGGGGATCATCCGGGTTTCGCGAGCGCGGTTGAAACGATAGCGGGACCGCGCCCCAACTGCCTGGCGAACACCGCCTGGCGCTTCACCTCGGCGCAGCCCGCCCGCAGGCAGAAACGATGCGCGCGTGCGCACCATGTTCGAACGCGCGGCGATGCCCTGGAAGCGCCCGCCCAGTGTCACTGCGTCCACCGATGGCCGAGCCGGCCCGCGAGCACGGCCAAGGCTTCGTTCGGGCCCCCCGGGACGCGCATCGCGGATCTGCACCACAACGGCGGCCGTCGCTCAGGTCAGGCCCTTGCCGCTGGCCTCGGCGTGCGATGCCACCACGCTGGCCACCACCTGCGACACCTTCTTGCCGGTCGGGATGTGCAGGAATTCGTTGGGGCCGTGGGCGTTGGAGTGCGGTCCCAGCACGCCGGTGATCAGGAACTGGGCCTTGGGAAACTTCTCGCCCAGCATGCCCATGAACGGGATCGAGCCGCCTTCGCCCATGTAGGCGACCGGCGCACCGAAGGCATCGCGCGAGGCCTCATCGACCGAACCACTCAGCCAGTCGGAAAGCTGCGGCGCGTTCCAGCCGCCGCCGTCCTTTTCCAGCTTGAACGTAACCTTGGCGCCATACGGCGGATCGGCCTCCAGCAACCGCTTGACAAACGTGCCGGCCTTGGCGCCGTCGGCCGTGGGCGGCAGCCGAAGGCTGAGCTTCAGTGCCGTGGCCGGGCGCAACACGTTGCCGGCGCTGGCGAGCTCCGGCAGGCCGCCGGCACCGGTGACGGCCAGTTGCGGGCGCCAGGTGCGGTTGAGGATCAGCTCGACCTTGTCGTCACTGACCGGACGCATGCCCTGGGTCCACGGGAACTTGTCGAACACCGCGTCGCCGAGGATTTCCGCGCACTGCCTTGCCTGCTCGACACGCTCGGCGGGAACGTCCGCGTACAGCTCCTTCGGGACGATCGCGCCGGTCTCCGGATCCTCCAGCCGCGAGAGCAGGTGGCGGATGATCCGGAACCCGTCGGGCACCACGCCCGAGGCATCGCCCGAATGCACGCCCTCGGTCAGCACCTCGACGGTCAATTCCCCACCGGTCATGCCGCGCAGCGACGTGGTCAGCCACAACTGGTCGTAGTTGGCGCAGCCCGAATCCAGGCACACCACCAGCGAGGGCTGGCCGATGCGCGAGGCCAGGTGGTCGACGTAGTACGGCAGGTCGTAGCTGCCCGATTCCTCGCACGCTTCGATGATCACCACGCAGCGCGCGTGCGGGATGCCCTGCTCGTGCAGCGCCAGCAACGCCGCAAGCGATCCGAAAATCGCGTAGCCATCGTCGGCGCCGCCGCGGCCGTACAGGCGGTCGCCCCGGATCACCGGCGTCCAGGGGCCAAGGCCCTCGCTCCAGCCGGTCATCTCCGGCTGCTTGTCCAGGTGTCCGTACAGGAGCACGCAATCGTCCGCGCGCGCGGTGTCGCCCGAGGCCGGCACATCGATGAAGATCAGCGGCGTGCGGCCTT
Source organism: uncultured Rhodanobacter sp. (assembly GCA_964489055.1). Lineage (GTDB taxonomy): Bacteria > Pseudomonadota > Gammaproteobacteria > Xanthomonadales > Rhodanobacteraceae > 66-474. The sequence continues at coordinate 3,760 of CAZAXF010000028.1, read as the reverse complement.
CCAGGCGCACCACTTCCAGGGTCGCGCCGGGCAGCGACTGCAGCTTGGTGCGCGCCCAGTTTTCCATCAGCGTGACCGCGGCATCCATGTAGCCGTGCTTGACCCAATCCTTGTCGAACATCGGCGATTTGTTGGGAATCTTGATGTATTCGACCAACTGGGGAACCACCTCGTCATCCCAGAGCTTGCCGATGAACGATTGGGCCTTGCTGGCGTCCATTGCTCTCTCCTGCACAGGTGAATGCACCAGTGTAACAGCGCTGCGTCAGGCGATTCCGACAACACGTGGCTGCGCGCGCCGACGCCCGGGGGCGTCAAGCGCCGCTACACCGGGCCCGGCGCGGGCGGCAAGCTGGACCCACGTGCCCGAACCGCGGCACGCATTCACCAGACACGGGAGAATCCACATGTTCCGCAAGACCATCGCAGCACTCGCGCTCACGCTGGCCTTCGCGATGCCCGCCATCGCCGCCACCCCGGTCAACGTCAACACGGCCGACGCCACCACCCTGGCCGCGTCGCTGGACGGCGTCGGCATGGCCAAGGCCCAGGCCATCGTCAGCTACCGCAAGGCGCACGGCGCGTTCAAGAGCGAGGCCGACCTCGCCAAGGTCAAGGGCATCGGCGACAAGACCCTGGCGCGCAATCACGACGCCATCCGCCTCAGCGGCAATTTTGCCGCACCGGCAACCAAGCACGCGCGGCATTCGCGCAGGAAGTGAGCCACGAATCGGACGGGTGGTGCGCCACCCGTCCGTTTTCCGGGACCACGGGACTTCACAAGGATTCCGGATACCGCTTCCCGGCTCGTCATCCGGGCGAAGAACTTCCTGCCCGTCATCCCGGCGAACGCCGCGGTGACGGGCGTTCGTGTGCTGCACATTGGATGGCTTCTGCCGCCAGCCGGAACGGAACTACACTGTCGCACCCGCTTCCAGAGACCTCTGCGTGATCCTGCCGCGTTACCACATCGCACCCTCGCGCATTCCCGGCGCAGGCCAGGGCCTCGTCCTTGACGAGCACCTGCCACGCGGACGCATCGCGGTCGCGCCCGACCGCATCGACGAGACCTGGACGTTTGCCGAAATCCTGGCCGACCCGGAACGCGCCGCGCAGTTGCACACCTCGGTGCGCTGGTTCGAGGACCGCTACACGCTCTCGCCCGACTGGCCCGACGAGTGTTACGTCAACCACAGCTTCGCCCCGAACGGCCTGTGGCTGCTGGGTTTCATCTTCGCCGCGCACGACCTCGAAGCCGGCGAGGAGCTGACCGTGGACTACCGCCACCTGCTGGCACCGGGACAGGAGGAAGAATTCCGCGACGCGCACAGCGGTGAGGTCATCGTCGGTTACACGTGGGAAGAGAGCCTGCGCATCGGGCTGGACACGCTGCGCGGGTTGATTGGCTGACCCGGGCGCAGGACCATCGCCCTGTCGCGCCCTGCCGTGGGATTCCAGCATTGGACTGCCCTCTCCCTGCTCCGACGCTGAAGCTGTCGGGGGAGAGGGAGATTCTCGTCGCCCCGCCCGGTACTTGACCGCGCCAGGCACGCATCCGTCGGGTACGCGCGCGAAATCCTGTCCGCAAGGTTGTACGCTTGTCGACACCATCCAGTGCCCCGGAGGTCCGTTCCAGATGCGCATGCTGGTCGTCGAAGACGATGCCGCCATCGCGGATGCGGTCTGTGCTTCCCTGGCACGCGCCGGCCACGTCGTCGACCACCTCGCCAACGGACAGGCGGCGCTCAAGGCATTGCAGGAGCACCCCTTCTCGCTGGTGGTGCTGGACCTGGGCCTGCCTGGTGAGTCCGGGGACGAGGTACTGCGCCGCCTGCGGGCAACCCGCGACGGCGTGCCGGTACTGGTGATCACCGCCCGCGAGGAGGTGGACCAGCGCGTGCACACGCTGGATCTCGGCGCAGACGATTACCTGGTCAAGCCCTTCAGCCTCGCCGAATTCGACGCGCGGGTGCGCGCGCTGCTGCGGCGCCACGAAAACGAAGGAGTCCCCACGCTGCAACTGGGCCGGCTCGCGATCGACCTGCCCGGCCACCGCGCGCTCCGGGACGGCCAGGCGCTGGACCTCACCGCGCGCGAATTCGGGGTACTGGAAGCGCTGGCAACGCGCGTGAACCGGGTGACCTCGCGCGAGCATTTGATCGCGGCCATGTGCACGTGGAACGACGCACTCACCGACAACGGCCTGGACATCGCCGTGTACCGCCTGCGCCGCAAGCTCGCCGGCAGCGGCGTCAACCTGCGCACGGTGCGCGGAATCGGTTACCTGCTGGAGGCCGACGGCGATGGTGCGTAACCCCAGCCTGCGCCGGCGCCTGCTGCTGTTCGTGTCCGTGCCGCTGCTGGCGCTGCTGGTGTGCGGCGGCATCATCAACTACGTGATCGGCCTGCACTACGCCAACAAGGTTTACGACCGCTGGCTGCTGGACAGCGCCCAGGCCATCGGCGAGCTGGTCAACAGCGATGCCGGCCGCAACGAACTGAGCGAACAGGCGCGCATCCTGCTGCACTTTTCCGTGCAGGACCGCAACCGCTTCGCGGTCCGCAGCCTGCGCTACGGGGTCCTGGCCGGCGACCCGGACCTGCCGCAGCCGGTTCCGTCCGCGGTGCACGCGGCCCCGATGCTGACCACCTACCAGGATCATGAGCATCGCATGCGCATGGCGTCGGTATTCATCTCCAACCGCGCCGACCCCGGGGACACCCTGGTGATCTCCACCGCCGAGGGCGTGCAGGGCCGCCGGGCGCTGGCGCGCGAACTGCTGGTGTCGAGCATACCGATCGAATTGCTGCTGATCGCGGTCGCCATGGGGCTGGTGTGGCTCGGGATCACCCGCGGCCTGCGCGTGCTTGATCCACTGGCGCGGGAAATCCGCATGCGCGACGCCGGCGACCTGGCGCCGCTCCGGACCATCGATGCACCACGGGAGGTGCAACCACTGGTGGCGACCATCGATGCCCTGCTCGGACGGCTCGACCGCATGCTGCGGCAGCAGCAGCGCTTCATCGCCGATGCCGCGCACCAGTTGCGCACACCGCTGGCGGGATTGCGCCTGCAGGCCGAACGCGCGCTGGCCGATCCCAGCCCCACGACCGTGCGCGAGGCGCTGGTGCACGTCGAACGATTGTCCGCGGGAACCGCGCGCGCGGCCGGGCAGTTGCTGGCATTGGCGCGGGCGCAGGCGCCGGATGAATCGCTGGGAGTGGCGCAGTCGCTGGACCTGGCCGAGCTGGTGTGCGGGGAAGTGGCCGCACGGGTGCCCGACGCCCTCGCGCAGGGCATCGACCTTGGCTACCACGGCCCGCAGCACGGCATCACCATCATCGGCGACGCGGCGTTGTTGCGCGAAATGCTGGGCAACCTCATCGACAACGCCGCGCGCTACGGCAAGCGGGGCAACGCGGAAATCACGGTGAAGCTGGAGCCGCTGGCAGATGGCGGCTGCCTGCTCAGCGTGCAGGACAACGGTCCCGGCGTCGCGGCCGAGCTGATCCCGCGCCTCGGCGAGCGGTTCTTCCGGGTGGTGGGAAACGGCTACGAAGGCACCGGCCTGGGGCTTGCCATCGTGCGCGAGATCGCCGAGCGCCACGGCGCCGACCTCACATTCGCCAACCACTCCGAGCCGCATGGGCTGCGGGTGGAAATACGGTTTCCGCCCAGCGCGACTTGAGGGCGGGAGTCGGGAGTCGGGAGTCGGGACTCGGGACTCGGGACTCGGGACTCGGGACTCGGGACTCGGGA
>CAZAXF010000027.1:14547-42388 GCA_964489055.1 uncultured Rhodanobacter sp. | reverse complement strand
AAGTAGAGAGTGCATCGCAACGCCAACGTGGCTGAGGAAACGCCCTAATCAGGACAAGCTTTTCCCTTCTCCGGAGGCAGAGCTTGCCCCGAACCCGATCCGGGAATGCCGTAGCGAACGTCGGCAAGGCCGACGGCCCGAAGGGCGAGCTGCGGGACGCAGCGAGTATTCCGGGATGATCGCCAAAGCAGCGTTTCTCCGGGGAAACCGTGATTTTGCTCGTCATCCCGGAATCGCGAAGCGATATCCGGGACCCAGCGTCTTTGTATTTCAATTAGTTGCACGAAAGATGCTGGATTCCCGCTTTCGCGGGAATGACGGCTGTGGGGTTTGATCAAAACTCCCCTGGCCCACATTATTCACCAAGTGTTGCCGCCGGCTGTGCGCGTTCGTGCGTGGCGGGCAGTGTCCGCCCTACTTTCCCCGCGCGTATGGGACGGCGAGCAATGCCCACCCTGGGTTCTCCGCGCCTGTAGGGCGGGCGCCGCCCGCCGTCCCGGCCCGCCCGCACCGAGAGGTCCGTACACATGCGGTTGCACGATGGCACGCGTGCCGACACCGGGAAAGCCATGCAAGCCACACCTTGGGGCCAACTCATGATGAACCTTGGTGAACAATACGGGCCAGGCGCCTGGGCAGTAGCAACTTTCGAGGCGAAAAAGTGACGGCGCGAGGACAGATTTTCGACGATTCACCGGCCCATAGTGGTTCTACGGGCCACCTGATTAGGGCGTTTCCTCAGCCACGTTGGCGTTGCGATGCACTCTCTACTTCAGTCATTCCGGGGCTCCCGGAGGGAGAACCCGGAATCCAGCTCTTCGCATTGACTGCTGAGGGCTGGATTCCGGGTTCCATCGCCGATGAAACCGGCGATGGCCCCGGAATGACGAACTTGGTGAGTATCATGCCAACATCAACTGGCTGAGAAACAGCCCTAATCAGGACGGGCCAAGAATCGGCGGAAACATGGACCGCGCAGGCGCTCTTGCAGCCCGGAAAATTTCTGCTGCCCAGGCGCCTAGCGCCCGATGTGCTGCAGGTTGTCGTGGAAATTCGCGCCGTCGCGGCCGCGCGTCAGGTCATACAGCGTGTACCGTCGTTCCAGCGCCGCGCCGCCGTCCCTGAGCAACGGCTGCCACGCAATGTACCCTTCCGAGCGCGATGAGCGCGGCAGGAACAGCGTGAACGGAATCGACACGTAGATTCCCTTGTCGAAGCTGCCTTCGCCGAACTGCTTGCCGTCCGCGCTGGTGAAAGTCGCCCAGGCACCAAAGCGCACCCCGTTGTCGAAACGGCGCGACACGTCGATGGTGCCGCCCCAGTCGCCGGCGAGGTAGCGGCCCGCGCTCACGCGCAGCACCATTCCTTCCAGGCCGGTGTCGAAGTAGCCGGTGACGTGTCCGGTGGTGACGTGGTACGGGCGGAAGCCGAAGCGCTGGTCGAAGTCGCGCTGCTTCACCCAGTTGATGTCCGCACCCAGCGCCCAGCGCTTGCCGAACGGGCGGTACAACACTTCGCCGCCGACGCCGCCGTACATCATTTCGAGCATCCCGCCGTACGCCATCGCGTACCAGTCCGGCGCGATGCGCCGCGCGGCGGTCAGCTGGAACACCGGCAACGTCACCCGCGCGGTGGTCAGGTACTTGCGGACATGCGTGCGCACGCGCGGCAGTTCGCTCGGCGCGTCGTAGGTGAACTTGTCGTAGTTGTTGACCAGGTTGGCACTGATGGTGCCCGACAACCACACCCCCGGCGCGAAGAAAAAGTTTGCGTCGTAGTTGCCGGAAACCTCGTACAGGATGAATGCGTCGGGTCCGCCCACGGTTTGCCGGTAACCCAGCCAGAATCCCCCCGCGTAGTGCCGCAGCGGTTGGCGGTACAGCACCTGCTCGGGCTGCGGCAGCGGCTGGTCCTGTTCCACCGCGCGCCCGAGCTGTTCGAGCGTGATGCGATGGTCGATGAAGGCGTCGAAGCGCGCGCGGTCAATGCTGGTGTCTACCACAGGCAACCCGTCCTGCGTGGCCGCCAGCGTGTACCAGTCGATGCCGGGCCCGACATATCGGTCCAGCACGCGCGCCATGCGTCCGACGGTTTGCGCGTCGTAGTAATACCGTTCGGGTTCGCCGGTCACCACCAGTTCGCGCCCGCGCTGCGCGATCGTGGCTACCCGGATCCCGGCGTTGGACTCGAGCGCGCGGCTGGCGTCGGCCCAGTCCACGTCGGCCGGCCGCGTTTGCGGCGCCGGCCGCGGCGGGGGCGGCGCCGGCGGATCCAGTGGCTTGGGTGGATCGGGACGGTGGCCGGGATTGCCGTGCAGCGTCAGACTGAACAGCGCAGTGTTGCCGCGTTCGATTGCCGCGCTGAACTGCCAGTTGGCGTTCGGCCGGTACACCACGCCAAGGTTCCAGGGCGTGCGCGTATGCTGGTTGTTGTCGAACGGTTCGTGCCGGTAATCGTTGCCGTCGTATTCCAGCTTCACCACCAGCGGCTGCCACGGCGTCTGCCAGCTCACCCCGCCGAACAGCGAGGTGCGGCCCCGAAAATACGTATGGCTGGAAAATTCGCCGCCCTGGTGGACCTTCGGCGGCGGCCGGTGCTTGAACCGGCTGCCGAACACTGCCAACGGGTTGGGCAGGTTGCCGCGCGCACCCACGTAGCCCCAGCCCAGGCCCAGGCTGGCATCGAACGCCCCGAAACGCTTGTTCGCGACCACGTACTCGCCCGAAAACAGCCCGGTGCCGGCAAGGTCGCGGATACCCACCGACACCGCCGGCCGGTAGCGGTCCTCCCGCCACAACCGCACCTTGGCGTCGATGGACTTGTCCTTGTAGGTCTGGTTGCCGCTCAACTCCGGCGCGCCGTACGGACGGTTGTTGATGTCCGAATACCGGAACACCACCTGCAGCCACGGCAACGGTTGCAACAGGAAGTTGTAACGCGTGTACGGCGACACGTGGCTGGCCGTGAACGCGAATTCGCCATCGCGCACCATCCGTGCGGTCGGCGTCTGCCACAGCCCGGCGCCGCCCCAGTCGTTGTAGGTGGGCGCCAGCCAGGTCGCATCGGGATTGCCGGCGTGCGCGGCCGGCGCCACCACGCTGGCCGCCAGCGCCAACCAGCACGCGGCGCGCAAGCCTCCGCGCGACTTGGCAGCGGTCACGGCGCGGGCCCCGCAAGCACCTGCGTGGCCAGGAACCCGGCGACCTCGTGATCCAGCCCAGCGTCGATGCCGCGGGTCAGGCGAACCTCGATCGGTACGTAGACCATCGCGCCCGGCGCCAGCGACAAGGGCGCAGAGCGGTTCCAGTCCGCGACGCCCTCGCGGAACACGCGCCCGTCGGGCTGGATCACCCACACCCAGTCGCGATCGGCAAGCGCATCGCGCGCGCACGCGGCAAGGTAGGCGCTCGCCGGCCGCAGTGGTTGCAGCGCCAGCGTGCACGGCGCGCGCACGGCACCCACCACGCGTACCGTGGACGGACGCAACGGATAAAACAGCGTATCGCCCGCGGCCACCGGCCAGTTCCCGGCCGGCGTTGCCTCCACCACGCGGGGCGCCAGCGTCGCCGGTTCTCGGCCGGTGACCGGCAGCGCCGCCAACCAGGCACGCAGCTTGCCCGCGATGCGCGCAAGTTGCGCATTGCCCGCGACCAGCGCCTGGCGGTGCAATGCATCGAAGTCGTACACGATGCCCGCCCGCAGCCGGGTCTGCCCGCGCACCCGCGATGGGCGCAGCCACGCCGCACCCAGAAGGTAGGCGTCCGGTCGCACGTGCGCGGCAAGTGCGGCGTCACTGAGGCGCGCGTTGTCGGCAAGCTGCACCGTGCCGGGCTGCGCCACCGCGCCTTCCACGCGCACGTCGATCGCGGCGCACGCGGGCACCGCCCACAGCAACCAGATCGCGGCGCCCGCCGCGGCCAGCCGCTTCACGGCGCGGCCCCGGGCCAGGGTTTCAGCAGCACAAGCGTCAAGACCTGACCGGGGCTGACGTGCTGGCGGCTCTTCCAGACGCGGCCATCGGCCGGATCCACCCAGAACCGGTTCACCGCGCGCCAGCCGGCGGCGGGCGCGTCCAGGGTTGCATCGACGCGCAGCAGGTCATGGGCCTGGCCCAGGATCGAAACGCGTTCCATCCCCTGCGGCGCGACATGCACCGTCACCGGCACGCCGTAGCGATAGGGCGGCCAGTCCAGCGTTTCGGTATAGGTGACCGGCGCCGAAAGTTGCTGCAGGCCGTGCGCAAACGGATTGTCCGCCGGCGCGTGCAGCCCCGCGAGACCGTGGTCCAGGCCGGTCGTCGCGACCACCCGCCCGTGGCGCAGGAACACCACCACGTGGCCCTTGCCGTACCAAGCCTGGCGCGCGCCGTCGATGTTGCCCAGCACCAGCACGCCTTGCCCGTTGGCGGTGCGCACGAACATCTGCGCGTACGGATTGGTCGCGACCTGCGCGGCGTCGGGCATGGTCGAATGATGGCCGGTCAACGCCAGCTTCATCGAATCGGTGATCGAGCTTCCCAGTGTCGTGCAGCCGGCCATCGCCAGCACCAGCAGCGACACAACCGTCAATGCGCAGCCGCGCCACGCGCGGGCCCGCCGGCACACGCGTGGGCCGGGCTTTGCCTGGTCCGCCGGAAAATTCGGGCTCCCCACCACCAGCCCCGCCGTCAGTTGTTCTGGGCGTTCTGGATTGCGGCGGCGCTGTTCAAGGCAGCGGTGATGGGCAGCAACTGGCTGATCAGGCGGTTCCACCTTGTCACCCCGGCAGCCCCCACGAACACCACGTCGCCCGGCAGCACCTTGAACTCGTCCGCCAGCACGAACGCCGCGGGCGAACTGGCATCCAGCTCGTACACCGTGGCCGGCCTGGTCTCGAGGTCCTTCACGCCCCGGATCACCAGCACGTCGCTGCCCTGCGACGTCACCTGGTTCAGCCCGCCGGCCAGGCCCAGCGCCTGGGTCAGGCTGAGCGTCGAATACTTGTAGGGAATGGCCATCGGCCGCATCACCTCGCCCATCACGTAGATCTGCTTGCGGTCGTTGTAGGGAAGGTACACCCGGTCGCCCGGCTTCAGGTAGATGCGGCTGGCCAGGTGATCGCCATGTTCCAGCGCGTCCAGGTCAAGGTGGTAATCGTGTCCGTCGCGGGTCAGCACCAGCCCGGACAGGTTGGCATCGGTGGTGTCGACCCTGGCCGCGCCCACGGCCTGCGCCAGCGTCAGCGGTACGCTGGTGATCGGCTGCGGCGCGGTGTCGCGGAACGCCCCGGCCAGTGTCACGTGCTGGCTTGCGTAGGTGGTGATGCCCGCGTCCACCTGGGGATTCGGAATGTAGGGAGAAAGCTTCCGGGTGATGAGCTGGCGCAGGTCTTCCAGCGTCATCCCGGCAACCTTCACCTGGCCCACGAAGGGGTAATACATGGTGCCGTCCGACCGCACCAGCCGGCTGTTGATGGCGATCTGCTGCTGCGAACCGGCCGGCGCGGTCAGTTCGGGGTGCTCCCAAACGGTGATGTACAGCAGGTCGCCCGGCCCGATCCGGTACGGGCCCGGCTGGTAGTCAAGCAGTGCCGCGGGCACCGTCGGGGGCGCCGATTCGACCGCGCGGTTCATCGCAAGCAACTTGGGCGTGATCGGGACCACCGTGAAATAGCGCGCCGCGTTCTCGCTGCCACCGCGCGTGAAGTGCTGGCCGGGGGCGAAAACACAGCCGCCCGCCAATACCGCGGCCAATGCCACCGCCCACAACCGGAAATGCCTCATTTATCCCTTGCCCTTGCCAACGTCGAATTACCCTGCATCCGCACACCTGATCAGGGCTGTTGCTCAGCCACGCTGGCGATGCAAAGCGCCCTTTACCCTGGTCATTCCGGGGCCATCGCCGGTTTCATCGGCGATGGAACCCGGAATCCAGCTCTTCGTATCGACTTCCGGGAGCTGGATTCCGGGTTCTCCCTCCGGGAGCCCCGGAATGACGAACTTGGGAAGTGTCATACCAACATCAACTGGCTGAGGAACAGCCCTGATCAGGTCCGCACAAGCGAACGGCGCCACGGTCGGGCCGCAGCGCCGTCGATGATTGCCCCGCACCTCAATGGGTACCGGTGGTTCCGGTGGTGCCGCCACCGTGATGACCGCCACCGCCACCGCCGCCGGCAAGCGCCGCGATCACCACCACACCGGCGATCACGCCACCGATTACCGCCGCATTGGGCGTGCCGCTGGCTGCGGACGTCGCGCCGGACGCCCCCGGCGGCGGCTGCGTCGGGCCCGAAGGCGGCGGATTATCCGTCGACTGTCCCGCACCGTTGGGCTGCGAGTTGGCATCCTTCCAGCAGAACGGATCCTTGGTCACCTGGTTTTCACGCGAACACTTGGTGTTCTGGTTGCTCTGGGTGGTCTGCGCGGCCTGCGCTGCAGGCGCAGACGACTTCGGCGCCTGTGCCGCAAGCGAGGGCACAGCCAGGCCCGCAGCAAGCAACGCCACCACCAATCGACTCGTCTTGATCCCCATGTCCATGTCTCCCGCACGGATGACCGTCGTGCCGAAAGGATACCGCGATTCGCCGCCAATGACACAACCCCCGCGGAAATCCCCGCCCTCCACCCCACGTGCAGGGCGGGCACCGCCCGCCGCCCCCATCTACAACGGCGGACGGTGTCCGCCTACGTGGCCGGCGGAGCGCTTTGCTCCCCTCTCCCCCCCGGGAGAGGGGTTGGGGGTGAGGGTTCGCGCTCGCGCAATGCCGCATCGTGCGGGGCCGCGGACCCTCATCCGGCGCTTCGCGCCACCTTCTCCCGGAGGGAGAAGGGGAGGCGTGGGGCGGCACCGCCCGCCACCCACCCATCAAAACGGCGGACAATGTCCGCCCTACGCGTCTCGTGCGCCGGGAATTGCTGCCGATCCCGCCCACAACGGCGGATGATGGTGCCCTTCTGCGCGGTGCCGCGGCACGCCACGCGGCCCGGTCTTGACGTTGCGCATGGTATTGGGCGGCGGCGGCATGACATAATGCCCCGCTGTAGCCGTGGGGTGGACACGGAAACAGTCCGGAAGTTTTGGGGGGAGCGCCTCGAAGTGTTTCATCGAATCCTGGTCGTTTGCCACGGCAACATCTGCCGTAGCCCGATGGCTGCCTGCCTCCTGCAACAGCATCTGGATGCCGCTGGCGTGGAAACCGCCAGCGCCGGCCTGACCGCACTGGTTGGCCAACCCATCGACCCGACGGCCGGCGAGGTGCTGGCCGCGCACGGCCTGGATGCCTCGGCCCACCGCGCCCGCCAGGCAACCCCCGAAATCCTGCAACGCGCCGACCTGGTGCTGGTGATGGAAACGCGCCAGCGCGACGCGCTGCGCCAGCTTGCCCCCGAGGCCACCGGCAAGGTGTACCTGCTGGACAAGTGGGGCCAGTCGCGCGATGTTCCCGATCCGTACGGTCGGCCGCGCGACGTGTTCGAACGCGTCTACCGGATGATCGAGCAGGCCATCGACGGGTGGCTGCCCTATCTTCGGCACGACGCCACGCCCGCGCGGCAGGTTTCCCATGGTTGAGTCGACACAGCGCCCCGCCGCCACCAACCTCGGGGCGCCCGCGGCACGCCCGTTCCCTTCCCGGCGAATCCGGGTTGCCAGCCACTTCCGCCGCATGGATGCCAACCATGGCTGATGCCCCCACCGGCACCCCGCCGGACGACGAAATCGACCTCAACGCGCTGCTCGGCACGCTCATCGACCACAAGTGGCTGATCGGCACCGTCACGGCGGTGTTCTTCCTGGTGGCGCTGGCCTACGCAATCCTGGCCACGCCCATCTACCAGGCCAACGGCCTGGTGCAGGTCGAGCAGAAGGTGCCCGACCTGCCGGGCCTCACCGCGCTCACCCAGACGCTCGGCGCGTCCAGCTCGGAAGCCACCACCGAAATCGCCATCATCAAGTCGCGCTCGGTGATCGGGCAGGCGGTCAAGCACCTGAAGCTCGACATCTCGGTGCGCCCGCACTACTTCCCGGTGATCGGCCACTTCATCGCGCGCCACTTCACGCCCTCGAAACCCGGCGACGTGCGCGGCGCGTGGCTGGGCCTTTCCAGCTACGACTGGGGCGGCGCCGACCTGGACGTGTTCCAGCTGGACGTCCCCGACGACCTGTACGGCCAGGAACTGACCCTCATCGCGGGCAAGAACGGTACCTACACGCTGAAGCATGACGGAGACGAGCTGCTGAAGGGCCGGGCAGGCCAGGTGGCCAAGGGGCACGGCGTCACCATGCAGGTGAAGACGCTCATCGCGCGTCCGGGCACGCGCTTCGACGTCACCCGCAGCCGCATGCTCACCACCATCCTGAAACTGCAGCAGCAAATCGATGCCAGCGAACAGGGCAAGGATTCGGGCATCATCCGCATCACCTACCAGAACGCCGACCCCGGGCTTGCCGTGGCGGTGCTGAACCAGGTGCAGGACGCCTACGTCAAGCAGAACGTGGAAAAGAACTCCGAACAGGCCGCCAGCAGCCTGGCCTTCGTGAAAAAGCAGTTGCCGGCCGCGCGCGAGCAACTGGAACACGCCCAGGCCGCCCTGAACGCATTCCAGGTCAAGGCGCATTCGGTGGACGTGACCCTGCAGACCAAGGCCCTGCTGGACCAGGTGGTGGCGGTGGATACCAGCATCCAGCAGCTTCGCATCCAGCAGGCCGACGTCGCCCAGAAGTTCACCACCAGGCACCCGGCGTACCAGGCCCTGATGCAGCAGATCCACACCCTGGACGCGAAAAAGGCCAAGCTGCAGCAGCGCATCGACCAGTTGCCCGACACGCAGAAGCAACTGTTGCGCCTGACCGAGGACGTGCAGGTCAGCAACACCACCTACACCGGGCTGCTCAACCAGGCCCAGCAGCTTGAAATCGCCCGCGCCGGCACCGTCGGCAACGTGCGCATCGTCGATCCGGCCGCCACCGACGTCACCCATCCGGTCAAGCCCAAACGCGCCATCGTGGTGCTCGGCGGGACGTTCCTCGGCGCGTTCCTGTCCGTCGGCTTCGTGTTCGTGCGCCAGATGCTGAACCGCGGCGTGGAAGACCCCGCCGAAATCGAGCAACTGGGCCTGCCCGTCTACGCCGCGGTGCCGCTGAGCTCGCGGGAGCTCAGCCTGTTTCCGGAAAACGGCCGCCGCCACGGCGATGGACGCCAGTACCTGCTGGCGCTCGACACCCCCGCGGACCTTGCCATCGAGGCACTGCGAAGCCTGCGCACCAGCCTGCACTTCGCGCGGCTGGAAGCGGGCAACAACCTGCTGATGATCTCCGGCTCCAGCCCCAGGGCCGGCAAGACCTTCCTTACCGCCAACCTCGCCGCCGTGGTCGCGCAGTCGGGCCAGCGCGTGCTGGCGATCGACGCGGACCTGCGCAAGGGCTCGCTGCACCGCATGCTGGGCGGGCGCCCGGAAAACGGCCTGTCGGAAGTCATCAGCGGCCAGGTCGAGGCCGCGGATGCCATCCGCCCGGTCGAAAACGTCGAGAACCTGTGGTTCCTGGCGCGCGGCAAGGTTCCGCCCAACCCCTCCGAACTGCTGATGCACCCCGGCTTCAAGCAACTGCTGGCCGACTGCGGCCAGCAATACGACATGGTCATCATCGACACCCCGCCCATCCTGGCCGTCACCGACGCCGCGGTGGTCGGGCACCATGCCGACATCAACCTGCTGGTGGTGCGGTTTGGCGAAAACCAGTCCCGCGAAGTCGAACTGGCCATGCAACGATTCGAGCAGAACGGCATCAAGCTCAAGGGCGCGATCTTCAATGCTGTCGAGCAGCGGGCGAGCGGGTATTACTCGTATGGGTATTACGAGTACAAGTCGGCCAAGGCGTGAATCACAGGCTGGTGCCGGCTCGGGGTGCTGGCAGTAGCAAAAAAAGGAGGTTCACATGCACAAATTCGGACTGATCGGCGCAGCAGGGTATGTTGCCCCTCGCCACATGAAGGCCATCAAGGACACGGGAAACAAGCTGGTCGCCGCGCTCGACAAGAGCGATTCCGTTGGCGTAATCGACAGCTATTTCCCCGAAGCTGATTTCTTCACCGAGTTCGAGCGCTTCGATCGACACGTCGACAAACTGCGGCGGGAAAACCACGGCAACAAGCTCGACTTCCTTTCCATCTGCACGCCCAACTATCTTCACGACGCGCACATGCGTTTCGGCCTGCGCTCAGGCTGTGACGTCATCTGCGAGAAACCGTTGGTGCTGAACCCGTGGAACATCGACGGAATCGCCGAAATCGAGCGCGATACGGGCCACAAGGTCAACACCGTCCTGCAGCTCAGGGTGCACCCATCCATCATCGCGCTGCGCGAGAAAATCCGGTCCGGCAGGCAAGACCGCAAACACGAGGTGGATCTGTCCTACGTCACCTCGCGCGGTCACTGGTACCTCAGATCCTGGAAGGGCGATGCCAGGAAGTCCGGCGGTATCGCGACCAACATCGGCGTGCATTTCTTTGACATGCTGTACTTCATCTTCGGCGAGTTGCAGCAGAACATCGTCCACTACGCGTCGCCGACCAAGAATGCCGGATACCTGGAGTACGAACACGCGCGCGTGCGCTGGTTCCTTTCGGTCGACTACAACGATGTGCCGGCGGCCCAGAAGCTCGGCGGCCAGCGCACCTATCGCTCCATCACGGTCGATGGCGAGGAAATCGAATTTTCGGGCGGTTTCGCCGACCTGCATACACGCACTTACGAGCAGATCCTGGCCGGCAACGGCTACGGGCTCGAAGCCAACCGCACGGCGATTACGGCGGTATCGACCATCCGCAACGCCAAGCCGATTGGATTGGTGGGGGAATACCACCCATTCCTGAAGAACGTAGCTGCAGCCTGATCCGAAGCTATGGCCGACACATTGCAAGCGACTCTGCTATCACTGCGTTCATGCAAGTGCGCGCGGCGTGGTCGCACGTCATGCCCATCGGTGATCGATCGTGCTGCGTACCCCGGTACGGCAGCATCCATTCGCGCCCAATTCCCCTCTCCTGCGGGGAGAGGGTGCCGTGCAGCGGCGGATGAGGGTCCGCCCCCGCGCAATCCACCATCCCACCGGCTCGACCGATGTACGCGTTGCAGCCGCGCAAGGCTAGGCCGCAATCAAACGCCCTATCAAGCGTTCCTCGTCGTTCCGGGGCAACCCGCAATCCGGTCGCGGGTTAGACCCGGGGGGCCGTTTTTCGCTGCAAATCACCCGAGACCCGCATGAGCTACTTTGCCCATCCCACCGCCATCATCGACGAAGGCGCCGAAATCGGCGACGGCTCGCGCGTGTGGCACTTCGTGCATGTTTGTGGTGGCGCGCGCATCGGCAAAGGTGTTTCCCTGGGTCAGAACGTGTTCGTCGGCAACAAGGTCGTCATCGGCGACCACTGCAAGATCCAGAACAACGTTTCGGTGTACGACAACGTGACCCTGGAAGAGGGCGTTTTCTGCGGTCCCAGCATGGTGTTCACCAACGTGTACAACCCGCGCGCGCTGGTCGAGCGCAAGCACGAGTACCGCGACACGCTGGTGAAGAAGGGTGCCACGCTCGGCGCCAACTGCACCATCGCCTGCGGTGTCACCATCGGGCAATTCGCCTTCATCGGCGCAGGCGCGGTGATCACCGGGGATGTGCCCGCCTACGCGCTGATGGTCGGTGTGCCCGCGCGCCAAATCGGTTGGATGAGCGAATTCGGGGAACGCCTATCGCTACCGGTCGAAGGTGACGGCGAAGCCGTGTGTCCGCACACCGGCGCACGCTACATCCTGAAGAACAATCAGATTCGCCGGCAGGAGGTCGTTTGACCATGGAATTCGTGGACCTGCAGGCGCAACGCGCCCGCATCAAGGACCAGATCGACCAACGCATCCGGCGCGTGCTCGATCATGGCAAGTTCATCCTTGGCCCGGAAGTCGGCGAGGTTGAAGAGCGGCTTGCGGCCTACGTCGGTGCCAAGTACTGCATCACCTGCGCCAATGGCACCGACGCGCTGCAGATTGCCCAGATGGCGCTTGGCATCGGCCCGGGCGACGAAGTCGTCACGCCCGGCTTCACCTACATTGCCACTGCCGAAACCGGCGCGTTGCTCGGCGCGAGGCCGGTGTACGTGGATATCGACCCGCGCACCTACAACCTTGACCCGACGAAACTCGAGAGCGCAATTACGCCGCGCACCAAAGCAGTCATTCCGGTGTCGCTGTACGGCCAGTGCGCCGACTACGATGCCATCAACGCGATCGCCGACCGCCGCGGCATCCCGGTCATCGAAGATGCCGCGCAAAGTTTCGGCGCCACCTACAAGGGGCGCAAAAGCTGCGATCTCACCACGATCGCGTGTACCAGCTTCTTCCCGTCGAAGCCGCTGGGCTGCTACGGCGATGGCGGCGCCATTTTCACCAGCGACGAGGAGCTGGCCAAGATCATCCGCCAGATCGCTCGCCACGGCCAGGATCGCCGCTACCACCACGTCAGGGTCGGTATGAACAGTCGGCTTGATACTTTGCAGGCCGCCATCTTGCTGGCCAAGCTAGATATATTCGACGATGAGCTGGTGGCACGCCGACAGGTGGCGGGAGCTTACACCAGGCTGCTCCGCGAAGTGGGCATCACGAGCACGCCATTTGTGGAAGTGCACAACGCCAGTGCGTGGGCCCAGTACACGATACAGATCGATCAGCGCCCCTCGGTACAGGAAAAGCTGAAAGCTGCAGGCATTCCAACCGCCGTGCATTACCCCGCCCCGCTCAACCGCCAGCCCGCGGTCGCCGATGCCAGCGCGAACTTGCCGGTCGGCAACGCCGCTGCCGAACGCGTGCTGAGCCTGCCCATGCATCCGTACCTCGGCGAAACCACCGCGACTGCAATCGTCGAGGCGATCGCTGAAGCCTGCAGCGCGGTTGCGTGATGACACTAGCCGCGTTACGAGAGCACGTCACTGCGCGCTTGCCAAAGGGCCGTATCGGACGCCGCATCATCACCTTGGCGAGTGGCACAGCGGCGGCGCAGATAATCACCATCTGCGCCATGCCGATCGTGACGCGGTTGTACACGCCGTCACAGATAGGCGTGATCTCGCTGTTCCTTGCGTTCTTCGGCTTCTGGGCTGCGACGCTCTCTCTGCGTTATGAATACGCATTGCTGATCGCGAAAGACGATACCGAATCGCACGTCGTGCACCGGCTAGCCGTGCTGTTGGTCCTCATGATGTCGCTGCTGGGCCTGCCGATCCTGTGGGGACTCCAGCGCGCGAGCGTACTGGGGTTTGGCCTATTGCCAAACTGGGCGCCTTTCGTTGCTGTCCCCATCCTCGTCGGTTACGGCATCTTCATGGTGTACCGTTCATGGGCGCTGCGTGCCGGTATGGTCAAGGGCATAACAGCAGCTACCATCGTGCGTTCGGGCGCGAGCTCGGGCGTGCAAGTCACCCTCGGACTGTTCGCACTGGGTGTGCCAGGACTCTTCGCAGCACAGCTCGCCAAGTCGTGGGCTGCAACGTTCAAACTCGCTTCTGGCGTCCGGAGACACTTTGCGCCTAGTCGGCCCAAGCACATAAATACGGCGAGCCTGCTACAGGCTGCGCGGCGCTTCGCCAAATTCCCGCTTTATGAAACACCCTCGTCGTGGATAGACCAACTTGGCCTGACACTGCCGTTGCCTATGATAGCGACCCTGCACGGGGCAGCCGCGGCAGGGTGGTTCGGGCTGGCGCGAATGATCGTCGGAATCCCCAATAGCCAGATCGGCAGCGCCGTTGCCGATGTGTTTCAGATGGAGCTTGCGAGCGCAGTAGTCAAGGGCGATGCTCCGGGCGCGCGTGGCTTGTTTTACAGCCTCCTGCGCAAGCTCGCGTTGATGGGCCTGCTTCCATTGGCGACTGTCATCGTACTTGCCCCGTGGCTTGTCCCCTGGGTTTTCGGGAGCAGGTGGCGCGAAGCCGGAATTGCGGCGGCCGGTATCGCACCGTGGTTGTATGCGGCACTGATTGTCAGTCCCCTTAGCCGTACCTTGTCGGTTTTGCAGGCCCAACAGTACAAGCTTATTTACGACGTTTTCGCAGTACTGCTCTTGGTCCTTGCGTTTTGGGTGTCAACGACGCGAGAGTATTCGTTCATCCACACGGTCTTTGCGATCTCGGCGGCGGAGGTGCTTGCCTACGCCGTGTACGCCTGCGTGCTGGTCGTAGTCGTCGAGTTTCAACTAAAGGAGCTGGCGCCATGAACAGTGTTGGCCCAGCTAGTCAACTAGGGATGTGCAAACAGACAAACGAGAGTTCCGCATGTGCGGTTTGATTGGCGTGGTAGCTGCGCATAACCCGCAGATTGGGTCGCGTGTCGATTCGGGCCTTGCGGCGCTTCAGCATCGTGGACCCAACCACCAGGAAGCCCGCGTATTTGAAGTCGCTGGGCGTGAAGTCTGGCTGGGGCATACGCGTTTGTCGGTCATCGACTTGGACAGTGGCGCCAATCAGCCGATGTGTACGGACGACGGGCGTTTTGTAATGATTTTCAATGGCGAGATCTACAATTATGTCGAACTGCGCGAACAATTGCGGACCTTGGGGGCTGAATTCCATACGAAGTCGGATACCGAAGTGTTGCTGACAGCGTGGGCACGCTGGGGTGATACATGCCTCGACCGCCTGGATGGAATGTTTGCGTTCGCGGTGCTGGACAGGTCTCTTGGAACGGTAACCTGCGTGCGCGATCCGTTCGGGATCAAGCCGTTTTTTTATTCTGTTCAGGATGGTGCGTTTTACTTCGCTTCGGAACTGCCGGCCATCCTGGGTTTGCTGCCAGGCAAACTACGCCCCGATCTGCAAACCGCCTACGACTACCTCGTGCACGGTGATTACGATAGCAACGAGCGCACGTTCGTCGATGGCGTCAGACACTTGATGCCCGCCCACGTCATGACGCTGGACGTAGGCAGCGGTACCGTCACATCCGCTCGTCACTGGTGGTCGCCAACCGTCGAACAAACTTCCACGCTCTCGTTCGAGGATGCTGCCGAAGCGGTCCGCGAACAGTTCCTCCAGAATGTCCGACGACAGCTGCGTAGCGACGTGCCATTGGGAGTCGCGTTGTCGGGCGGTATCGACTCATCGGCCGTGGTCTGCGCCATCCGTCATCTCGAGCCCGATCTGCCGATCCACACGTTCAGCTTCGTGGCCTCGGACCCGGCGATTTCCGAGGAGCGGTGGGTGGATCTTGTCAACCACCACGCAGGCGCCATACCCCACAAGGCACGCGCCACCGCTGAGGAGTTGGTGCGTGACATCGATGATTTGGTTTGGGCGCAAGGTGAGCCGTTTGGCAGTACGAGCATATATGCGCAATACCGTGTCTTCAAGCTGGCGCGCCAAAGCGGCATTACCGTCACGCTGGAGGGCCAGGGAGCCGACGAGCTATTGGCAGGCTATCACGGCTATCCTGGCTACCGGTTACTCAGCCTGCTGTCTGAATGGCGCGGGGTGCAAGCGTGGCGCTTCGCGCGCAGATGGCGTACTGGACCGGGGCGTTCGTACAAGCAGATTGGGCTCGATTTTGCGCGGTCGCTGTTGCCGGACGGCGCTTATGCACGGGTGCGGGCAATGCAGGGGCGCGCCTTCGTTCCGACGTGGATGAACGCTGCACCGTTCAGGGAAGCAGGAGTGCGTTTCATTGAGCACCGCCGCAGGGGCCAGCCCGCACCCATTGGCCGCAGACTGGTTCGACATCTTGGTGCCAGCCTGCAGTATCGCGGACTGCCCAGTCTGCTTCGCCGTGGTGACCGCAGTTCGATGCACTCCTCAATCGAAAGCAGAGTCCCGTTTCTGACCACCGGCTTGTGTGATCTACTCTACTCTTTGCCGGAAGAGTTCCTTATCTCTCCGGCAGGCGAAACGAAATCCGTCTTTCGGGCGGCCATGCGCGGCATCGTCCCCGACTCGATTCTGGATCGGCGTGACAAGATCGGGTTCGCAACGCCCGAGCGTGCCTGGTCCGAGCGTGTGGCCCCCGTGCTGCGGGGTTGGTTGAAGGACGCAGATACCACTCCGCTGTTGAATACCGCAAAGACGGTGGAGTTGTTCGACAGCGTCATGTCGGGTAGCCGACCGTTTAGCTGGCAAATCTGGCGGCTGGTAAATTATGTGCGATGGCAAACGCTTGTATCCGCGAACCGCTGAACCCAAACAATTATGAAGATGCATTCGTGTCGAAAAGATTCTTGACCAGCTTATTGCTGCTTGTGGCGATTCGAACTTTGTTGGACGTGGGGTACGTATATTACGTCGCGCCAGAATTCGGCTATGCCGGCTTCAACTTGACACCTAGTGCCGGTAGCTACATTGCATCGTGGATCCTGTACCTGGCCGTGTTTCCAATGACACCGAACAGGCTGCAGAAGGTTAGTGATGTGGTCTTTATGTTGGCCACAGTGTCTATTATTGCACCACTCACGAGCATGTATGGCCTGTCCACCGAGAGCATCGTGCCGGTCTTGATGTCCGTCGCGTCCATGGCGCTCGTTTTCGCGATAGTAAACATGAAGCTTTTCAGGGTAGTCAGATTTCCGTATTTACGCGCGGGTGAGCGGCTCGCTGTGTTGTTCTCAGCCGCTGTAGTCCTGCTGGTAACACTGCATTACTTGATGGCAGGCGTACATTTGAATCTTAATCTTGTCAAAGTTTACGATTTTAGATCCTTGAATGCCGATAGCGCCGCACGTGGCATCTTTGCGTATATGAACTCGTGGGCCTACCAAGCGTTTAATCTTTTCCTCATAGCGATTTGCCTAATGCGTAGGCGCTATGTGCTTGTGGCGGCGCTCCTTGTAGTACAGGTATTCTTTTTTGCAGCGTCACAGCAGAAGTCCGTGTTGTTCGCCCCCATCGTTATTGTTGGAGTTTGGTGGTATCTGCGAAGGTCCGATAACCTTCTGATCGTTCCGGCAGTTCTTTTTGCCTTGGTAGCTGTGTCACTGCTCGCATTTGTGGCATACAACAACACACTGGTGGCCTCACTCGCCCTTCGCCGTATATTTTTTGTCCCTGCACATTTGAGCTTCTCTTACTATTCGTTCTTTACGGAACACCCGAAGGTATATTGGGGCGACTCTTTCTGGATGCCGTTTGTGCATAGCCCTTATCCAAAAACGATTCCGTACGTGATCGGGCAGTACCTGGGCGCTTCAACTATGGGTGCGAACAATGGATACGTATCGAGCGGCTTTGCCCAAGCGGGTGTTTTTGGCGTATTTGTGTACACGATCATCCTTGGGTATATCCTCAAATTCGTGGATCATGAATCGCGGCGGCTTGGTGCAGTTTGGCTCGGTGTCGGGCTGTTCGTGCTTCCATTCATGACGATTTGGCGGTCCTCGGACTTGTCAACGTCGATGTTGACGCACGGGTTTCTGGTAATGCTCGTGCTGCTGGGGCTTTTGCGACGGCCTGAGGCCGGCGCGGCGGTTTCGCGTTTCTCGCGTTCGCGTGGATCTCGATGCGCCGCCGAAGGCGGCCCAACGTGGGTACGGCGTCCATGAAAGTGGTCCACCTCACGTCCGTGCATCCGCGCTACGACACCCGCGTGTTTCTTAAAGAGTGCCGCTCGCTATCGGCGTCCGGTCACGACGTGGCCCTCGTTGTTGCCGATGGCTTAGGCGCCGAGCAGCGCGACGGGGTTTCCATAGTGGATCTCGGTAAACTTGGGGGACGTGCCCGTCGGATGCTGCAGACGGTGAACGGCGTATGTGCGGCGGCGGTTGCGCTGCGCGCCGATATCTATCACTTGCACGATCCGGAGTTGCTGCGGATCGCTGGCAGGCTGCGGCGCGAGGTACCTGGCGCCAAGGTCGTCTTCGATGCACATGAGGACGTTCCCCGGCAGATACTGTCGAAGCAATGGATACCGGCGCCGCTGCGCGGCGTGACGTCGTGGGGTGTGGAGCGGATCGAAAACCGCGTCGCGCGCCGATTGAGTGGTGTCGTGGCGGCGACACCACATATTGCCAAACGCTTCCGCTTGATCAACCCGCGGACAGTCGACATCAACAACTTTCCAATGCCTGATGAGCTCGCGCCCAAAGCAGGCGGTGCGGTCATCCGCAAACGACAGGTCTGCTATGTGGGCGGCATAACGCGAGTGCGCGGAATCGAGCCGTTGGTTCGCGCGTTGCCGATGCTTCCGGACGTCACCTTGGCGCTCTGCGGTCGCTTTCAGGAAGATGCACTTGAAGCCACAGTGCGCGCATTGCCGGGCTGGCGTCAAGTCGATTACCGCGGGCAGGTGGATCGTGAAGGGGTGCGGCGAGTGCTGGCCGAAAGCGTGGCCGGCGTGGTGACGTTGCTACCGACGCCGGCCTACGTCGATGCGTTGCCGGTCAAAATGTTCGAATACATGTCCGCGGAGGTTCCCGTAATCGCGTCGGACTTCCCGCTCTGGCGGGAAATCGTCGATGGTGCGAAAGCTGGCTTTTGCGTGGATCCCGCGTCACCCGAGTCCATCGCCGCCGGGATCCGTTGCTTGTTGGATGATTCCGCGCTGGCCGAGCGCATGGGCAAGGCCGGACGCACGGCTATCCTGGAGAAATACAATTGGCCGCATGAGGCGGCCAAACTGGTTGCCTTCTACAAAGGGTTCGAATGAAGCTTGTTACCATCCTCGGCGCGCGACCACAGTTCATCAAAGTCAGCGTGGTTTCGGCGGAATTGGTCAAACACCGCGGCGTGGAGGAAGTGATGGCCCGCACGGGACAGCACTTCGACAGCAACATGCCGGTTGTGTTTTTCGCCGAACTCGGCACGGCGACCCGGCGCCACCAACTTGGCATTCACCGCGGCATGCGTAGCGCGCTGACAGGCCGCGCGTCAGAACGCACACGGTCTCATGGTGGGATGACACAGGGCGTACCGAAAATGCGACGGTCACGGCGCGCGCGAGATCGCAAAGGGCCACGGCGTTATGACTTCAGACGTACCGCGGAGACGATTGGCACATGTGTGTTGGTGACGCCGGGTAACAAGTGAAAACGGTCTGGATTCTCAATCATTACGCTGTGCCACCAGGTGCATCGGGTGGCACGCGCCATTTTAGTCTTGCAAGGAACCTTCCTGCGTACGACTGGCAGGCATACATCGTGGCAGCAAGCGTGGAACATATGAGTGGAACGCAACGTTTATCGCCAGGAGAAAACTTTCGGCTCGAGACCCAGGCCGGCGTACGGTTCCTCTGGATTCGCACAGCCAAATATAAGGGTAATGGCAGTGCACGGGTACGCAACATGCTTGAGTACGCTTGGCGCGCGTGGTGCCGGGCAGCCACACAGGCTTTGCCGCATCCAGACGTGATCATCGGGTCGACCGTGCACCCCCTCGCAGCCGTCACGGGCGCACTATTGGCCAAGCGCTTCGGCGTTCCTTTTGTGCTTGAAGTCCGCGATCTCTGGCCGCAGACATTGATTGATCTCGGCCGGATCCCGGACCGTGGCCTAACCGCGTGCGCCATGCGGGCGATGGAGCGGTGGTTATATCAACGTGCAGATCGCATCCTGACGTTGCTGCCAAGAGCGGTGGATTACATCGCACCGTTAGGTGTGCCGAAAAGTAACGTCGTTTGGATTCCTAATGGAGTGGAAATTTCTGCCTTTCCTGACCCTGGTCCGCCACATGTGTGCCGCGGCCGGCCGTTCACGTTGATGTACCTTGGGTCGCACGGGCAGGCGAACGGGTTGGATAACGTCCTAATGGCAATGAAATTGCTTCAGGATCGCAAAGGCATCGCGCGGGTTCGGTTGCGTATGATTGGCGACGGCCCCGCCAAACCAAGGCTGCGGGCACTAGCCAAGCAGCTCGGTCTGCAGAACGTAGCCTTTGAGCCGCCGACGCGGAAGTCCGATCTCGCGCAAATGGCCGCACAGGCTGATGCGTTTGTAGCTGCCGTACTCGACAGACCAAAGTTGTACCGGTTTGGAATCAGCATGAACAAGCTGTACGACTATTTGGCGGCGCGGCGACCGATCGTCATGGCGTCAGCGGCGATCAACGATCCGATACAAGACGCGGGTGCCGGCCTTACCGTGCCGCCTGAGGACCCAGAGGCTTTAGCTGGTGCTATAAGCAAACTCATAGCAATGCCACCAAGCGTACGTGACGCAATGGGCGAAGCCGGACGACGTTACGTCGAACAGAACAATGATTTCAGAGTTCTTGCAAAGAAACTAGCGGAAGTTCTGAACGATTGCGTGGACAGGCATACGGATAGCTCACATGAAGTCCACTGATACCCAACGCAGCGCAGTGATCGACTTTATATGGTCCATTTACGGCCAAAGTAACGTTCCGCTGCACCGTCCCGTGTTCGATGGGGCGGAAAAGCGGTACCTCATCGAGTGTATCGACTCCAATTTCGTGTCCTCCGTCGGCGAGCGGGTCACCGAGTTCGAGGAGCGCATCGCCGCGTTCACGGGCGCGAAACACGCCGTGGCGACGGTCAACGGCACGGCGGCGCTGCACGTCGCGCTGATGATGGCCGGCGTGCGGCGGGACGACGAGGTGATCAGCCAGGCGTTGACCTTCGTCGCAACCTGCAACGCCATCAGCTACATCGGCGCGCACCCGGTGTTCGTCGATGTTGATCGCGACACGCTGGGCATGAGTCCTGATGCGCTGCGCGCGTTCCTGTCCGCGAAGATCGATCGTCGGGACGGCGGCGCTTACAACCGCGCGACCGGCCGGCGCATTGCGGCCTGCGTACCCATGCATACTTTCGGTTTGCCGCTGCGCATCGAGGAAGTCGTCGCCGTGTGCGACGAATACGGGATTCCGGTGATCGAGGACGCTGCGGAGTCGCTGGGCAGCTACGTGGGCGAGCGCCACACCGGTACCTTCGGCAAGTTCGGTACCTTGAGCTTCAACGGCAACAAGGTCATCACCACGGGCGGTGGCGGCATGGTGATCACCGACGACGACGAGCTGGCCGCCAAGGCCAAGTACCTGACGACCACCGCCAAGCAGCCGCATCCCTACGAGTTCGTGCATACACAGGTCGGATACAACTACCGCCTGCCCAATCTCAACGCGGCGCTGGGCTGCGCCCAGATGGAATCGCTGCCGCGCTATCTCGCCATCAAGGCCGATGTCGCGCGCCGCTATCAGGCTTTCTGCGACGCGCACGGCATCGCCTGCCTGCGGGCGCGGCCCGGCACCACTTCGAATTACTGGTTGAACGCGATCGTGCTCGATTCCCTTGAACAACGAAACGCCTTCATCGAATTCAGCAACGCGCAAGGGGTCGGAACCCGACCGATCTGGCGCCTGATGTCCAGCCTTCCGATGTACAAGGATTGCCAGAACGACGGCCTCGAAAATTCGCGCTGGCTGGAAGAACGGGTGGTAAATCTGCCCTCGAGCGTGCCCGACAGCGCAATCAGGGCGGCGCAGCGCGGAGATCCAAGTTGATGCCGTCCAACTTGGCCGTCGAGCGATACGAAAGATTGGGTCTGAAAGGGGCAGAGGTGAGCGAGGGTGGCTCGCGGCTTGGGGTGGTGATGGCGGAAGTGCGGAGCAAGGCCACTGCCGTGATCAACGGTTGAGACGCGCGGCTGGAATCGGCACGGGAGATCGGGGTCAAGGCGATGGGTATTCTGTCATTGGTGGGGCGGACCACACCTCTGTTTGAAGCCGATGTGGGCGAACATGAGGCGGAGCTGTGTCGGCTGGTCAACGCCAGCCACTTCCTGGTGATCGGCGGTGCGGGTTCGATCGGACAGGCCGTCACACGCGAGATATTCAGGCGCAGGCCCAAGGCGCTGCACGTCGTCGACATCAGCGAAAACAACATGGTCGAGTTGGTGCGCGACCTGCGCAGCACCCTCGGCTACATCGAGGGCGATTTCCGTACCTTTGCCATTGACTGCGGCAGCCGCGAGTTCGACGCCCTGCTGGCGGCGATGGACGGCTATGACTACGTGCTGAACCTGTCGGCACTGAAACACGTGCGCAGTGAAAAGGATCCGTTCACCCTGATGCGCATGATCGAGGTGAACGTGCTCAACACCGTGAAGACCGTTGTGCAGGCCCACGCGGGCGGGGCGCGCAAGTACTTCTGCGTATCCACGGACAAGGCCGCCAACCCGGTCAACATGATGGGCGCGAGCAAGCGCATCATGGAAATGTTCCTGATGCGCGAAAGCGAGTCCCTGCCCATATCCACCGCACGTTTCGCCAACGTGGCGTTCTCGGACGGCTCGCTGTTGCATGGGTTCAACCAGCGCTTTGCGAAGCGCCAGCCGATTTCCGCACCCAACGACGTGCGGCGTTATTTCGTGACCCCGCAGGAATCCGGAGAGTTGTGCCTGATGTCGTGCCTGCTGGGCGAAAACCGCGACATCTTCTTCCCCAAACTCAGCGAAGCGCTCAATCTGACCAGGTTCTCCGACATCGCGGTTCGCTACCTGGCCGCATTGGGGTACGAGGCAGTGGCCTGCGCGAGCGAGGAGGAAGCGCGCGGCCGCGCCGCCGAACTGATTGCGCAGAAGAAATGGCCGTGTTACTTCTTCGCCAGCGACACCACCGGCGAGAAGGACTTCGAGGAGTTTTTCACCGATCGCGAGACATTGGACATGGGCCGCTTTGCCAGCATCGGCATCATCCAAAATCCGCCGGGATTCGACGCGGCGAAGCTGGATCACTTCGTCCGCACGCTGGATGCGATCCGTGCAAGGGCAACCTGGGACAAGACGCCGATCATCGAACTGTTCCACTTCATGTTGCCGGATTTCGCACACAAGGAAACAGGCAAATATCTCGATGCGAGGATGTGAACGTGCAGCGAATGTTCGACATCGTGCTGTCCAGCATAGCCTTGCTGGTGCTTTCGCCGCTGCTGGTGCCGGTGGCGATCATCCTGCGGTTCACGGGTGAGCACGAGGTGTTCTTCGTGCAGCAGCGCATCGGCCGCGGCGGCAGGCCGTTCGGGCTGTACAAATTCGCCACCATGCTGAAGGACAGCCCCAACATCGGCACGGGTACGGTGACCCTGAAGGATGATCCCCGCATCCTTCCGATTGGCAGGTTCCTCCGCAAGACAAAGATCAACGAGTTACCGCAGTTGCTCAATATTCTGAAGGGGGACATGAGCGTCATTGGCCCGCGACCGCAGACACGGCGTTGCTTCGATGCGTTTCCGAAGACGTCACAGGGGGCGATCGTGAAGGTGCGGCCAGGCTTGTCCGGCATCGGGTCGATCGTGTTTCGCAACGAGGAGGAATTGATGGACGCGCACGCCGACCCGGATGCCTTCTACGATCGCGTAATAATGCCTTACAAGGGGCAGCTCGAAGAGTGGTACGTCGCGCACAACGATGCGTGGGCGTATTGGATGTGTATCTTGCTTACGGTGTGGGCCATCATTGCCCCGAACTCCGAGGCCTCGTGGAAGGTATTTCCTTCGTTGCCTCGACGACCACCGGAGCTCGAGGGCGCACTGGCTGCCACGGAATGAGCGACGCGCAATTCTATCGCCGCGTTGCGCATCTGCATGCGGCATGTATCGACCAAGGCTTCCTGACGCAGCTTGGTGAGGGATTTCTCGCTCTGATGTACGAGGCTATCGACGAGTCCCCAAGTGGTTGGTTGATCACGGAAAGTGACCATGACCAAGTGGTCGGCTTCGTGTCAGGATGCGTGGCGATGCGGCCTATCTACGCGCGGATGTTGCGTCGTCCGTTACGACTGTTGGCGACCTTGGCGCCCTCGTTGTTGCGTGCGAGCCGACTGAAACGGATCGTTGAAATACTGCGCTATGGCCGGAAAAGGCCGCCCGGCACACCGCTGCCGCGCGCCGAACTGCTGAGCATAGCGCTGGCTCCCACGTTTCGCGGCCAAGGCCGTGCCGACGCTCTCTACCATCGATTGGAAGAACGCTTCGCGGCGATGGGAGTGATGGCCTTCAGGGTAACGGTTGGCGAATCACTTTTGGGAGCCCGCCGGTTTTATGCGCGCATGGGTGCAGTAAGGATTGGCGAAGTCCAAGTTCACTCGGGGGAGCGGTCGCTGGTCTACGTCCAGCGCGTACCCGAACCGTCCGTCGCGCGCGCCCGACCGGATAAGGGACCGGGCGAGGCGAATAAGGGGACGGGGGTAATTAACCGAGGTAATCAACGGGCCTGATTCGTGCTGAACCTCGGTAACGGAAACGCCGTTCGTGCTGAGCGTAGCTTGCGTCAGCAAGCGAAGCCGAAGCACCGTTCGACGCAGCCCCTTCGACTCCGGCGCTACCCCTCCGCTCTGGGCGAACTGTGAAAGCGGCACCGGGATTCGGCACGAATCAGGTGCTCGGCTGCATGCGGCGGTTCTGGCCGGTCATGGGCGCTCGGCTCGCCAGGTTGCCCAGCCGCGGATGCGGTAGTAGAAGAGCCCCAGGATTTCATGCAGGCAGCTTTTGCTGAGGTAAAGGCCGCGGCGTTGCGGCATCCACGCTGAAAGGCCGCTTGTCTGCCGGTCCGAGGCGAACGCGGAGGTGGGGCGCGCGATCACCTGGAATCCCTGGTGCCGGAACACGGCCACCGAGCGTGGCATGTGCCTTGGCCTGGTGACCAGCAGGATGCGTTTGGCCTTCCACGCGTGCAGTGCCTGCGCCGCCAGCGTGGCGTCGGTGTAAGTGGTGCGGCTGTGGGGGTAGGCGGTGATCGCCTTTGCGGGCACGCCTTGGCGGACCAGTTCCGCCACCGCGCTCGGCGCGGCGTTGTTGCCGGTCAACACGATGCGCGGAGCCTTGTGTGCGCGATACGCGATCAGCACGGAGCCGAGGGTGCTGCGGCGCACGGCCGGGACGTCGGCGCTCCAGGCGTTGATTCCGCGTGGCGGGTAATCGCCGCCAAGGCCCACAATGGCATCGGCCCCGGGATATGCGCCGGCCGGGCGGGGCGGGTACTGGCACGACAGGTGGCGGTCCAGCAGGTGCGCGAAGGCGGGCGTGCTGCACAGCCACGCCCAGACGCCGGCGATCGCGATCAAGGCGAGTCCGGTGCGCCAGCGCTTGAGAAGCATGACGATAACGCCGACGCCGCCCGCGGCCCCGGACTGGATCAGGGGATTGCTGATTTGATCAAGGACATCAATCACGCAGGAAGGGCCTCGACGGGAACGCACCGCGCGCCATTGTCGCCGACCGGCGTGCGGGATGCGACGTGGGCGGGTGGATCGCCGCGCTTCGACTTCACTCGCGTTGCTCGCTACGCTCAGCGCGAACGGCGTGGGAATGACCCGCGGTAAAAGCCCTCTCCTCCGCGCCATGCGCGGGGAGAGGGTTGGGTGAGGGGGCGGAGGCTGCATGACGCAATGAACCTCGGTTCACGCCGACATTCCCCGGGTTGCGCAGCGTTTTGCGGGTTGTTTCTGGTTGATGGCCGGTTGCCCCCTCACCCCGGCCCTCTCCCCCAACGGTGCAGCTGCTGGGGGAGAGGGAGGCAATTTTGAACCGGTGCGGTTCCGTGGTGTGCTTCGACTTCGCTCGCCTTGCTCGCTACGCTCAGCGCGAACGGCGTGGGGAGGCGCACAAACGTCACGCATATCCGCTCGCGCTGAGCGTAGGCCCGTCAGGGCCGAAGTCGATGCGCGCACTACCACGGTGCGCTTCGACTTCGCTCGCGTTGCTCGCTACGCTCAGCGCGAACGGCATCGGCAAGGGTCGATATTGTCGTCATCCCGGAATACTCGCGCCATCCATGGCGCTCGCGCTGCGCGCCGCCTTCGGCGTTCGCGTTTGCATTCCTGCAAACGCAGTCGCGAAGCGATATCCGGGACCCAGCGACTTTCTGGTTCAATGGGCCGTGTGAAAGGCGCCGCGTCTTGCCCCGGATCGGTGCCGACGTGACGCTTTTTCGCGGCGATGGCAACGGCGGAGTTTGATCAGGGCTTTCCTGGACAGGACCGGGATTCGACATGAAACAGCTCGCGTCACCGCGGTTCATTCGCGTTCATTGGCGTTCATTCGCGGACGGTTGTTGATTTGATGGAAAACACCACGCGCCCCCTCGCGATCTTCGGCGGCACCTTCGACCCGGTGCACGTCGGCCACCTGCGCGCCGCGTGGGAGGCCGCCGAGGCACTGGACGCCGAAGTGCGACTGGTGCCCGCGAAGATTCCACCGCACCGGCCGCAACCAGTGGCCGATGCTGCGCGGCGCGCCGCGATGCTGCGCGCGGCGCTGGCGGGCCAGGACCGGTTGCAGCTGGATCTGCGCGAGCTCGATCGCGACGGGCCTTCATACACCTTCGACACGCTCACTTCGCTGCGCGCCGAATTCGGCGACGCGCGCCCGCTGATGCTGCTGATTGGTGCCGACGCATTCGCCGGGCTGGTTTCCTGGCACCGCTGGCGCGAGCTGTTCGAGCTTGCCCATGTTTGCGTGCTGACCCGGCCGGGGCAGATTCCCGCCGTTCCCGAGGAACTCGCCACGCTGGTGGCCGCCCGCGCCGCCGCCAGCGCCGCCTCGCTGCGCGCCGTACCGGCCGGGCGCGTGCTCAACATCGCCGTGACCGCGCTTGGCATTTCCGCCACCCGCATCCGCAACCTGCTGGCTACCGACGGCGACCCACGCTGGCTGGTGCCCGATGCGCTGCTCGCCGATCCGGAGTTGTTGGCGGTGTATCGGCGCAGCGGGGACCGGGGACCGGGGACCGGGGACCGGGAGAACTGAAGTACGTTGCTTCGCCGAGTTCGGTCGGCAGGCGCACGAAACATGCAGTTATTGGTCGAATATCCCGCAATCCAGTCCCCGGTCCCAGCCCTTGTTCCCGGTCCCCGGTCCCCAGTCCCCGGTTCCCGATAAGCCCCACTTGCACTCACGCCCCACGGATGCATACTGGAAGCGCGCAATCCGCGCGCCGACCAGAGGCCGAGGCCTTCCACAACTTGACCAGCCCAACCACGCAGCGCAGCGCCGCCAAGTCCGCCCCCCGCCCACCCAGCACCGCGACCCTGCGCCGACGCGTACTCGCCGCCCTCGAGGAATTGAAGGCGCATGAGATACGCGAGATCGATGTGCGCGGTCGCACCTCGATCGCCGACCTGCTGATCATCGCCTCCGGCACCTCCTCGCGGCACGTCAAATCCATCGCCGACGAAGTGGTGAAATTCGCCAAACGCGCGGGCATGCTGCCGCTGGGCGTCGAGGGCGAGACCGAAGCCGAATGGGTGCTGGTCGACCTGGGTGACATCATCGTGCACGTGATGCTGCCGCGCATCCGCGAGTTCTACGGCCTGGAACGGCTGTGGACCGTGGGCGACGAGGCCACCGACGCCGAAGCGGCCAGCGGGTAAAGGCCTGATACGCACCACGCCGTTCTGTTCGCGCTGAGCGCAGGCCCGCAAGGGCGACATACGCGCATCTTCTCGCGTTCGCGCTGGGCACAGGCCCGCAGGGGCGAAGTCGAAGCGCTTCGCCCGGGCGTGCGCTTCGACTCCGCTCACTTCGTTCGCTACGCTCAGCGTGAACGGTGTGGGGCGTGAACGGTGGGGGCAAGAGCCCTCTCCTCCGCGCCATGCGCGGGGGAGAGGGTTGGGTGAGGGGGCGGGGTTGCTCTTTCTCGAAGAACTGACATTCGGTGCGGGATCAGCCGGCCCGCCTTGTGCTTTCAGGCTGGTTTCACGCTGATGGCCGGTCTTTCCCCCTCACCCCGCCCTCTCCCCCAACGATGCAGCCGTTGGGGGAGAGGGAGTATTTGCTGGCGGGCTGATGTTGGCGTGCGCTTCGACTCCGCTCGCGTTGCTCGCTACGCTCAGCGCGAACGGTGTGGGGCGTGAACGGTGGGGGCAAGAGCCCTCTCCTCCGCGCCATGCG
>CAZAXF010000027.1:140-14447 GCA_964489055.1 uncultured Rhodanobacter sp. | reverse complement strand
TGTTGGCGTGCGCTTCGACTCCGCTCGCGTTGCTCGCTACGCTCAGCGCGAACGGGATGGGGCGGCGCGCTTCACTGCGCTCACGACGTTTGCCGCGCCCAGCGGGAACCGGGCATTGATGGCCGCGTACTGGCGCGGGCTGCCCCGGGCAACGAAGCCTGCACAGGGTCGGACAAGGAACCAACATGCGCGCAAGACTGATCGCGATTGGCGAACGCATGCCGCGGTGGGTGGCCGAGGGTTTCGCCGAATACGGCAAGCGCCTCTCGCGCGACCTGCCGCTGGAACTCGTTGAAATCAAGCCCGGTGCGCGAGGCAAGGGCCGCGACCCGGTGCGTGCGGTGGCCGGTGAAGGCGCCGCGCTTCTGGCCGCGGTGCCGCGCGATGCGTGCCTGGTCGCGCTGGATGGGCGCGGCCGTGCATGGACCAGCGAACAACTTGCCGATCAATTGAGGGACTGGCGCATGGCCGGCCGCGACCTGGCATTTGCCGTCGGTGGCCCTGACGGGCACGCACCTGAAGTCCTGCAACGCGCCAACCAGCGCTGGTCGCTTGGCCCGCTGACCCTGCCGCACATGCTGGTACGCCTGATCGTCGCCGAACAACTCTACCGCGCCGTGACCATCCTCAACGGCCATCCATACCACCGCGGCACGTAGGGCGGACACCGTCCGCCATCGTGATCCTCGGCCGGCGGGCGGTGCCCGTCCTGCACGATGCGGGCCGGTGGGGCGGGCACGGTCCGCCGGATCGATGTGGCGGGGTTCGGCTGCGTGGTGCTGTGCCGTTACCATCGGTGCCGGCCTTTTGGCGAAGACGCGACATGGCGTTTGATCTTGGTGTTGTGTTGACCACGCTGCTGGTGGTCGGGTTTCTCGCGCAATGGCTGGCGTGGCGGCTGCGGCTGCCGGCGATCCTGCCCTTGCTGCTGGTCGGCATCGTGCTCGGGCCGGTGACGGGGTTGTTCCATCCGGACCAGGTTCTGGGGCATTTCCTGTTTCCGGTGGTGTCGCTGGCGGTTGCGCTGATCCTGTTCGAGGGCAGCCTGACGCTGCGGCTTTCCGAGTTGCGCGGAATCGGCCGCGCGGTGCGCGGGCTGGTGACCTACGGCGCGGTGCTGGCGTTGTTGTTGCTGGCCGCGGCGGCGCACTGGATCGCCGGGGTGCGCTGGGAGGTCGCGTTCCTGTTCGGAGCGCTGGCCTGCGTGACGGGGCCCACGGTGATCACGCCGATGCTGCGCACGCTCCGGCCCACGTCGCGCATTGCCAACGCGCTGCGCTGGGAAGGCATCGTGCTCGATCCGCTGGGCGCGCTGTTTGCGGTACTGGTGTTCGAGGCCATCGTCACGCACCAGCAGGGACATTCGGTCGCGGTGTTCGGCGCGACCATCGGCATCGGCGCGGGGATCGGCCTTGGCGCGGCCGCGGTACTGGCGTTCCTGTTGTATCGGCAGCTCATCCCGGAATACCTGCAAACCTACGGCACCCTGATCGCGGTGCTGGGTGCGTTCACGCTGTCCAACCGCTTCGCCGACGAATCCGGATTGCTTGCGGTCACGGTGATGGGCATCACGCTGGGCAACATCCGGCAGATCCACATCGATCACATCATGGATTTCAAGGAGCATCTGTCCACGCTCCTGGTGTCGGTGCTGTTCGTGGTGCTGGCGGCCCGGTTGCAATGGCCGCTGCCGCCGGGGTTGCTGGCGGCGGGCGTGCTGGTGTTCGTGGTCGCGCAGTTCGCGATCCGCCCGCTGTCGGTGCTGGTTGCCACGCTGGGCAGCCGCATGACCTGGCGCGAGCGCGCGCTGGTCGGGTACGTGTCGCCCCGTGGCATCGTGGCGGCGGCGGTGTCTTCGCTGTTCGCGCTGCGGCTCGGGGAACTCGGCATGCCGGGGGTGGACGCGCTGGTGCCGCTGGTGTTCATCCTCATCATCGGCACCGTGGTGCTGCAGAGCGCCACCGCCCGGCCGCTGGCGCGCTGGCTCAAGGTGGCGGCGCCCGATCCCGACGGCGTGCTGATTTTCGGCTCCGATCCGGTGGCGCGCAGCGTGGCCAAGGCGTTGGGCGATCGCGGCTTCCAGGTGGTGCTGGCCGACGACGACTGGGCCGGGGTGAGCGCGGCGCGCATGGAGGGGCTGGCCACGTTCTATGGCAACCCGACCTCGCAGCACGCGGCGCTGCACCTCGACCTTACCGGCATCGGCCGGCTGTTCGCGATTTCGACCCGCCGCGAATTGAACTCGCTGGCGTGCATGCACTACCGCGAGGAATTTGGTCGCCACAACGTGTATCGCCTGCGGGTGCTGGCGCCCGAGGACGCCGACGACCGCAGCTCGTTTGCCGGCAGCCTGCGCGCCAAGGCCCTGTTCGGCAAGGACATGACCCATTCGCGCTTCGCGAAGCTGCTGGAGGCGGGTTGGCGCGTGAAGACCAACGAACTCACCGACAGCTTCCGCTGGGCCGATTTCATGGCCCAGCACGGCGGCGAGGTGGTGCTGCTGTTCGGCATCGGGCCCAACGGCCGTCTGCGGGTGGTGCACAACCGCCGCGAAACCGAACCCAAACCGGGCTGGACCGTGATCGCCCTGGTCCCGCCGGCGGCCACCGTGCGCGCGCGGGACCAGGCGCAGACGGTCGCCACGGCGCGTTCGGCATGAACCGGCGCGCGGGCGGTCCGGCGTGAGGCTGTACCTGGCATCGAAATCGCCGCGTCGCCGCGAACTGCTGGGCCAGCTCGGGCTCGCGTTCGGGGTGATCGACGTGGACGTGCCCGAGGTACGCGCCCCGGACGAATTTCCGCGCGCCTACGTCGAGCGCGTGGCCCGCGCCAAGGCGCACGCGGGGCGCGAAACGCTGGCAGGACGCGAACGGGACGCGGTGGTGCTCGGCGCCGATACCGAAGTGGTGCTCGATGGCCGGGTGTTCGGCAAGCCGCGCGACGCGGCCGATGCCGGCGCGATGCTGCGCGCCCTGTCCGGGCGTACCCATACCGTGATTTCGGTGGTCTGCTGCGCGTGGCCGGAAGGCAGCGACGCCCGCGCGTGCGAATCGCGGGTCACGTTCGCGACGCTCGAGGATTCCGGCATCGAGCGCTACGTCGCCACCGGCGAACCGTTCGGCAAGGCGGGCGGCTATGCGATCCAGGGGCGCGCCGCGGCATTCGTCGAGCACCTGTCGGGCAGTTATTCGGCGGTGATGGGCCTGCCGCTGTTCGAGACCGCCGCGCTGCTGCGGCGTGCGGGATACGACGGCTGAGCGACTCTGTCCCGACTGGTTTCTGCATCGACAGGTTCAGGCGTGGCGGGCTATAAGTGGGGTCCGACCGACCGCCGGCTGCGCTGCATGAGCGAAGAAATCCTGATCAACGTGACGCCCCGTGAAGCCCGCGTCGCCGTGGTCGAAAACGGCATGCTGCAGGAAGTGCACATCGAACGCAGCGACCACCGCGGCTACGTCGGCAACATCTACTGCGGGCAGGTGCGGCGCGTGATGACCGGCATGCAGGCCGCGTTCGTGGACATCGGGCTGGAACGCAGCGCATTCCTGCATGCCACCGACATGGTTCGCGCCGGCCCGGATGCCGACGTCCCCGCCGATGCCGGCGCCGCGGCGGCCGTCGAACCATCGATCACCGGCATGCTGCACGACGGCCAGCGCGTCATCGTGCAGGTGATCAAGGATCCGATCGGCAGCAAGGGGGCGCGGCTGTCCACGCATCTTTCCATTCCCTCGCGCTACCTGGTACTGCTGCCCGAAAGCGACACGCTGGGCGTGTCGATGCGGATCGAGGACGAAGCCGAGCGCGAACGCCTGCGCGGCGTGCTTGCCGGGCTGGTCGAGGGCAAGGGGTTCGGGCTGATCGCGCGCACCAACGCCGAGGGGATGGAGGCGCCCGCACTGGCCGAGGACGTTGCCTACGTGACCCGCGTGTGGGGGTCGGTATCAGAGGCGATCGCGCGTGCCGAGCGGGGCGAGCGCGTGTACGAGGAACCGCCGCTGCCGCTCAGGATGCTGCGCGACCTGATGCACGAGGAGATCGAGAAGGTGCGCGTGGATTCGCGCGAAACCTTCGAGCGCACGCGCGACTTCACGCACCGCTTCATGCCCGAGCTGGCCGGCCGCATCGAGCACTACCGGGGCGAGCGCCCGATCTTCGAACTCTATGGTGTCGAGGACGAGATCCAGAAGGCGCTGCGCAAGGAAGTGCCGCTGAAATCCGGCGGCTACCTGGTGATCGACCAGACCGAGGCGATGACCACGGTGGACGTCAACACCGGTGCCTACCTCGGGACGCGCAACCTCGAGGAAACCGCCTTCCGCACCAACCTGGAAGCCGCGCAGGCGACCGCGCGGCAACTCAGGGTACGCAACCTGGGCGGCATCGTGATCATCGATTTCATCGACATGCACGATGACGAGCACAAGCGACAGGTGCTGCGTACGCTGGAAAAGGCGCTGGCGCGCGATCGCGCCCGCACCACCGTGTACGAAATGTCACCGCTGGGGCTGGTCGAGATGACCCGCAAGCGCACCACCGAAAGCCTGGCGCGGCAACTGTGCGAGCCGTGTCCGGTGTGTTTCGGGCGCGGCATCGTCAAGACCGCCGAGACGGTCGGCTACGAGATTTTCCGCGAGATCACCCGCGCGGTGCGCCAGTTCGAGGCCGAAAAGCTGCTGGTGCTGGCGGCCCCGCGCGTGGTGGCGCGCATGCTGGAGGAAGAAGCCGCCGCGGTGCAGGAACTGGAATCCTTCATCGGCAAGTCGATCCGCTTCCAGCCCGAGGACCAGTACACGCAGGAGCAGTTTGATGTTGTGTTGCTTTGAGAGCCGGGACTCGGGACTCGGGACTCGGGACTCGGGATTCGGGGTTCGGGACTCACGCTTTGCGGCGTGGTCGTGGATCAACGCGTCAGCCGAACGTTACTGGATTCCCGCTTTCGCGGGAATGACGAGAACGGGAATTGACCGCACCTCCGCCGCGAACGTCGCACCGGTTGAGGCCAGGCGACGCCCGGTTCCTGACTCCCGGTCCCCGGTCCCCGACTCCCGGTCTCCGGCCCCCGGTCCCCGGTCCCCATCCCCCCCCGGAGCCCTTGCGTGAGGTCCGGCTGGCGCCATCACCTGCGGCGTGCGCGGTTTGCCGCGATGGCGCTGGTTGCGGCGTTGCTGATTGCCGCGGCGGTGTTCGTGGGGCTGGTGCAGTTGTTGTTGCCGCTGGCCACGCATTATCCGGATTTCGTCGCCAACCAGTTGTCGGCGCGGTTGCACCGGCCGGTGAAGTTCGCGGCGATCACCAGCGAATGGCAGCCCTCGGGTCCGCTGCTGACGGTGCGCAACCTGACCCTGGGCGCGGCCAGGCCCGGTGGGCAGGCGGTGACGCTGCCGCACGCGGCCCTGAAATTCGACTTCGGCGCCTGGCTGCGGCCGGCGCATCGCTGGATCACGCTGCGCGTCAGCGACGTGGAGTTGCGCGTGGTCCACGACCCGGCCGGCTGGCGCGTGGATGGCTTCGGCAGTGCCTCGGGGCAGAACCACGTTCCCCTGGAAACGTTGCCGGTGGATCTTGATCTCAACGACCTGCGGGTGGACATCGTCGACACCATGGCGGGACGTTCGTGGCGGCTGTTCGCGCCGCACCTGCGGGTGGTGAACGTGGGCAATGCCTCGCAGTTCGAGGGGTTCATCCTGCAACACGGGACGCACCAGGCCGTGACCGTGGCCGGCCGGATGGATATTCCCGCGCGCGATTACGACATCCATCTTGCAACCGATGACCTCGACTTCGTGGCGGCCTCCAGCGGCGTGGACCTGCACGGATACACCATCCGCCGCGGACACGGCGACGTGGCGCTGTGGGGCAGGTGGCGCGGCGGCAGGCTGGCTGCGGCGACGCTGCAATATTCCCTGCATGATCTGGACGTCGCCGGTCCGGACCAGCGCGCGGTTTCCGTGCCGGAACTGGCCGGGGTGCTGCGCGCGCGGCGCGTTCGGGATGGCTGGGACATTGCATGGCGCGGCCCGGGCAAGCCGCAGACGGACATCGACGAAGACGGCGGGGTCATCGCGCACGTGCGCGGTCACGCCGGCGCGTGGCACGTTTCCGCCGCCGCGCGTGCGGTTGACGTGGCACCGTGGTTGTCGCTGCTGGCGATGGCGCCGCGCGCACCGCGCGCGCTGGCCGATTGGCTCGGCAAGGCGCAGCCGCGCGGACGCATCGATTCGGCGGCGCTGGTGTGGCGCCAGGGCGGGCGTTTCGATCTCGACGCGCGGTTGTCGGTGCTTGGCGCCGCCGCCGCCGGCAAGGTGCCGGGGCTTGCGCTCGGTCATGCCACGTTGCGCGCGGACAACGACGCCATGTCGCTGGAATGGCAGGCACAGCCGGCCACGGTTGCGCTGACCGACGTGTTCCGCAAGCCGTTCGTGTTCTCCCGCCTGGCCGGAAGCATCGTGGCCTGGCGTGACGGCGGGCA
Organism: uncultured Rhodanobacter sp.; assembly: GCA_964489055.1. Classification (GTDB taxonomy): domain Bacteria; phylum Pseudomonadota; class Gammaproteobacteria; order Xanthomonadales; family Rhodanobacteraceae; genus 66-474. The sequence goes on along the minus strand of CAZAXF010000027.1, from coordinate 7,975 downwards.
CTGGAACATCGGCGTTCCGGCGTTGCAATTCGGGATGGGCGACATCGCCGGTCGCGCCGTGGCGCACCTGCGCTGGCCGGGCCACGGGCACCGCCCGTTCCTGTCCGCCTATGCCACGGTCACGCACGCGAAGGTTCCCGATGCCGACCGCTTCTGGCCGTACCACACCATGTCGCCGGAGTTGATCCACTGGCTGGACCATGCGCTGGTCTCGGGCGACGTCACCTCCGGCCGGGTGCTGCTGCGCGGGCCGCTGGACGACTGGCCGTTCCCCGACCACGAGGGGCGTTTCGAGGCCACCGGTACGGTCAGGAATGCCACGTTCCGGTTTTCCGACGACTGGCCCGAGGCGACCGGGGTCGATGCGGCGGTGGACTTTGTCAACAACGGCATGGACATCGTGGCTTCGCATGCAAGCACGATGGGCGTGACGGTGGCCCACGCGCGCGCCAGCATTCCCGACTTTGAACAAGGAGTGCTGGGGCTGGACATCCGCGGCGGCGGCAAGGGCGGGCAGTTGCTGGATTTCGTTCGCCACAGCCCGGTTGGCGCCGATGCGCGCGACGTACTTGACGACCTGCGCGTGGGCGGAACGGGCAAGTTCGCGATCAAGCTTTCGATCCCGCTGCACGATCCCGAGGATTTCACGCTCGATGGCAAGGTCGACCTGGCCAAAGCCGACGTGGCCGCGCCGCAATGGAAACTGGCGTTGAAGAATGTCGGCGGGCCGCTGCTGATCCATGAGCGCGGATTCGTGGTCAGGAACCTCGACGCGACCTTCCGCGGCGCGCCCGCGAAGCTGTCGCTGGCGGTGGGCAGCGGTGTTGCCGACCCGGCCGACATCGTGGAGGGGTCGCTCGATGCCACGGTTTCGGCCCAGGCGCTGGTGCAGGGCTACCCGGAACTCGATGGCCTGGTCGCGCACGCCAGCGGCACCGCGCCGTTCCATGTCGGCGTGACCGTGACTGCCGGCAAAGGCAGCGTGCCGGCCACGCCGACGCTCACCGTGCGGTCCAGCCTCGAGGGCATCGCGCTTGATTTTCCCGCGCCGCTGGACAAGCCGGCCGCCGCAACGCTGCCGCTGGAAGTGAAACTGCGGCTGCCGCCCGAAGGCGCACCGTTGCAGGTCTCGCTGGGCGACGTGCTGCAGGTGCGCGGACGGCTGGCCGATGCCGCCCACAACACACCGACCGCGTTGGCGATACACCTTGGCGCGTCGTCGCCGCCGGCTGTTCCGGCGCGCGGGCTGGTGGTGTCCGGCCACGCGCCGCGGCTGGATGTCAGCGGCTGGATCCGGCAGGCGCTTGGCGCTGGCGGCGGATCGACGTTCCCGGCGCTGCGCGAGGCCGACATCCGCACCGATGATGCGCAAGTGTTCGGTTCCAGCCTTGGTCCGCTTGCGTTGCACTTTTCCGCGACGCCGGACCAGGATGCCATCGGCGTGGATGGCCGCGCGGCCGAGGGCACCGTGGTGGTGCCGGCCAGCGGCTTGATGACGCGCGGGATCACCGCCGATTTCCAGCACCTGTACTGGCCCGAATCGGCGCCGGAGGAGTCCCCGGGTCCACCCCAGCCGCCTTCGGCCAGCTCCCCGGTCGCGCCGGCGGCGATTCCGCCGTTGCACGTGAAGGTGGCGGACCTGCGCCTGGGCAACGCGCACCTTGGCAGGACGGTGTTCGAAAGCGCCCCGACGCTTGCGGGCATGCACGTGGCACGGTTCGATTCCGACGGCAAGGATTTCGCGATTCGCGCGCAAGGCAACTGGATCGGCACCGCGGCGGCCAGCCAGTCACGCTTCACCACCGACATCACTTCGCACGACTTCGGCAACATGCTGGCGGCGCTCGGGTTCAAGGGGCTGCTCGCCGGCGGAAACAACACCCATATCCACATCGAGGGCACCTGGCCCGGCGGGCCGGCCGGTTTCTCGTTGGCATGGATGGACGGGACCGTGACGCTGGACGTGGGCGAGGGCCGCATCCTTGCGGTGCAACCTGGACTGGGGCGGATGCTGGGGCTGCTGTCGGTGCGCGAATTGCCCAGCCGGCTGGCGCTGCATTTCGGGGACGTGTTCAAGTCGGGGTTCGGGTTCGACCGCGCCACGGCCGCGTTCCGTTTCAGCGATGGCAACGCCTACACCGATGACATGGAGATCAAGGCGCCGGCGGCCCAGATCACCATGCAGGGCAGGGTCGGGTTCCGCGCACGTGATTTCGACCTCACGGTGAACGTGGTGCCGCACCTGGGCTCGACGCTGCCGGTGGTCGGCGCGGTGGTCGGCGGCCCGGTCGGCGCGGCCGCGGGGCTGGTCGTGCAGGGGCTGCTGGGCAAGAACATCAACCGCGCCGCCGATGACACCTATCGCGTCACCGGCGGCTGGGACAAGCCGAAGATCACCAACATCGCCACGCCACCGGCGCTGTCGGGCAGCGCGGTGCCTTCGCGGTCCGCCGGCATTGCGCCGGTGCCGTCGGCGGGCGTTTTTCCGTCGCCATCGGCGAGCGTCGTGCCAGCGCCGTCGGCAAGTGTTGCGCCGATGCCGCCCACCAGTGTTGCGCCTTCATCGCCCGCAAGCGTGGTTTCCGGTGCGTCGGTGGGCGTTCCGGCGGCGTCAACCACTCCGGCGGTGCCGGTGCCGTCCGGGACGGCCGCGTCGGCATCTTCCGACGCGGGCGCACCCACGGCTGCCGGTACGCCGTCGACCGCGTCGCCGGCGGTCGCCCCGGCAAGCTCCGGCACCGGCGCTGCCGCGCCTTCCCGCGTGACGGCACCGGCGGTTCCGGCCACCACGAGGCCGGCACATGCGGCAACCGCGCCGGCACCTTCGTCCAGTGTCGCCGGAGCGCACGATTGAGCGCGGCGACGCTTGCGGAGCGACGGTGCCGCCCTTACGTTGCATGGGATTGCCCTTGCAGGAATGAATCCGGATGGATGCTTCGCTGGCCTTGGTGGAACGCAACCTGCTCGCGCCGGGCGGCCTCTCGACGCAGGATCTTGAACGCGTGTTCACGCATGTGATGGCGCCGTCGATCGACGCCGCCGACCTTTACTTCCAGCATTCGCGCAGCGAGTCGTGGGTGCTCGAGGACGGCATCGTGCGCGATGGCCGGCACAGCATCGAACAGGGCGTGGGCGTGCGTGCGATCGCGGGCGAAAAGACCGGCTTTGCCTATTCCGACGACATCGTGTTGCCGCAACTGCTGGAAGCAGCCGGCGCGGCGCGCGCGATCGCCCGCGACGGCAACGGTGCCGGCAAGCCGCTGGCGGTGCGCGGCACGCGGGCGCTGTATCCGGCCGACGATCCCATCGACGCGCTGGAAAACGACGCCAAGGTGGCGCTGCTGCGTGAACTCGATGCGCTGGCGCGCCGCCTTGATCCGCGCGTGACGCAGGTGATCGTCAGCGCCAGCGCCACGCACGACTCGATCCTGGTGGCAGCGGCCGACGGCACGCTGGCGGCCGACGTGCGGCCACTGACGCGCATCGGCGTGCAGGTGATCGTGGAGCAGGACGGGCGGCGCGAGATCGGCTATTCCGGCGGCGGCGGGCGTTGCGCCTACCGCGACCTGATCGACTCCGGTCGCGCCCACGACTGGGCGCGCGAAGCCGTGCGCCAGGCGCTGGTGAACCTGGAGGCGGTGGCGGCGCCGGCCGGCACCATGGACGTGGTGCTGGGCCCGGGCTGGCCCGGCGTGCTGCTGCACGAAGCGGTCGGGCACGGCCTGGAAGGCGATTTCAACCGCAAGGGCACGTCGGCCTTCTCCGGGCGCATCGGCGAAAAGGTCGCGGCCGATGGCGTCACGGTGGTCGACGATGGCACCTTGCCCGGGCGGCGCGGTTCGCTTTCCGTCGACGACGAGGGCACGCCCACGAACCGCACCACGCTGATCGAGAACGGCCGCCTGGTGGGTTACATGCAGGACAAGCACAACGCGCGCCTGATGGGCATGGCGCCCACCGGCAACGGACGCCGCGAATCGTTCGCGCACCTGCCGATGCCGCGCATGACCAACACCTGCATGCTGGCCGGTGATTGCGATCCCGCCGAAATCATCGCCTCGGTCGACCGCGGCCTGTACGCGGTCAACTTCGGCGGCGGGCAGGTCGACATCACCAACGGAAAGTTCGTGTTTTCCGCCAACGAGGCCTACCTGATCGAGCACGGCAAGGTCACCAGGCCGGTCAAGGGCGCGACTTTGATCGGTTCGGGCCCCGACGTGCTGACACGCGTTGCGATGCTGGGCAACGACCTGAAACTCGACCAGGGTGTGGGCGTGTGCGGCAAGGAAGGCCAGAGCGTTCCGGTGGGCGTGGGCATGCCGACCACCAAGGTCACCGCGATGACGGTTGGCGGCACCGCGTCGTGAGCGCGGGTCAGCCTGGTCCCCGGTCCCCGGTCCCCGGTCCGGTCATGTCGCGCAGCAACCGGAACAGCTCGCGCTGCGCGCGCGGCGGCTTGCCGGTTTCGCGTTCGCGGCGTGCCTGCCGGATCAGCGCGCGCAGGCGCTGGCGGTCGGCGTCCGGCTGTGCCGCGATGAATTCCGTCAACGCGGCATCGCCGTCATCGCCCAGCAGCCGTTCGCGCAGGGCCTCGATGCGCTGCAGCGCGGCGGCTTGGCGCGCGCCGGCGGCGCGGTCGTTGGCGAGTTCGGCCCGCGCCGCGGTGAAGGCTTCCTCGTCGTGCGCGCGCATCCGCTTGGCAAGGTGTGCAAGCTGGCGCTTGTGGGCGATGTGCGAGGGCGTGCGCTGGACTTCGGCGATTTCTCCGCGTATGTCTTCGGGCAAATCCAGTTGGTCCAGGCGCGCCGGCGACAGTGCCGCAAGCTCCCCGGCAAACGCCAGCACGTCCAGCGCTTCGCGGCGGCGCGCGCTGCGGCTGGGGCGGTCATCGGGTTGTGCGGGATCGGTGGTGCGCATGTCGAATCCGGTGGTCATTGCCTGCGTTCGTCCCGGGCGTTGCTCGCATGGCGGGCGAAGTCGAGGCACCGGGCGTTTCGACTTCGCGGCCCGCGGCCGCTACGCTCAACGCGAACGGACGAGGAGCACGGGTTGAACGCTACAACGATTCCCCGGTCCGACGCCAGCTCGGCCGAGCTCGACCGGCTGGCCGAACTGGCTGAAGACCTGATCCGCCGCGCCCGCGCGGCCGGTGCTTCGCAAGCCGAGGTGTCCGCCAGTGTCGACAGCGGGTTGTCGGTGAACGTGCGCCTGGGCGAGGTGGAAACCGTGGAGCGCGCGCGCGACCGCGGTTTCGGGCTGACGGTGTACTTCGGCAAGCGCAAGGGCAGCGCGTCCACCGCCGACCTCAAGCCGGCCTCGATCGACGCCACGCTGGAGCAGGCCTGCGCGATCGCCCGCCATACCGAACCCGATCCTTGCGCGGGGCTGGCCGATGCGGCGCGGATGCAGACGGAGTTTCCCGACCTCGAGCTGTGGCGCCCGTGGGATCTTGACGTCGATCGTGCGATCGAGATCGGGCGCGAAGTGGAAGCGGCCGGACGCGAGAACAAGGCGGTGACCAACTCCGAGGGCGCCAGCGTGCAGTGCGGCGCGGCGGTTGGCGTGTACGCAAACTCCCACGGCTTTCTCGGCCGTGAACGCGGCACGCACCATTCGGTGTCGTGCTCGCTGATCGTGGGCGAGGGCGACGCGATGCAGCGCGATGGCTGGTACGAATACGTGCGCGACGCGAAGAGCTTTTCCGCATTTGAACGCATCGGGCGTACGGCCGCCGAGCGCGCCGCGCGGCGCCTGGGTGCGCGGCGCCTGACGACGCGCGATTGCCCGGTGCTGTTCGCGCCGGAAGTCGCGCGCTCGTTGTGGGGGCACCTGATTGCCGCGGTCAGCGGCGGATCGCTGTACCGGCGCGCAAGTTTTCTTCTCGACCACGCCGGCAAGCCGGTGCTGCCCGGTTTCGTCGACCTGGTGGAAAACCCGCTGCTGCCGGGCGGACACGCGTCCACCGCATTCGACGGCGAAGGCGTCGCCACGCACGAATCGCCCTTGGTGGTCGGCGGCGTGCTGCAGCGTTACGTGCTGGGCAGCTATTCGGCGCGCAAGCTGGGTCTGGAGTCCACCGGCAATGCCGGCGGCGTGCACAACCTCATCGTGACGCCGGCGTCGGCCGATGACACGCTCCGGGAATCCTCCGGACTGCTCCGGCGCATGGGGACCGGGCTGCTGGTCACCGAGCTGATCGGGCAGGGCGTTTCCATCGTCACCGGCGACTACTCGCGTGGCGCCGCGGGCTTCTGGGTCGAGAACGGCGAAATCGCCTATCCGGTGCAGGAAATCACCATCGCCGGCAACCTGCGCGACATGTTTCGGGGCGTGCAGGCCATCGGCACCGACATCGACCCGCGCTCCTCGATCCTCACCGGATCGGTGCTGGTGGGAAAAATGACCGTCGCCGGCGAGTGACCAGGGCGGACACTGTCCGCACCGGGCCGGCCGACCAGGAACGCACCACGAGCCACCGATTCTCGCAGGGCGGACACTGTCCGCCGTCTGACCGGTTCGGGGAAACAGGGGTCAAAGTACACTTTTGCCAGCGCACGTTGCGGGCTTGCGAAAAAAGTGTACTCTGACCACCGTTTTGGACCCGGGGGTTGCTTGACAGGCGAAGGCGGGTCGGAGACAGTCTGTGGACGGCTCGTCGGTCGTCCACCACCATTTCGAGGGAGCAACCATGAGTGTGCCACCGGAATCCGCAACACAGACACCGCCCACCGCGGGCGGCGCCAGCGAGGATCGGAATCTCGCGATGCTCACGCACCTTTCGGGAATCCTGTTCGGGTTCCTGGTGCCCTTGATCATCTGGCTGATCAACAAGGACAATCCCGCCAAGGCGTACCTGACAAGCGAGTCCAAGGAAGCCTTGAATTTCCAGCTCACGGTACTGATCGGTTACGTGATCTGCTGGATCCTCACGATGACGATCATCCTCGCGCTGATCGGCGGTCCGCTCTGGCTGCTCTTGTGGATCGCAAACCTGATCTTCTGCATCGTTGCCGCCGTGGCGGTCAACAGCAAGGGCACCTATCGCTACCCGATCGCGTTGCGCCTGATCCATTGAGGCCACCCGCGATCGTTGCCAGGCAGGGAAAACGGGCCGTCGGGTCCGTTTTTCCCTTGACGATGCCGGTCGGAACCGCGGGCGCGACGCTCAGTCTTCTTCGGGCGGGTCCAGCGGTTGCGCGGATTCGGGATTTTCCGGATCGAGCACCAGCTTGACGCGGGCTTCGGCCTGCTCCAGCGCCGCCTGGCAGCTGCGGTAGAGCGCGATGCCGCGCTCGAACGAGCCCAGCGACTCGTCCAGGTTCATTTCGCCGCTTTCCATTTTTTCAACCAGCGCCTCGAGTTCGGCCAGCGATCGTTCGAACTGCGCGACCGGCGATGCGTCGGACGGGGCTGGCGCGGGCGCCTTGGCGGAAGATTTGGGCATGCGCGCAAGCTAGCGCACCGGCGGCCGCGAATCAATCGGCGCCCGTTGGCGGCTTGCATGTTTTGGCGGGTACAGCGAGAATTGCCGGCTCGCTGCCGGAGTTGCGTGCCGGCGCGCACCGGCGGTCGCCGGCCGCCTGTGTAGCGTGTGGAGGACGCAGGGATGCCGACTGGCGCAGGCACCATGGACGGCATGGACGGTTGGTCGAAAACAAGTCAAAAACAAGGCAAATGGTGGACGTAGCTCAGCTGGTCGAGTGCGGGGCGTTTGCGACAGTCCGGGGGACTGTCGCGCCGCGCGCGAGGAGGAGGCAGGGATGCCGACTGGCGCAGGCACCATGGACGGTTGGTCGAAAACAAGTCAAAAACAAGGCAAATGGTGGACGTAGCTC
>CAZAXF010000026.1:0-43856 GCA_964489055.1 uncultured Rhodanobacter sp. | reverse complement strand
CTGTTCCTGATGTATTCCAGCGGTACGACCGGCAAGCCCAAGGGCTGCCAGCATCGGACCGGTGGATACATGGCCTATGTCGCCGGAACCTCGAAATACATCCAGGACATCCACCCGGAAGACACCTACTGGTGCATGGCCGACATCGGCTGGATCACCGGACACTCGTACATCGTTTATGGCCCGCTGGCGCTGGCGGCCACCAGTGTCATCTATGAAGGCGTGCCCACGTATCCGGACGTGAAGCGCCCGTGGCAGATCGCCGAGCGGCTGGGGGTGAACATCTTCCATACCTCACCGACCGCCGTTCGGGCCCTCAGGCGTCTCGGCCCCGACGTGCCCAAGGGATGCAACCAGGACTTCAAGCACATGACGACGGTGGGCGAGCCGATCGAACCCGAAGCCTGGCACTGGTATTACGACCAGATCGGAAAGGGCAAGGCCGTGATCGTCGACACCTGGTGGCAAACCGAGAACGGCGGATTCCTGTGCAGCACGATCCCGGCGCTGGACAAGATGAAACCAGGCAGCGCGGGACCGGCCCTCCCGGGCATCTATCCGGTCATTTACGACGACAATGGCAAGGAATTGCCAAAGGGCTCGGGCATCGCCGGCAACATGTGTATCCGCAACCCGTGGCCGGGGATCATCCAGACCATCTGGGGCGACGACCAGCGTTTCGTCGATACCTACTTCAAGCGATTCTGTACGAACCCGAACAGCACCGACTGGCACGATTGGCCGTACATGTCCGGTGACGGCGCGGTGGATGCGCCTGACGGCTACTACCGGATCCTCGGGCGTATCGACGATGTCATCAATGTGTCGGGCCACCGCCTGGGAACCAAGGAAATCGAGAACGCCTGCCTGACCGTCCCGGAGGTTGCGGAAGCCGCGGTCGTACCGGTCAAGGACGAAATCAAGGGCAACGTTGTCGAGGTCTACGTTTCCGTCCCTGCGGGTACGGATCCCGAGGGCGTCGATGCCAAGGTTATCGAGGCCTGCAGCAACATCATCGGCAAGATCGCGAGGCCCGAGCGTGTCCACGTTGTGCCCGACATGCCCAAGACCCGCTCCGGCAAGATCATGCGCCGGGTGTTGTCTGCAATCTCGAACGGCCGCGATATCGGTGACGTGACAACGCTGGCCAACGCCGAGGTGGTGGAAAAGATACGCGTACAGGTACAGGGCAAGTAACCGCGAAGCGAACGTGCTTCCGAGGCAATGGATTGCGTTGGTGATCGGCAGGGTCGATCGGCGGGTGCATTCGCCAGGCGATCCTGCCGGCTCGACCGCCGCGCACTGCCTGCGGGCGACGGCAATGGGCGTTCCTTGCGCGGCTGCGGCAGGGCACCGGTGCATGGTTCTTGCGGTGATTGACCGCAACTGACGAGGTTTGGCGGTATGGCAGAACAACAGTCCGACACGGCGGCCCTTCACGCCGCGGCGGAAGCCGTGCGGGACGCGTGTCTGCGCGCGGCGCTGGACGGGTACGAGCGCGCCGGACTTGGCGGGCTCTGTGAAGAAGGCCGCTGGGAGATGGTCCTGGACTCGATCCGGTCGCTGGACGTCGATGCGGTGGTTCGCGGCCATGTGCCCGAGCGAGGTCGCGGCGGCAAAACGTGACCGGTCCTCGCCAGGACGGGTCCACGCCGGGCGACCAGGTTCTGGCGACCATCGTTCGCCTTTCGCCTGTTCGACGGCGCACCCTGCCATTGGCACGGGCGTGTCGTTACGCGACGGTTTCGGCGTGCGCGGCCTGTGTATCGAACCCGGTCTTCGATGCGGGCACGCCACCTGCCGTCACCCGGACGCCACAATACTTGAGGCTCGGGATCTTGGCTTCGGGATCCAGCGTCGGGTTCGTCAGGAGGTTGGCCGCAGCCTCGTAGTAGCAGAACGCCATGAATACCTGGCCACTGGCGACCTTGGCGTCGGCGCGCGCGTAGGCGACGATGGTGTTGCGGCGCGTGTGCAGGGTGACCGGATCACCTGGCTCGACGCCGAGTGCCTGCAAGTCCTCGGCGCACAGGTAGCACACCGGGTCCGGCTCTATCGCGTTGAGTACCTTTGAACGTCGGGTCATGGTACCGGTGTGCCAGTGTTCCAGGTGGCGGCCGGTAAGCAGCACGAACGGGTACTCGTCATCCGGACGCTCATCGGGCTCCACGATTTCGCATGGTACGAACAGGGCCCTGCCGTTCGGTCGATTGAATTTCCCGTCCGTGAACATGACCGCTTCGCCGGGATCCCCGACCTGTTTGCACGGCCATACCACGGAACTTTCCCGCTCGAGGCGATCCCAGGTGATGCCTGCCATGTTGGCCGAAGCCGTGCGGATTTCGTTGAACACGTCCTCCGGCCCGGCATAGTTCCACTCGAGCCCCAGACGGTGCGCCAGCTCCTGGATGATCCACAGGTCCTGCCGCGCCTCGCCTGGCGGATCGAGCGCCTGGCGGCCAAGCTGGACCCAGCGATCGGTATTGGTGAAGGTGCCGGTCTTTTCCCAATAGGTACTCGCCGGCAGAATCACGTCGGCGTTGTAGGCAGCTTCGGTCAGGAAGATGTCCTGCACCACCAGGTGCTGGAGGTGTGCGAGGCCCTTGCGCGCGTGGTACGCATTGGCGTCGGACATGGCCGGATTCTCGCCCATGATGTACATGCCCTTGACGCGGTCGTCCAGGATTGCGTCCATCATTTCCATCGAGGTCAGGCCTTTCTCGGGGTCGAGCTTGCAGTCCCAGAGCTTTTCAAACCTGGCCTTCGCTTCCGGATCGGAGACCTTCTTGTAGTCCGGATAGTTGCCCGGCATCAGACCCATGTCGGAGGCGCCCTGGACGTTGTTCTGCCCGCGGATGGGGTGAAGGCCGGCCCCATGACGCCCGATGTGGCCCGTCAACAGCGCAAGTGCGATGATGCAGCGGACATTGTCCGACCCGTGCTGGCTCTGGGACGAGCCCATGCCCCAGATGATCATCGCGTTTCTGGCAGTGGCGTAGGTGCGGGCCGCTTTCTTGATTTCTTCCGCGGAAAGACCGCAGATCGGCGCCATGGCCTCCGGGCTGTAGGCCTGGATATGGCGCTTGAGATCCTCGAAGCCTTCCGTGGAGTTGCGGATGAACTCGTCGTTGGTCAGTCCTTCGTTGATGATCGTGTAGATCATCGCGTTGAGCAGGGACACATCGGCATCCGGCTGGAACTGCAGATGCATGAAGGCGCGGCGCGACAGGGCCTGCAGGCGCGGGTCCGCGATGACCAGCTTCATGCCATTCTTGTCGACCGCATTCTTGATCCAGGTCGCGGCCACTGGGTGGTTGACGGCCGGGTTGGAACCGATCAGGAAGACGCAGTCTGCGTGCATCACGTCGCGTACGGGAAGCGTCACCGCTCCGCTGCCGATGCAGTGCCCCAGTGCCACCACCGAGCCCGCGTGGCACAGGCGTGTGCAGTGGTCGATATTGTTGCTGCCGAAGCCCGTGCGTACCAGTTTCTGCACCAGGTACGCTTCCTCGTTGCTGCCCTTGGCACAACCCAGGGCCACCAGCGATTTCGGCCCGTACTGGTCGCGAATGCGCTTGAGGCCTCCACCGGCAAGGTCCAGCGCCTCGTCCCAGCTCGCCTCGCGGAAGGCTTCCAGGGGATGCGCCGGATCCAGCACCAGATCGGCCGACTTGGGCGGCGCATCCTTGCGCCGGATCAGCGGTGTGGTCAGTCGGTTCGGATGCCGGTAGTAGTCGAAACCGTAGCGCCCCTTGATGCACAGGCGGCCTTCGTTGGTGGGGCCGTTGGCACCGTTGACCACGACGATGTCGTTGTCCCGGACGTCCAGCGTGACGCGGCAACCCACGCCGCAGTACGGGCAGACTGTCGTGACCTGGTTCATGTCTTCGCCTCCGATTCCTGCCCCTGCCACGCCCACTGTCGTTGCGGATCGACGCCCGCGTTCGACAGCGCCCCGGTCGGGCACGCGGCCACGCATTCACCGCAACCCACGCAGGTGCTGTCTCCCATCGGGTCGTCCATGTCGAACATGATGTGGGCGTCACCACCACGCAGCGTATAGCCGATCACGTCGTTGCCCTGCACCTCGCGACACGCGCGTACGCACAGGGTGCACTGGATGCACGCAGCCAGGTTCACCGCGATCGCAGGATGCGAAAGGTCCGGCTGCGGCTCTTCGCGGCGGCTGAACCGGGGCTTGCCCAGCTCGAATTGCCGTGCCCAGTGATCCAGGCGCGAATCCGCCACATAAGACTCATCCGGCATCTCGGCTTGCAGCAGCTCCAGCACCATTTTTTGTGCATGTACGGCACGTTCGTTGCGGGTGCTCACCTGCATGCCTTCGGCTGCCTTGCGCCAGCACGACGGTTGCAGCTGGCGTTCACCCTCGATTTCACACATGCATACGCGACAGTTCCCGTCCGGTCGCAGCCCCGCTTGATCGGGCTTGTAACACAGGTGCGGGATCACGACGCCATGCCTGCGCGCCGCTTCCCAGATGGTTTCATCGGCGTAGGCGCCAACTTGCTGCCCGTCGAGCGTGAAGTGGACCGTCTCGGTTCTTTGCGCGTCTTGTGGTTGAGCCGCCATCACGCGACCTCCTCCGGAAAATACTTGATCACGCAGTCCATCGTGTTCGGGGCCGCCTGGCCCAGGCCGCAAATCGATCCGTCCACCATTACCTGCGACAGGTCCTTCATCAACGCCTGGTCCCAGTGCGCGGCACCCATCAATTCGGTCGCCTTGGCTGTGCCGACGCGGCAGGGGGTGCATTTGCCGCACGATTCATGCGAGAAGAAGCGCATGGCATTGCGGGCCAGATCGCGTGCCTTGTCGTGTCGTGAAAACACGATGATTGCGGCCGATCCGATGAAACATCCGTAGGGCTGGAGTGTGTCGAAATCCAGCGGAATATCGGCCTTGGACGCCGGCAGCAAACCGCCGGATGCGCCGCCCGGGAAATAACCGTACAACTCGTGACCGGCCTGCATCCCGCCACAGTATTCGTCGATCAATTCACGCAGGGTGATGCCGGCCGGCGCCATGTACACGCCGGGATTTGCGACCCGACCACTGACCGAGAACGTGCGCATGCCCTTGCGACCATGGCGTCCCTGCGACGCGAACCACTCGCCGCCCTTCTCGAGGATGTCGCGTACCCAGTGCATGGTCTCCATGTTGTGCTCGAGCGTTGCCAGCCCGAACAGGCCGTTCTGGGCCACATACGGTGGCCGCAGCCGCGGCATCGCACGCTTGCCTTCGATCGATTCGATCATGGCCGACTCTTCGCCGGCGATGTAGGCGCCCGCGCCACGGCGCAGATGGATTGCGGGCAACGGTGCCGGGGGATCCGCCTGCAGCGCGGCGATCTCGGTTTCCAGCAGCAAACGGCACGCCGGATACTCGTCCCGGATGTACAGGTAGACTTCCTGGCTGCCGACCGCCCAGGCGGCAATCAGGGTGCCCTCGAGAAAACGGTGCGGGTCGCGCTCCAGGAAATAGCGGTCCTTGAATGTGCCCGGTTCACCTTCGTCGATGTTGATCGCGACCACACGCAGGCCGTGCTCCTTGCCGACCAGCCGCCACTTGCGTCCTGCCGGGAACCCCGCGCCACCGAGGCCGCGCAGGTTCGAATCCTCCAAGGCCTTGATCACCGACTCGCGATCGCGCTTGCCCGTGACGCATTCGAGCCAGGTGTTGTAGCCGCCGCCCCGGCGGTATTCCGCATAGCTTGTGGCTGACAACGGCTCCGGGGCGACGCTGTGCGCCGTGACCGCATCGCTGACGCGCTCGGGGGTCGCGGCCGGGATCGGCTTCTGCCCGCAGATGGCGACCGGTGCTCCCTCGCAACGCCCGACGCACGACACCCGCTGGACGCGGACGTTCGGTCCCAGCCTGTCCTGCAACGATTCGATCAGTTGCTCCGCACCACACATGCAGCAGGTAACCGAGTCGCACACGCGCACGGTCAACGCCGGCGGTACGACTGCCGGATCACGTACAACGTCGAAGTGGTGATAGAACGATGCGACCTCGTACACCTCGGTCATCGAAAGGCGCAGCGCTTCAGCCAATGCGGCGAGGTGCTCGACGCGCAGGCAACCGTACCGATCGTTGATGCGGTGCAAACCTTCCAGCATCATGTCACGACGACGCGGCATGTCGCCCAGGACATCCTGTACGGCGGTGCGGGCTGCAGGCTCCACCTGTCGGCCTTTCGGCAGCGCACGTTTGCGCTTGCGACGTCGCACGAAGTCAACTTTCACGGTGTCGCCGGATACACTCACGTCACACGCTCCTCATTCGAGGTTGCCGCCGAACAGCTTCATGCGCATCGATTCGCTGCCAACCATGGCAGGAATTTCAATATACGCGCGTGACATACGTCAGTCCAGACACGACCGTTGAAATGGTACTCTGCAGCATTCCACACTTCAGCCTTGTATGGAGGCCATACGTCCATGAATGAAGAGACTCTCAATACCAGCGTGCGCAAGTTCCTCAAGGCGCTCGGCGTAACCTCGCAGCGCGAACTGGAAAACGCCGTGCGCAATGCGATCAGTACCGGTCGCATCAAGGGCAACGAAGAAATCGCCGTGAAGGCCCGGATCGAGTGCGAATTGTTCGATAACCCGTACGAGGTCGAGGGCACCTTGAAGCTCGAGTAAATCGCGACCATTGCCGCACCGGTTGTCGCGCAATTTCTGCGGATGCAAGGGCGGTGCGCGCCCGAGCGCGCGGAGTCCCGCCGTGCGATCGGTCAAATCCAGCCTGCAAAGGGCTCGACGCGGACTGGTTGGCCCGCTTCGACCGGGCCACTCGCCTCGGGCAGCACGATGAAACAGTTGGCGCGGCTCATCGAGCTCAGAATGCCCGACCCCTGTGGCGCCGCTGGACGCACGGTCAGGCCACCGTCCGGGCCGGCCTCGAGGTAGCCACGCTGGAATTCGCGGCGGCCGCTGCCTTTTTTCAGGGGGCAGCCCGCGCGCGCGGTCAACGCCTGCGGCAGCTGTGGCTCGGTGCCCGCCATCCGTTGCAGGGCCAACTGCACAAGCTGGTAGAAGGTGACCATCGCCGACACCGGATTTCCCGGCAGGCCGAAGAATGCGGCCCCCGTGCGCAGGCGGCCGAAGGCAATCGGTTTGCCCGGCTTCATGTTGACTTTCCAGAAACCGACCTCGCCCACCTCGGCCAGTACCTTGCGAACGTAATCGGCGGCGCCCACCGAAACACCGCCGCTGGTGATCACGACATCGGCATCGGCACCGGCGCGCTCGAAGGCTTCGCGCAAGGCGGTCGGCTCGTCGCGCACCACGCCGAGGTCCAGCGCGTCCGCGCCGAAGCGCTTGAGCATCCCGTACAGGGTGTAGCGGTTGCTGTCGTAGATTTCGCCTTCGCCGAGCGGCTCGCCCAGTGACCGCAGTTCGTCGCCGGTGGAGAAGAACGCCACCCGCAGGCGTCGCCGCACCGACACTTCCACCACCCCCACCGAGGCCAGCAGGCCCAGGTCTGCCGCGCGGATGCGGCGTCCGGCCGCAAGCACCGTTGCACCCCGGGCAATGTCCTCGCCGGCCTGGCGCACGTGCTGGCCCGCGCGGTGCCCGCTTTCGATGCGCACGCTGCCACCGTCGCGGTGGACGTCCTCCTGGATCACCACGGTGTCGGCACCGTGCGGCAGCATCGCGCCGGTCATGATCCGCACGCATTCGCCCACGCCCACCGTGCCCGTGAAGGGATGGCCGGCCAGGCTCTCGCCGACCAGTTGCAACGTCGCCTCGCCACCGGTCGGCAGGTCCGCATCGCGCACGGCGTAGCCATCCATGGCCGAATTGGTGTGTGCGGGCACGTTCAGCGGCGCGGTTACGTCTTCGGCCAGGATCCGGTCCAGGGCGGCGCGCACCGTGACGCGTTCCGGCGTGGCCACCGGCGCGAGCTGCGCCAGCATCCGCGTGCGCGCCTCTTCCAGCGACAGTGGGCGGGCCGGGTGTTCGCTGGGTGCCGATTCCGCGTGATCCGCTTTTCGTGTCATGTGCCTGTCAACCTCCACCGCAGTTGCTGCACCCATCTTCGTACACGCCCGCGCGCCTTCCGTCGGGGCATTTCAATGCCACGCCGCGCGGCTTTGTCACGCGTATGCCTCGCTGCGACCGTCGCGTCCCTTCACCGGGACGGCGTGCCGCCCAGTCGCGCCGCCAGATTGTCACGTTCATCGAGGGAGTTGACGTTGACGAACGTCTGCGGACAGTCGGAGAAGTCCGCGGTCGCCAGGCGGTGCTGCTTGTACCAACGATCGATCTTGCGTTCGCCGGATGCAAGGTACGCCTCCAGGTCCGGGCGCAGCGAGCAGCGCAGCAATGCGAACACCGGTTCGATCCGGTCGCCGCTGTGGGCCACACCGATGTCGGCGCCGTCGCGTGCCACCGCCTGCCACAAGCGCAGCCCCAGGTCACCAGGGACCCGGGGGCTGTCGCAGGGTGACGTCAGCAGCCATTCGGTTTTTGCGGCAGCCATCATGCTGACGATGCCGGCCAGGGGGCCGAGAAACCCTTCGTGGCTGTCGCGCACGACCCGCGCGTCGTAACGCGCGTAGGCATCGAAGTTGCGGTTGGCGTTGATCAGCATCTGCGAGGCCTGGCCGCGCAACGCGTCGAACACGTACTCGACCATCGCGCGCCCGCGCAGTTCGACCAGGCCCTTGTCGACGCCGCCCATGCGGGTGGCACGGCCACCGGCGAGGATCCCGGCGGTCACCCGCTCGTGCGGGTAGGTGCGGCTTTCAGGTCTTGTTGCAGGAGGGTTCATGGCTCACCTGGCCAGGCAGGGAATTGCCGGTTCCGCAACAGGTGCAGTCCGGATCCGGGCGGACGTTGAGCTTGCGAAAACTCATGTCGAGCGCGTCATAACACAGCAAATGACCGACCAGCGTGTGCCCGATGCCGAGCACCAGCTTGAGTGCCTCGGTGGCCTCGAGCAATCCAACCACGCCGGGAACCACACCGAGTACGCCGGCTTCGTCGCACGAGGGTGCCAGCTCCGGAGGTGGCGGTTCGGCGTACAGGCAGCGATAACACGGTCCGCCGCCGGGTGCGGCCGGCCAGAACACGCTGACCTGCGCATCGAAGCGAAAAATCGAGCCGTGCACGCAGGGCAATCCCAGGCGCACGCAGGCATCGCTTGCGAGGTAGTGTGTCGCAAAGTTGTCGGAGCCATCGATGATCACGTCGTAGTTCGAAAACAGCGCTTCGACGTTGTCCGGCGACAGGCGCAGCGGGTGCGTTTCGATACGGATGGTCGGGTTGAGGGCCAGCAGCGCGCGGCGGGCCGATTCAACCTTGGATTCGCCCACCCGGGCGTCGGCGTGGATGACCTGCCGGTTGAGATTGCTGCGCTCGACCGTGTCATGGTCCACGATGCCGAGCGTGCCCACGCCGGCCGCGGCCAGGTACAGCCCCGCCGGCGCACCCAGGCCACCCGCGCCGACAAGCAGGACTCGCGCCTCCATCAACTTGCGTTGTCCCGTTTCGCCTACCTCCGGCAGGGTCAACTGGCGCGCATAGCGGAGCCGCGTGTCGGCATCCAGCACCTTGGGGACATGGAATGGCAGGCCCGCGTCCTTCCACGCGTTGAATCCGCCCGCGACCGAGCGCACGTTGCGGTAACCCAGTTGCCGCAGCTCCGCGGCGGCGAACAGCGAGCGCACGCCGCCGCTGCACATTATCAGCAGCGGCTGGGCGGGATCGGGGGCGACGTCCTCGATGCGGAGTTCAAGGAAACTCCGCCCCAGCACCACCGCACCATCGGCGATTCCCTGCAGCGTCTCGTCGGAGTCGCGCACGTCGACCAGCACCGCGCCGCGGCCCGCCAGCGCGTGTGCATCCACTGGTGCCACTTCGGGGATTTCTCCGCGCAATTCGGCGAGGCGCCGGTCACTTGCTTTCATCGATTTGCCATTGCCCTGCAGTGGTCCGGATCCGGCGGGTCATCCCCCGGCCACCGACGGGACGATCAGCACCGTGTCGCCATCAACCAGGGCTGTGTCCAGACCGTCCATGTCGCGTACGTCGTTGTTGCGCACGAACACCTTGACGAATGGGCGCAACTGGCCGTCGCGCGTCAACACGTATTGCAGCAGCGAATCGTGGGTTTCGCCAGCCGCCTGGAGCGCAGCGCGTACCGTGGCGGCATTGACCGAGAGCCTGTCTGCTCCTGCGCAGTGCATACGCAGCGCTGCGGGGATGAACAGGGTCACCCGGGCTGCCGCGTTCATCGACATTTCCGGAGTTGTTGCGATGGGCTGAGAATACCACGGTGGGTGGTGGTGCCGATCCTTCACGCACGCGTGCGTTCAACCACCGCGACGATGGGATCGTCGGCGTGCATCGCGGACACCACCACGCGCTCGTAGCGGTCCGCCAGGCCCAGTGCGATGTGCGCAGCCTCGAGCGCGGCGGTGCGCTCGGCTTCGCTGTCCGCCATGTTGATCACCGGCACCACGCGCGCTGTGCCGGTCCCACGCAGCAAGCCGTCGGGCGACGCGATCAGCTTCGCCACGTGGAGCGGGGTCAATGGATCACCTTGGCGTGCACCGGTGACCGCTGCCACCCGTTCCGGCCGGTGCGCGCAACGGCTGGACAGCGGCAGCCCGATGGCACGTGCCGACACCACGGCGAGTATGGTGGCCGCGTCCGGTACGAGGTTGGGCTCGTGCTCGTCGGGCGCCTTGATCACGCGCATGCGCGCGCCGTCGGCCTTCACCAGCGTGACGTCGAAACCGCCCTGCGCGTGGCATTGCGCCACCTGCCCGGGGGAAAGCCCGATGTAACGGCCGGGCTTGTCGGAGGGACAGGCGTACGCGAGCCTGGGATGTTGCTGCGCGGCTGCCAGTACCCGCGCGACGATCCGGTCCGGCGCATCCACGATCGGGTGCGCCGCCAGGTCTTCGGGGAACGTGTAGGTGAACACGGTGGACGTGAAAGCTGCACGCCCGGGGTGTGCGTGCAACAGTCGGTAAAGCGTCGTCTTCTTGCCGCCGGCGCCGACCGCGCACACGATTCCGCTGCGGGCGCACAAGATATCCAGCAGTTCGGAGGTGTTCAAGGCGTCGTTCCGGTGGCGCAGGCGATGACGGAGAGGATGCCCGGCAGGAACCCGCACAGCAGGCGCCAGTTGTCGCCGCCATCGGTGCTGGCGAACAGGTGCCCGCTGGACGTGCCGAAGTAGAATCCGCACGGTTGCAGGCCATCACTGTCGAGCCCGTCGCGCAGGATGGTGACGTATGCGTTTTCCTGCGGCAGCCCCTTGCTTGCGCTGATCCAGGTGCGACCGGCATCGCGCGAACGATACACGCGAATCCTGCCGTCCACCGTGGCGCGGAACTGGCTGTTGGTTTCGGGTATTACCAGTACGCTGTCGGCGTCGGCGGGATCGGTTGCCAGGGCATAACCGAATTCGCTCGGAAGGCCCGCGCTGATGTCGTGCCAGTGTGCGCCGGCATCGTCACTGCGATAGGTGCCGCAGTGACCCTGCTGGTACAGACGCCGCCGATTGCGCGGATGCAGCAGGATGCGGTGCACGCACTGGCCGCTGGCGGGGTGCGGGTCGGGCAGGTAGGGCGCGCGCACACCGGCATTGATTGGCTCGAAGCTGCACCCGCCGTCGAGTGTCCGGTAGACACCGCCTGCCGACAGCGCGACGAAGAGTCGTCGTCCGTCCGCCGGATCCACCTGGATGGAATGCACGGCCAGGCCACCCTTGGCCGGCGACCAGGTACTGCGCGTGGGGTGATTGTTGAACGCCGCCAGCGGGCTCCAGCTTTCGCCGCGATCGCGGCTGACGAACAACCCGGGTGGCTCGATCCCGGCATAGAGCGTATCCGGCTCCGCGTCGGCGCCCGGCGCGATGTTCCAGATGCGCCGGATGCTGTCCGCGCCCTCGTCGCGGCGGTGTCGGGGAATCTCGCGAAGAGGTGCCCACGTGCGGCCGACATCCGCGGTCCGATACACGTGCTTGCCCCAGACGGGATGTTCGGCCAGCGCGTAACCGGCGCCCGGTTGGCGCGGGTCGAGGAAGGCCCGCTGGACTTCGTAACCCGCGAGGTGTGGACCTTCGACCTGCCAGCGTTCACGCGCGGCATCCGAACGGACGAGGAACAAGCCCTTGCGCGTGCCGGCCAGCAATGTGACGCAGGTGCGTCCGGATGTATTTTGGAAAGGCATGGATTCCTCGAAATCGTACGGCAAGCCTGCGGCCGCAGCAATCGGGGATTCTTGCATGGCAGAGCGATCTGGTCGGTGGTTGCGGGGTTGCTCCGCATCAGGCACGGGGCCGGCCGTGCGCGTTACGCTGTACGGGGTGGGTCACAGGATGAGCCCGATGCAAACACCCGACACCCAGGGTCGCCTGATGCGCGATCTGCGTATCTCGGTCACGGACCGCTGCAACTTTCGCTGCACCTATTGCATGCCGAAGGAACGGTTCGGCGCGGACCATGCGTTCCTGCCGCGTGCCGGTTTGCTGACCTTCGAGGAGATCGCGCGTCTTGCGCGCCTGTTTGCGCGACTCGGCGTCACCAGGCTGCGATTGACCGGCGGCGAGCCGTTGGTGCGCAGGAACATCGAACGCCTGGTCGAGATGCTGGCACGCACGCCCGACATCACCGACATCAGCCTGACCACCAACGGGTCGCTGCTGACCCGGGACGTGGCGCGCAGGTTGAAAGCAGCGGGATTGCGTCGCATCACCATCAGCCTTGACGCGCTCGACAATCCTGCCGCCAAGGCGATGAACGGGGTCGGCTTTCCGGTGGAGCGGGTGTTGGATGCCATCGACAATGCCATTGCCGCTGACCTCGCCCCGGTCAAGATCAACATGGTGGTCAAGCGTGGCACGAACGAGCACTGCATCGAGCCGATGGCGGAACATTTTCGCGATACCGGTTGTGTGCTGCGATTCATCGAGTTCATGGACGTCGGCACGACCAACGGTTGGCGCATGCAGGACGTCGTGCCGGCGGACGAGGTCCTGCAACGCATCGACGCGCGCTGGCCGATCGAGCGCGCGCCGCCCCACCATCCGGGCGAAGTGGCCAATCGCTGGCGTTACCGGGACGGTGCGGGCGAAATCGGGATCATTGCATCGGTGACCCAGCCATTCTGCCGTGGTTGCACGCGGGCGCGGCTGTCCGCCGAAGGTGTGTTGTACACCTGCCTGTTCGCGACGCTCGGTACCGATCTCAGGGACCTGTTGCGCGGTGGCGCGGACGATGAGGCCCTCATCGACAAGATCGCCGGCGTGTGGGGTCGGCGCACCGATCGCTACTCGGAGCTGCGCAGCCGCCAGACGCCCGGCGTCACACGCAAGAAAATCGAGATGTCGTATATCGGGGGCTGACTTGAACATGCCGGCCGCATGACGGGCCGGAAACCGACGTGGAGTGCCCTGGCAGCCAACAGCAGGTGTGTGGTGCGCGCCCGCGGCAAGCGACGGCGGCCGCTGCAAGATCGTGCTGCACGGTCTCGCGGGGATGTCGCCATGCGGGAATGTTGCCGCTCCATCCCGGCTCGTGGAGCGGCTCGTGCACGCCGCGCATGCCAACAGGCTGACTCGGGGCGTCCCGATCCAAGGCGCGCCGAATCCGTTCTTGCGAAACACCTGTCGTGCACGCGGCGACAGAAGCACCGCCGCAACTTGTTGCACGGAAGCGGGCGCATCCATGCGAACCGTCATCGCGCAGGCCGCGGCTGGCCCATGTCCGCCGAGGCAAAGACCCGGGCGTTGCTGCCGTGCTGGATGCGCTGGCGCAGCGAGCCGGATGAATCCAAGGTCAGGGCGACACGCCGGCCCGTCGCTCTTCGCAAGCGTGGTCGATGTTCGCCAAGGCCGTACGCAGGCTGCCGGCCGCGTACACTCTTGTGACCGGCACTGGTGCGGGGGGAGGCCCCGGTCGACGATGCGGAAACAAACGGCGCCATCAATGCAGCAGCCAGGCACGACGTCCCAGGGAACTGTTTCATGATTTCCGTTCGACCCTGGCTGCGACACGGTGGTGAAGCGTTGTTGACGGGGGCAGGGCGCGCCAAGCGCCCGGCGCCATCGAAGCGCTGTTCCGCGCTGCGGTGCGTTTGCACGCGACCTGCGAAGCGGGCTCCCTTGTCGCGACGCCGGGATCGTGCAATCGCGTGCTGCGTTCACGCAGCCCGCCCGGCGCCGCAGCGAGGCCGCGTGCATGCACCGCCAGGTGCGCATGGCGCCCCGGGGCGATGGCCATGAAGAATCACTTCGGCCGCATGGAGTGGGCAGGTGCGTTTGGCGATCTCGGCACGCTGATCCCGTTCGTGGTGGCCTACATTTCGCTGCTCAAGATGGACGCGGCGGGGCTGCTGCTGGCATTCGGGCTGACCAAGATCGCGACCGGCCTGTATTACCGCACGCCGTTTCCCGTGCAGCCGATGAAGGCAATCGGCGCCGCTGCGACCACCCAGGCGGCCCGGGGTGTCGTGCTCACGCCCGACTCCGTGTACGGCGCGGGCCTGGTCACGGGACTGTTCTGGTTCGTGCTGGGGGTGACCGGCATGACGCGGCGGGTCACGCGAATGGTGCCGCGTCCAGTGGCGCTGGGTATCGTGGTCGGGCTGGGTTTCTCGTTCATGCTGCACGGGGTGCGCATGATCGCAACCGGCTGGTTGCTGGGCGGTGCCGCGCTGCTGGGCACCCTGCTGTTGCTGGACCGGCGCACGATCCCGGCGATGTTCCTGCTGCTGTTGCTGGGGATCGTCGCCGCGTTGGTCCGGGATCCCGGGCTGGTGCAGCAGTTGGCGGCCGTCCGCCCGGCGCTTCACTGGCCCGCGTGGCAGCTCGGGGACCTGCGCTGGCAGGATGTCGTGACCGGCACCGCGTTCCTGGTGCTGCCGCAGCTGCCGCTGACGCTCGGCAATGCGGTGATCGCCGTGACCGAGGAAAACAACCGACTGTTCCCCGACCGCAAGGTAAGCGAACAGAAGGTTTCGATTTCCACCGGGATCATCAACCTGGTGAGTCCGCTGCTGGGCGGCGTACCGATGTGCCACGGGGCCGGCGGCATGGCGGGGCACGTACGCTTCGGTGCGCGCAGCGGCGGCGCGCTGGTGATTCTGGGCACGCTGCTGACAGTGATTGCGCTGTTCTTCAGTGGTTCCATCACGACGCTGCTGAAGATCTTTCCGCAGCCGATCCTGGGTGTGATGCTGTTCATGGCCGGTGCGCAGCTGGCACTTGGGAGTGGTGTGGCCGGCGAGGCCCGGGAAGGGCGCTTCCTGACTGTTACGGTCGCGGCCTTTGCACTGTGGAACGTCGGCATCGCGTTCCTGTTCGGTCTCGTCGTGCACCAGTTGTTGCGGCGCCGGTGGATACGGTTGTAGCCGCAGCGGCGTTGGCTGTTGACCATGTCGATGCCGTGGTGATGCGCTACCTGAACAAGCACGCGCAACATCTTGTTCCTGCACGGCCCGTATCCGAACAGCGATTGCGTTCGATGGACTGCGCGATGGGCCTGGGTCATTGTCGCAGCATCGCCGCAGGGCGAAAGTTCGCGAATCACGATGTGAGGATCGTGGATCCCGGGCGCCCTGCCCGACGTTGGGAAACCTGCGTCAGTCCGGCTGCTTCGCGTCGGGGTGGTAGAGCTGCTTGCCACCGATCCGGTACGAGCCGATCGCCCGTTGACCCGATGGAGACAACAGCCAGTCCTCGAACTTCCGGGCCAGATCGGTCTTTACGCCCGGGCAGCGTGCGGGATTCACCAGCATGATTCCGTACTGGTTGCGCAGGCGCGGATCGCCCTGGACCATGATCTTCAGGTCGCCCTTGTTCTTGAAGTTGGCCCAGGTCGCGTCGTCCGTCAGGGTGTAGGCAGCCATCGCACGCGCGGTATTGAGCGTCGCGCCCATGCCCGAGCCGGTCTCGCGATACCATGTGCCGCTTGCCGGCATCGGGTCGAGATGCGCTGCCTTCCACAAGGCGAGTTCCTTGTCGTTGGTGCCACTGTCGTCGCCACGTGACAGGAATGGCGCCCGGGCGCGGTAGATCCTGGCCAGCGCGGCGGTCACGTTGGTCGACCCCGCGATGCCTGCGGGGTCGGATGCCGGCCCGACGATGATGAATGCGTTGTACATCAGGTCCCGTCGGTCGATGCCGTAACCTGCGGCCACATACTCCAGTTCCTTTTGTCTGGCGTGGGTGAGCAGGCCGGCGGCATCGCAGCGTTTGCCCATGTCCAGGGCCGCGCCGGTACCGGTTGCGACCACGCGCACTTCGACTCCGGTGTCCTTCCGGAACTGCGGCAACAGGTGCCGCAGCAAGCCTGAATCGCGCACGTCCGTGGTCGACGCGAGAATGAAGGAAGGAGCGGTTGCAGCGGCTGCTGGCAGCACCATGCCGAGCGCCAGCAACAGGCCGAAGGACGCCGGGGCGAACCAGCGCGAGGATTTTGACTTGGTCATGCAGGGTCTCCCGTTTCGGATCGGGTCAACAGCCTTCCTTCCAGGAACGCCTGGGCGGCGCGGGTTCCGGGCTGGCTGAAAAACGCGTGCGCGGGGCGATCCTCGAGCAGTCGTCCCCGGCTCAGGAACAACACCCGCTCGCCCATCCGTCGCGCCTGCGCGAGGTCGTGGGTGGTCATGATGATGGTCGTGCCTTGCTGGCTCATGATATTGACGAGTCGTTCGACCATTGCGGTGGAGTACGGATCGAGGTCTGCGCACGGCTCGTCCAGCCACAATACTTCCGGCTGCAGTACCCAGGCTCGTGCGATGGCCAGGCGTTGCTGTTCGCCGCCGGACAGGCGGGTAGCCGGCATCCTGGCCAGGTCCTGCAGGCCGGTTGCCTCCAGCGCTTCTTCCACCAGCCGGCGCCGCACACGGCGGGGCGAGTGGCGGATCGCCATCGGGTAGGCGACATTCGCCGCCACCGAGCGCTTCAACACGATCGGGTGCTGCAGCACCATCGCGTGGCAGGCGCGCGCCTGGTCCGGTGACAGCCCGTGCCAGTCGATCCGGCCACGCTGCGGCTTCAGCAGGCCGTGGCAAAGGCGCAACAGCAGACTCTTGCCGGCACCGTTCGGGCCGAGAATGATATTGAACGTGTCAGGTTCGATCCTGAATGACACTTCGGCCAGCAAATCACGGCCCGCTGCCCGATACCCCAATCCGGTCACCGACAGCGGCAGCGTGCGCGGCCTGCGTGCGCTGGATGCAGTGCCCGGCCGCAACATCGCGGTGGTCCCGGTCTCACCCATTGGCATAGCGCCTTGTAGCGGTGCCGCGCACGATCTCGGCCAGCAGGGTGACCACGAGGGTAAGGCCCAGCAGGATGATGCCCAGCGCCACGGCGTGCGACAAATCGCCCTTGCTGGTGTCCAGCACGATCGCGCCGGTCATCACCCGTGTGTAATTCGCGATGTTTCCGCCGGCGATCACGACCGTGCCGACTTCGGCCAGCGCCCGCCCGAAACCAGCCAGAGCGGCCGTCACCAGGCTGAAGCGGCCATCCCAGAGCAGGGTCGCCATCATGCGCACACGACCAACGCCGAACGAGCGCAACTGCTCGTCGTATTGCTGGTGCAGGTCGGCGACGGTCTGGCAGGTGAGTGCCGCAACGATCGGAATGATCATCAACCATTGTGCGATCACCATTGCGCTGGGGGTGAACAGCAACCCCCAGCCGCCCAGTGGGCCCGACCGCGACAGCAGCAGGTACACCACCAGACCGATGACGACGCCCGAGAGGCTCATGCCGGCGTTCAACAACGCGATCACGAAACGGCGGCCGGGAAAGCGCATCACCGCCACCGCCGCCCCCAGCGGGAACGCGACCAGGCACCCCAACACCGCCGCAACCAGGTTCACCTCGAAGGTGAGCAGGATGATCTGAACCAGTTCCGGGTTTGGGTGCGCGACGAGATGGATCGCCGTCAGCAAGGACGTGCCGAGATTATCCATTGCATCATTTCCAGATCCACACCGCGCGTGTCGCGGTGTTGGCGCGCCGCCCGGTTCGGTAATTTGGTTTGAAGATCTGCCAGGGCGACCGGTTGTCCGCGGCGTTTCGCTGCTGGTTTCAAGACCACAACCGAAGGAGCAATGAATGACCAGCCAAGCACAGGATACCGAGGGTTTGTCCGCGTTGAAACTGAACACCGAAAGCAGGTCGGCCTGGTCACTGGCCAACCGGCAATGTCGATGGAAGTTGCAGGTGATTGAACAAGGCGATGGCAAGATCGCGGCCCGCTCCGCGATCGGAAGGAAAAATTCCCGGCGCGGTGCGGGAAGTGTTCTCTTTCGACGGTCCGGCCCGCGTTGCATACTCGACGGGTGCAGACGTGCAGGGGGTGTGCGCCTGCCGATCCAGCCAAGGGAGAATTCCATGCTGTTGCGTATCCGTTCGGCAGCCCTGGTTGCCTCGATGACGTTGCCGTTCCTGGCGCTGCCCGCACAAGCGGCGCAGGATGCGTCGGCGGCGACTCCCGCGCCGGCAACCAGCGTGCGCGAGCTTCCGGTCATCCAGGTCATCGCTGCCGCGCCGCTGCCAGCGCTGGGACTGCCACTGAGCCAGGTGCCGACTGCTGTGCAGCAGGCAACGGGCGAGGAGATACGGAAACAACATGTCCTGAACGTGCCGGACTTCCTCAACAACAATTTCAGCGGCATCAACATCAATGAAACGCAGGACAACCCGTTCCAGATGGATGTCAGCTACCACGGGTTCGAGGTATCACCGCTGCTGGGTGCGCCCGAGGGCCTTTCGGTGTATCAGGACGGGGTCCGCGTCAACGAGGCATTCGGCGGGATCGTCAACTGGGACCTGATCCCGAATTCGTCGATTTCCGATATCGCGCTGATCTCGGGGGCAACGAGCCCCGTGTTCGGCCTCAACACCCTGGGTGGCGCGCTGGCGATCCGGACCCGGGATGGCCGGCGCAATCCGGGGACGGAAGTGCAGGCGTCGGGCGGTTCGTTCGGGCGCGCCGAAGGAGAGTTCACGACCGGCGGCACGCGCGGGCACTTCGATTATTTATTCACCGCCAACTACTTCCACGAGGACGGCTGGCGCGACCTGTCGCCGTCGCTGGTGCGCCAGGCTTTCGGCAAGATCGGTTGGCAGGATGAAGACACCGCCGTCCACCTGAGTTACAACTGGGCCAACAACGACCTGATCGGCAATGGCGTGACACCGCGGAGCATGCTGGCCGTGCGCCGCGCGTCCATCTTCACGGCGCCGGACCAGACCGCGAACAAACTGAACTTCGTGAACCTCACCGGACACCACAGCTTCTCGGATTCGCTGCTGCTGTCCGGGAACCTCTTCTACCGGCGGCTCGTCACGAAGTCCCTGAACGGCGACGCCAACGACGACTATGCCGGTCCGACGACGGACTGTGCGGCGCTCGCGATGGCCGACCCCGACTTCGACGACGATGACCTGGAAGATTGCGCGGCCGGAATCAATCATCGCGCGAAGGAAGTGCAGCGGACGGTCGGTGGCGGCCTGCAGTTGAGCGATGCCCACGACCTGTTCGGCAGGCGGAACCGGGCGGTGGTTGGCCTCGCCTTCTCCCGGGCCAACAACGGGTTCCTGCAGAGCCAGCGCCTTGCGGACCTGTCGCCCGACCGCTCGACCACCATCACGGCCTTCCCGTTCAACGATCCCGCGATCAACCCGCTGGCGACCGTCAACGACCTGTCAGGCCACAGCACCCTGTACGGACTTTACGTTACCGATACATTCTCGCTCAACGACCTGGTGGACCTGACCATATCGGCCCGCTACAACCACGATCACGAGACCCTCAACGGCATCAGTGTCGACGAGGACGGCGACGCGCATGTCATTGCGCTCGACGAGAATTTCCACCGGCTGAATCCCGCGGTCGGCATCACCGTGACGCCAAACCCGGCACTGACGTTCTACGCGAGCTACAACGAGGGCAGCCGGGCGCCCACCGTGATCGAGCTGGGTTGTTCGGACCCGGACATGCCGTGCGGGCTTCCCAACGATTTTGCGGCCGACCCGCCGCTTGACCAGGTGGTCGCGCGGACCTTCCAGGCTGGCGCGCGCGGTTCGATCTCCGGCCAACGCCTGATGTGGAACGTGGACGTGTTTCGCACCCGCTCCAGCGATGACATCCAGCTGATCGCGACCAATACCAGCGAGGGATTTTTTGACAACGTGGGCGACACCCGCCGCCAGGGCATCGACCTTGGCTTGCACGGCAGGCTGGGCCGGCTGGACTGGCGCGCGGTTTACAGTTATGTCGACGCGACCTACCAATCCGGCTTTGAACTTGTCAGCGGAGCCAACTCCAGCTGCGTGGGTCCCGATGATGACGATTGCCTGATCACCGTGCGTCCCGGGGACCGAATTCCCTTGATCCCGCGCCAAACCGCGCGCTTGCGCCTGAGCTACGCCGCGACTGACCGCTGGGACATTGCCGCAAACGTGATCGTGTCGTCGTCCCAGTACCTGCGTGGCAACGAAAACAACGCGAATCAGGCGGGTGGCACGACCGGCGCCGGCGACGAGGTCGAGGGAAGTGGCCGCATCGGCGGTTACGCAGTCGTCAACCTGGACACCAACTATCGCGTGACGCCGCACATCGACCTGTTCCTGCGTGTCGTCAACGTGTTCGACAGGGACTACGCGACTTCGGGATTCCTGACCGGAAATCCCTTCAACCCCGATGGCAGCTTTCGCCAGGACGAGGACGACTGGACCAACGAGGATGCAATCTCGCCGGCCCAGCCGCGCGCAGCCTGGCTGGGCGTGCGGGTGAGTTTCTAGTGTCGTACCCGGGGAAGTACGCTGGCTGTTCCAGACGAATCAACAAAAGGGTGCGCACTTGCGTTGCAGCACTACACGATCGGCGAAGGCAATCTGCAGCGCGGGGCACATCGATGCGACGTATCAATCCAGACCCGAAATAGCTACGTAAATACTGCCGCATACGCACCTTGGATGGGTTTGGCATCGGCAAATGTGGGGTCAGAACTCCGGGACCGGCACCGGAACGGTGCGAGTGCCAAGGCAGCAACTGCGCGCCATCAGCCGGCGTGCTACTTTCCAAACTCATGCAATCGGAGCGAGTTGAGGATACTAGCGCGGCAAGAGCAGCAGCACCATGTACTGTTGTCGGCGGAACAATAAAAGAACGATTAGCTTGACGTAGTGATAATCGGTGCTGTTCAAGGCCTCCATCATTCGCTCCTGCGCGGGCGATGGAGCAGGAACCCCTGAAGAACCTCCATGAAGGTTTGTGCATTCGGATGGAAGCAAATGAAGCCAACCACACTCCTCCTCGGAACCGATTTGCTACACATTGCGGGCAAGCGTAGCGTAAGTGGGCACGCTTAGAACCGAACTGCGATGCCGTGATGGGTGACTAGAACGTGATGCCGAGCTGCAATCCAAGCACGGTGACGTTGCTATTAGCGCTTGCACCGCCTGGATGGTGGATGTACTGCAGGTTTGGCATCAGCGAGATCCCGTGATAAACACGCGCTTTGTAATTGATCACAAGGAGATATTCGGAGCCCTGCACCGGGACCGGCCCCAAACCGTTGGCATTCATGATGCGTTCGGATGTGGCGACGCGGTCGCTGCCGCGTTGACGTCCCACCGCCAAGCCGAGGGTGTCATTCGGCCGGGACGCGAAGAGGGCGTTGTAGAGCATGCCGACTTGGGCGATCTGGGAGACAGGGTCTGTCTTGGAGTCCGCTTGGATGAAGTTGCCAAACAGGGTGAGTTTGCTCGTCACCTGTTGCTGGGCCATGGCGTAGTAACCGGTGATACTGTGGACCATCATTGCGGGTGCACCGGTGAGCACTTGCGGCATTCCGTTTACGTCCAGCAGCAGATCCGGAAAGTCCGCGGTGTTGTACCAGCCGCCGATACGCCAGTGACCCGGCAACTGTGTGTCGCCGGAACCCAAGGTCGTATTTATACCGGCTTCGACCATTGTCAGGGTTCCGACCCTATCGCCGCGCGGGAATAGTCGTAATCCGTTTGATGTAAGTGCATTGTTGGGGTTCACCTCGTAGCCGCCCACCTTGAAGTACCACTCCTTAGACGGATTAATGGTGACCGTGGCGCCTATCTGGCTCAGTGGCCAGTCCATCATGCCCTGCGTGATATACGACGGCAGATCGCCACAGAATACCAAGTTCTGGAAGTCGCACGAGAATGGAAAGAAGTCTACGCCGACACCCATTCGGCCGAGCTTGACGAGAGCTTTATCATCCCAAAGGCTTTGTTCCAGATAGAAGTTGAAAAGGCGGGTGATGTTGCCGGTGCCATAGATTTCGTTCACCTGCGTCACTCCGTACGTGCCTAAGCCCGCTTTGTCGTTCAGCAGCTCCCCGTTGCGATTGATCACATCCACATGCAACGAGCCACCACGCCAGCCGAAGAGCCTGTCGAAGTCGAAGACCCCGCTGATGTGGAACTGATCCGCATAGGCCTGCGTATGACGCAAGCCACCGCTCGTGTTGTAGGCAAATTCGCCGACGTAATCGGCGCCAAGATCAATGCCTCGATCATGCAATTGTTGACGTGCCCCTCCCCAGTTCCCGGTGAGATTGCTCGAGTAGTCGACGTCTTTGGCGATTGCTGTTGCACTAGCACTGGCCAATCCGATTATTACGCCGAACATAACTAGAGATTTGTTGCGCATTGTGATTCCCCCGAGTGGATGAAGCATCAGCCAAACGCGCACCGACGCCAGCCAGCACGCGTCATGCCGTACTTCGGTGTCACGATTTCGGCAGTGTCCCGCTCACCATCGTTGCCTCCCGCGAATGGCTCCTTGAACGCACCCTACACTTGCGCGTCTATCGGTCCGGATACCGTGGAGGGCTGGTGACTCCTCCGGTCGTGGGCCACGTTCCAGCTCGGGCTGGTTGCGCCCGGCATGTCCGCCGTCCGACGAGCGTGCTGCCAAGGTCGCCGACCGGCGTTCGTCCTCAGTTGTTGAATTGCGAGGTGGATTTGACGAACGCCTCGACGTCCCACACCTCCTGTTTAGTCAGAATCCCGGACCACGCGGGCATCTGACCACGGCTACCTGTCTTTCCATTCATCACAGTGTAGAGAAATTCCTCGTCCGACAAGGTGTTCTGGAACAGGTTCGGGCCGCGACCACCCTGATTGCCGTGGCAGAGTATGCAGTGCCTAGCGTAGATCGAGCGTCCTGCATCGATAGCTTGGGGGTCCTTGAGTACCGGGTTGTGTACCGAACCCGCCGCGTCCACTGCGCCGGCACTTACAGGAATCAGGAACGCTGACCCGACGGCGCTCAAGAAGATCGCCGCCAGGATCCCCACCCCGCAATAGCCCCGTCGGCCCGGCATTGCTGCCGTATAGCGGCCGCGCATCATTCCTTGGGACCCTTCCACATCGGGAGCATGGACTCGATCACGCGTGAGTTGGTAGCAGTGCTCGGCTGCTGCTTGCCGTTGATGGCAAACACCCACAGCATGCCGCCGTGCGGACTCGAGTAGTAGGTGGCAAGGTCGCCGGCGATGCCGGACAGAACTGCAACATACTGAACACCATCGAGTTCATACGTTATCGGACCGGCATTGATCGCGGAACCCGTCTGGAACTTCCATAAGATCTTCCCGTTCGTCGCATCCATCGCCGTCAGATTGCCTTCCGTGTCGCCGCTGAACACAAGTCCACCTGCGGTTGAAAGGACATGCGAAAAGATCGGTAAAGTATTGGGTTGATCCCAGACAAATTTTCCGGTCTTTAAATCAAAGGCTTTGGTATGACCGATGTACTTTCCAAGCCGATACATCTGAAAGTTTTCGTTCTGGTAAATTGTCCCCGCTTTATAGCCAGCTTCGATTTCCTTCTTGGGGAGTGTCGTCAAGGTCATGCCCCAGTCGTTGACGTTGACGAAGACGTAATGCAGCTTAGGGTCGTAGCTTGGTTGCATCCAATTGGTTCCACCCTCGAGACCCGGGATGATCAAACTTGTAGTGGTACCAGGGCCGGACGGTCGCTTGGCCTCATTGACATTTGGTGCGCCGGTCTTGGGATTCAGGCCGAAGGTCCAGTTGATGCCGGGAATCATCGGCTTGGCGTAGAGGAACTTGCCATTAGTCCGATCCAATACGTACAGGAAGCCGTTTCGATTGGCTTGGATAGCTACTTTGTGGGTCTTTCCGTTCACCACTGCGTCGGTCAGGATGGGGCCACTCATGCCGTCATAGTCCC
This sequence comes from uncultured Rhodanobacter sp., assembly GCA_964489055.1. Lineage (GTDB taxonomy): Bacteria > Pseudomonadota > Gammaproteobacteria > Xanthomonadales > Rhodanobacteraceae > 66-474. The sequence goes on along the minus strand of CAZAXF010000026.1, from coordinate 19,610 downwards.
ACTCGTCGTTGGGGGTGTATTGAAAGCCCCATTTGATCTTACCTGTATCAGGATTGAGGGCGAGTAGCGAATCCGACCAGAGCTTCTTCCCTTTGTCCGTCAGGCTAAACCATGGCCCAGGATTGCCAACGCCCCAATACAACGTGTTGGTTTTCGGGTCATAGGATCCGGTCGACCAAGTCGGCCCGCCGCCGAGTTTCCAAGAATCGTCTTCCCAGGTTTTGCCGCCGGGGCCTGGTACGGTATAGGTGGTCCATTGCAACTTGCCGGTCTTGGTATCGTAGGCCTTTAGGTAGCCTCGCACCCCATACTCGCCGCCAGAGATACCGACGATCACATGATTCCTTACGATCAGAGGTGCCAAAGTTTCGGTGGCGCCTTTCTTCCAGTCATCGATTTTCGTGTCCCATACCACCTTTCCGGTTTCTGCATTCAGGGCTACCAAGTGCGCGTCGAGTGTCGCGACGTAAACCAAGTCGCCCATCAACGCAACTCCCCGGTTTACGGGGCCGCAACAGAGTGTGGTACCAAGCTGGGGCGGGTAGTCACGCGAGTACTCCCAGATGATCTTCCCGGTCCGCGCGTTGACGGCAAACACTCGCGCGTCGTCCGCGGAGAAATACAGCACACCGTTATGGAACAGTGGCGTCGCTTCCAAACCCTGGAACTTACCGCCGGTTGAAATGGCCCATACAGGCTTCAGCTGATTGATGTTGTTGGTTGAAATCTGGTCGAGCGGGCTGTATCGCCAGTTGCTGTAGGTACGACCGTACGTAAGCCACAACGCTGGGTTGGCGGGCGCGTTGACAAGGTCACTAGAGGTAACCGGGCGCGCAGGCGAGGCATGGGTAGTGGCTGCAGCAGCGGCGAACGCGATGCCTGCGATAATCATGAGCGTGAAGTGACGTATCATGTAACGATCCCCTTGAGTGGTCAGATGTGAGCCACCCCGCTTGTGCCGATACCTGAACGATCGCACAAGAGGTGCGCCCGTGGTCTACCACACATTTCATGAGAAGTCAACTTGAATTGGCGCTTGACGTGTGTATGGCGCCATCCGATCGGGAGCAGAAGTCTCCTCGACATGGAATGTACGTTGTGCATCCATTGCCATCTTCCGACCCTTGTCCATCGTGGAGAGTCGGAGCGGTTCGGGTTCATGTTCCCAAAGTATTGAAAACTGGAGCTCACAGAACGTTGGGTTGTGGAGTTGTAGAGTTCGCGAAAATATGATATGCCTCGTTGCTCACCCTGAGTGTGCATGTTCACCTAAGCTGTGTAGTGCCCGTTCGCAGTGGTTACTCTTTGCGGCAACGACCAAGCTTGGGTGAGAAGTTGGCGAACATGGATATGGTATGTTTGGGTGGGAATGTCGGCCTGACGCATGGCAGAAACTCCGATGGGGCTGGTGCGCGACCCGCTGAACCCGCAATTCGATGAGGCGCCCCATCCGGCCCGGCCGGATGCGCGCCGTGTGCACAGCGAAGCGCCTGAAACGGCCAGCGCGCCGGGGGAAAGTCCGTTCGTGCCACCGGCGATGGCGGGCCGCGAACCAGGGATCGCGCCCGACGTCTCCGCCGAAACGGCCGGCACAGTGGGTCCGGTACCGGCGACTGCGGCTGCGGTTGTCCGGACGACCCGGGCGAGTGAGTCGCTGTTTTCGCGTTGGCATGGCGACCTCGTGCTGGTGATTGTCGCCACGGTTGCCGCTTTCGCGTTGTCCGCGCACTACGACCTGGCCGAGACCCTGCGCCGCCTCACCGGGCCGTACGAGGCCCTCCAGCTTGACGAGCTGCCGGTTGTGATGCTGGTTGCCGCACTGGGCCTGGTGTGGTTTTCGTGGAGGCGCTATCGCAAGGCCCGGCTTGGTCTGCGGCAGCGGCAGGTGGCCGAGGCCGCATTGGCCGCGACACTGGAGGAAAACCGACGCCTTGCCAAACGCTTCATGGACGTGCAGGAGGCCGAGCGCCGCAATCTCGCCCGGGAACTCCACGACGAGCTGGGGCAATATCTCAATGCCATCAAACTCGATGCGGTGGCGGTGGCGAACCACAGCGCGCAGTTGCCGTTTCACGCTCGCGCGCGCAACATCATTGACAGCGTCGACCACGTTCATCGCGTGGTGCAGGTACTGATTCGTCGTTTCCGCCCGGTGGCCCTGGACGAACTCGGGTTGCAGGCCGCGTTGGAGCACTACGTCCACCAATGGCGTCAGCACCTGTCCGGAACCGCGCTGCTTCTGGAAATCGAAGGTGATCTCGGGCAGTGCAGTGAGTCGACGAACCTCGCGATCTATCGCACCGTGCAGGAGGGCCTGACCAACATCTCGCGCCACGCCCGGGCGACACGGGTTCGCATCCGGCTGGAGCGAGGAGTGTCCGGGTCCAGCGGTCGCGACGAAGTTCGCTTGACGATGGAAGACAACGGTGTCGGCGTCGCGTTGCAAGCCCGGGGTTCGGGCCTGGGACTCGTGGGCATGCGCGAGCGTGCTGAAACGCTGGGAGGCGAATTTCGCGTATCGAGTACCCCCGGTCGTGGATTCTGGCTGCAGGTCGCCGTACCCGTGGCATGCCCGGAGGCCACGTCATGACCGCGCCCATCCGCGTAGTGCTCGTCGACGATCATGCAGTGGTGCGGACGGGATATCGGGGGCTGCTGGAGGACAGCGGTCGGATCCTGGTGGTCGGTGAGGCGTCAGACGCCGCCGGTGCCTATCACCTTTACTGTGAGCACGGCCCGGACGTGGTGGTGATGGATATTTCCTTGCCGGGTGGCAGCGGTATCGCCGCACTGGCGCAGATCCTCGCGCGCGAACGACGAGCCCGCGTGCTGATGTTCAGCATGCACGAGGATGTGATTTTTGCCAGCCACGCATTGCGGGTCGGGGCGCGCGGTTACATCACCAAGTCGAGTGCGCCTGACGTCCTGGTGGACGCCGTGTTGAATGTTGCCGCCGGTCGTACCTATCTGGGTGCAGACATCGCGCGGGCGCTTGCCCTGGCGAACGTGTCGGGTCGGGAGAACGTGCTGGACTCGCTTACCGAGCGCGAATTCGACGTGCTTCGCCTTTCCCTGAACGGATGGAGTACCAGCGACGTGGCCGCTGCCCTGAACCTCAGTCGCAAGTCAGTCGCCAACCACCGCTGGGCAATCAAGCAAAAGACCGGGGTCGACAACTTCATGCAATTGCTGCACGTGGTCATGCGTCTGGGCGTAACGTTTGATGGGAGTACTGGCCCGCCGTCGGATGGTCGGCCGCGCCCTGGCGAACGTGTTCCTGATTCCTGACGAGCGGGGCGGGGCAGCCCTGGTGACTGCGGAGTATCCTGCCCGCGTACTTCGTGTTGGCTCGTTCGCGCGGGATCTCCACCGAAACCGCCCGCGCATGCCGCAAATCCCGCAACGGCTGTCGTTCCGGTTGACCTGAATCATGGATTTGTGTACCGATTTCCGCAAAGGTGCAAAGTTGTCGGGGAGTGGATCATGCATGGTTGTGTCCGGCGTATGGGGAGGTTGCGACATGTTTTGTGTGATTCGGTCGTATCGCACGTGAACGGCTTGTGTCACGGTCATGACGGGACCCGTATTCCGTCGGAGACGACTGGAAAACCGCACGATGCGCTGATCGCGTTCGCTGCCGGTGCGGTACTGGCGTTGGCCGCGGCGTCGTTGCCATTTGCCGCTGTCGCCCAATCGAGCCCATCGTCCAGCAAGTCCAGGCCGGTCTCGCTGCCGACGATCGTGGTGACGGGCACGCGCGTTCCCGAGCCGGAATTCGACGTGCCGGCGTCGATCAGCGTTGTTTCAGGCGACAACATCCGGCACGGGCCGCCCGGGGTGGACCTGGCGGCAACGCTGGCGCTGGTGCCCGGGCTGGTCGCGCAGGACCGGCAGAGTCTTGCCCAGGACCTGCAACTGTCGTTGCGCGGGTTCGGGGCACGCGCGTCCTTCGGTGTCACGGGTATCCGGTTGCTGGTGGATGGGCTGCCGTATTCGGGACCCGATGGACAGGGCCAGACCGATCCGTTCGATCTCTCCGTCGCGCAACGCATCGAAGTACTGCGTGGTCCGTTCTCGGTACTCTACGGCAACGCCGCCGGCGGCGTGATCCAGGTGTTCACCAGGGATGGTCCCCCGCAACCTGAAATCGGTGCGGGCGTGTCGTTCGGCAGCTACGGCACGGTCTTGAAACGGCTCAATGCCGGGGGTACGGCCGGGAAGGTGAACTACATCGCGAACGTCTCGTCGTTCCGGACCGACGGCTACCGCCAGCACAGCGCAGCGAAACGAGACCACCTCTACACGAAGTTTCGCTACCAGCCCACTGACAACGCCTCGTTGACCTTCATCTTCAACGCCGAGAACCAGCCTTTCGCCGAAGATCCCTCCTCGTTGAAGGCCGGGCCGGCGGCCGCGACGCCCCGGACAGCCCGGTCCGCCGTATTCAAGTACGGATCCGGCGAATTCCACCGTCACCGCGAGGGCGGCGCGGTGTATGAACAGGAGATCGGCGACCACGACCAGCTGCACGCCACCGTCTGGACGGGCACCCGGCGCGTGGTGCAGTTTCTGCCGTTCAGTGGCGATGACCCGTTGTCGGGTGGGGCGGTCATCGACCTCGACAACAATTCCGGTGGTGGCAGTGCGCGTTGGACGCACACGGCGAACCTGGCGGGATATCCACTGACCCTGACAGCGGGCCTCGACTACCAGCGGCAGCACGAGCGTCGCAAGGGTTTCGTGAATGATGACGGCGTCAAGGGCGCATTGATGCGCAACGAGGACGACATCCTCTCGCGGCAGGGCGAGTACGTCCAGGCGCGCTGGGTGCTGGGCCGTTGGCAGCTGGTCGGTGGCGTTCGCCATTCACGGGTCAGGTTCAAGGTCCACGACCACTTTGTCACCCAGGTGAACCCGGACGACAGTGGCCAGCGGAACTTTTCAAAGAACACCGGCTTCGCGAGCCTGCTCTACAAACTCACGCCACAGGTCAACGTGTACGCGAGTTACGGCAAGGGCTTTTCAACCCCGACCTTTGCCGAGGCGGCGTACCGGCCGGATGGCACGTCCGGGCTCAATTTCGACCTCCAGCCGAGCACCAGCAAAGACTACGAAGCGGGGCTCAAGGCCGATTTCGGCAATCAGGGCAAGCTGAGGCTCGCGTTGTACCGCATCAATACCGCTGACGAGATCGTCACCGCCGTGTCCGTCAATGGCCGCTCGACATTCCGCAACGCCGGCAGCACCGTGCGCAAGGGCGTCGAAGTGAGTCTCGGCGGTGCCCTCGGTGGCGGCTTTCACGGTTATACGGCCCTGACCTGGTTGCAGGCGGATTATGCATCGGGGCCGTTCGTGGGTGGCCGCTTGCCAGGTGTGCCGCGTACCACGCTGTACGGCGCGTTGGACTGGAATTACGCGCCACTTGGATTCAGGGTGGTTGCCGATGCCCGGTTCCGGAGCCGTGTGTACGTCGACGACGGAAACACTGCTTCCACGTCCAGCTATGCGCTGGCCAATCTGCAAGCTGGATTCGACCAGCACCATGGCGCGTGGCGGTTCTCGGAGTTCGCGCAACTCAACAACATCTTCGATCGCCAATACATCGGCGCGGTCGTCGTCAACGCCAGTTATGGGCGTTTCTACGAGCCGGCGCCTGGACGAAACTATTTGGTCGGAGTGAGCGCCAGTTACAGCTTCTGACCGGCGCCTGGGTGTAGGAAAGCCTCGGCCTGCCTGGCGCTCGCAGCCCGACCGAGCGTGGGCAGGACGGCCCCGTGATCGCCTCCAGGCCAACAACGGGCACCTCGAGCCTGCCCCGGCGCCGGCTGCACCCTTTTCGTGGCGTCAAGGTGGCTGTGTGCCGGGAATGGCGCGGCGGTTTGCGGTGCGCTCAGGATGTGCGCTGCCGCATCTCGATCCCGTGTTTGTGGATCTTGCGGTACAGCGTGTTGCGGCTGATCCCGAGGGTGCGCGCGGTTTGGCTGGCGTTCCATTGGTGCTTCTCCAGCGCGCAGATCAGCGCCGTGCGCTCGGCGTTTTCCAGATCCGACGCTGGCGGCCCGGACGCCCGCACGTACGCGGCTTCCGCCGGCGGAGCCACGGGAGTGGTATCGACCGGGTCGACGATTTCCTGTGGCAGGTTGGAAAGCCGGATGATGCGATCGCGGCACAGGGCCGCAGCGGTGCGCAGGGCATTGCGCAACTGGCGGACGTTCCCGGGCCACTGGTAACGGAGAAGCCGATCGAACGCATCCGCCGCGATATCAATCGGCGTTTCATCGCCGCACTCCTCGCGCAGCAATGTTCGAATCAGGTCCGCCTTGTCGGTGCGATCCGCCAGGGACGGCAGCTCCAGGGTGATTCCCGCGAGGCGGTAGTACAGGTCCTCCCGAAACGTCTGCGCGGCAATCATCTGGCGCAGGTCGCGGTGTGATGCACTGATCACGTGCAAGTCCACGCTGATCGTCTGGTCGCTGCCGACGGGTGCCACTTCGCGTGCTTCGATCGCGCGCAGCAGCCGCGCCTGCAATGGCAGCGGCATGTCACCGATCTCGTCGAGAAACAGTGTGCCGCCGCTTGATTGCACGATCTTGCCGGTACGCCCCTCGCGCGCCGCACCGGTGAACGCGCCAGGCCTGTAGCCGAACAGTTCGCTCTCGATGAGGTTCTCCGGAATCGCGGCGCAACTGACGGTCACGAACGGCCGATCGGACCACAGACTGCCCGCATGCAGGGCGCGGGCGAACACATCCTTGCCGGTACCCGTCGCGCCGTGCAGCAGGATCGGGACCTGCTTGGTGAACAACTGATGACCCACCGCGATGTTGCGACGCATTCGCGGGTCGGCGGTAACGTGACCCTGCATCGGGCTCCTGGCGGTACTGTGCGATGTCGCCGCGGCCTGGGACGACGTGGTGTCGAACCGTCGGGTGCGGGGCGGGCGCACCAGTGCGTAGAAGCGCCGTCCGCGCGCCAGGTCGCGGATCGGCCAGATCGTGCCGGCGGCGTGCGCGGCACGCTCGCGCATGGTGTCCGCGGCGAAACGGAACAGTTCCTCGATCGGGTGTCCGACCAAGGCTGCACGGCCACCGAGCCCGAGCTGCAGCAGCGCGCTCTCGTTCACGGCTTGTATCAGTCCCTCGCCGTCCACCGCTATCAGTGCTTCATGCAGCAGGCCAACGAATTCCGGCCGGCTGTGGAAACGGAGAATCCAGGCGTCGGGATACTCGGTCAGGAACTTGCAGCGCGAGATCAGGCTTGCCGACATGCTGACCAGCGCCATCGTGTGGCGCTGGATTTCCCGGGTGTCGCTGCTGTTGGCCGATGATGCATCGAGTACGCCCAGCAGCACGCCCTGGGGATCCAGGATGGGTGCGCTCGAACAGGACAGGCGGATGTTGTAATCGCGGAAGTGCTCGTCACGATGCACCGTGATGGCCGTGCCTTCGGCGACGCAGGTTCCCATCCCGTTGGTGCCTTCATGACGCTCGTCCCATCGTGCTCCGAGCCAAAGGCCGGCATGCTGGAACTCGCGTTTGAGAGACGGGTCCAGAACGGTGCTGAGGATCGTGCCCTCCGCGTCGGACAGGATGACCGCGTACCCCGTGCCCGCGATGACCTCGTACAGATTCTCCATCTCGAATCGCGCGACATCCAGCAGGCCGCCGAAGGCCTGCTGGCGTTCGCGCAGGCCATCGGCAGGCAAAACCAGGGTGGCTCGTTGGCTCTGGGGACGGATGCAGAATTCCTGCAGGCAGCGACGCCAGGAGCGCTCGATGTGCGGCGCCAACCCACCGACGCCCTGTCGCTGCGTGACTGCGCGCAATATTTTCGACGCGTGCGAAGCAGACGTGGAGTCGGTCACGGGGAACCTCCCGATTCGTGAACCTGACGTGCCAGATGCCAAGTGTGTTCCCATTCGCCACGTGATGCAAACATCGGGTATCGATTGCGGAATGTGCGCGGCTAGACTGGGCGCCTCCATGGAGCCAATCGATGAACGGTCGCAGGACGGTCTTTTTCATTTCCGATTCCACCGGGATCACCGCCGAAACCATCGGCAATTCGATCCTGGCGCAATTCGAGGGGGTGCAATTCGACGCCCACCGCCTGGCCTTCGTCGATACGCCCGAGAAGGCGCGGGCGGCGGCGTTGCGGATCAAGACGACCTACGCCCAGAACGGTGAGCGGCCAATCGTGGTCAATACCGTGGTCGACCCGCAGCTCAGCGAAGTGATCGGCGAGTCGGGAGCGCTGATGATCGACGTGATGGCGCCGTTCATCGGTACGCTGGAGCTCGAACTCGGCACGCGCCGTTCCGGTGCGGTCAACCGTGCGCACGGCCTGGTCGATTTCAACGAGTACGAGGCCCGCATCGATGCCACCAACTACGCGCTGGCGCACGATGACGGCGTGAATCCCGACTACAGCAAGGCCGACGTGGTACTGGTCGGCGTCTCGCGCGTGGGCAAGACCCCGACCTGCCTGTACATGGCGCTGCACTACGGCGTGAAGGCGGCCAACTATCCATTGACCGACGAGGACCTGGAGCGCGATTACCTTCCCAAACGGCTGAAGCAGTGCCGAAACCGGCTGTTCGGCCTCACCATCGAACCGGTGCGTCTGGCGCAGGTGCGCGAAGCCCGCCGCCCCCGCAGCGCGTACGCCAAGCTCGATCGCTGCAAGCGCGAGCTGGCCATTGCCGACCGGATCTTCCGCAACGAGAACATCCCCTCGCTCAACACCACCCACACCTCGATCGAGGAGATCGGCTCCAAGATCCTGGCGCACCTGGGCATCGAGCGGCACATGTTCTGAAAGCAGGGGTCAGAGTCGACTTTCGTGAAAGTGCGGGAGTCAATGCGTCATCCGTAAACAAAGTCGACTCTGACCCCGGGTTTCACGGTTTATTTGCCTGCGGTGTCGCCGGACGGCGTCGTCCGCACCGGCAGCGGCACGTTGCACACGTCGATCCTGCCGACCTTGTAGTGGTACCAGGCGTCGGCGCGGTTGCGGCGCGATTCGACCAGGGCCTTGAAGGTTGGGGTGTCGGTGCGCAGGACTTCCAGGTGCATGCGCTCGGAAGGGGGCAGCTCGGAGGCCAGCCGCACGCGCAGGATCTTCGTCTGCCTTGCCGGATCCTTGTAGAAGCCCATCGGCCCCGCGCCGCGCGGCAGTGCCGAGAGGTACTGCATGCCCCGGACCACGCGTCCGATCAGCGCGATGTTGCGGTCGAGCTGGCGCGGCGCCTGGCCGATCACGGCGTAGAGCTCGGTGCCGGGACCCGAGTCGGGCGCAACGTCACGTCCGGCGCCGACCATGCCATAGCAGTGCACCAGCCAGGTCTTGCCGGATTTCGGATCACGCGCGACGGGGAAGCCGTGGCTGAAGCCGACTTCGGGTGCGTACACGTCGCCGTCGGGCAGTTGCGTGAACGGAAGCGATGGCGTGATGTCGCGCTGGAATTCCGGCGCGATCGTCGCCCTGGCCTTGCCGAGCGAACGCGGCGGGTGCGCGGGGTGCCCGGCCTCGGCCGCCGGATCGCCCCACTGGGTCACGAAGTCATCCTGCACGCGCAGGATGGCGAGCCCGTCCCAGTAATGTTCGCGCGCCAGCGTGCGGATGTTGGCCGCGTGCCTGGGTGCGTAGGCGGAGGCGAGTTCGATCACCACGCGCCCCTGCGGCAGGTCCATGTACAGCGTGTCGTTCGGATCCAGCGGCCGCCAGTCGGAAGGCTTCGAGGCCGCCAGCACCTGCTGCATCGTCGCTGCCGGTTTCGTGGTGGCCTTGGGTGCGGCAAGTACGGGCGGCACAATCGCAAGCGTCAGTACGGCGGCAGTCGTTGCGAACGTCGTTGATACCTTCATGGGGTGTCCCGGGCGGTGGTGGGTGTTTGTCAAAAAGCCTTTTTGCCACGGATTTCCACGGATTTGCACGGATAAAAAACGATCCAAAAAACTGATCCGTGTTCATCCGTGTGAATCCGTGGCAGAAAGCCGTTGCCCTTGTTGTGCAAGCCCAACGCATCTGTTGCGGATTGCACGGACCAGACGCTGAACCCGTGTCATTCCGTGGCAGATTTCCTTTTCCGGTCCACGACCGGCTGGCTCGTGAACACGTCGTTCCCGAACGAGCGTTGCGTGTCCTGTCCGGCATAGCCGAGATGGGGCAGGCCGAACCAGTCCTCGATGCTGCGCAGCAGGCTGTAGTGGTTGTAGGGTACGTTGGAGACGGTGCCGGGCTTCACCAATGGCGAGAGCACCACCGCGCCGATCAGGCCGCCGCCCGGTCCCTTGATGCCGGGCACCGGGGAGCCTTCCGGGTGGGTTTCGCCACAGCACGCGGCCACGTCGGGCTTGTTGTCCTGCTCGAACTCGCTTTCGTCGAAGGTGATGATCAGCACGCCGTCCTGCTTGAACGCGGGCGAGGCCGTGATGATGGGCACCCAGTGGCGCAGGAACTTGTCGGCCGAAACCAGCCCGCCGGGCTCGCCGGTCTTGCACGGGCTGTTGTGGCCGTCGTGGCACAGGTTGGGCGTGATGAACGAGAAATTCGGCGTGGTCGCGATGCTCTCAAGGTCGTGCGGCAGCGCGTCGAGGTTGACCACGTGCGCGTCGCAGTTGGCCTTGTCGTCGATGATCGAATGGAAATAGATGAACGGATTGTGCTTGTCGGCGTACTGGTCCGTTTTCGTGGCCTGGTTGGTGTGGTCCTTCGCGCCGATTTCCGGATGCGCGCAGGTGGCGGCCTCGCGCGCGGGATCGGCGCCCATGCTTTCCATGTAGCCCTTCCAGGTGTAGCCCGCATCCTGCAACTGGTTGGCCAGCGTCTTCACGTCGGCGGGGTAGACGCAACCGGTGCCGCGGATTTGCCCGTCGGCGTCGAACCCCGGTGCGCTGCGCACGAAGTCGCTGAACACGTGGCAGTCCGCCTGGGTGGCCTCGTTGGGCGCCTGGCCGCTGATGATCGACAGGTAGTTGTCCAGGCTCCAGTGCCCGGTTGCGAAATACTGGCCCAGCAGGGCGCCCTGTTTCGGCAGTTCATGCCCGAGGTACGGCGCCGGCGTGTGGTTGCCGAAGGTGACGCGGTAGGACTTGTTTTCCAGCACGATCAGGAATACGTGCTGCGGCGGGTGCGCGATCCGGGTGCTGGGCCAGGGCGCGTTTCGGGGGGCGCCCAGGGTGCTGCAGCCGGCCACGAGGATTGCCAGTACGGCCACGACAACGCGCCACGGCTGCATGGCGGGGAAATCGAAGGCTCGCAGGCGTCGCACGTCGGATTCTCCACGGTGTCGAAAAATGCTCCACGCAAGATAGCACCTGGCCGGGGACATGGCCTGGCCGCCGGCCCGTGACGTGCGCTTCGACCGCGCCTGCGTGCGCAAGCTGCACTCAGCGCGGACGGCACCTGGCCCCGGGGACGAGCCAGGAAATGCCAGCGTCGTTGCATGCGGACGCGCGGGTGCTATTTCACCGATGCACCGGGGGCCGCGCCGCTGTCGGCGGCGATCAGGAACAGGTCCTCGCCGCCGGTACCGGCGGACAGGATCATGCCCTCGCTGAGGCCGAAGCGCATCTTGCGTGGCGCGAGGTTGGCGATGAACACCACGTTGCGGCCGACCAGTTTTTCGGGCTCGGGGTAGGCGGCCTTGATGCCCGAGAAGATCTGCCGCTTGCCGAGTTCGCCCGCATCGAGTTCAAAACGCAGCAGTTTCTTCGAGCCTTCCACGGCTTCGCAAACGACGACCTTGCCAATGCGCAGGTCGAGTCTGGCGAAGTCGTCGATACTGATTTGTTCGGGACCCGGGACTCGGGACTCGGGACTCGGGGAAGCAGAGCCGGGACCGGGGACCGGGGACCGGGGACCGGGCGAAGCAGAGCCGGGATTCGGAAATGTGGCGTGGGGTTGCGAGCTGCCACCGGCGGCAGCTTTTGAGCCCTCCCCTTCAAGGGGGCGAATCGGCGCGTTTGCGGACCGCAGGTCCGCGCGCCGATGAGCGCCCGAAGCAGGAGCGGAGGGCCGGGTTGCTTCGCGAGGCAGGACGCCGAGCTTGGCAACGTTGGGTGGGGATGGGTTCGAACTCACTTGCAGCGACTCCTTCGAGGCTTCGATCATGGCGGTGATCTGTTTCGGATCGACGCGGGTGGCCAGCGGCTTGAAGGGCTGGATCGCGTGGTCCAGCAGCGGCGTGCGCGCGGCATCGAATCGGTCGGGCGCATCTCCGAGGAATGCGAACGCGCGTGCGGCGGTCGCGGGCACGACGGGCGCAAGCCAGATCGTCAGCAGCCGGAAATGGTTGAGCGCCAGCGTAAGCACGGTGTGCAGCTCGGTACGTCTTGATTCGTCCTTCGCCATCAGCCAGGGCGCATGTTCGGCGACGTAGGCGTTGGCCTCGTCGGCCACCGCCATGATCGCGCGCATCGCGGTTGCGTAGTCGCGCGATTCGTACAGCGCGGCGCAGGCTTCCAGTTTCCGGGCGGCCGCGTCGTAGCGCGCGCGCTCGGCATCGGGCAGGGTTGCGGCCAGCCTGCCGTCGAACAGCTTGTGCACGAAGCCGGCGCAGCGGCTGGCGATGTTGACCCACTTGCCGACCAGGTGCGAGTTCACGCGCTCCTCGAAAGCCTTGAGGTCGAGGTCGATGTCGGCCAGCGTGGGCGAGAGCATGGTCGCCAGGTAATACCTGAGCCAGTCGGCGTCGAGATGTTCGAGATACGTGCGGGCATTGACGAAGGTGCCGCGCGACTTGGACATCTTGGCGCCGTCCACGGTCAGGAATCCGTGCACGTTCACGGCGCTTGGCATGCGCAGTCCCGCGCCGTGCAGCATCGCGGGCCAGAACAGGCAGTGGAAATAGATGATGTCCTTGCCGATGAAGTGCACCATCTCGGTGCCCGTGTCCGGCGCCAGGAAGCGCTCGAAGTCGGCTGGCGTGAGGCCGCTTCGACCGCTCTCGCACAACTCCCGGAACGCGGCCAGGTAACCCACCGGCGCATCCACCCAGACGTAGAAGTACTTCCCGGGCTGTCCGGGGATCTCAAAGCCGAAGTACGGCTCGTCGCGCGAGACGTCCCAGCTGCGCAGGCCGTCGGCGAACCATTCCTTGAGCTTGTTGACCACTTCCGACTGCAGGCCGCCGGCGGCGCGGCGCGCTTCCAGCCAGTCCTTGAGCAGCGGCTCGAAGTCGGCCAGCTTGACGAAGAAGTGCAGCGATTCCCTTTCGACCGGCTTGGCGCCGGAGACCACCGAATACGGATCGATCAGGTCGGCCGGAGTGTAGGTGCTGCCGCACACCTCGCAGGCATCGCCGTACTGGTCCTTGGCGTGGCAGACCGGACACTCGCCCTTGATGAAGCGGTCGGGCAGGAACATCCGCCGCTCGGGATCGTATGGCTGCCTGACCGGCTTCGACTCGACGTGTCCGGCGGCGTCCAGCGCGTGCCAGATGCGGTAGGTCAGCTCGCGGTTGGCCTCCGTGTGGGTGCTGGAATAGTGGTCATAGGCGACGCCGAAATCCCTGAGATCGGCATCGTGCTCGTGCCAGACGCGGTCGATCAGGGCCTCGGGCGTGATGCCCTCGCGTTCGGCGCGCAGCATGATCGAGGTGCCGTGTGCATCGTCGGCACACACGTAGTGAACCGTATGGCCGGCCATCCGCATCGCACGCACCCAGATGTCACTCTGGACGTGCTCGACGATGTGGCCAAGGTGGATGCGCCCGTTGGCATAGGGCAGGGCGCTGGTGACCAGGATTTCGCGGGGCATTGCTCGGTTTCGTGCGCGCAAGGCAATCGCGGATTATCGCATGACCACCCGATGGCAGCGTCGCTTCGCAAGCCGGGATCAGAGTCGACTTTCGGGCACCGCCTCGCACGAGAGCGAGGTTATGCGTCGAAAGTCGACTCTGACCCCGGTTTTTCCGGTTCTCACCACCCCATGTAATGGCCGCCATTGACGGCAAGATTGGCGCCGGTGACCCACGCGGCCTTGTCATCGAGGAAGAACGCGACGGCATAGGCGATCTCGTCCGGGTCGCCGAGTCGCCCGACGGGGATTTGCGCGACGATCTTGGCGCGCACTTCCTCGGGTACGGCCATCACCATGTCGGTGCCGATGTAGCCGGGCGACACCGTGTTGACTGTGATGCCGTATTTGGCGTTTTCCTGCGCCAGCGAAATGGTGAAACCGTGCATTCCGGCCTTGGAAGCGGCGTAGTTGGCCTGTCCGTACTGGCCCTTCTGGCCATTGATGGAGCTGATCTGCACGATCCGCCCCCACTTGCGCGCGCGCATGCCCTCGATGACCGGGCGTGTCACGTTGAAGCAGGCGTTGAGGTTGGTGTTGACCACATCCGCCCACTGCTGGTAATCCATCTTGTGGAAGGTGCTGTCGCGGGTGATGCCGGCGTTGTTGATCAGGATGTCGATGGGGCCGAGTTTTTCCTCGACCTCCTTGATCATCGCCTTGCAGGCCTCGGGATCGGACACGTCGCCCTTGACGGTGAGGATGTCGAACCCCTCGCCGGAAAGCTGTTCCCGCCAGGCCCTGGTCTTTTCCTCGTTGCGGTAGTTGGTCGCCACCTTGTGGCCCATCTTGGCCAGGCGGCGGACGATCGCGGTACCGATGCCGCCGGTACCCCCCGTTACCAGTGCCACGCGTGCGCTCATGACGGCTCCTTTTCGGGTGGTGGTATGCCCATCCTACGCCCTGCGCCGCGCGCTTGCGAGACCGCGAAAACCGGCGCGCGATCTGGCATGATCGACGGCTTGTTCCGCGTGCGGGTGTTCAGCGGCTGCCCGGTACCGGCCGGCCGGCGGGCTTCTGGTTTGCCCCGCGCAACGCGGCAAGGTTGAAATCACGCACGGCGGCGTGCAGCAGCGTGGCGGCGTCGTCGGCGTCCGGGATCGCCTGGCCGAGGAACCGCAACGAACCCGCCAGCGCGGAACGCGGGTCGCTGGTGTCGAGCGCGGGAGCGCCGGAGGACTTGCACAGCTTGTTGCCCGCCGCGTCCATCACCAGCGGCAGGTGCAGGTACGCCGGCGTCGGCAGGCCCAGCAGGCGCTGCAGCAGGATCTGGCGCGGGGTGGAATCGAGAAGATCGTAACCCCGCACCACTTCGGTGATGCCCTGGAACGCATCGTCCACCACGCAGGCAAGCTGGTAGCTCCACACCCCGTCGGAACGCCGGAGCACGAAGTCGCCCACTGCTTCGCGCACGTTCTGTTGTTGCCGTCCCTGCAGGACATCGTCGAATTCGACGGCAAGGTCGGGTACGCGCAGCCGCCACTTGGGCGCCTGGCCGTCCCGGGTCGCGCTGACGCAGCGCCCGTCGCGGTGCCGCGTGCCCGCAAGGTCGGCGCGACTGCACCAGCAGGGGAATGCGTGGCCATCATCGCGCAGTTTCGCGAGCGCCGCCGCGTAGGCGTCGCCGCGGGCGGACTGATACAGCGGTGGTGCGTCGGCGTGCAGTTGCAGCTGCTCAAGCGCCGCGAGGATCGAGTCCGCCGAGCCGGGCACTTCGCGCGGCGGATCGATGTCTTCCACGCGCAACAGCCATTGGCCGCGCCGCTCGCGGGCGCGCAGCCAGCTTGCCAGCGCCGCCACCAGGGTGCCGAAGTGCAGTGCGCCGGTCGGCGAGGGCGCAAAGCGGCCGCGGTAACTGGTTCCGGACACCTTCAATCGCGGCACGCGTCAGCGTGGGCGGTAGAGCCGGAAAAGGCTGTCTTCCTCGCAGTCCAGCCGGTGTTCGAGGCGTTCGCCCACGGTCGCGTAGTCGCGTGCGAATCGGCGGCGCTGTTCGGGGCTGAAATCGCTGGACTGGTACTGCTTGATGAAGGCCACGATGTCACCGGCAATTTCGTTCATCTCGACGCGGAAGGTGTGGACCATGCGTGCGCTGGCGGGGTCATCCGCGAGGGTCTGTTCCAGATAGTTGTAGAAATGCAGGTTTTCGGCCAGCAGATGCGTGTGCAGGCGCGCCTTGAAACTGGCCAGCAACCGGCTGACTTCGTCGAAGTCATCGGCCTTGATCGCGACCCCGATGCGCCCGTACAGGCGTCCCAGTTCAGCGTGGTCGCGCAGCAGGGAATCGACCAGTCCGGCATCGTAACCGATCCGCCCGGCTGCCTCGGGTACGGGGTGATCGGATTCTTCGTGGTCCAGATGTTGCCGGAAGAGGCCCATCGTGGCGTTCGCCTGGAAGTGGCGGAAAGCGGCCGCGAGCCGTGGCTGGCGTGGGGACGGATTGCGGAAGGCGCTGATTCCACTCGGTTCGGACGTGGCCCAGCATACATGCATGGCCCGTGTGGTGCATCTGCGCGCGCGCCGGCGCCCGAGCCCTGCCCGTGGCGTCCTTTGCGTGGCCGTCTTCCGCGGCTACCATGCGGCGGGGTCCAGGCCAACGGGAACAGCGCATGAGCGACATCAGTGGAGTGCCGACGCGCCACGAATTGACCATTCGCGGCATCATCATCGGCATCGTCATCACCATCGTGTTCACGGCGGCCAACGTCTATTTCGGCCTCAAGGCGGGCCTGACGTTCTCGACCTCGATCCCCGCCGCGGTGATCTCGATGGCGATCCTGAAGGCGATGCGCGACGCCACCATCCAGGAAAACAACATCGTCCAGACCATCGCCTCGGCCGCGGGGACGCTCTCGGCGATCATCTTCGTGTTGCCGGGCCTGGTGATCGTGGGGTTCTGGGCCGGGTTCCCGTTCTGGATTTCGGTGGGCATCTGCGCCACCGGCGGCATCCTGGGCGTGATGTACACCATTCCGCTCCGGCGCGCGCTGGTCACCGATTCGGACCTGCCGTATCCCGAAGGCGTGGCCTGCGCCGAGGTGCTGAAGGTGGGCACCGGCGAGCCGGTGGTCGCGGCGGCGCCGACGTCACCGGTGCGCGGAGTGGCCGATGCTGCGCCGGCGGAGGTGCCGGCGGCGGCCGAGGCGCAAACCAGCGGCGCGGGCCTGAAGGCGGTGGTCTGGGGCGCGATCGTCTCGGCGATCTTCTACGTGATCGTGCAGACCCGGGTGTTTGCCGAAAGCGTGACCCATTACTTCCGCATCGGTGGCGAAAAAGGCGGCGCCACCGGCTTTGACTTCGGTCTTTCGTTTGCCCTGTTCGCGATCGGGCACCTGGTGGGCCTGTGGGTGGGGGTGGCGATGCTGCTGGGCGCGGCGATTGGCTGGGTCTGGGCGGTGCCGTATTTCACCCACCTGCACTGGAGCGCCGGTGCAGCGGCGGAGGTCGCGCAGGCTGGCTGGAGCAACTACGTCCGCTACATCGGTGCCGGTGCCATTGGCGTGGCGGCGATCTGGACACTGGCCAAGCTGGTCAAGCCGCTGGTTTCGGGACTCGCGGGCGCCATGCGCGCCTCGCGTGCCCGCAAGTCGGGCACGCTGGGCACCTTGCCGCGCACCGAGCACGACATGCCGATCGGCATCGTCGGGCTCATTTCGCTGGTGTGCCTGGTTCCGATCGCGTGGCTGCTGTGGGACTTCGCGGTGAACAATGGCCTGGGAGGTGCGATGTGGACGCTGGTGATCGGCGGCGTGCTGTTCGTGATCCTGCTGAGTTTCGTGGTTTCGGCGGTGACCGGCTACATGGCCGGCCTGATCGGATCCAGCAACAGTCCGCTGTCGGGCATCGGCATCCTGGTGGTGGTGGTGGCCGCGCTGCTGCTGGTGATCGGCGTCAAGCCGTTCCTCCCGGCGGAGGCGGA
Source organism: uncultured Rhodanobacter sp. (assembly GCA_964489055.1). Taxonomy (GTDB): domain Bacteria; phylum Pseudomonadota; class Gammaproteobacteria; order Xanthomonadales; family Rhodanobacteraceae; genus 66-474. Next base: position 1,891 of record CAZAXF010000026.1, on the reverse strand, counting down.
AAAGGCGCTGGTGGGATTCGCGTTGTTCATCACCGCGATCATCTTCGCGGTGGCCTCGATCGCCAACAACAACCTGCAGGACCTCAAGACCGGACAACTGGTGGACGCCACGCCCTCGCTGCAGCAGTGGGCCCTGGTGATCGGCGTGCTGGTGGGCTCGTTGGTGATTCCGCCGGTGATGGAGCTGCTGCAGCACACCTATGGCTTCCTGGGCGCGCCGGGCGCCGATCCGTCCAGGGCCCTTCCGGCACCGCAGGCCGGCCTGATCTCGGCACTGGCCAAGGGCGTCATCACCGGTGACGTGCCCTGGGACATGATCGGCCTGGGCGCGGGTATCGGCGTGGCGGTAGTCATCCTGGACGAGCTGCTGGGCCTGTCGAAGAAGAAAAAGGCCCCGCGCCTGCCGCCGCTGGCGGTGGGCCTCGGCATCTACCTGCCGACCTCGACCACGCTGATGGTGGTGGTCGGTGCGCTGGTCGGCGCCTGGTTCGACCGGCATGCCGAGAAGCGCCCGGGTACCGAGGCCACCAAGCAGCTTGGTGTATTGCTGGCATCCGGCCTGATCGTGGGGGAAAGCCTGCTGGCGGTGGTGTTTGCCGGGATCGTGGGCCTCTCCGGCGTCCAGTCCCCGATCGCGATGGTCGGCAAGTCATTCCTGACCCCCTCGATCATCATCGGCGGCGTGGTGTTTGCCATCACCATCGCGCTGCTGTACCGCTGGATCATGAAGATGGGCCGCGAGGCGGGCACCGCCGGAGGCGGTACCGCCGCCTGACCGGCCAGCCCGGCGGCCAGGCCCGGAACGCCACCCCCGTACCGCGGGGTGGCGTTTTCGCACCCCGGCATCTTGAGAAATCGCGCCGTCGGACCCATGGTCAGGGCTCGGATTGACTTCCAGAGAGCCAACCCATGCGCAGAGTCGTCTTGTTCGTCCTCACCAACATTGCCGTGCTGGGGCTGCTGGCCATCGTGTGCCGGATCTTCGGCATCGATACGTGGGCGGCCGCCAGCGGCTACGGCGGCCTTGGTCCGTTGCTGGGGTTTGCCGCCGTGTTCGGTTTCGGCGGCGCCTTCATCTCGCTGGCGATGTCCAAGTGGATCGCCAAGCGGACCACCGGCGCGCACGTCATCGACAAGCCCGAGACCGAAACCGAACGCTGGCTGCTTTCAACGGTGCAGCAACTGGCGAAGAAAGCCGGAATCGGCATGCCCGAGGTCGCGATCTACGAGGCCCCGGAAATGAATGCGTTCGCGACCGGCGCCAGCCGCAACCGTGCGCTGGTCGCGGTCAGCACCGGCCTGTTGCAGGGCATGGACCGCGACCAGGTCAGCGCGGTGCTGGGCCACGAAATCACCCACGTCGCCAACGGCGACATGGTGACGATGACCCTGCTGCAGGGCGTATTGAATACGTTCGTGATCTTCCTGGCGCGCGTTGTCGGGCGCGTCGTGGACAGCGCCATCAGCGGTTCCAACAGCCGCGGCGGCGGGCTGGGGTATTTCGCGATCGTGATCGTGCTGCAGATCGTGTTCGGCCTGATCGCCTCGCTGGTGGTGATGGCGTTCTCGCGCTGGCGCGAGTTCCGTGCCGATGCCGGCGGCGCGCGCCTGGCCGGCCGCGAACGCATGATCTCGGCGCTGCAGCGGCTCGGCCTCAACCACGGCGAAAACACCCTGCCCAAGGCCGTGCACGCCTTCGGCATCTCGGGCGGACTGGCCCAGGGCATCCGGCGCCTGTGGATGAGCCACCCGCCACTGGAGGAACGCATCGCCCGCCTGCGCGGCATCGCCGCCGTCTGAAATGACCACCCAGGGGCCGGGATACATTTACGCTTTCCCGGTCCCCGGTCCCCGGTCCCGAGTCCCGAGTCCCGAGTCCCGAGTCCCGAGT
>CAZAXF010000025.1:30144-44420 GCA_964489055.1 uncultured Rhodanobacter sp. | reverse complement strand
GGGACTCGGGACTCGGGACTCGGGACTCGGGACTCGGGACTCGGGACTCGGGACAAGTTTGTGGTTACCGGACATGATCGCACATCCGGTACTGCAACCGAAGCCGGGGTTTCCTTCTTCCGCTGGGAGAAGAGCCTGCCCCCGAATTGCTTTCGATCGGGGGTGGCGCGGAGCGCCGGATGAGGGTTCGCGGTCGCCGTGATGGCGCTCCCTGCGGGAATCGAACCCGCGTTGCCGCCTTGAGAGGGCGATGTCCTGGACCGCTAGACGAAGGGAGCGTGGGGCCGCCGGGCGCGCTAGTATAACGGACTTCATGCTGCGAATCCGCAGCATGTCCTTATCGTACGGATTTTCCCCATTTGAGTTCCAACGCCAACGCTTCCGGCCCTTCGTCGACGATTCCGCGCGTGATCCCGCGCGACCAGCACATCCTCTCGCGCAAGCAGATCAGCCGCGCTGCGCTGAAGGTGCTGTATGGATTGAAGGACGCCGGCTTTCGCGCCTGCCTGGTCGGCGGCGCGGTGCGCGACCTGCTGCTGGGACGCCAGCCCAAGGATTTCGACATCGCCACCGATGCCACGCCAGAGGAGGTGAAACGGCAGTTTCGCAACTGTCGCCTGATCGGGCGCAGGTTCCGGCTGGCGCACGTGGTGTTCGGCCGCGAGATCGTCGAGGTCGCGACCTTCCGCGGCACCGGCAACGGGGACGACGACGGTGATCGCCACGTGGTGGACGGGCGCATCCTGCGCGACAACGTGTGGGGCACGATCGAGGAGGACGCGCTGCGCCGTGATTTCCGCGTCAATGCCCTGTACTACGACATCGCCGATTTCAGCGTCATCGACTACGTTGGCGGCATCGAGGATCTCGAGAGCAGGACGTTGCGCCTGATCGGCGATCCGGCCACCCGTTATCGCGAGGACCCGGTGCGCATGCTGCGCGCGGCCAGGCTGGCGGCCAAGCTCGGATTCCGCATCGATCCGGAGGCGGCGGCGCCGCTGGACGAGCTGGGCCACCTGCTGGCCGACGCGCCCGCGGCGCGGCTGTTCGACGAGTGCCAGAAGATGTTCCTGGCCGGCTACGGGCTCGCCAGCTTTCGCATGCTCGAGCAGTGCGACCTGCTGGGGCAGTTGCTGCCCGGCACCGAACGCGCGCTGGCGCGCGATGCATCCGGCACTTTCCGCGCGCTGATCGAGCAGGGCCTCGCCGGCACCGATGCACGGGTCGCCGACGGTCGCCCGGTGACGCCGGCGTTCCTGTTCGCGGTGTTGCTGTGGGGCGAGGTCGAGGCCCTGGCCACGAAACTCCAGGGCGAAGGGGCGACCCGCGCGCTGGCGTGGCAGCGCGCCGCGCACCGGGTGATGGGCGAGCAGGCCAGGCGCGTTGCCATTCCGCGGCGCTTCGGCTATGCCATCGAGGAAATCTGGGCGCTGCAGCCGCGTTTTGCCGAGCGCACGCGCAAGCGCGTGTTCCGGTTGATGGCGCATCCGCGTTTCCGCGCGGCCTACGATTTCCTGCTGCTGCGCGGCGTGGAATCGGAGGCCCTGCGCGAGTCGGGCGAGTGGTGGACGCAGGCACAGGCCATGGCACCCGATGAACTTTCCGCGTCGCTGGCGCCCAGGTCTTCATCGGCCAAGGGTGGCGAACCTGCCGGCAAGCGCCGCCGCCGGCGTCGGCATCGCGGCAGCGGCAAGGGGGACAAATCCACCGCACCGCCGGCCGACCCGGCGGAGTGACACGTGTCCGCGATGGTCACGGCCTGGATTGCGCTCGGCAGCAACCTCGACGACCCGCGCCACCAGGTCGAACGCGGATTCGAGGCCTTGGCGGCACTGCCGCACACCACGCTGCGCGCACGCTCGCGGCTGTTCCGTACGCGCCCCTGGGGGATCGCCGACCAGCCCGACTTCATCAACGCGGCCGCGCGGCTGGAAACCTCGCTTTCGGCGCGCGAACTGCTGGATGCGCTGCTGGAAATCGAAGCGCGATCGGGGCGCGTGCGCGGCGTCCGGAACGGGCCGCGCACGCTGGATCTCGACCTGCTGGTCTACGGCGATGCCCGGCTGCATGAACCGGGCCTTGAAGTACCGCACCCCGGCCTGCACCAGCGCGCCTTCGTGCTGCTGCCGCTGGCGGACATCGCGCCGGGGCTCGAGGTGCCGGGCCGCGGGCGCGTGCGTGATCTGCTGGCACGCGTTGATGCGGCCGGCTGCGCGCCCGTCACCGGGTAGGCCGCGACCTGGCGGTCCGGGCGCCAAGCCGGATCGACTGGCTCGCCGGGCGCGGCGCGCATCCCGTCCGGCCAGGCCGCGTTCCGGGGACGATCGTGGCCGGATCTCACGATATACTGCCCTGATGCTGGGGATTTACCGGGACATCACGGGGCCGTGCCTCGCGCCGGACGGTTGCGTGCTCACCATCGGCGCGTTCGACGGCCTGCATCGCGGCCATGCCGCGCTGCTGGGGCGCGTGCGCGAGCGCGCCAGTGCGCTGCAGCTCACCGCGTCGGCGGTTTCCTTCGAGCCGCTGCCGCGTGGGTATTTTTCGCCGCAGCCGCTGAAACGGCTGTCCTCGGTGCGCGAGAAACTGCAGGGCTTTGCCGACGCCGGCATCGAGGTGCTGCTGCTGCTGCGGTTCAAGGCGCCGCTGGTCGCGATGAGCGCCGAGGATTTCGTGCGCAAGGTACTCATCGCGCGCATGGGCGCGCGCGAAATCTGGGTCGGCGCGAACTTCCGGTTCGGGCACAACCGGGTCGGGAACGTGGACCTGCTGCGGGCCATGCAGGGTGAAGGCGGCTACGAGGTGCGGGTGCTGGACGCGGTGACGCAGGGCGACGGCGAGCGGATTTCCGCCTCGCGCGTGCGCGGCGCGCTGGGTGCCGGGGATTTTGCACACGCACGCGAGCTGCTCGGTCGTCCCTTCACCATCGGTGGACACGTGGCACGTGGACGGCGCATGGGGCACCAGCTCGGTTATCCGACCGCCAACATCCGGCTGGGCAAGCGCGTGGCGCCGGTTTCGGGCATTTTCGCGGTACGCGTGCACGTCGGCGATGACTGGTGGCCGGGCGTTGCCAGCCTCGGTGTGCGCCCTACCATCACCGGCGGCGGCGAGCCGTTGCTGGAAGCCCACCTGTTCGATTTCGACGGCGACCTGTACGGCAGGCGCATCGAGGTCGAATTCGTCGCCAAATTGCGCGACGAGGAAAAGTTCGACAACCTCGATGCCCTGCGCGCGCAGATGAATCGCGACGCCGCGCAGGCACGCGAAATCCTGGCCCAAAGTTCCACCGGACACACTTCACTCGTTACGCCGACGTACTCGTGAGAAAAGGATGACGTATTCCAGGCTCCGCCCAGATGGAATGCGCCGAACCCGCCCACACATCGTTACGCTCTCCCCGGTCCCCGGTCCCCGGTCCCCGGTCCCCGGTCCCCGGTCCCCGGTCCCCGGTCCCGAGTCCCGAATCCCGAATCCCGAATCCCGAATCCCGAATCCCCGATCCCGAATCCCGACCTCTCCACCGCATGGCCAACGACTACAAGCACACCATCAATCTTCCCAGGACCGGCTTCGCGATGAAGGCGGGGCTGGCCGCGCGCGAGCCCGCGATGCTGGCTGAATGGGAGGCCGCCGGGCGCTATGCCGACCTGCAACGCCACACCGCGCAGCGCCGGCAGGCGTTCATCCTGCACGACGGCCCGCCGTATGCCAACGGCAAGATCCACCTGGGCCACGCGGTCAACAAGATCCTGAAGGACATCGTGGTGCGCTCGAAACTGATGGCCGGGTTCCGCTCGCCCTACGTACCGGGCTGGGACTGCCACGGGCTGCCGATCGAGATCGCGATCGAGAAGAAGTACGGCAAGGTCGGGCACAGGATCGACGCGGCAACGTTTCGCCGGCACTGCCGCGAGTACGCAGCCCGGCAAATCGACCTGCAGCGCGCCGATTTCAAGCGCCTCGGGGTGCTCGGCGACTGGGAGAACCCCTATCGCACCATGGATTTTCGCTATGAGGCCGACATCCTGCGCGCGCTGGCGAAAGTCTACGCCAACGGCCACGTCACGCGCGGTTTCAAGCCGGTGCACTGGTGCTTCGACTGCGCATCGGCACTGGCCGAGGCCGAAATCGAATACCAGGACAAGCAGTCGCCGGCGATCGACGTCGCCTACGACGCGCTTGATCCGGAGGCCCTGGCGGCGAAATTCGGCGTCGAGGTGGACCCGGACACCATCGTTGCGGTACCCATCTGGACCACCACGCCGTGGACGCTGCCGGCCAGCATGGCGGTGACACTGGGCCCGCAACTGGAATACGCGCTGGTGGAAGGCCCGCCGCGCGAGGGACGGCGCATGCTGCTGGTGGTGGCCGATGCGCTGGCCGAAGCGGTGCTGGCGCGCTACGGCGTCGCGGAGGTGAAGGTGCTGGGACGCGCGCAGGGCGCGGATATCGCTTTCCCCCCTCCCCTTCAAGGGGAGGGCCGGGGTGGGGATGGGTTTGGTAGTGACGGCGATAACCCCATCCCCACCCAAACCCTCCCCTTGAAGGGGAGGGCTTCGACGTTGAAGCACCCGTTCCTCGACCGCGGGATTCCGCTGATCCTGGGTGACCACGTTTCGGCCGAGGACGGTACCGGCGCGGTGCACACCGCGCCCGGCCACGGCGCGGACGACTTCGTGGTGGGCCGGCAATACGGCATCGTCGCGGCCACCCCCGCCAACGTGTTGAACCCGGTGGGCCCCAACGGCGTGTACCTGCCCGGCACGCCGCTGTTCGAAGGCCAGCACATCTGGAAGGCCAACGACGCGATCATCGACTGCGTGCGGCAACGCGGGGTACTGCTGGCGGCCGAGCAGATCACGCACAGCTACCCGCACTGCTGGCGCCACCACACGCCGGTCGCCTTCCGCACCACGCCGCAATGGTTCATCGCGATGGATGCCGAGGGCCTGCGTACCAGTGCGCTGCACGCGATCCACCACGACGTGAAGTTCTATCCGGCCTGGGGCGAGGAGCGCATCGCCGGCATGGTCGATGGCCGTCCCGACTGGTGCATCAGCCGCCAGCGTGCCTGGGGCGTGCCGATCGCGCTGTTCGTGCACAAGGTTTCCGGCGCCCCGCACCCGCGCAGCGCCGAATTGCTGGAGCGCGTCGCCGAGCGCGTCGAAACCGGCGGGGTCGATGCCTGGCATGCGCTCGATCCCGCGGATCTGCTGGGTGCCGAAGCGGCCGACTACGAGAAGGTCGGCGACATCCTCGACGTGTGGTTCGATTCCGGCGTCACGCATTTCTGCGTGCTCGACCAGCGCCCCGAGCTGCATCGCAACGAGGGCGATGCGGTGATGTACCTGGAGGGCTCGGACCAGCACCGCGGCTGGTTCCAGTCATCGCTCCTGACCAGTTGCGCGATGCACGGCCACGCGCCGTTCGACGAAGTGCTCACGCACGGTTTCACCGTCGATGCCAAGGGCCGCAAGATGTCCAAGTCGCTCGGCAACGGCATCGAACCGCAGGACGTGATGAATCGCTACGGCGCCGACATCCTGCGCCTGTGGATCGCCTCGGCCGACTACCGCAACGAGATGGCGCTGTCCGAGGAAATCCTCAAGCGCGTCGCCGACAGCTACCGCCGCATCCGCAACACCTGCCGGTTCCTGCTCGGCAACCTCGATGGTTTCGATCCGGCATCGGATCTGCTGACGGTTGATCGCTGCCTGCTGCTGGACCAGTGGGCGGTGCGCGTGGCGCGTGACGTGCAGGATGCGGTGGTCGCCGCCTACGCGCGCTACGACTTTCCCGAGGTGGTGCAACGCATCCAGAACTTCTGCACCAACGAGATGGGCGCGCTGTACCTGGACATCACCAAGGACCGGCTGTACACGATGCCGGCGATGAGCCACGGCCGCCGCAGCGCGCAGTCGGCGATGTACCGGATCCTCGAAGCGATGGTGCGCTGGCTGGCCCCGCTGTTCGCGTTCACCTCGGAGGAGGTCTGGCAGGCCATGCCGCGCCAGATGCACGTGCCCACGGAAATCCGTGGCGGCTTCACCGTGCGCGACGCCTCGGTGCTGTACGAAAACTGGTACCAGGGCCTGCGCGAAACCCAGGATGCGCCCGCGCAGCGTCGCTGGTGGAGCGATCTGCTGGCGATCCGCGAAACCGCGGCGCGGGTGCTGGAGGCCATGCGCAAGGACGGGCAGATCGGCTCGTCGCTGGACGCCAGGGTCACGCTGCACGCCGACCCCGCGATCGTCGAACGCTACAGGCAGGTGGCCGACGAATTGCGCTTCTTCTTCATCGTCTCCGACCTGCGCCTGGACGTGGGCAAGGCGCTTGCCGATGCGGTGCTGATCGAGCTCGAGGGTGCCAGGGTGTGGGTGTCGGCGACGGTGAGCGACGCGCCCAAGTGCGTGCGCTGCTGGCACCATCGTGACGACGTCGGCTCGCATCCGGAACATCCGGAACTGTGCGGCCGTTGCGTGGAAAACGTGGCGGCCTGCGAAGGCACGGGCGTGGGCGAGACGCGGCGCTGGTTCTGACGCCCGGTTGGCCCGGCCGCAACGGGTTTGCAAACGTGACACGGCGCACGGAAGATGCAGGTGCATCCGGGGTTTGATTCCGGATGGGTGGCGCCGGCCGGCATGGCGCCGCGAAAAGCTCCAGGGACTGGCGCGGCCGGTCCGGAACGACCGGCACGGGGAGGTGCACGATGAGGTGGATGTTGCGTTTCGCGATGGGACTGTTGTTGTGCGTGCCCGCGTTCGTGGCCATGGCCGCGAACCCGGTGCCGTTTTCCGACCTCGCGCGCCACGCGCAGTACAAGATGGTCAAGATTTCGCCCGACGGCACCCACATCGCGGCGACGTCGGTACTGGCCGGTGGCCAGACGGTGCTGACCATCGTGAATCTGGGGACCCACAAGATCCTCAACCTGGCTCCACGCAACAACGAAGACGTGCTGGATTTCTGGTGGGTGTCGCCGAACCGCGTCGTCTACACCCAGGCCGAGCATGACGGCGGTTGGGACGCACCGATTCCCACCGGCGAGCTCTACAGCGTGGCGGCCGATGGCAGCGGCTCGACGATGCTGTACGGCTATCGCGCGGGTGGCATGCAGGCCGGATCGCACATCCAGCAGGTCACGTCGGAACGCGGCAGCGCGTCGTTCCTGGCCCGGATCGACGGCGATCCCAGGCACATCCTGGTCACCATCACCAGCTGGTCGGCTTCGGGTTCGGCCGGGGCCCTGACCGAGGTCTACAAACTGAACGTGCGCAATGGCGACAAGGTGCGTGTCACCGGCGCCCCGATGCGCGAGGCCAGTTATCTCGCCGATCACCACGGCCACGTCCGTTTCACGATGGGCGATGACCTTTCGGGCAACCGGGTGATCTACATGCGCCCGCCCGAGGGCGGGGAATGGCGGTTGCTGAAGCAGGCCAGCAGCGATCGCGACTGGCCGCTTGCCTTCAGCGCCGATGACAAGACCGTGTGGTTCGAGTGCCCCGCGCCCAGGGGATTCGGCGTGTGCCGCTTCGACCCGGCAACCCGCGCGATGAAGGTGGTATGGAGCAATCCCGATGTCGAGCCGGCGGCGCTGGCGCACGGGCTGGCCGCGGATTCGATCATCGGAGTGCGTTTCACCGACGGGCGCCCGGCGATTTCGGTGTTCGACAACAAGGCACCGGGCGTGCAGCAACTGATCGAATTGATGAAGCGCTATCCGGGCGAGGACGTCCATTTCGTGTCCGGAACCGACGACGGCGACAAGGCCATCGCGCTGGTCGAGGCCGATGTCGATCCGGGCACGTTTTTCCTCTACGACCGCGCATCGAACAAGTTCACGCCACTGCTGCAACGCGCGCCGTGGATCGATCCGAACCGGCTGGGCCGCGCCGACCCGTTCACGTTCAAGACCCGCGACGGGCTCACCGAGCAGGGCTACATCACCTATCCACCCGGTCGCGACGGCGCCAGGAACCTCCCGATGGTGGTATTCGTGCACGGCGGCCCCTACGGCGTGCGCGACTGGTGGGAATACAACCCCTACGTGCAGGCCATGGCCACGCGCGGCTACGCGGTGCTGCAGGTGAACTACCGCGGCTCGGGCGGCTACGGCTTCGGCTTCGTCAAGGCCGGCTGGAAACAGTGGGGCGGCAAGATGCAGGACGACGTCACCGACGCGACCCGCTGGGCGATCGCGCAGGGCATCGCCGACAAGAACCGCATCTGCATCTACGGCGGAAGCTACGGTGGCTACGCGGCGCTGGAGGGCGCGGTCAAGGTGCCGGATCTGTACAAGTGTGCGATCGGCTACGTCGGCGTCTACAACCTGCGCCTGATGTACACCCGTGGCGATGTTCCGCAGGACCTCTACGGCAAGGATTACCTCAAGCGCGTGCTCGGCACCGACATGACCGTGCTGGCGCAGCATTCGCCCATCTACCAGCTCGACAACCTCAAGGCGAAAGTGATGCTGGTCGTGGGCGGCCGCGACCGCCGTGTGCCGCCGGTCCAGGGCATGGACATGCACATCGCGCTGGAGAAACGCGGCATCAAGCATGAGTGGTTGTACAAGCCGGGCGAGGCACACGGCTTCTACGACGAAAAGAACATCGCCGAACTGTTCGAAAAGGTCGATGCATTCCTGTCCGCGAACATCGGGCCGGGCGTGTCCACGGAGGACTCGAAATGAAGCCGGTATTGCACTGGATCGCAGGATTGTCGTTGTGCGCGTTGGCCTCCGTTGCCGTGGCGGCCAAGCCGGTTTCGTTCGCCGACCTGGCGCGCCACGTGCACTACAAGAGGGTGAAGATATCGCCCGACGGCCGCCACGCCGCGGCAACCTCGGTCCTGCCCAACGGCCAGACGGTGCTGGCGTTGCTCGACCTGGAGGCCAACAAGGGCGTCAGCATCAAGGCCCGCAACGGCGATGACGTATACGACTTCTGGTGGGTGACGCCCGAATACGTCGTTTACAGCGTCGCCGAGCACGTCGGCGGGTGGGACGCACCGCTCCTCACCGGCGAGCTCTACAGCGTGAAGGCCGACGGCAGCGGCTCGGCCATGCTGTTCGGCTACCGCATGGCAACGATGAAGACCGGCTCGCTCTTGCAGCACGCGAGCACCGAGCGCGGCACGGCGACATTCCTCGCCCCGATCGAGGGCGATCCGCACGAGTTCCTGGTCAGCATCCGGCACTGGGACGCGGCGCGGAACGGCGCGTTCGACGAGGTGTACCGGATGGACGTGCGAAACGGCAACAAGCACCGGGTGGTGCGCGCGCCGATGCGGGAGGCGGAGTTCCTGGCCGACCACCACGGCCACGTGCGCCTTGCGTTCGGTGACGACCTGCAGGGAAACCGCAAGATCTACCTGCGCCCGGCCGCTGGCGGTGACTGGCAATTGCTGAAACAGGCCAGCGCGGACCGGGACGTGCCGCTGGCATTCAGTGCCGATGATTCGGTGGTTTGGTTCGAGTGCGCCGCGCCGCAGGGGTTCGGGGTGTGCCGGTTCGATCCGGCGACCCGCAGCATGGAGCCGGTCTGGAGCAATCCGCGCGTCGAGCCCGATTCCCTGGCCCGGGGGCTGGCCCGGAACTCGATCATCGGCGTGAACTTCACTGACGGGCGCCCGGCGACGGCGCTCTTCGACAACCAGTCGCCGGATGCGAAGGTGCTGGTCAGCCTGATGAAGCAGTATCCGGGCGAGAGCGTGCATTTCGTTTCCGGCACGGCCGATGGCAGCAAGACCGTGGCACTGGTCGATGCCGACGTCGTCCCGGGGGCGTTCCTGCTGTTCGACCGCGCCACTGGCACGGCCAAGCTGCTGGCGCGACGGGCGGCGTGGATCGATCCCGCACAGCTTGGCCGGGTGGTGCCCTTCACCTTCAAGACCCGCGACGGTCTGACCGAACACGGCTACGTCACGTATCCGCCCGGCCAGACCGGCGCAAAGGACCTGCCGATGGTGGTGTTCGTGCACGGCGGTCCGTTCGGCGTCCGCGACCGCTGGGAATATGACCCGTACGTGCAGGCGATGGCCACGCGCGGCTACGCGGTGCTGCAGGTGAACTACCGCGGCTCGGGTGGCTACGGGTATGCGTTCCAGAAGGCCGGCTGGAAACAGTGGGGCGGCAAGATGCAGGATGATGTCACCGACGCCACCCGCTGGGCCATCAGCCAGGGTATCGCCGACAGGGACCGCATCTGCATCTACGGTGGCAGCTACGGCGGCTACGCGGCGCTGGAGGGCGCGGTGAAGGTGCCCGATCTGTACAAGTGCGCGATCGGCTACGTCGGCGTGTACGACCTGCCCCTGATGTTCGGTCGCGGCGACATCACGTGGTACCGCTATTCGAAGGAAGCGCTCAAGCGGATACTGGGTACGGACTTGACCGTGCTGGCCCGGCACTCGCCGATCAACCAGCTCGACCGTTTGAAGGCGAAGGTGATGCTGATCGTCGGCGGGCGCGATGTCCGCGTGCCGCCGGTGCAGGGCAAGAACCTGCATCACGCACTGGAAAAACGCGGCATCCGGCACGAGTGGTTGTACAAGCCGCACGAGGCACACGGCTTCTACGACGAAAAGAACATCGCCGAGCTGTTTGAAAAGGTGGACGCCTTCCTGGATGCAAACATCGGGCCGGGCAGGTAGTCCGATTCCGGCCTTCCAGGCGTTTCCTGCGCGCAGTGCCGGGCGCCGCTCGCTCCCATGCAGCCTGCGCGAGAGCGTATGGCCCGTCATGTGGAGCCGCGATCGGCGCTACTCGCGGTCGCGCCAGTGGCGCTGGCGCTGGGAACGCATGGGTTCGCGTGTGCCGTGCATGTGGTCCTCGAAGCGTGCGGCCTGTTCCTCGCGCTCTTCGCGCAGCTTGAGGTAGTGCTCCCAGCGTTCGTGGTCGAGTTCGCCGGCTTCCAGCGCCTCGCGGATCGCGCAGCCGGGTTCGTTGCCGTGGCTGCAGTCGGCGAAGCGGCACTGCGCGGTCAGGTCCTCGATGTCGGCGAACAGCTCCAGGTCCTCCTCGCCGGTCAGGCCCAGTTCGCGCATCCCGGGGGTGTCGATCAGGCAGGCACCGTCGGGCAGCGTCAGCAGCGCGCGGTGGGTGGTGGTGTGACGCCCGCGACCGTCGTGTGCACGGGTCGCGGCGGTGGCCATGCGTGTTTCGCCCAGCAGGGTGTTGGTGAGCGTGGACTTGCCGGAGCCCGAAGAGCCGACCAGCGCGGCCGTGGTGCCCGGTGCGAGGAAGGTCGCCAGCGCGGCGACGCTTTCGGGATCCCTGGCGTTGACTGCCGTCACCGGCAATCCCCCGGGCAGGCGTTCGCGCAGTGATGCCAGCGCGTCTTCGGCGTCGTCTTCCCCGACCTTGTCGCGCTTGGTCAGCACCACCACCGCGCGCGCGCCGGAGTCCTCGATCAGGGCCAGGTAGCGTTCGATCCGTGCCGGGTTGAAGTCCTCGTCCAGGCCCGTCAGCACCAGCACGATGTCGATGTTGGTGGCGATGATCTGGCGCGCGTAGCGCTCGCCGGCCGCCGCGCGTGCCAGCACGGAGCGGCGCGGCAGCACCTCGATGATGTGCGGTGGTGTGCCTGCTTCCACGATCACGAAATCACCGACCGCGGGGCGCGCGGCCGGATCGAGGTTGCGCTTGAGGAACTTCGGGGCCGGCTGCGCGTTGAAGGCCTTTGCGCCGTCGTGCACTTCGTAGCCGGCGCGGTGCTGCGCCGACACGCGCGCGAAACTGCAGGTTGCGGGGATCGCGGGAAACTCGCCGCGCCAACCGATGTGCTGCATGGCCGAGGGCGACTGCGTGGGTGCGGATGCCATGGCGGGGATCGCCGAACCGGAAGGGGTGTTTTGCGCTATTGAAACACGGTTAGCCTGCAATATTCATCAGCGTTCGTAGCGAGCCGGTTCAAGAGCCTGCCCCGGACATGACCCGGGGGCATGGCCTGAGCGGGTTTCGCGACCGAGGGGCGCGCAGGCGTAGTTTCATTACGTCGAGCACCCCGAGCGAGCGAAAACCGCTCAGGGCGCGTCATTGGGCCAGCGCAGTAGAAGGCTGGTGGATAATGAAGGCCAGCATGCCTGATTCCGGGCGGGCCTGCAGCTTGCGCCGCGTCGCGCTGTCCCCGGCACCCGTGCCGGCATCGCTTTCCGCGATCGGGCGCGTCCGTTCCACCCACCGTCTGCACGGACGGAACACATGATCGATCAGTCCATCCAACGTGACCGGCCGTCACGCAGCTGGGGCATCGCCGCCATCGCCTTCGTGGGCGGCGTGGGTGGCGGCGTGGTGTTTCCGATCCTGCCCCTGGTCGGCATCGAGCTCGGCATTTCCGGTTTCATGATCGGCCTGATCCTTTCGGCCAACCGCATCACGCGCCTTGGTTTCAATCCCGTGGCGGGCAGCCTGCTGGATCGCTTCGGCGCGCGCTGGCCCGTGGCCGTGGGCTTGGCCGTGGAAGCGCTGGGCACGCTGGCTTTCTCGATCGCACTGACCGCCTCCGCGCCGGCTGCGTGGTTCCTGGTCGGGCGCGCGATATGGGGCGTCGGATCGTCGCTGTTGCTGGTTGGCAGCCTGGCCGCCGTGATGGCGATCGCACCGGCGCGACGGCGGGGCGGCATGACTGCGCGCGTGCGCACCGCGATCAGTCTGGGCGTGCCCGCGGGACTGGTGATCGGCGGCCTGGTGGCGGACCGGGTTTCCGCCAACGCCGCGTTCATGGTCGCGACCGCGCTGAGCCTTGCGGCCGCGGTGGCCGCGGTGTTCGCACTGCCCGGCCGCGTGCATGTTCCCGAGGCGCGGCCCGGGCGGCCGGGCCGGCGCGCGCAGGATTGGCATGAACTGCTGGGGGTTTCGGTGTTGCGCACAATCTGGAGCGCCAATGCGTTGCTGTTTTTCGCCGTGTCCGGCGTGCTGCTGGCGACCCTGGCCGTGATCGTGAAGGGGCGGGGGCTTTACGTGTTCGGGCTGGGTGCCGAGGGCAGCGCCGGGCTGCTCATGGCGGTGACGATGATCGCGCGCGCCGCGGCATCGCTGGGCAGCGGGCGGTACCTGGACCGGGTGCATTCGCGCACCGGGTTGCTGTTGCCGGCGATGCTGCTGGTGGCGGCGGGATTCGGATTGCTGGCGCTGGCCACGGACGTCGCCGTGGCCGTGCTCGCGCTGCTGGTGATCGGTGGCGGCTCCGGTGCGCTGAGCATTCCCCTGATCACGCTGCTCGGCGACGTGTCGCCGCCGCACCTGCACGGTCGCGCGCTGTCGGTCTACCAGTGGTCCAGCGATCTGGGCGGTGCGCTCGGTCCGATCGCGGGGCTGGAGCTGGGCCATGCCTTCGGCTTCGAGGTCATCTACCTTGCGGTCGGCGCGGCCATGCTGGTGCTGGTGGTGCCACTGCGCCAGCTGGCCGCCGGTGGACACCGTCGACCGTCCGACTAGTTCCGGGCCGGACCGCTACCATGCGCACACCGGCAACGGTTCGAAGACATGCATCGATCATCGCTCCATCGCGCGCCTGGATTCTTCGCGCCATTTGTCCCGGTCGGCAGTGCACGGGCAGGCTGACCGGTGGCGAATGCGTTCCTGGCCCTGGGAGATTCCTACACCATCGGCGAGGGCGTGCCGCCCGCGCAGCGCTGGCCGGCGCGGCTGGCAACGCGCTTGCGTGCGCAGGGCCATCCGGTTGACGGGCCGCGCATCATCGCCACCACCGGCTGGACCACCGATGAGCTGGCCGCGGCGCTCGACGCGGCGAGCCTGGACCCGCCCTATGCGCTGGTATCGCTCGCGATCGGAGTCAACAACCAGTACCGGGGGCGCCCGCTGGATGAATACGGCGCGCAGTTCCGCGCGCTGTTGCAGCGGGCGCTGGCGCTGGCGGGCGACCGGCCGCGCGGTGTGGTGGTGGCATCGATTCCCGACTGGGGATGGACGCCGCTGGCGCGCAGGGAAGGCCGCGACAGCGCACGGGTCGCGCGCGAAATCGACGCATTCAATGCCACCGCACGCGCGGAATGCGAAGCCGTCGGCACGCACTGGATCGACGTGACAGGTATTTCGCGCGCGCCGGAATTGCGCGGTGAACTGGCCGCCGACGGCCTGCATCCTTCGGCGGCGCAGTACGCGCGCTGGGTCGAGGCGATCCTGCCCGCTGCACGCGCGGCGTTGCAGGCGCCGTGACCGAAGCCCGCTTCCCCTTTCGCTCGGAAAGGGGACCGAGGGGGATGGCCTTCGCACTTCCCGCGGTATCCGCCACCGCTGCGCGTCGACT
>CAZAXF010000025.1:0-30044 GCA_964489055.1 uncultured Rhodanobacter sp. | reverse complement strand
CCGCTGCGCGTCGACTTCCCGCGTACCGACGGTGCAATTGGCTTCCCCCTTCGCTTGCGAAGGGGGATTGAGGGGGATGGCTTTTGACTTCCCGCGGTATCCGCCGCCGCTGCGCGTCGACTCCCCGCGTACCGACGGGGCGATTGGCTTCCCCCTTCGCTCGCGAAGGGGGACCGAGGGGGATGGCTCTTGACTTCCCGCGGTATCCGCCACCGTTGCGCGTCGACTCCCCGCGTACCGACGGTGCAATTGGCTTCCCCCTTCGCTCGCGAAGGGGGACCGAGGGGGATGGCTTTTGCACTTCCCGCGGCATCCGCCGCTGCTGCGCGTCGACTCCTGCGTGCCGAACGGGGCATGGCTATCATGCACGCTGCATCGCGGCACTGCGCAAGGACATCCGGTTGAGCAAGCTTTCCAAACCCAACGCGCTGGTGTGGCTGGTGGTGTCGGCCGTGGTGATCGCACTGGACCAGATCACCAAGGCCGTCGCGCGCCACGCGCTGGTGCCGTACACGCCGCACGAGGTGATTCCGCACCTGGTGAACTGGACGCTGGCGTTCAACCGCGGCGCGGCCTTCAGCTTTCTTGCCGGTGGTTCGGGCTGGCAGCAGTGGCTGTTCGGCGGACTTGCCGTGGTGGTGTGCATCGGCCTGGCGGTCTGGCTGGCACGTACTCCGCGCCGCGACTGGCGCACCGCGTTGCCGGTGGCGCTGATCATCGGCGGCGCGCTGGGCAACCTGATCGATCGGGTGCTGCACGGGCAGGTCACCGATTTCATCCAGGTCTACTGGCGTACCTGGTCGTATCCGGCGTTCAACGTGGCCGACTCGGCGATCACGGTGGGCGCGGTGACATTGATTTTTTTCAGTCTGTTCGCCGGCAGGCGCGGGCGTTGAAGTGACACGGCTGTCGTGAACAAGCCGGCCGCGGATGACCGCCCGGATGTGTCGGGTGCGGGGCGGGGATTGCCCCCGGCGCGTTGCCGCGGCGAAGCCGCGATCAGGAACGAGCGCACCAATGCCGCGCTGTTTGGTGGACACAACGGCGCCGCGGCGCGAGAATAAGCGGCTGTCGTGCCTCCATGATCCAAGCCCGCGGCACGGGACGGCGGCCCCTGCCGCTGCCGGCAGTTTCCCAATTCACGAGGCTCCTGCATGAATTTTCACGAATATCAGGCCAAGCAACTGTTTGCCGAATTCGGCATCGCGGTGCCGCCGGGCAAGGTCGCATCCACGCCCGCCGAAGCGGTCGAGGTGGCGCGTTCGCTGGGTGGCGAGCAGTGGATGGTCAAGGCGCAGATCCACGCCGGCGGGCGCGGCAAGGCCGGCGGCGTCAAGTTCTGCAAGTCGCTGGACGAGGTGAAGACGGCCGCCGAGGGGATGCTCGGCAAGAGCCTCGAGACCTACCAGTCCGGTGGCCGTGCGCTGCCGGTGAACCTGGTGCTGGTCACGGAGGCCAGCGACATCGACAAGGAGTTGTACCTGTCGACCCTGGTCGACCGCGGCGAGAAGGCGGTCACCTTCATCGCCTCGGCGCGCGGCGGCGTGGACATCGAGCAGGTGGCGCGCGAGACCCCGGACGAGATCCACACCGTCACGGTGAATTTCACCGAGGACCTGCAGCCGTACCAGTGCCGTGAACTGGGCTTCGCGCTGGGGCTTTCCGGCAAGCAGGCCAACCAGCTCTCGAAGATCATGCTGGGCATGTACAAGCTGTTCAACGCCAGGGACCTGTCGCTGATCGAGCTGAACCCGCTCGCGATCGTGGAATCGGGCAGGCTGATGGCGCTGGACGGCAAGGTCAATTCCGACGACAACGCCGAGTTCCGGCACCCCGAGCTGGCCGCGATGCGCGACGTGTCGCAGGAAGACAAGGCCGAGGCCGAAGCCGCGGCCGAACACCTCAATTACGTCACCATGGACGGCAACATCGGCTGCATGGTCAACGGCGCCGGCCTTGCGATGGCGACCATGGACGTGATCAAGCTGGCCGGCGGGGAGCCGGCGAACTTTCTGGACGTCGGCGGCGGCGCGACGACCGAGCGCGTGACCGCGGCGTTCAAGCTGATCCTGTCCTCGGACAAGGTCAATTGCATCCTGGTCAACATTTTCGGTGGCATCGTGCGCTGCGATCTGATTGCCGAAGGCATCATCGCCGCGGTCAAGGAAGTGGGCCTGAAGATTCCGGTGGTGGTGCGCCTTGAGGGCACCAACGTAGAAAAGGGCCGCGAGCTTCTGAAGAACTCCGGCCTCAAGATCACGCCGGCCACCGACTTGAATGATGCCGCGCAGAAAGCCGTCGCCGCGGCCAGGGCCGCTTGAACAAAGGCGCGTAGGGCGGGACTAGCGCAGCGAATCCCGCCACCTGGATTTCACGAAGGTGCGCCGCGACACCGCGCGCCTTCTCCGGCGGGATGCGCCGCTTCGCGGCTCCTCCCGCCCTACATGAAGGATTTCGATGTCATGAGCGTATTGGTCAACAAGAACACCAGGGTCATTTGCCAGGGCTTCACCGGCCAGCAGGGCACCTTCCATTCCGAACAGGCGCTCGATTACGGCACCAGGCTGGTCGGCGGCGTCACGCCCGGCAAGGGCGGCACCGAACACCTCGGCCTGCCGGTCTTCAACACCGTGCGCGAAGCGGTCGACGACACCGGCGCCGATGCCTCGGTGATCTTCGTTCCGCCGCCGTTCGCGGCCGACGCGATCCTGGAAGCCGCCGCCGCGGGCATCAAGGTGATCGTCGCGATCACCGAGGGCATCCCGGTGCTCGACATGCTGCGCGTAAAGAACGTGTTGAAGCAGTATCCCGACACGCGCCTGATCGGCCCCAACTGTCCCGGCATCATCACCCCGGGCGAGTGCAAGATCGGCATCATGCCCGGCCACATCCACGAGCCCGGCAAGGTCGCGATCGTCTCGCGCTCGGGCACGCTGACGTATGAAGCGGTGTTCCAGACCACCAACGTCGGGCTTGGCCAGTCCACGGTCATCGGCATCGGCGGCGACCCGATCAACGGCATGAGCTTCATCGACTGCCTGAAGCTCTTCCAGGACGATGCGCAGACCGAAGGCATCATCATGGTCGGCGAGATCGGCGGCAGCGCCGAGGAAGAGGCGGCCGAATTCATCGAGGAAAACGTCACCAAGCCGGTGGTCGCCTTCATCGCCGGCGCCACCGCGCCGCCCGGCAAGCGCATGGGCCACGCCGGCGCCATCGTTTCCGGTGGCAAGGGCACCGCGGCCGGCAAGTTCAAGGCGCTGGAGAAGGCTGGCGTCGGCACAGTGAAGTCGCCGGCCGATCTGGGTGCCACGCTGGCGAAGCATCTGGCGTCCTGACACGCGCGAGTGCGTTGCGGCGGGGTGGTGGCCGCCGACACCCGGGGACGTCCATCCGTGCCGGCCAGACGCGAACGCAGCGGGCTGTCAAAATGTAGGAGCGGCGGAAGCCGCGAACAATCGGGCCTTCCGGCCCTCCTGCGAGGAAGCCACCGATGGCCAGCTTGCGACTTGCCTTGGCACAATTCGATTTCCCCGTTGGTGCGGTCGCGGCCAATGCCGATCGCGTGCGGGCGCTGCTGCGCGACGCGCAGGTCGGCGGCGCGGATCTCCTGGTGTGCCCGGAACTGGCGCTGAGCGGTTATCCGCCCGAGGACCTGCTGCTGCGCCCGAGCTTCCTGCGTGCGTGCCAGACGGCGCTTGACGAGCTGGCCGCCGAAACCAACGACATCGGCGTGCTGGTCGGCCTGCCCTTCAGCGAAGGCGTGGTGTTCAACGCCGCCGCGCTGCTGCGCGCGGGGCGCGTGGTGGAGATTTCCCACAAGTGCGTGCTGCCCAACTACGGCGTGTTCGACGACAAGCGCTGGTTCGAGCCCGGCCACGCGGTTGCCGTCACCACGCAGAAGGGCGTGCGCATCGGCATCGTGATCTGCGAGGATGCGTGGCAGGCCGAACCGATGGCAGCCGCGGCCCGGGCCGGCGCCGAACTCATCATCGTGATCAACGCCTCGCCGTTCGAGTCGGGCAAGCAGGCCCGGCGCGAGGCGATGATGGCCCAGCGCGCGCGCGAAACCGGTTGCGCCATCGCCTATCTCAACATGGTCGGCGGCCAGGACGACGTGGTCTACGACGGCGGCTCGCTGCTGGTGAACGGTGATGGAACGCTGGTGGCATCGGCGGCGGCGTTCACCGATGCGCTGTTGTGGACGGAATTCGATTCCACCTCGCGCACGTTCACCGCGCGCGACTGGCCGGTCGCCGATGATGCTTCGCCCGAGGCCGTGTTGTACGCGGCGCTGGTGCGCGGGGTGCGCGACTACGTGCGCAAGAACGGCTTCGAAGGCGTGTTGCTTGGCCTCTCCGGCGGCATCGACTCGTCGTTGACGCTGGCACTGGCGGTCGATGCACTGGGCGCCGGACACGTCACCGCGGTGATGCTGCCCTCGCGCTACACCTCCGAATTGTCGCTGCGCGAGGCACGCGCGCAGGCGCGCAACCTCGGGGTCGAGTATTTCGACCTGCCGATCGGCCAACTGGTCGATGCCGCCACCGCGGCGCTGGAGCCGGCCTGCGGCGAGTTGGGCGACCTTGTCACCCAGAACCTGCAGGCGCGCAGCCGCGGGCTGCTGCTGATGGCGCTGTCCAACCAGACCGGCAAGCTGCTTCTGACCACCGGCAACAAGAGCGAGATGGCGGTCGGGTACGCGACGCTCTACGGCGACATGTGCGGGGGCTACGCGCCGCTCAAGGACGTGTACAAGACGCAGGTGTATGCGTTGGCGAAGTGGCGGAACACGAAGCAGGGACCGGGGACCGGGGACCGGGGACCGGCCATTCCGCAGGCCGTCATCGAGCGGGCGCCGTCGGCCGAGTTGCGTGCGGACCAGACCGACCAGGATTCGTTGCCGCCCTACGAAGTACTGGACGGCATTCTGCAACGCTGCATCGAGGGTGCCCAGTCGCAGGCCGAGATCGTGGCGGCGGGATTTGATGCCGGCGACGTCGAGCGCACCATGCGAATGCTGTATGCGTCCGAATTCAAGCGTCGGCAAGCCGCGCCGGGGCCGCGTGTGTCATCGTGTGCGTTCGGCCGCGAGCGACGTTATCCCATTTCAAACGCGTGGCGCTGAGTTTCCGTACGGACGGCGACGAGACCGCGTCGCGTCAGTGCGCGCTGGTAAGCGGGATCAGCCGCCATAGCCAGGTGTGGTGATTCGGCCAGTCACCCGGGTCGCGCAGGTAGGGATGATTCGGATAGTTGAGCTTCAGTACCTGCGCGGTCTGGTCGGACAGTTGCTGCTGGCCCAGCAGGTGGTAGCTCTTGGCCATGACCGCGAGTGCGTCGGCCACCTGCGGGGCGCGCTGGTAGTGCTCAATGATGTACTTGGCGCGGTCGGCTGCGGCGATGTAGGCCTTGCGCTGCAAGTAGTACTTGGCCACATTGAGTTCCGATTGCGCCAGCTGGTTGCGCAGGTAGATCATGCGCTGGCGGGCGTCGGCGGCGTAGCGGCTGTTCGGAAACCGTGCCACCAGGGTGTTGAAGTCGTCGAACGACTGCAGCGCGTAGCCCTGGTCGAAGCGCGACGGGCTCACCTTGAACAGGCTCTGGATGCCGCTGCCGGTGCGGTCGAAGTTGATCAGGCCGCGCAGGTAATAGGCGTAGGCGATATGCTTCTGGGTCGGAAAGGTCTTGATGAACTCGTTGATGGTCGAGTAGGCATCCTCGGGCTTGCCATCCTTGTATTGCGCGTAGGCCAGCTCGATCTGCGACTGCTCGTTGTAGGAACCGTAGGGGAAGCGCGCGATCAGTTTCTGGTAGACGGTTTCGGCCGAGCTCCAGTTGTTCGCTTCCAGCTGCGTGTGCGCGCGCTGGTAGAGCTGTTCCACGGACATGTTGTTCAGTGTTTCGCGCTTGCCCCCACCGAACACCGAACAGGCGCCGAGGGCCAGGAGCAGCAAGACGAGCAGCGGGAATTTCAGCAACCGGGAGTGGCTTCGGAATGGCATTGGGCAGGTCTTTGCGAAAGCAATCGGGCATGATAACGGAATCTCCGGCCACGATCGCGATGGGCCCGGGACATGGCTGAACGGCGCCAGCACGCCGAGGTTCCGCCCGGGGCGGCCGGAGAACGCTTCGACAGCGTCCTGCCGCGGTTGTTCCGCGGCCATTCGCGTTCGCGCCTGGCGGCCGAGGTGAAGGCCGGACGGGTTTTGCTGGACGGCAAGCGGGTGGCGCCGCGCACGCTGGTGCTGGGTGGCGAGGCCGTGGAATGGTCGCCTGCGGAGGCGCCGCCCGCCGCTGATCGCGCCCAGGCCATCGAGCTTGCCATCGTGTTCGAGGACGCCGACGTGATCGTGGTGAACAAGCCCGCCGGCCTGGTGGTGCATCCCGGCGCCGGCAACCGCGACGGTACCCTGATGAATGCGTTGCTGTACCACGACGGGCGCCTTGCCGCGATCCCGCGGGCCGGCATCGTGCACCGGCTGGACAAGGACACCTCGGGCCTGCTGGTCGTCGCGCGTTCGTTGCAGGCGCACACCGCGCTGGTGGCGATGCTGGCCGCGCGCGAGGTGCACCGGCGCTACGCCGCGATCGTCAACGGCGTGCCGGTCGCCGGCGGCAGCGTCGATGCGCCGCTGGACCGGCACCCGTCCGATCGTCTGCGCCGCGCGGTGCGCGAGGGCGGGCGTCCGGCGGTCACGCACTACCGCGTGCGCGAAAAGTTCCGCGCCCACGCCCTGTTGCAGTGCGAGCTGGAATCGGGCCGCACCCACCAGATCCGCGTGCACATGGCGCACGCGGGCTATCCGCTGGTGGGCGACCCGTCCTACGGCAAGGGCCTGCGGCTGCCGCGCCGCGCCACGCCGGCGCTGGACGCCGCGCTGCGCGGCTTCCGGCGCCAGGCGCTGCACGCCGAGCGGTTGGCATTCGCGCACCCGGTTTCCGGAAAGGCGCTCTGCTTCGACGCCGAACCGCCGCACGATTTCACCGATCTGCTGGCGGCGCTGCGCGAAGATGCCGCGGGTGGGCCCGGAATCGGAAGGCAGATCGGTCACTGAAACAGGCGGTCGACAAGGAGCAGACATGTCCGCAAGACCATCATCGTGGCTGAGGCCTGACTGGCCGGCGCCGCCGCAGGTGCACGCGGTGGTGACCACGCGCCGGGGGCCGCCGGACACGGATGAATCGGCATTCGGCTTCAATCTTGGCGCGCGCTCGGGCGATGACCCCGCCGCGATTGCGCGCAACCGCGCGTTCCTGCGCGAGGTGCTGGCACTGCCCGATGAACCGCGCTGGCTGCGCCAGGTCCACGGCACGCAGGTCGTCACCGATCCGGGACACACCGAACCGCAGGCCGACGCTGCGGTCACCCGCACACCGGGCGTGGTGCTGGCGATCCTGACGGCCGACTGCCTGCCGGTGTTGTTGTGTGCCGCGGACGGTTCGGAAATCGCCGCCGCGCACGCGGGCTGGCGTGGCCTCGCCGCGGGCGTGCTGGAAAGCACCGTGAACGCGATGCACACGCCACCCGGCGGGCTCCTTGCGTGGCTGGGGCCTGCCATCGCCGCGCCCTCCTACGAGGTTGGCGGCGAGGTGCGCGCGGCATTCCTCGCCCGCGCCGCCGAGGCCGCGTCAGCGTTCTCGCCGACCCGGCCGGGCCACTGGTCGTGCGACCTGTACGCGCTGGCGCGGCAGCGGCTGCGCGCGGCCGGCGTGACGCGCGTCCACGGCGGCGGACTGGACACCCTCGCGGACCGGCGCCTGCATTCGTTCCGGCGTGACGGCGCACGCAGCGGACGGATGGCCAGCCTGGTGTGGACCCGGGAGCCGGAGCGCTGAAGCCATCCATTTGCAAGCCGGCCCGACGGCACGTACCGTAACCGCGCTGTTCCTTCATTCCTTGCCGGGGAGGCATGATGAAACTCCACCTTGCCGCCTGCGCCCTTGCGCTGGCCTTGAGTTCGGGAGCCGTGATGGCCGCGCAACCGCATCCGTTCAATGTGCGTGATCTGGCGATGATGGACCGGGTGTCCGGCCCGCAGCTCGCGCCCGATGGCAACGAAGTCGCATTCACGGTGCGCAGCACCGACTGGGACGCCAACAAGGGCGTGACCAGCGTGTGGCTGCTGGATCTGGTAAACAAGGATTCCAAGCCGCGGCGGGTCACCGACCCGAAGCTTGGGGCGTCGGGTCCGGCGTTCTCCCCCGACGGCAAGACGCTGTATTTCCTTGCCACGAAAAAGGATTCCACCCAGTTGTGGTCGGCGCCGGTCGCCGGCGGCGCGCCGGTGCAGGTGACGCACCTGCCGCTGGATGTGGACAACTTCAAACTTTCGCCGGACGGCAAGAGGCTTCTGTTCTCGGCGCAGATGTTCGAGGACTGCAGCACGCTTGAATGCACGCGCAAGAAGCTGGACGCGAAGAAAAAGGTCAAGGCCACCGGGCGGCTGTATCACCGCCTGTTCGTGCGGCACTGGAACGAATGGTCCGACCACCGCCGCGGGCAACTGTTCGTGATGCCGCTGGACGGCTCGTCGAAACCGGTCCTGTTGACGAAGGGCATCGACGGCGACGTGCCCAGCAAGCCGTTTGGCGACAACAGCGAATATGCCTGGTCGCCCGACGGCAAGACGGTGTATTTCGACGTGCGCATCGCCGGCAAGACCGAGCCCTGGTCGACCAACTTCGACATCTACTCGGTGCCCGCGGACGGTTCGGCCGCACCGAAAAACCTCACCGCCGCCAACAAGGCCTGGGACGCCTATCCGCTGCCTTCGCATGACGGCAGGACGCTTTATTACCTGGCCATGAAAATCCCGGGTTTCGAGGCCGACCGTTTCGCGATCAAGGCCATGGACCTTGCCACCGGCACCATCCGCGAGGTGGATCCGCGCTGGGACCGCTCCGCCGGGCCGCTGAAGCTTTCCAGCGACGGCAGGACGCTCTACACGGCGGCAGACGACGAGGGCAACCATCCGTTGTTTGCCGTGGGCGTCGCCAACGGCGAAGTCAGCCGGGTGTCGGGCGATGGCACGGTCAAGGGTTTCGACGTCGGCCACGGGCGGATCGTGTTCGCGCGCGAAGACTTCACGCACCCCGCGGATGTCTATACCGTCGCCAACGGCGAGCCGCACCAGGTCACGCATTTCAACGCCCGGCGACTTGCCGACATCGAGTTCAGCCAGGCCACGTGGTTCCGCTTTCCCGGCTGGAACGATGAGTCGGTGCACGGTTACGTGATGCCGCCGGTAGGAGCCAAGCCCGGCAAGAAATACCCCGTCGCATTCCTGGTCCACGGCGGCCCGCAGGGCGCCTGGTCCAACGAGTTCCACTACCGCTGGAACCCCGAGGTGTACGCCGGCGCCGGGTTCGCGGTGGTCGCGATCAACTTCCACGGTTCCACCGGCTACGGCCAGGCCTTCACCGACGCGATTTCGCAGCACTGGGGCGACCGTCCGCTGGAGGATCTGCAGAAGGGCTGGGCCGCGGCGCTGAAGAAGTTCCCGTACCTCGACGGCAACGACGCCTGCGCGCTGGGCGCAAGCTACGGCGGTTACATGGTGTACTGGATGGCCGGCGTGTGGAACCAGCCGTGGAAATGCTTCGTCGACCACGACGGCGTGTTCGACACCCGCATGATGTACTACGCAACCGACGAGCTCTGGTTCGAGGAACACGAGAACGGCGGCACGCAATACGAACACCCGGAGAACTACGAAAAGTTCAACCCCCTGAACCACGTCAAGGACTGGCGCGTACCGATGCTGGTGGTCCACGACAGCCGCGACTACCGGATTCCGATTTCCCAGGGCCTGGGCGCATTCACGGCGCTGCAACGGCAGGGGATTCCCAGCGAGTTCCTGAATTTTCCGGATGAGGATCACCTGGTACTGAAGCCGCAGAACAGCGTGATGTGGCACGACACGGTGCTGACGTGGCTCAAGCGCTGGACGGGGACGGGGGATTGAGAGCAGATTGCGGATCGCCGCTGCGCGGCGTCCGCAATGACGGTTGAGACGGTTGACCATTGATCATGGGTTCTGCCGGGCGCGCGAACGTTCCTTCACCCGTCATTCCGGGGCCGCGCGCAGCGCAGCACCCGGAACCCGCTTTCGACGTACGCGGCCCCGAAATGTTGGCCAACCCACTCCCGTCATTCCGGACGCCGCGCAGCGGCGATCCGGAATCTGCTGTTGAATCCGCATGAAGCAACCCGCGGTCTACATCCTGACCAACAAACCCGGCGGCGTGTTGTACATCGGCGTCACGTCCGACTTGGTCAAGCGCGTCTGGCAGCACCGCAGCGATGCGGTCGAAGGTTTCAGCCGGCGTTACCGGTTGCACGAGCTTGTCTATTTCGAGCAGTACGAATCGATGCTGGAAGCCATCGAACGCGAGAAGGCGCTGAAGAAGTGGCGCCGCGCATGGAAGGATGCGCTGATCGAAAAGGCCAATCCGAAGTGGCGGGACTTGTGGGTTGACCTGGTGCCGTGAGAGCAGATTCCGGGTTCCGCATCCGATGAAGCCGGATGCGGCCCCGGAATGACGGGGAAAGAACTTGCCGCCGTTCCGGGCAGAGAGTTCGCCGTCATCTCGGGCAAAAAAATCGCCGTCATTCCGGGGCCGCGCGCAGCGCGGAACCCGGAATCTGCCTTTGCGGGAGTTTCGTCGTGCCGTGATGGATCCGTGGCCGCAGACTGCGGAAAACACGTCTCGGTAGCCCGAAAGGAGGGTCATCATGGCGAAATCAAAGGGGCGCCCGTCATTCTAGGAAAAAATCGCCGTCATTCCGGGGCCGCGCGCAGCGCGGAACCCGGAATCTGCCTTTGCGGGAGTTTCGTCGTGCCGTGATGGATCCGTGGCCGCAGACTGCGGAAAACACGTCTCGGTAGCCCGAAAGGAGGGTCATCATGGCGAAATCAAAGGGGCGCCCGTCATTCTAGGAAAAAATCGCCGTCATTCCGGGGCCGCGCGCAGCGCGGAACCCGGAATCTGCTCTACGTTGGAGTCCGCTCCGCCGTTGGCCCATTGCGGAAACCGTGCCTGAATCGAGCGCCGAACGCCTTCGGCATCCAGCCCCGCTTCGGCGAGCAGCTCCTCGCGCGTGGCGTGTTGCAGGAAACGGTCCGGCAGACCGAGTTGCAGCAAGGGGATCTCGACGCCGTGCGCTGCCAGCAGTTCGCCCACCGCCGAGCCGGCACCGCCGGCGACCACGTTGTCCTCGAGCGTGACCAGCGCGTCGTGCGTGCGTGCGAGCTCCAGCACCAGCGCTTCGTCCAGTGGCTTGACGAAGCGCATGTTGACGACGGTCGCGTCCAGCTCTGCGCCAACCGCTTCGGCGGGCGCGAGCGCGCAGCCAAACGCCAGCAGCGCAATGCCGTGCCCACTTCGGCGCATTTCCGCCTTGCCGATCGGCAGGGCGTCGAGGCCCGGTTCAATCGCAACGCCGGGTCCGCCGCCGCGCGGGTAACGGATCGCGGCGGTGCCGGGGTGGTGAAAGCCGGTGCTCAGCAATTTCCGGCATTCGTTCTCGTCGGCGGGTGCCATCACCAGCATGCCGGGAATGCAGCGCAGGTACGTGAGGTCGAAGCTGCCGGCGTGGGTGGGGCCGTCCGGACCGACCACGCCGGCGCGGTCGATCGCGAAGGTCACGTCCAGGTCCTGCAGCGCGACGTCGTGGATCAACTGGTCGTAAGCGCGCTGCAGGAAGGTGGAATAGATCGCCACCACCGTCTTCGTGCCTTCGCAGGCAAGGCCCGCGGCCAGGGTCACGGCGTGCTGTTCGGCGATGGCGACGTCGAAATAGCGGTCCGGGAATTCGCGTGAGAAGCGCACCAGGCCGGATCCTTCGCGCATCGCCGGAGTGATCGCGACCAGGTGCGGGTCGGCCCTGGCCATGTCGCACAACCAGTCGCCGAACACCGCGCTGTAGGTCGGTGCCTTGCGGGCAGCGCGGGCGACGCCACGCGCCGGATCGAAACGCCCGACCGCGTGGTATTCGATCTGCGCCTGCTCGGCTGGCGGATACCCCTTGCCCTTGGTGGTTGTCACGTGCAGCAGGCGCGGGCCGTGCTGGTCGTTGGCGGCGCGCAGGGCCGCGAGCAGCGCGGGCAGGTCGTGGCCGTCGACCGGTCCTGAATAGGCAAAACCCAGCTCTTCGAACAGCGCTTCGGGATGCGGGCCCGATTCGCCGGCCTCCCCGGCCCGCAGGCGTCCCAGCGTGCGTTCAAGTCCGCCGACGTTCTCGCTGATCGACATGCCGTTGTCGTTCAGCACCACCAGCAGGTCGGCACCGCAGCCGCCGGCGTGGTTCAGGGCCTCGTAGGCCATGCCGCCGGTCAACGCACCGTCGCCGATCACCGCGACCACCTTGCGATGATCGCCGCGCTGGCGCAACGCGATCGCCATGCCCAGCGCGGCGGAAACGGAGGTGGATGCGTGGCCCACGCCGAACGTGTCGAATTCACTTTCCCCGCGCTTCAGGAACGGCGCCAGACCCCCCTTTTTCTTGATGCTGGTGATGGCATCGCGGCGGCCGGTGAGGATCTTGTGCGGATAGCCCTGGTGGCCGACATCCCACACGATGCGGTCGCGCGGCGTGTCGTAGAGAAAATGCAGCGCGACGCTGAGTTCGACCACCCCGAGGCCCGCGCCGAAGTGCCCACCCACGCTCGCGACCGATTCGATCAGCCAGGCGCGCAGCTCGGCCGCGACCGCCGGCAAGTCGGCCTCGGGCACGCGTTTCAGGTCGGCCGGCGCGTCGATGCCGGCGAGCAGGGGGTAGCGGACACGGTCGATCATGCGGCCATTGTCGCGCAACACGGAAGCAGGATGTGGGGACTTCAGAGTGCCAACGCTTGAATGGAGGCGGGGTCGGGGGTGAGGGTTCGCTCTCGCGCGGGATTGGATGGTGCAGGAGCCGAACCCTCGTCCGGCGCTACGCCCTCGCGCGCTGCGCGGCAATGGCCTCGGCGTGGTGGCAGGCGACCAGGCTTCCGTGGACTTCGCGCAGTTCGGGTCGTTCGGCACTGCAGCGGTCGGTGGCGAACGGGCAGCGGGTGCGGAATACGCAACCCGAGGGCGGGTCGAGCGGCGAGGGCAGTTCGCCGCGCACCACGGTGGATGGGCGCTTGCGTGCAAGCGCGGGATCGGGAATCGGCGCCGCCGCCATCAGCATCTGCGTGTAGGGGTGCAGCGGGGTGGCGTAGAGCGCGTCGCGGTCGGCGATTTCCATCGCGCGGCCGAGGTAGAGCACCAGCACCCGGGTGGCGATGTGGCGCACGCTGGCGAGGTCGTGGGCCACGAACACGTAGGTCAGCCCCTGCGCGGCGCGCAGGTCCAGCAGCAGGTTGATGACCTGGGACTTGATCGACACGTCCAGCGCACTGACCGGCTCGTCGCAGATCACCAGCGCCGGCTCGACCACCAGCGCGCGGGCGATGCCGATGCGCTGCGCCTGGCCACCGGAAAATTCGTGCGCGTAGCGGTTGATGTGGCCGGGCAGAAGGCCCACCCGCTGCATGGTGTCGAGCACCCGCCGACGGCGTTCGGCCCGGTCCATGTCCGGCAGCAGCGCGCGCAGGGGTTCGGCGATGATCCGGCCCACGGTCATGCGCGGATCGAGCGAGGCCAGGGGGTCCTGGAAGATGATCTGCAGGTCGCGGCGCAGCGGACGCAGTGCGGCCGGCCCGAGCGTGGTCAACTCCCGCCCGCGGAAGCGCACGCTGCCCGCGGTGGCCGGAACCAGCCCGACCAGCGCGCGCGAGAGCGTGGACTTTCCGCAGCCCGATTCGCCGACCACGCCCAGCACCTCGCCCGCGTGCACGTCGAAACTGACCTGGTCGACGGCCCGCAGCATGCGCGTCCGGGGAAACAGGCCCCCGCCACGGACCGGGAAATGCACCGACAGGTCGCGCACCTCCAGCAGTTTCCCGTCGCTCATGGGCCGTTCTCCAGCTTGCCGAGCGCGCCCTGGTAATGGCAGGCCTTCAGGTGCCGCTCGCCGACGTTCACCGGCGGCGGCATTTCGCGGCGGCACACGTCCATCACGTACGAACAGCGCGGCGCGAACGGGCAGCCGGGCGGCAACGCGGCAAGGTCCGGCGGGTTGCCGGGAATGGTTGCCAGGCGCTCGGTGCGGGGCCGGTCCAGGCGCGGCACCGAGCGCAGCAGGCCCTCGGTGTAAGGGTGGCGACAGGCGTGGAACAGGGTGTGCGCGTCGGCCTGTTCCATCTGCCGGCCCCCGTACATCACGCAGATGCGGTCGGCGATCTGCGCCACCACGCCGAGGTCGTGGGTGATCAGCACGATCGCGGTGCCGAAGCGCTCGCGAAGCTCGTCGAGCAGCGCCAGGATCTGCGCCTGCACGGTGACGTCCAGCGCCGTGGTCGGCTCGTCGCAGATCAACAGTTCCGGGTCGGTCAGCAGCGCCATCGCGATCATCACGCGCTGGCGCATGCCGCCGGAAAACTCGTGCGGATACATCGAAAGCCGCCGCGCGGCGCCGGTGATGTGCACCGATTCCAGCGCCTGGATTGCACGCGCGTTGGCGTCGCGGCGCGACATGTGGCGATGCCACTGCAACACCTCGGTCATCTGCCGGCCGATGGTGAGGTAGGGATTGAGCGCGGTCATCGGGTCCTGGAAGATCATCGCCATCTTGTTGCCGCGCAGCCGGGTCAGGGCGCGCTGCGGCAGGTTGAGGATGTTCCTGCCATTCAGGCGCACCTCGCCCTCGGCGTGGCCGTTCCTGGCCAGAAGGCCCATCACCGCCAGCCAGGTCTGGCTCTTGCCAGAGCCCGATTCGCCCACCACGCCAAGCACCGAGCGCCGGCGCACGGCAAGGTCGATGCCGTTGACCGCGTGCACGAAGCCGTCCTCGGTCGCAAAGCGTACGGTGAGCCTGTGGATGTCGAGCAGTGGCTCGGCGGCGGATGCGGCGGCTTGCGGATGCGTGGCCACCTCAACGGTCCTTGGGGTCGAAGGCATCGCGCAGGCCGTCGCCGATGAAGTTGAAGCAGTACACGATCACGGCCAGGAAGATGGCCGGGATCAGCAGCATGTAGGGGTAGGACTGCAATACCGAGGCGCCGTCGCTGACCAGGCCGCCCAGCGAGGTCAGCGGCGCCTGCACGCCCAGGCCGAGAAAACTCAGGAAGGCTTCGAACAGGATCACGGTCGGGATGGTCAGGGTGACGTAGATGACCACGATGCCGATGAGGTTGGGCACGATGTGGCGGGCGATGATGGTGCGGTTGCCCACCCCGCTGGCGTGCGCGGCCTCGATGAATTCCTTCTTGCGCAGGCCCAGCGTCTGGCCGCGCACGATGCGCGCGATGTCCAGCCACGACACCGCGCCGATCGCGGCGAACACCAGGATCAGGTCGCGCCCGAACAGCACCATCAGGATGATCACGAAGGGGATGAACGGGATCGAATACAGGATATCGACGAAGCGCATCATCAGGCCGTCGACCCAGCCGCCGAGGAAGCCCGCCACCGCACCCCAGGTGACCCCGATCACCAGCGTCACGAAGGTCGCCACCACGCCCACCATCAGCGAGATCCGGCACCCCCACATCACCCGCACGAACAGGTCGCGGCCCAGCGCGTCGGTGCCGAACAGGTGCGCGCCGGCGAAGGTCGGTCCCTGGTACAGGAGGTTCCAGTCGGGCTGGGCGTAGCCGTAGGGCCACACCCACGGGATCACGATGCAGGCCATGGCGATCAGGCCCAGCACCCACATGCTGGCCAGTGCGGCGCGGTTGCGTTTCAGGCGTCGCCAGGCGTCCTGCCACAGGGAACGGCCGCGCGCCGCACCGCCCTCGCCGAACGCATCGGCCAGGGCCTCGGCCTTTTCGGCGGCGCCGCGTCCCGGCACCCAGTTGAACCAGGCGTGGCGTCCGTGCGTGCTCATGACAGCCGCGCCCGCGGGTCGAGCGCGCCGTAAAGAACGTCGGCGACCAGGTTGAAGGCGATGATCAGCATCCCGTACAGGATGGTCACGCCCATCACCAGGGTGTAGTCGCGATTGAGCGCGCCGGTGACGAAGAAGCGCCCGATGCCGGGCAGGCCGAAAATCTGCTCGATCACGATCGAACCGGTCAGGAGCGCCACCGTGGCCGGCCCCAGGAAGGAAATCAGCGGCATCAGCGCGGGCCGCAGCGCGTGGCGCAGGATCACGGTGCGTTCGGGCAAGCCCTTGGCGCGCGCGGTGCGGATGTAGGGGCTGGACAGCACCTCGACCATCGAGCCACGCATCAGGCGCGCCATGTAGGCGATCATCGGCAGTGCCAGCGAGACCACCGGCAGGGCCAGGTACAACGGATGGCCGCCGCCCCAGCCTCCGGCCGGCAGCCAGTGCAGCTTCACCGCCAGCAGCAGGATCAGCACCGGCGCCACCACGAAGTTGGGAATCGAGATGCCGGCCATGGCGCCGGCCATCGGGATGTAGTCCCAGGCGGTGTTCTGTCTGAGCGCCGCGATGATGCCCAGCGGAATCCCGACCAGCAGCGACAGCAGCAGCGCGAATCCACCGATGGTGGCATCCACCGGCAGCCCTTGCGTGATCAGGTCGTTGACGCTGGTGCCGCGATACACGAAGGAAGGCCCGAAATTTCCGCGCACGATGTTGCCGAGATAGCGCCCGTACTGCTCCCACAGGGGCTCATCGAGGTGGTACATGTGCATCAGGTTGGCCTTCACCTGCGGCGGCAGCGCGCGCTGGGTGGTGAACGGTCCGCCCGGTGCGGCGCGCAGCATGAAAAAGCTCAGCGTGATGATGATCAGCAGGGTCGGGATGGCCCCCAGCACGCGGCGCAGGATGTAGCGGATCATGTGCCCGTGGCCGAGTGCTTGCGGATCCAGATGTAGCGCGCCAGGTGCAGCGCCTGCACATTCGGTTCGTAACCGGCCACGTAGGGTTTGACCAGTTCCGCCGACTTGTAGAAATACAGCGGGATGAAGGGCGCGTCGGCGTTCAGGATGTCCTCGGCCTTGCCGTACAGCGCGTAGCGCCTGGCCTTGTCCGGTTCGGCCACGGCCGCTTCGACCGCGCGCTGGTAGGCCGGGTTGTCGTAGTCGCCGTAGTTCATCGCGAAGCCCTTCACGAATTGCTGGGCGAAGGTGTAGGGCGCCGGGTAGTCGCCGATCCAGGCGCTCCAGTACAGGTCGGCGTTCTTGTACTGGATGTCCTGCAGCATCACCTTCCACTGCTCGTTCCAGGGGATGATGTCGGCCCCGAGCGCCTGGCGCCACATGGTGACCACGGCCTGGATGTAGTTGCGCGCCTGCACGCCCTCGGTCGGATACAGCAGCTTGACCCGCAGCGGGTGGGATCTGGAATAGCCGGCCTGGTGGTACAGCCGGCGCGCCACCGCCAGGCGCTTTTTCATCGGCCAGTGCGCCCAGCCCGGAACCTGCTGGGTATAGCCGGGCAGCGGTGGAAACAGCGAATAGGCCGGCAGGTCCAGGCCCCGGGCCAACTTGTCGTCCAGCACCTTGCGGTTGAGCACCATGGTCAGCGCCAGGCGCAGGCCGCGGTTGTTGAACGGGGGCTTGTGCACCAGCATGCCGAAAAACGCGCAGCCGTAGTACGGGGTCACCCGCACCTGGTTGCCCAGGGTGCGGCGCAGCCAGTCGGCGTCGCTGGCCGGGAAGGCCGGACCGCCCACGAAATCGAGATCGTCGGCCAGGTAGCGCGACAGCGCCGACGAACGCGTGCCGATCGGGTAGTCGATCTCCTCGCGAAGGTGCACGTGGGCGGCATCCCAGTAGTAGGGGTTTTTGGTGAGCGTGAGATGCCCGTTGATCACCCACTGGGTGAGCATGAACGCGCCGTCGCTGACCAGGTGCCCCGGCCGGGTCCAGCCATCGCCCCAGCGCTTGATCGCCGGTGCGTACAGCGGCATGAAGTAGACGTTGTGCAGCATCACCAGGAAATACGGCGTGCGCCGGCTGAGCTCGACCTTCAAGGTGTGCGCATCGGGCGCGTACACGCCCAGCGTGTCGGGCGCCTTCTTGCCGTCGATGATGGCCGGGGCGTTGACGATCGGCGCCAGCGATTGCGCGTACTGGGCGGCGGTGGCCGGGTCGACTTCTCGCCGCCAGGCGTAGACGAAATCGCCGGCCGTGACCGGCTTGCCGTTGGACCAGCGCGCGTCGGGACGCAGGTGGAAGACGTAGCTGCGGCCATCGGAACTGACCGTCCAGGAGCTGGCAACGCCCGGGCGCATCCTGCCGCCGGGTCCGACCGTGGTCAGGCCCTCGAACAGGTCCTCGACCACGTTGAACGATGGCACGCCGGTCGCGAGCGACGGGTCCAGGGTGCGCGGCGAAGCCTCGATGCGGCGACGGAACACCTGCTGCGCCGCCGGGGCGGGTTGGCTGGAGACGCGGTAACCGTGCACCTTCTGGCGCAACTGGTCCCGGGGACTGGCGCAGGCCGCCAGCAGCAGCGCGGCGGCGGCGACCGGCACCCAGCGCAGGCATGGCGCAGTGCGGCTCATGTACCCATTGTCGCGCAACGCGGCAAGGCGCGTGCGATCGTCGTCACGGAACCTTCGGTTCGCCGCCGCGCCGGGGGCCGATCCCGAACCGGCGCAGCGAACGCCGGATGCGGATCCTGCGCGTGGCGTCGTGCATCTCGTGGATGCGTTTGCTGTTGGCGGCCATCACGTCGCTGCGGGTGAGAATGCCGACCATGCGGGTGGGGTTGTCGCGTTCGACCACGATCAGGCGGCCGACGTTTTCGGCCACCATCAGGTCGGATGCATCGCGCAGGGTGTGGTCTTCGAAAACGATGATCGGGCCGCCCTTGAGCATCTCGCCGATGCGGGTCAGGCTGGCGCGGTCGGGGTCGAGCAGCATGCGCCGGGTGACCACGCCGCGCACGCGGCCGGCGTCGTCGATCACCGGGTAGCCCTGGTGCTGGGCGTTGACGCGCCCGGAGTTCATCCAGCGACGGACTTCGCCGAGCTCGTCGGAGGTCTTCAGCGCGCGCACGTCGCGGGTGCAGGCCTTGCCGACCGGAACCTGGTCCAGGAAATCGGCCGAATACTCGCTGGGCACGCGGATGCCGCGGCGGGCGATCTTCTCGGTCATGATGGTGTTGCGCATCGCCAGCGCCGAGATCAGGTAGGCGGCGGTGCAGCCGCCCAGCAGCGGCAGCAGCCCGGCCGGCTGGCGCGTGGTCTCGAACGCGAACACGATCGAGGTGAGCAGGGCGCGCGAGGAACCGGCGAACATGGCCGCCATGCCGACCAGCGCGGCGATCCGCAGGTCGATCCCGAGCGCCGGCACCAGGTGCCCGAATCCCATCCCCAGCAGCGCGCCCAGCGCGCCGCCGATCATGAACAGCGGCGCCAGCGTGCCGCCCGAGGTGCCGCTGCCCAGCGCGATCACCCACGAGATGAATTTCAGGATCGCCAGCGACAGCAGCACCTTGATTCCGAAGCTGCCCTGGACCAGTCCGTCGATGTTGTCGTAACCCACGCCGAGCGTGTTGGGCGCGAAGAAGCCGACCAGCCCCGCCGCGAGACCGCCGATCGCCGGCCACCACATCCAGTGCACCGGCAGTTTCTCGAACAGGTCTTCCACGCCGTAGACGGCCTTGGTCACCCATACGCTGGCATAGCCGACCAGCGCGCCCAGCACGATGTAGCTGGCCAGCGCCCAGCCTCCCGGTTCGGCCACCGAGGTCATCGCGAACACCGCGCCCGAGCCGAAGGTCGCGTAGCGCACGCCGGTGGCGGTGACGCAGGCCAGTGCCACCGGGATCAGTGAACGCGGACGCAGTTCGAACAGCAACAACTCGACCGCCATCACCAGGGATGCCACCGGCGCGCCGAATACCGCCGCCATGCCGGCCGCGGCGCCGGCGGCCAGCAACACCTTGCGCTCGTGCGCGGTGATCCGGATGAACTGGCCGATCAGCGAACCCAGCGCGCCGCCGGTGGAAATGATCGGGCCTTCGGCGCCGAACGGGCCGCCGGTGCCGATCGCGAATGCCGAGGACAACGGCTTCAGCCAGGTGACGCGCGCGGGAATCGTCGATTCGTGTTCCAGGATGCGTTCCATCGCCTCGGGAATGCCGTGGCCCTGGATCGCGCGCGAGCCCCAGCGTGCCATCACACCGGCGATCAGGCCGCCGATGGCCGGGATCACGATCACCCACAGCCCGAGCTGGTTGTGCGCCGGCGACAGGATGCCGGTGTGTTGCGGGGCCAGCGGGCCGATCACGTCCGAGACGCGCCCGTAGAAGAAAATGTCGGTGAACAGGTTGATCAGCAGCAGCAACACCTGCGCAACGCCCGCCGCGATCGCACCCAGCACGATCGCCAGCGCGCTGATCAACACCACCCGGTGCGACACCAGCGTCGACTCGCGCGGCATGCTGGCGGCATCCAGCGACGCGCCGAGCGCCGGCGCCACCGGAAGTGCGTCGGTGCTGCCTTCGGTGCGAAGGCTCTCGTGGTCCGGCGCGCGCGCGCCGGAATGCTCCGGCTCACGATCGTGCGCCGGGGAAGGCGGATCGTTCGGGGTCATGAAGCAGAAACGCTGCGGATGCCGCGGCGCATCATAACCGGCTCACCCCGATCGCGCAGGTGCCATCGGCGGTCGGGAGGGGCAGTCGTCTGCTGGATTTTCGTTCATTTGCGCTGATTTGCGGACTGTTCTGCTGCTTCCGGAAGGAGCAACCCGGTCCGCGAATGAACGCTAAAAACGCAAATCCGTTCGGGGACATTCCGTTCCGGAATCAGGCATGGCACCCGCCGAAGCTCCGAGCCCCTCATCCGATCCTCCAGCCATGCGCGATGCGGGGAAGGGCTCCCCGGCGCACCGTCACGCCGACGGCCGGCGATCCCGCGGCAGATGGTGGACCAGAAATTCCATCTGGTCGGCCAGGATGTTGCGGTTGGACAGGATCAGGTGCTCGACCCAGCTCGGCTTGTACGGCACCGCCAGCAGCGGCATGTTGGCCTGCTGCGGCGTGCGGTTGCCCTTCTTCAGATTGCAGGTCAGGCACGCCGAGACCACGTTTTCCCAGATGTCCCGGCCACCGCGCGAGAGCGGATGCACGTGGTCGCGGGTGAGTTCGTTGCGCGCGCAGTGCCGGCCGCAGTACATGCACAGGTAGCGGTCTCGCGCGAACAACGCGCCGTTGCTGAGGGCCGGTGAGGGATCGACCGCGCCGTCGCGGCAACGACCGCGGCTGGCGACGATCGGGTGCAACAGCAGGATGCTCTGGTCGCCGGTATCGCGGCGAAAGCCCCCGTGCAGCGTGAGGCACGGATCACCAAGCGTCCAGGCGACCGCCTCGCGGACATACAGGCACGCGGCGTCCTGCCAGCTTATCCAGTCCAGGATGCGGCCGGTGGCGTCCAGCGACAGCACCCGCGTCGCGTGCAGGTCCGCGATCGCGCATGCGGGACGTTCGATGGATCTGGCTGTGTGCGCCTCCATGACCCGCGCAGCATAAAGCAATTCGGCGAAGGGGCGGTAGTGCGTGCGTTTTCGCGCCGCCATTCACCCCTGCCTCGTCGCGGTGCCGCTGCTTCGCTCAACGAGTTGAACATTGCCCTCGCGTGATGCAGCCAGTCCTGCCGGATCCTTGTTCCGTGCAGCAACAAAAAGCATTTGAAATCAGCAACTAGATGATTCCATCAGATTTTCGTCAGGACAGCCCGGTACATCCGTGCTGTATTTCCACATGTTGTTTCCCACGAGACTTCACCCGAGGAGAAGGAGCATGAAAAACCTGATTGCAGTCACCGTGTTGGCCCTGTTGCTTGCGCCGACAGCGGTGCTGGCACAAAGCGCCTTCGACGGCACCTGGAAGATCGACCCTGCCAAGGTCCAGGCGCCGGAGAAACCTGTCACCTTCGTACTCAAGGATGGCGTGTATTCGTGCATCACCTGTACGCCGCCCTACAGCATCAGGGCCGACGGCAGGTTCCATCCGGTCAAGGGACACCCGGGCTTCGACAGCGCCAGCGCCACGATCGTCAACGACCGTACCGTCAGGTACGCACGGCAGAAGGACGGCAAGCTGGTCACCGAGCGCACGACGAGCGTATCACCCGATGGCCGGACGCTGAGCAATCAGTTCACCAACATGACCCCGACGGGTCCGGTCACGGGTACGGTCATCGCCAGGCGGGTGGGCAAGGTTCCGGCAGGCGCCCACCCCGTTTCCGGATCCTGGCGGACGCAGAAATACAGCAACGTGTCCGACAATATCCTGACCACCACCTACAAGGTGGATGGCAACACGCTGCACATGCGCGACGGCACCGGCGAGTCGTTCGATGCACCGATGGACGGCAGCGATGCGCCGTTCCACGGCTCGGATACCACCACCAGCGTCGCCGTCACCCGGGCCGGCCCGCGCGAGCTGCACCTGGTCTACAAGTACGAGGGCAAGCCTGTCAGCAAGGAAACGGACACGCTGTCAATCGATGGCCGGACCATGCACATCGTCAGCCACGATCTCAGGGGCGACACCACGATGCGCTTGGTGGCCAGCAAGCAGTCCGGCACGACTGCGGCGACGGCACCCGACGGAAAGCCTTTTGCCGGGGCGACACTCGTGTCCAGCGGCCGGGGCCAGACCTGGACTTTCAGGTTCCAGCCGGATGGAACCTACCGCGCCAGCAACGATGGCGATCCGAGCGACACCGAAGACGGCACCTGGAACGTCTCCGATGGCGACAAGCTCTGCCTGTACCCGCACGACGGGGCAACCCGTTGCTTCCGCCAGCACCAAAGCGCTGCGGACGGCGCCTGGCGGGTGACCCGCGTCGGTGATCCGGACGAGGTCTTCACCGTTCGTCGCCAAGACTGATTGCAAGGCATCGCCAAGCAAGTGCTTGTCGCGCCGACAACAGCAGTTCGACGGGGGTGCCGCGGCGCGGGGCGCCCCACGGGAGAAATGCCATGCGTATGCTCACCCTGCCCGCCATCACCCTGGCCCTGCTGGCCGCATCTTCCGCCGCCAGCGCGGCGCAGGCTACTGCACATTTCTACACTCACACCATTTCCCAGACCAGGACCACGCTGCCCAACGGCAATACTTCGGTGCTGACGCGGTACTACATCCACGTCGTCCCCGACAACGCCGATGACCCCATGGGTCAACGCGCCGGCAACTGCATGGGCGAGTCGATCGTTGCCGGGGATGGCAAGGAAATCGCGGCCAGCGGCATCTGTTTCACCCGGGATCCGGCCGGCAACAGTGTTTCGCACTGGTGGAAGATGGACGAAGCCGGCACCGCGAAGTGTCCGCACGTGTGCGGCCATTACGGGTTCCTGCCGGGTACCGGCAGCGGCAAGTTCAAGGGTGTCACCGGCGGTGGAACCTTCGTGCGA
This sequence comes from uncultured Rhodanobacter sp., assembly GCA_964489055.1. GTDB lineage: Bacteria > Pseudomonadota > Gammaproteobacteria > Xanthomonadales > Rhodanobacteraceae > 66-474. Next base: position 6,677 of record CAZAXF010000025.1, on the reverse strand, counting down.
ACCCTTGCGTTCGGCGACGAAGGCTCGTCGGGCACTGCCCGGGGCACCTACAAGATGCCGTAGGAACCTGTTGGTGAGGTGCCCGGGTATCGATCGTGTCATGCCGATGTGCCAAGGGCAGGCGGGGCGGTTGCAGCATGAACGACGACCGTGGAGGCCAGGCACGCACGCTGGAGCGACGTGCCGGGCCTGACCAGAGCGTCCCGCGCCTCGGCTGGCCGGCCGGGGTATGCTTGCGCCCCGGGGTATGCGTTGACCGGCCCGTTTGAGTTCCGCCGTCATGGCTGACGTGTTCGTTTCCTACGCTCGCGCCGACAAGCCCCGCGTCGCGCCGCTGGTGGCCGCGATGGAGGCCTTGGGCTGGTCGGTGTGGTGGGATCCGGAGATCGCGCCGGGGCGCGAGTTCGACGACGAGATCGACGAGGCGCTCCAGGCGGCCAGGGCGGTACTGGTCGTTTGGACGCCGACCTCGGTGGCTTCGCGTTGGGTGCGCGGCGAGGCGCGCGACGCAGCTGATCGCGGGATTCTCGTGCCGGTGCGTTTCGACCAGGCGCGATTGCCGATCGACGTGCGCGCGATCCATACCACCGATCTGGACGCATGGCGTGAGGACCCGGCCCACCCGGCGCTGCAGGAATGTATCGATGCCTTGGCGGCGACCATCGCGCGCGATTCCGGCGAGGCCGTGGCCGACAGGCGCAGGCCTGCCGCGGCGGGCGCGGGCAGGCAGGCAGGCCCGCGCTGTTCGATCTGCGTGCTGCCGTTCACCAACATGAGCGGGGCACCGGGTCAGGAATACTTCAGCGACGGCATTACCGAGGACATCATCACCGATCTGGGCAAGGTCTCCGCACTCAGGGTCATCGCGCGCAACAACGCCTTCATGTACAAGGGCCGGAATGTCGACATATCGGTTGTGGCGCACGAGCTGGGGGTCAGCCATGTACTTGAAGGAAGCGTGCGCAAGGCCGGTGGCCGCATTCGCGTCAACGCCCAGTTGATCGATGGTGCGACCAGCAGTCGGCTGTGGGGTGAGCGTTACGATCGCGACGCGGGCGACATCTTCGCCCTGCAGGACGAGATTTCCCGGGCCATCGTCAAGGCCTTGAAATTGCGCCTGCTGCCGGCGGAAAAGAAGGCCATCGAGCGGCGCGGTACCGACAGCGCCGAAGCGCACGACCTGTACCTGATGGCGCGGCAGATCTACTTGAGCGCCCAGGAAAACGACGAGCAATCCGCACGCGCGATCATCCGGGTGTGTACCCGCGCAACCGAAGTCGATCCCGGCTACGCCCGGGCATGGGCGTTGATGGCGATGGGTTACCGCAACCTGCGCGAATTGGGCAACGAGGCCGAGGATGGCATGGTGGCGGCGGAGAAGGCGCTGGAACTGGCTCCCGATCTTGCCGAGGCGCACGCCGTCAAGGCGCATATCCTGCAGCTGCGGGGTGACTGCGCCGCGGCGGCCACGGAAGCGCGCACTGCCCTGGAACTCGACCCGGAATCGTACGAGGCCAACCGTACCGCCGGCCGGCTCCATTACGTGCAGCACCATTTCGAGGATGCCGCGCGACTGCTCGAAAAGGCCGTGCAGTTGATGGAAACCGATCTCAATTCGGCGATGCTGCTGCTCAGCACCCGTGGCGCCATGGGCGACAGGGAAGGCATGCGGCGTGCCGCGCAGGCCTTGCTGAAGCGTGCAGATGCCGCGTTGGCGAAAGCGCCGGACAATGTCGGCATCATCGCCTACAGCGTCAACGCGCTGGGTGCGCTGGGCGAGGGCGCGCGCGCCAAGGCGCGCATGAACCGCGCGATGCTGATCGATCCCGACGACTGGTTCATGCGCTACAACTTCGCCTGCACGCTTTGCCGTGATCTTGACGACACCGAGTCGGCACTGGAAATGGTCGATACGTTGCTCCGGACCGCAACCCGGCACTTGCTCGATTACGCCAGGGCCGATCCGGATTTCGAACCCCTGCACGACGACCCACGCTGGCAGGAGGCGGTCGCGGCCGCCGAGTCACGCCTCGCGGAGGCGGAGGGTTCGACTGCCACGGCCGCGGGACCGTCCGGATAGGTGCCCGGGGCCGGTCGCCGGGCTGCGCTATCCGCGTTGCGTACACTGCGGTATGCTTGAAAGTCAAGGGCAACAGTCACAGATTCGTGTCGAGGATTGAACGGCATGGCCGACGTTTTCGTTTCCTATGCACGCACCGACAAGGCCCGCGTCGCGCCGCTGGTGGCTGCGATCGAGGCGCAGGGGTGGTCGGTGTGGTGGGATCCGGAGATCACGCCGGGCCAGGAATTCGACGACCAGATCGATGTCGAGATGGAGCAGGCCAAGGCCGTGCTCGTGGTCTGGACGCCAACCTCGGTCGCTTCGCGCTGGGTGCGCGGCGAGGCACGCGAAGCGGCCGATCGCGGGATCCTGGTGCCGGTACGCTTCGAGCAGGCACGCCTGCCGATGGACGTGCGCGCCATCCATACCACCGACCTCGATGACTGGCGCGAGGACCCGGCGAGCCAGCCGGTGCGGGAATGCGTGCGTGCGCTGGCCGCCATGATCGCGCGGACGAAGGCCGACAGCACCGCGGATGCGGCGACGCGGAAGGTCGAGAAGAAGCCGTATTACTCGATCTGCGTGTTGCCGTTCGTCAACATGAGCGGCGATTCCGAGCAGGAATATTTCAGCGACGGCATGACTGAGGACATCATCACGGACCTCAGCAAGGTGTCGGCGCTTGCGGTCGCTTCCAGCAACACCGCGTTCCGCTACAAGGGACAGCACATCGACATCGAGAAGGTTGCGCGCGAACTCAAGGTCACGCATGTGCTGGAAGGCAGCGTGCGCAAGGCAGGTGGGCGCATTCGCATCAACGCGCAGTTGATCGACGGCAGCAACGACAACCATGTCTGGGCCGAGCGTTATGACCGCGATGCGAGTGACGTATTCGCGATCCAGGACGAAATTTCACAGGCGATCGTCAAGGCGCTGAGGCTGCGCCTGCTGCCGGAGGAAAAGAAGGCGGTCGAGCGGCGCGGTACCGACAGTGCCGAAGCTCACGATTTGTACCTGATGGCGCGGCAGCTCTACGTTTCCAACCAGGATGCCGACGAACGTTCCGCGCAGTCCATTATCCGCATGTGCAGCCGTGCCACCGAGATCGATCCGGGGTATGCGCAAGCGTGGGCGCTGATGGCGATTGGATACAAGGCGCTGCGCTATATCGGCAAGCCGTCGGATGGAGGTGCGCGCGCAGTGGAGCAGGCGCTGGCGCTGGATCCCGAACTCGCCGAAGCGCGTGCCGTCAAGGCGCAGATCCTGTTGATGAACGATGAAACGGGCGCGGCTGACGCCGAAGTCGCCATGGCCCTCGAGCTGGATCCTGCGTCCTACGAGGTCAATCGGGCTGCTGCGCGCCTCAACTACCAGTTGCGTCGATACGAAGACGCAATCCGGTTTTACGAAAAGGCCGCGAACCTCATGGAGACGGATATCAATTCGGCCACACAGTTGATCAGTTGCTATGCGGCGATCGGGGATTCGGCGGGCAAGCGGCATGCCGCGGAGCTTGCGCTCAAGCGAACGGAGGCAATCCTGGCACGCGACCAGAACAATGCCGGCGTGGTGGCATACAGCGCACTCGCGCTCGCGGCACTGGGCGAGGGTGAGCGCGCCAAGGCGCGCATGAATCGCACCATGCTGATGGATCCGGACAACTTCAATGCGCGCTACAACTTTGCGTGCGTTCTGAGTATGCACCTGAAGGACAAGGAGGCCGCGTTGCAGATGCTGGGTCCTGCGTTCGACACGATATCGGATGCTTTTCTGCCGTACGCAGAAGCGGATCCGGATCTCGAATCCCTGCACGACGATCCGCGCTGGCAGGCCATGGTCGCCGCCGCCGAGGCGCGCCTCGCGGCGGAGAAGTCGCCGCCCGCACCGGAGGCCGCATGACCCGGGCGGCCGCCACGCAGTGGTCGGCCGCCGTTGCGGTTCGTGTACGGTCGCGGCGTGCGGGAACCTGCGAGGGCAGCTGGGGGTGGTGCCATGGCTGACGTCTTCGTTTCCTACGCCCGCGCCGACAAGGCCCGCGTCGCGCCGCTGGTGGCCGCGATGGAGGCCAGGGGCTGGTCGGTGTGGTGGGATCCGGAGATCGCGCCGGGGCGTGAGTTCGACGACGAGATCGACGAGGCGTTGCAGGCGGCCAAGGCGGTACTGGTCGTGTGGACGCCGACCTCGGTGGCCTCGCGCTGGGTGCGCGGCGAGGCGCGCGATGCGGCCGAACGCGGAGTGCTGGTGCCGGTGCGCTTCGACCAGGCGCGATTGCCGATCGACGTGCGCGCGATCCACACCACCGATCTCGACCAGTGGAAGGAAGATGCGGCGACGCCGTGCGCGCAAGAGTGCCTCAATGCGCTCGCGGCGATGATCGCGCGCACCCGGGCCACGCAAACGGAGAAAATCAAGGATGCGTCGGCGGCGCCAGCCTCGACCAGGGATTCTGCGCGTTTCTCGATCTGCGTCCTGCCATTCGCCAACATGAGCGGTGAGCCCGAGCAGGAGTATTTCAGCGACGGCATCACCGAAGACATCATCACCGATCTCAGCAAGGTATCGGCCCTTCGGATCATCTCGCGCAACAGTGCCTTCGTGTACAAGGGCGAGAACGTGGACATCCTGAAGGTCGCGCGCGAGCTCAAGGTTACGCATGTGCTGGAAGGCAGCGTTCGCAAGGCCGGTGGCCGGATACGCGTCAACGCACAGTTGGTCGATGGCGACAACAACGGCCATGTGTGGGCCGAGCGTTACGACCGCGACGCCAAGGATATTTTCGCGATCCAGGATGAAATTTCCCAAGCCATCGTCAAGGCGTTGAGGCTGCGCCTGCTGCCCGAGGAAAAGAAGGCCATCGAGCGGCGCGGCACCGAGAGTGCCGAGGCGCACAATCTCTACCTGATGGCCCGGCAAAGCTACGTGGTGAGCCAGGGTATGGACGAGCGGCCTGCGCGGGCAATCGTGCGTATCTGCCGGCGCGCCGTCGAGATCGATCCCGACTATGCAGAAGCCTGGGCGCTGATGGCGGCCGGCTATCAGCAACTGCGCGAGGCAATGGGAGGGCAGTCCAACGATGGTGGCATGGATGCCGTCGAGCGGGCGCTGGCGCTGAACGCGGACCTGGCCGAGGCCCACGCGGTCAAGGCCCAGGCCCTGCAGGTCGACGATGACCTCGAGGCGGCCGCGGCGGAGATCACGACCGCGCTCAAACTGGATCCGGAGTCCTATGAAGTCAACCGTGCGGCCGGAAGGCTGAACTACCAGCTGCAACGTTACGACGACGCCATCCGTTTCTACGAAAAGGCGGTTACGTTGATGGAGCAGGACATCAATTCGGTGGCCATGTTGATAAGTTGCTATACCGCGGTTGGCGACGACGCGGGTGCCCGGCGAACTGCCGAACTGACGCTCAAGCGCGCCGAAGTCATCCTGTCGCGCGACCCGAACAATTCCGTGGTCAACGCGTACAGTGTCGACGCACTTGCCGCACTGGGGGAAGTCGAGCGCGCCAAGGCGCGCATGGAGCGCGCGCTCCTGATCGATCCCGACAACTGGAACATGCGCTACAACTTTGCGTGCATGCTGAGTGTTCGCCTGAAGGACAAGGAAGCGGCGCTTGCGATGCTCCGGCCGTTGTTCGAAACCATTCCGGACAGCTTCCTGAAATTCGCCAAGGCCGACCCGGATTTGGAGTTGCTGCACGACGACGCGGGCTGGCAGGCGATGGTGGCTGCCGCCGAGGCGCGCCTCGCGGCGGAGAAGGCGCCGCCCGCACCGGAGGCCGCATGACCCGCGCGACGGCCACTCAGTGGTCGACCGCCGTTGCGGTGCGCGTGCGGTCGCGGGGTGCGGGAACCTCCGAGGGCATCGAGGGGTGCCGTGATGGCTGACGTCTTCGTTTCCTATGCACGCACCGACAAGGCCCGCGTCGCGCCGCTGGTGGCCGCGATGGAGGCCAGGGGCTGGTCGGTGTGGTGGGATCCGGAGATCGCGCCGGGGCGTGAGTTCGACGACGAGATCGACGAGGCGTTGCAGGCGGCCAAGGCGGTACTGGTCGTGTGGACGCCGACCTCGGTGGCCTCGCGCTGGGTGCGCGGCGAGGCGCGCGATGCGGCCGAGCGCGGGGTGCTGGTGCCGGTGCGCTTCGACGAGGCGCGATTGCCGATCGACGTGCGCGCGATCCACACCACCGACCTCGACGCCTGGCACGAGGATCCCTCGCATCCGGCCGTGCAGGAATGCCTGCATGCGCTGGCGGCGATGATCGAACGCTCGACCGCCGCACAGGCGGCGACGGAAGCACCGCCCGCGCAGTCTATGCAGGCACAGGGGCGGGATCCCCACTTTGCGATCTGCGTGCTGCCGTTCACCAACATGAGCGGCGACCCAGAGCAGGAATACTTCAGTGACGGTATCACCGAGGACATCACCACCGACCTCAGCAAGGTGTCGGCGCTGGACGTGGCGTCCAGCAACAGTGCCTTCCGGTACAAGGGCAGCCACGCCGACATCCAGAAGGTGGTGCGCGAGTTGAAGGTCACGCACGTGCTGGAAGGCAGCGTGCGCAAGGCCGGTGGCCGGATCCGGATCAACGCCCAGTTGATCGACGGCGCCA
>CAZAXF010000024.1:0-45725 GCA_964489055.1 uncultured Rhodanobacter sp. | reverse complement strand
CCAGCAGCAGGCCGTAGGCGCGCGCCGGCGAAGACGGCAGCACCACGCGCAGGCCCGGCACGTTGGTGAACAGGTGCTCGTTGGCCTCGGAATGATGCTCGGGCGCGTGGATGCCGCCACCCCACGGCGCGCGGAACACCGCCGGGCAGGACAGGCGTCCGCGGGTGCGGTTGCGCATGCGCGCGGCGTGGCAGATGATCTGCTCGACCATCGGGTACATGAAGCCTTCGAACTGCGCCTCGGCCACGGGTTTCATGCCCTGCGCGGCCAGGCCCACGGTGAGGCCGGCGATGGTGGTTTCGTCCAGCGGCGTGTCGAACACGCGCCATTCGCCGAATTTGTCGTGCAGCCCGATCGTGGCGCGGAACACACCGCCGTTCGGACCCACGTCCTCGCCCAGCACCATGACCGACTCGTCGTGCTGCATTTCCCAGGCGAGCGCCTGGGTGACGCCTTCGATAAGCGTGATCGCGGCCATCAATTCGCTCCTTTTTCCAGCGCAATCGCTTCTTCGCGCTGCGCGACCAGATCGGCAGGCAGTTCGGCGAATGTGTAGTCGAACATCGCGGTGACCGGCTGGGCCTTGGTGCCGAGGTAGGCATCCACCTCCTTGTCCATCCAGTCTTCGCACTCGGCCTGGAGTTTTTCTTCCTTCTTCTTGTTCCAGGCCTTCTTCGATTCCAGCCAGGTGCGCAGGCGCTTGACCGGATCCTTGGCCCACGCATCCTCGACTTCTTCCTTGCTGCGATAGCGGCGCGCATCGTCGGCGGTGGTGTGGTCGCCGAGGCGGTAGGTGACGCACTCGACCACGCTGCCGCCCTTGCCCTTGCGGGCACGCTCCACGGCATCGCCCACGGCCTTCCTGACCGCGATGATGTCGTTGCCGTCGACCTGGATGCAGGGCAGCCCCGCGGCGATGCCCTTCTGCGCCAGCGTCTCGGCGCCGGTCTGGATCCGCCGCGGCACCGAAATCGCCCACTGGTTGTTGACGATGGCGGCCACCAGCGGCAGTTTGCGGGCACCGGCCACGTTGATGGCGCCCATGAAGTCGGACTTGGATGAGCCGCCGTCGCCGATGGCGCAAAGCGCCACGCGCTTCTCCTTGCGGATCTTGAACGCCAGCGCCGTGCCGGCCGCGTGCAGGCACTGGGTGCCGATCGGCACCGCCCAGGCGAAGTCGTGCTTTGCCGGTTCCTCCTGGTAATCGTTGCCGCGCTCGTCGCCGCCCCAGTACATGTACACGTCGCGCGGATGCACGCCGCGGTAGAGCTGCGCGCCGTACTCGCGATAGCTGGGCGCGAACACGTCCTCGGGTTTCAGCGACGCGCCGATGCCGACGTGGGTGGCCTCGTGCCCGAGGCACGACGCATAGGTGCCGAGCTTGCCGGTGCGCTGCAGCGCGATCGACTTGGTGTCGAACACGCGGGTCGAGACCATCAGCCTGTACAGCTCGACCATGTAGTCGAGGTCCCTGGCGAAGTCGGGCAGATTCTTCTTGACCTGCTTGCCCTCCGGATCGAGGTATTGCAGGTATTCGATTTCAAACTTGGCGGCGATGGCCACGGGCATCTCCCGGACGTGATTGCGGATCAGGATGGCCGCCACGCAACACGCGGCAACCGTGTCAACGCACGACCAGAACGCGCGCGCGGACGGGCCGCGTATTATCGCATGCGTTCGCGCGCCAACACAGGCGTTGCATACGCCGATGCATGCTGCAATGCAGCAACCGGGATCGGCGCAACCTGTTGACCTCGATCAGCGCAACGCCCGGTCCTGTCCCGCAACATGCGTCCGTTTGCGGTGCCGGTCCCGGCGCGCCAAGATCCGCCACTCTCCTGCACGCACCGATCCACACGAAGCCTTCCATTGCCATGACCGACACCAACCAGCGTGAACTCGAGGCGGGCATCCAGCGCGACCTCGAAGGCCGCATGACCTACGCCAGCTACCTGAAGCTCGACACCCTGCTCGCGGCGCAGCAGCCGGTATCCGACCCGCCCTACCACGACGAGATGCTGTTCATCGTGCAGCACCACGTGGCCGAGCTGTGGCTGAAGCTGATGATCCACGAGCTGCGCGCGACGTGCGCCGCGCTGGATGCCGACGATGTCAACCTGGCGCTGAAGATGCTGGCGCGCATCAAGCAGATCCAGCGCCAGCTGTTCGAGGAGTGGGCGGTGCTGGAAACGATGACGCCGAACGAGTACCTCGAGTTCCGCGACCGCCTGGGGCCGTCGTCCGGGTTCCAGTCGCTGCAGTACCGCGTGGTGGAATTCCTGCTCGGCAACAAGAATGCCGACATGCTGGCCGTGTTCGCGCACGATGCGGACGCGCAGGCGACCCTGCGCGGGGTACTCGAATCGCCGTGCCTGTACGACGCCGTGCTGCACTGGATGGCCCGGCACGGGCATGCCGTGCCGGTCGACATCCTCGGGCGCGACGTGCGCCGGGGCTGGCGGCGCGAGGAAGGCCTGCTGCCGGTGTTCCGGCGCATCTACGAATCGCCGGGCGACTACTGGGCCGAGTACGCCCTGTGCGAGACCCTGGTCGACGTGGAGGAAAACTTCCAGTTGTGGCGCTTCCGCCACATGAAGGCGGTCGAGCGCATCATCGGCCACCGCAAGGGCACCGGCGGATCGTCGGGCGTCGGATTCCTGAAAAAGGCGCTGGACCTGACGTTCTTCCCCGAGCTGCTGGACGTGCGCACGCACATCAGCGCGGATTGACGCGGCCGCCCGCGGACTCACCCGGCGCGCGCTGCCGGCACCTCCGGCACATCCTGGTCCATCAGCTTGTCGAGGATGCGCGCCAGCCAGCGTTGCTCTTCATGGCTCAACCGCTCGAGGAATTCGCGCTCGTGGCGGCGCGCCAGCGGTGCCACCGCATCATGAATACGCCAGCCTTCGGCCGACAGGCGCAGCACCGAACGGCGCTTGTCGCCCGGATGGGTGCGCCTGAGCACCCGGCCGTCTTCCACCAGCCGCGCCAACGCGCGGCTGATCGCCACCTTGTCCATCGCGGTCAATCGCGCCACCGCACGGGCCGACAGGCCCTGGCCGTCGTAGCGCGCCAGCACCGCCATGATCCGCCATTCGGTGGTGCCCAGGTCAAAGCGCTCGCGGTACTCGCGCGCGATCACCTCGCTGACCCGGTTGGACACGATCGACAACTGGTAGGGAACGAATTTTTCCAGCGTTATGGGCGCGTGCCGGGGCATGGCGGATGACCGCTTGCAAATGGTTTCATATGAAACTATCTTAGGGCGTATCGACGCGGTCGTCCATTTCCACGACCCGAAACGATGGAAAAACCATTGCCGAGCGCCCGGCGCCTGAAAGGCACCGGTCGCCCGTTTCTCTGCAGGCATCCGATCCAGGCCCACCCGCTGGAGGTTTCCCATGAGCGCCCAACCCAACACCGGCATGCAGCCCACCACGTTCGAGAATCCGATGGGGGTGGACGGCTTCGAATTCGTCGAATTCGCCGCGCCCGAGCCCAGACTGCTGCACGACCTGTTCAAGCGGCTCGGCTTCACCGCCGTGGCCAGGCACAAGGACAAGGCCGTCACGCTGTATCGCCAGGGACAGTGCAACTTCCTGGTCAACGAGCAACCCGATTCGTTCGCGGCCGATTTCGTGCAAAAGCACGGCCCCAGCGCCTGCGGCTTCGCGATCCGCTTCTCCAGGCCCGCCAGTGAAGTGTTGAAGGCCACGCTCGCCAATGGCGCCACCGAGATCACCCACAAGGCCGACACCCGCGCCGTGGACGCGCCGGTGATCGAGGGCATCGGCGGCTGCATGCTGTACCTGGTCGACCGCTACGGCGACAAGGGTTCGATGTTCGACGCATGGGAATGGCTGGTGCCCGAAGGCCAGCGCAATCCGAAGGGCTTTGGCCTGACCTTCATCGACCACCTGACCCACAACCTGTATTTCGGCGAGATGGCCAAGTGGGCCGACTACTACGAGCGGCTGTTCAACTTCCGCGAGATCAAGTACTTCGACATCAAGGGCGCCAAGACCGGCCTGGTGTCCAAGGCCATGACCGCGCCGGACGGCATCGTGCGCATCCCGCTCAACGAGTCCGACGATCCCAAGAGCCAGATCAACGAGTACCTGGACGCCTACCACGGCGAAGGCATCCAGCACATCGCGCTGTTCACCGACGACATCTACACCACCGTGAAAAAGCTGCAGGACGCCGGCGTGGGCTTTCTCGATGCGCCGCCGGACACCTATTACGACGTGCTGGACCAGCGCATCCCGGGTCATGGCGAGGATGTGCCCGCGCTCAAGGGCATGGGCATCCTCATCGACGCCGACCAGGAGACGCGCAAGCAGCTGCTGCTGCAGATCTTCACCCAGAACTGCATCGGCCCGATCTTCTTCGAGATCATCCAGCGCAAGGGCAACGAAGGCTTCGGCGAAGGCAACTTCCAGGCCCTGTTCGAATCCATCGAACGCGACCAGATGAAGCGCGGGGTGCTGTGACCGCACATTTCACGATCCTTGGCGCGATCGAGCAACAGGAAACCATCGCCAGGGTCACGGAATTCGCGAACTGAACCGTTTGGTGAAAGCTCACGGGTCCGGCAACTGGCGCAAACGCAAGGGCGTTGCTGAAATACGCCTTGCCGATGGCTGGATCGGGCGCGCCGAATTGCACTGGTACGAGGCGCACGGCATCGGCGAGCGCGAGTTCAAACTGAAACGACTTTTGGATGACTGACATGAAAAGCGACTTCCTGGTGGTGTGCATCGCCAACGACGGCTGCGCGGCAAGCCTCGAGCCACGGAAGATTTACCGCGCGCTCGGCGAGGAACGCGACATGCTGCGGGTGGTGGACGAATCCGGTGAGGATTACCTTTACCCCGCCTCGCTGTTCGTGCGCGTGGAATTGACGGATGCGGCGCGCACGGCGCTGGATCTCGCGGCCTGACCCGGGAGCTTTCATGGCAATTTCATACCTCACCGGCTTCGGCAACGAACACGCCAGCGAAGCACTGGCAGGGGCGCTGCCGATCGGCCGGAACTCACCGCAGAAGGTGCCCTACGGCCTCTATGCCGAGCAGCTTTCCGGCACCGCGTTCACCGCGCCGCGCCATGCCAACCGTCGCAGCTGGCTGTATCGGATCCGCCCGGCCGCGCTGCACGGGCCCTTCGAGGCCTTCGAACCGGCGGCCTTCCACAACCGCTTCGACGAGGCGCCGACGCCGCCCGACCAGATGCGCTGGAACCCGTTTCCGCTGCCGGAGACGCCTACCGACTTCGTGGACGGCCTGTTCACGATGGCGGGCAATGGCTCGGCCGCGACGCAGGCCGGCGTCGGCATCCATCTGTACGCCTGCAACCAGCCGATGGAGGGGCGCTTCTTCTACAACGCCGACGGCGAACTGGTGATCGTGCCGCAGCAGGGCCGGCTCAGGATCGCCACCGAATTCGGCGTGCTGGAAATCGAACCGCAACAGATCGCGCTGATTCCGCGCGGCGTGCGCTTCCGCATCGAGCTGCCGGACGGCAGGTCCAAGGGCTGGGTGTGCGAGAACTTCGGCGCGCACCTGCGCCTGCCCGAACTGGGGCCGATCGGCTCCAACGGCCTCGCCAACGCGCGCGACTTCGAGGCGCCGGTCGCCGGGTACGAAGACGCCGAGGGCGACTTCGAGCTGATCGCCAAGTTCCAGGGCCGCCTGTGGCGCGCGCCGATCGGGCACTCGCCGCTGGACGTGGTGGCCTGGCACGGCACCAACGTGCCCTACCGCTATGACCTGCGCCGCTTCAACACCATCGGCTCGATCAGCTACGACCATCCCGATCCGTGCATCTTCACGGTGCTGACCTCGCCCTCGGACACCCCCGGCACCGCCAACATGGATTTCGCGATCTTCCCGCCGCGCTGGCTGGTGGCCGAACACACCTTCCGGCCGCCGTGGTTCCACCGCAACATCGCCAGCGAGTTCATGGGCCTGATCCACGGCGAATACGACGCCAAGGACGCAAGCGCCGAAGGCGGCTTCGTGCCCGGCGGTTCGTCGCTGCACAACTGCATGACCGGCCATGGGCCCGATGCGGCCAGCCACGCCAGGGCGATTGCCGAGGACACCACCAGGCCGCACCACGTTACCGACACCATGGCCTTCATGTTCGAGACCCGCGCGGTGATCCATCCGGTGCGCCAGGCGCTGGACGCGCCGCAGCGCCAGCGCGACTACGCGAAATGCTGGCAGGGGCTCGAAAAACACTTCGATCCCGGCAAGGTTTGACATCATGATGCGCATGCATCATGACGCACGCATACGGGAGGACTGCGAGTCTGCCGCGATGCGCACCACCATCGACATTCCCGAGCGCCAGCACACCCTGTTCATGAACCTGGCGCGCGCCCAGGGCACCACCCTGGGCAAGCTGCTGGTCGAACCGGCCGAACGTGGGCTGAAGACCGGCGTGGCCGACGAAGAAGGCCACTACGAAGTTGATCCCGACACCGGCCTCGGCGTATTCCATTCCGGCCGGCCCGTCACGCTGGACGACGTCAAGGCATTCGAGGATGAAGAAGACCAGCGCAACGCACCTGCTTGACGCGAACGTGCTGATTGCATTGTTCGACGCCGACCACGTGCATCGGCCGGCCGTGCGGTCGTGGTTCATCGCGCTCAAGGGCGAATTCGCCACCTGTCCGATCGTCGAAGGTGCGCTGACACGCTGGATCGTGCGCCTGCGCGGTCACGAGGGCGCGGCGCTGGCGGCGCGCGAACCGGGCAAGCTGGCGAAGGACACCCGGCACCGCTTCTGGCTGGATGACGTCGGGTACGCCGACGTGAAATGGGATGGCGTTCTCGGGCATCATCAGGTCACCGGCGCCTACCTTGCAGCGCTCGCGTGCCGGCACCATGGCCGACTGGCTACCCTCGACAATGGCCTGGCCGCGTTGCACCACGACGTGGCCGAACTGATTCCAACCTGACAACGCCGTCCCGCGGGGCGGAAAAGGCATGACGACATGAAATTGGCATCCCTGAAGGAAGGCGGCCGCGACGGCACGCTGATCGTGGTCAGCCGCGACCTTACGCACGGCGTGCGTGCAAGCGACATCGCGTCGACCCTGCAGGCCGCGCTGGATGACTGGCACAACACCGCGCCGCGCCTGCGGGAGCTGTACGACGCACTGTGCCTGCACCACGAAAAGGCCGTGGAAGGCGCGTTCGACCTCAACTACCAGACGCTGTCCGCGCCGCTGCCGCGCGCGTACGAATTCCTCGACGGCTCGGCCTACCTGCCGCACGTGGAACGGGTGCGCAAGGCACGCGGCGCCACGGTCCCGGAAACCTTTTACACCGATCCGTTGATGTACCAGGCGACCAGCGCCGGCTTCCTCGGCCCGCGCGACCCGGTGCTCGTGGCCAGCGAGGACTACGGCATCGACCTGGAAGCGGAGATCGTGGTGGTGACCGACGACGTGCCGATGGCGGTGACGCCCGAGGAGGCCTCGCACCACATCCAGCTGGTGGGCCTTGTCAACGACGTGTCCCTGCGCAACCTGATTCCCGCGGAACTGGCCAAGGGTTTCGGCTTCCTGCAATCCAAGCCGCGCTCGGCGCTGTCGCCGGTGCTGGTGACCCCTGACGAGCTGCGCGACGCCTGGCGCGAGGACAAGCTGCACCTGCCGATGCGCACCTGGATCAACGGCAAGTGGTTCGGCGAGGCCGAAGCCGGCGAGGACATGCAGTTCAGCTTTGCCCAGCTGGTGGCCCACGCTGCAATGACGCGGCCACTGGTCAGCGGCACCATCGTCGGTTCAGGCACCATCGCCAACCAGGACACCTCGCGCGGCGCCTCGTGCCTGGCCGAGCAGCGCACGGTGGAAAAACTGCGTGACGGCGAGGCCATGACGCCGTTCCTGAAATTCGGCGACCGCGTGAAGATCGACATGCACGACATCGAAGGCAACTCGATCTTCGGCGCCATCGAGCAGGCAATCGAACCGTACAACCGGTCCTGAAACAGATCGGGCACACGCCCCGCACCAACCAGGCGTGCACCCGACCGCGGCGCGCGGACGACCGCGGATGGCGGCTCGCATCCGGCTTTCCACAACGGATGCTTTGTCCGGATTTTCGCCCGCCGGGACGCCGCTGCGGTAAACTCGCAATTTGATCGACGGCGATGCCGCCACTCGTCCACCGAAACACCATGGAATCGCATTCGTCACAATCATTCGGAGCCGGCGCGCCCGGGCAGCGCGACGGCGTGTCCGGCGGCGGCGGCAACGCCGAGCAGTTCTGCTCGGCGTGCGCCTTCGCCGAGGCATGCGCGATGGCGGGCTACGGCAAGCCCGAACTCGACGACCTGCAGTGCCTGGTCGAACACGTCGGCCCCTACGAACCCGGGGCCCGCATCTTCCGCAACGGCGATCCGTTCCGCGCGCTGTTCGCGGTACGCACCGGCATGGTCAAGACCACCCTGGTGGACCCCGAGGGACGCGAACAGGTGCTCGGCTTCTACCTGCCCGGCGAACTGGTCGGCCTGGACGCGATCTATCCCGAACACTACCCCTGCGACGCGATCGCGCTGGAAGTGACCCAGTGCTGCCGCTTCTCGTTTCCCGCGATGAGCGCATTGGCAGCCCGTCAGCCCAAGATCCAGCAACACCTGTTCCGGCTGCTCAGCAAGGAACTGGGCTCGGCCACCCTGCTGGCCGGCGACCATTCCGCCGACGAGCGCATGGCCGCGTTCCTGATCGACCTCGGCGACCGCTATGCCACGCGCGGCCTGTCCGGCACGCACTTCCGCCTCAGCATGGCGCGCGCGGACATCGCCAACTACCTGCGCCTGGCCGCCGAAACCGTCAGCCGCGTGCTGGGGCGCTTCCGCGAGCAGAAGCTGATCGCCATCGACGGCCGCAGCGTCGAACTGCTGGATCCGCCGCGCCTGCGCGAACTGGCGCGCTGCGTGCTCGGCAATTGAAGGGCGCCGCCGCGATTGCCCCGATCGCTGCGTCAGGAAAAGCCCACTCCCCCGCACCCCGTTGCAGGGGAGTGACGTTTGATTCACGTGCATTCCTGAAGCGCAGCGACCGCACTCCTCCCTCTCCCCCAACGGCTTCATCGGTGGGGGAGAGGGCCGGGGTGAGGGGGAGAGCCCGCCGACTGTGTGGATTCGGTCCAAGGCAACGCGCAGGTCGAGTCACCGGGTTCCGAGTGTGCCTGCGTCGGTGATGAAGCCCTGCCCCTGACCCAACCCTCTCCCCTGCAACTTGTTGCGGGGGAGAGGGCTTTTCCGGTCGCGCAAAATACCGCGAACCTCGGCTTCTGAGCCGGATCAACGCGGGCCGATGCGCGGGCCTGCATACTCCACCGGTTCGCCTTCCGACCCAACGCCATGGCCGCCTGGTACCTGCAAATCCTGTGGACGCACATCGGTTGCGTGATCGCCTCGGGCAGCCTGTTCTTCACCCGCGGCTGCATGATGCTGGCGGGACTGCCCGTCGCCAACCACGTGGCGCTGCGGCGCATTTCGGTGATGATCGATTCGCTGCTGCTGGCCGCCGCCATCGCGCTTACGATCATCATCCACCAGTACCCGTTCGTGCAGGCGTGGCTGACGGTCAAGGTACTGCTGCTGGTGGCCTACATCGTGCTGGGCGTGTTCGCACTGCGACGCGGGCGCACCCGCGCGGTCCGCGGCGTGTGCTTCGCGGCGGCAATGGTGGTGTTCCTGTTCATCGTCAGCGTGGCGCGCGCCCACAATCCGCTGGGCATCTTCGCCACGCTGTAGGTGGCCACGACCGCGCAACGGTCAGCCGCCCGGCTGCTTTTGCGCGGGGGCGGAAGCTGGTGCCGTGGTGGCCGGGGGCGGACCGTAGGTCGGCGTGTCCGAAAACCTTGCCGGTGGATTCCACATCGTCGCGACGTAGAACACCACCCAGGCGACCACGATCAGGCTCAATATCCACACCCACGTCGGTATCGCGCGGCGGGCCTCGGCGCGCCGGGGATCGAACGGATCGTCCGCGCTGAAGGCGTCCACCGTCAGGTGGACCGTGCCGCGCCGGGTCGAGCCCGGCCTGAGGCCGCCCACCATGATGCCCGGACCATTCTGCACGTGGAACGGGATTTCCTCGATGCCTTCGACGCCCGACTGGTCCTCGGCGCGAATGGTCAGCCGGTGTGGGCCGTCGACCAGCTTGCGCGTGTCCAGCGTCAGCGAAGTGGGCAGTTCCTCGTCGATGACGGGCGCGGGATCGTTGTCGAGATAGACGCGGACATGGGGCTTGGACATGGAAGTTCCTCTCAGCGGTCCGAACGCAGGATGTCGTACTTGGGGTGGTCCGGGTTTTTTTCACCGGGGCGGAACATCCACCAGAACATCGCCACGAAGCAGGCGATGGTGATGACACCCGCCACCGATGCCACGGCGATGATCCCCCACAGCGGTCCGGTCAACATGTGATGCATCGCGACCTCCTACTGGCCCTTGGCCCGCCGCGCCGAAACCTCCGCCGGCGTGACGTGCTTTGCGTGGTTGCCCCACGACGAACGTTCGTAATTGATGATGTCGGCAATCTCCGCATCGCTGAGCTGGCCGGCAAATGGCGGCATCGCGCCCGGGTATTTCACGCCGCCGATGGTCAGGCCGTGGGCGCCGTGCAGCACGGTATCGATGTGCCGGCCGGGGTCGGCGTTGTCCACCACGGCGTTGCCCTTGAGCGGCGGGAACACGCCGGGCAGGCCTTCTCCGCTGGCCTGGTGGCAGGCTGCACAGGTGCCGTCAAACAGTTTCTTGCCCTTGGCAGTGTCGTAGCTGTAGCCGCCGGCAGCCGCTGCCGCGGCACCATTGGCCGGGGCCGATGCCGCCGGCGCGCTGGACGCCGTGGCGGGCTTGCCGGCGCGCACCGCCGCAACCTGACGTGGGGTCACATGTTTGGCGTTGTTGCCCCACGAAGAGCGCTCGTAATTGATCATGTCGGCAATCTGGGTGTCGTCGAGCTGGCTCGCAAAGCCCGGCATCGCGCCGCCGTACTTGACGCCCTCGATGGTCCTGCCATGTGCGCCGTGCAGCACGGTCTTGATCTGCAGCGTCGGATCGTCCGCGGTCACGGCAGGGTTGCCCTTGAGCGGCGGAAACGCGCCCGGCAGGCCCTCGCCGTTGTCCTGGTGACACGATGCGCAGGTGGACGTATAGACCTGCTTGCCCTTGGCGGCATCGTAGCTGTAGCCTCCGGAAGCCTTGCCCGGCGCCGGCGCCGACGGCGCGGCGCTGGCCGCTCCGCCCATGCCGCCATTCATCTTGTAACCGGGGATCGGCGCCTGCTTCAACGACATCAGGTAGGCCACCAGCGCCTTGGCCTTCTGCGTCGGGATCACCTTGCCGTGCGCGGGCGCGAACTTCGGCGGCAGCGGTACCGCAGTTTCGCCCTTGGGCACCTTGTCCACCACCCGGAACAGGAACCGGAAGTCGGGCATGATCGACCGCGGCGACACCGCGCGCGGGTCATACAGGTGGATGTACTGCCAAATCTCGCCGCGCCGGTTGCCGACGTTGGTCAGGTCGGGGCCGGTGCGTTCCGAACCCAGCAGTTCGGGCGTCTGGTAGGTGAAATCGCCTGGCGCGGACGGCCGCCCGAACACCTTGTCCTCG
Organism: uncultured Rhodanobacter sp.; assembly: GCA_964489055.1. Lineage (GTDB taxonomy): Bacteria > Pseudomonadota > Gammaproteobacteria > Xanthomonadales > Rhodanobacteraceae > 66-474. The sequence continues at coordinate 34,088 of CAZAXF010000024.1, read as the reverse complement.
GGCAATGGCCGCACCTGCTGGGTGTGGCAGTAGCCACAGCCGTTGCCCGCGTATACCTCGCGGCCTTCCGCCTCCAGCGGCGTCAGCGGCTTCACGCCGGGACCGGGCGGGGTCTGCGAAAGGTCGATGGCCGGACCCACCGCGATCAGCATCACGATCACGATGTAGATGCCGAGCGCGCCGCCGAAGATCGCGAGCATGCTTTTCATGCCACGACCTCCTCGCCCACGACTTTCTTGCCGCCGGACGGATCCATCACCGGCGACGCCGCGTCACCAGCCTTGCCCGCGGTCATGCGCCACACGTTCCACGCGAACACCAGGTGCGACAGGAACATCAGGATGCCGCCGACCCCGCGCCACAGGTAGTAAGGCTCCATCTCCACGACCGACTGGATGAAGGGCATGCCCTGGACCCAGTGCATGCCCTGGATCGTGCCGCCGATCGAAAGCGAGATCACGTAGATCGCCACGCCCACCGTCGCCAGCCAGAAATGCGCCGCCATGCCCAGGCGCCCCGGGCTCTTGCCGGTTGCCAGCGGCAGCAGGGCGTAGATCGCCCCCCACGCCCCAAATGCGACGAACCCGTACATCGTGAAATGCGAGTGGCCCACGGTGAAACTGGTGAAGTGCCAGATCGCCTGCAGCGAGCGGAATGCCTCGACGGTGCCCTGGGTCGAACCGAACAGGTAGCAGATCACGCCCACGAACAGGAACGCCAGCGGGTACGACTCGATGCGCCCGTGGTAGCGCCCGCGCATGGTCAGCAGGAAGTTCGCGCTGCCGGCCCACACCGGCACCAGCATCGCCACCGAGAACACGATCGCGGTGGTCTGCAGCCACCACGGCAGCGGGCTGAACAGGAAGTGGTGGCCGCCCAGCAGCGGGTAGAACAGCAGGTTGGTCCAGAACGCCAGCACGCCCAGCGCGTAGGAATAGATCGGGCGGTTGAGGACCTTGGGGATCGCGTAGTAGAAGAGCCCCAGCGCCAGCGGCGTGAACCACATGCCCACCGCGTTGTGCATGTAGTAGCCGGAAATCGCCACCTGCCCCAGTCCGTACTGGTACCACGGCAGGATCGCGACAATGGCGATCACGCAGGTCCACAGCACCGCGGCGACGATGTACCAGTTGGAAAGGTAGATGTCCCTTGACGCGCGCCGTGCGATGGTGGCGATCAGGTTCCACGCGGTGACCACCAGCGCCGCAAAGAACACCAGCCGGATCGGCCACGGCCATTCGCGGTACTCCAGGTCCCCCCAGTTGTAGCCCAGGTCCAATGCGACCGTGCCGGCGACCGCGGCGATGTTGAACAGCCACAGCCCGATCCACGCAAGCTTCGTGCTGTACAGCTTCGTGCCGCAACTGCGCGCGGTGACATAGTAGGCGGCGCCCACCAGCGCGATGCTGGCGAACCCGTAGAAGGTGCCGTTGGTATGGATCGGACGCAGGCGTCCGAAGGTGAGGTACTTGGCCGTCCAGAAGTCCGGCGCGCCGAACTTGAACGCCAGGATCAGACCCACCGCGGTCGCGAAGATCAGCCACACGGTGGCGCTCGCGGTGTAGGCGCTGAACAGGCGGGTCAGCTCGTGGTCGTCCTCGGGCGTGCGCGGAGTCGGTGCATGTAAGGAAAGGGATTGCGCGGAAACCGCCATCGCGTCGCTCCATCGTGGAATGGAACGGTCGGCGCCTGTGGGCTCGGGCCGTCGGAATGCCCGCAGCGGGAGGAGCCGGGCGGGTTCAGGCCGTCAAGTCTACGCCACGCGAGGCGCAATCGCATTTGACCTGCATCATGGCAACGCGCGAAACCGGCGCCACCAACGTGTTGCAACGTGTGTGCGCACACCGGTCACGTCATCCGGGAAGCGCGGCCGAATCCCCCCACTCACGCCGCAACGCGCGCAACTGTCCAACGAACAGGATCACCCATGCGGCGAGTCCGGCCCCGAACATCACGTGCGGCAGCAGGCCCAGGAACGGCAGGTCCATTGCCTGCATCATGCGCAGCGTGGCCGCCGCGTACATGCCCAGCGGAAACACCGCGCCCCAGTACATCGGGTCGTAGGTGAAAGGAAACCGCCGCACGCCGTGGCGCCAGATCGCAAGCACCAGCAGCATCGGGATCCACCAGGTTCCCGTGGCCCAGTAGAACACCGTGAAGCCCTTGATGAACGGCAGCATCGATGCAAGGAACGGCGCGTGTGGCGTGTTGATGATCAGCAGCGCGCCGCCCAGCGTGGAAATCGCCATCGCGCCCATGTTGATCCAGTACGGCGGTGACAGGTCGGCGGGAGAAAACGCGAAGAAGGTGTAGCGGTAGAAGATCAGCGACATCATCCAGATGTAGAGCATGCCGCCCCACAGCCACATCGAGAGCGCAAAGAAATTCAGTTCCAGGCGCAACGGCTGTGCGACGGCGGACGCGATCAGCGCCGCCAGCACGCACAGCGACTGGGTCGCCACCACCGCCAGCAGCCAGCCGCCGTTGATGCCCCTGTCGAGCGTGGGCTTGTGCGCCTTCACCGTGAGCACGGTGAAGATGACGTAGGTCGACCCGATCCATGCCGCCAGCCCCGCCACGCCCAGCACCACCGCCAGCAGCAGGCTGCCGCCGATCAGCAGGCTCTGGCTGCCGAGGATCGAACAGGCGGCGACGAAGGTGAAAAAGCCCGGCGCATCCGAATGGCTGAACACGTCCGCCAGCACCCGGCGCGGATGCCAGTACACGCGCGCCAGCGCCAGCACGCCGATGATCACGAACAGGATCCAGTTGATCACCAGCAACGCCAGCGCAAGCTGCGGCACCCCAAGCAGGTGGGCGGCCAGCGACAGGATGCCGGTGGCCATGACCATGCTGAAATAGCCCGGCGACATCGTCGTCAGCGAGCCGCGCACGCGCTGCAGCAGCCGCGTCACGGCGCCTGCCCGCCCAACGGTGCGGGAACCGGGACCCCCATGGTTGCGGTCAATCCGTGCATGCAGGCATTCGCCCCGAAACCCCGGGGCTACGTTATCGGTTTGCCTGCGGCTTGTCGAAACGCGTCGGTGCACGCTCCCCGCCATCCGCAGGCTGCGCCGGGCGCGCATCGGCTTCGCCGGCCGCGCCATCGGGCGGTGGATCGTCCAGCAGCGGCAGGACCTTCGGGGAATCCAGGTCCTCGAACTGGGCGTGGTTGACGGCCCAGAAGAACACGCCCACCGCCACGATCGCCAGTACCAGCGTGATCGGGATCAGGATCAGCAGCGCGTTCATGCGGCGCGCACCCGCAGCGCCATTGCCGGCGGCTCGCCGCGCGGGCGCGCGGCGCGGATGCGCAGGCTGTTCAAGACCACCAGCAGCGAGCTTGCCGCCATTCCCAGCGCGGCCAGCCACGGTGGCACGAAACCCAGCGCCGCGAACGGCACCGCGCCGAGGTTCCACACCAGCGACCAGCGCCGGTTCTGGGTCATGATGCGCATGGCCTGCAGCGACAACGCACGTGCCCACGGCAGCGCCGCAAGCCCGCCCGGCAGCAACACGTCGGCGCGCGCGCGCGCCAGGTCGACCGCCTCGCCGGGGGTTGCCGACACGTCGGCCGCGGCCAGCGCGGCCGCATCGTTGCCGCCGTCGCCGACGGCAAGCACCACCCGGCCCTGCGCCTGTTCGGCACGCACCCGCTCCAGCTTGTCGGCCGGCGACTGCCGCGCCCACCAGCGGCCGATGCCCAGCCGTGCCGCGGTGGCCGCGACGCGCTCGGGCGCATCGCCGCTGACCAGCGCCGGCTCGATGCCCTGCCCGCGCAGGGCCTCGACGCACGCGTGCGCATCCGCGCGTACCCGCTCGACGATCGTGAACCTTGCCAGCGGTCCGGCGTCGTCGACCAGCCACAAGGCATCGTCATCGCGTTCGGCGTCGGCAAACGCGGCGTGGCCAAGCCGCAGGTGGCGCCCGGCGACCACACCGCGCACGCCGCCGCCGGCGACCACTTCCACGGTATCGGCCAGCGGTACGCCGTCCGGGCTTCGCGCGCGAACCAGTGCGCGCGCCACCGGGTGGCTGCTTTCCCGCGCCAGCGCCACGGCCAGGCGCGCGGCCTCGTCGGCCTGCAACGCGCCGAAGGTCTCCACGTCGGCCGCGTCCAGCGCGGGCTCGGTCAGCGTTCCGGTCTTGTCGATGAGCGCGTGGGTGGCGGTGGCCAGCGCACGCAGGGCGGCCGGGCGCGACACCAGCACGCCGCGCCGCGCCAGCAGCGACAGCGTGCGCGTCAGCGCCGCCGGCGCGGCCAGGCCGAACGCGCACGGGCACGCCACCACCAGCACTGCCACCGCGGCATCGAATGCACGCGCCGGGTCGCGCCACAACCAGAACGCCGCGGTCGCGGCGACCAGCGCCAGCACCCGCCACACGAACCGCCGCGCGGCCGGTGCGTCGCCATCGCCCGCAAGATCGCGGGCGCGCTGCGCCGATGCCGCAAGGCGCTCCAGCAGCGCCACGCCGCTGGCCGCGACCGCGCGTTCGGCGCGCAACTCCAGCGGACCATCCAGGGTCACGCTGCCGGCCGCGATCGCGTCGCCGCGCCGATGCACGCGCGCGCGCGATTCGCCCGTCCAGTGCGATTCGTCGGTACGCGCGCGGTCACTTTCCAGCACCCCGTCGCAGGGTGCGGCGGTGCCTTCGGGCACCTGCACGCGGTCGCCCGGCTCGATCTCCACCGCCGCGACGGTTTCCAGTGACCCATCGTCACGGCGGCGTCGGGCCAGCAGCGGCAGCGCGTCGGCCGTGGACGCACCCTCGGCCCGGTGGCGCGCCCCGGCGCGAAGTTCCAGGTGCCGCCCCAGCAGCAGCACGAACACGAACATGCTGATCGAATCGAAATACACCTCGCCGCTGCCGCGCAGCGCGTTGACCATGCTGGCGCCGAAGATCAGCACGATCGCCAGCGCGATCGGGATGTCGATGCCGGCGCGTCGCGCACGCCGGCCGGCCAGCGCATCGCGGTAGAACGGCCACGCCGCGTAGCCCACCACCGGGATCGCCGACAGCAGGCCCAGCCAGCGGAACAGGTGCGCGGTGGTCGAATCGAGCGGGTCGATCGCGCCGAGGTAGAGCACCAGCGCGAACATCATCGCCTGCATCGCGAAAATGCCGGCGACCACCAGGCGTTTCAGCGATGCATGCAGCGCCTCGCGGCCGGCATCTTCCAGGCTGTCGCGGTGCAGCGGCTGCGCCTCGCAGCCGGCCGCGGCGCAGGCCGAAACCAGACGCCCCAGCGGCAGGCGCGCGTCATCGAAGACCACGCGCGCGCGGCGCGCCACGACGTCGAAGGACATCGCGACCACGCCCGGCAGCGCGTGCAGCACCTGTTCGATCTGCAGCGCGCGGCGGGGCTGCGCCAGCGCGGCAACGCGCAGGGCGACTTCGGCGCGGCCGTCGTGCCGGCGCCTGATTACCTGCCCGAGCAGCGCCGGGCGCGACCAGACGTCGGCCTGCGCGTTCATGACGAGCCCGGCGCAGGCGCCGAATGCGGGTGCGCGGGCACGCCGAGCACCGAATGGGTTGATACCGGCAGCGGTTCGTCGCGGTATTGCAGGCTCATGGCGATGATCCACACGCAGCCGGCCAGCGATGCCACGAAAATCAGCACCCCCAGCCAGGCCACCGGCGCCCGGTACCAGGGAAGGCGGGGCTGGTTATTGCGGCTGTCCATCGTCGGATTGTGACAGGCTGTAGACGTATGCCGCGGTGACGTGGATGTCGTCCTCGCTGAGGCGGTCGTTCCACGCCGGCATCTCGCCCGTGCGCCCGTCGTTGATGCTCTTGTGGATGTCGGCGCGGGTGCCGCCGTGCAGCCAGATCGCGTCGGTGAGGTTGGGCGCGCCGATTGCCTGGTTGCCCTTGCCATCGGCGCCGTGGCAGGCCGCGCAGGTGCTCTTGAACACCGGCGCGCCGGCGGCCGCCATCTTCGGGTCGTGCGGCTGGCCGGAAATTTCCAGCACGTATTCGGTGAGGTTGTCCACGGTGTCCGCGCCCAGCGAGTTCCACGCCGGCATCACCCCGGCGCGCCCGTTGGTGATGGACGCGGTGATGTCCTTGCCGCTGCCGCCGTAGAGCCAGTCGTGGTCGGTGAGGTCGGGCGCGCCCAAGGCGATGTTGCCGTGCCCCCGGCGACCGTGGCAGGCGGCGCAGTTGTCCTCGAACAACACCTTGCCCATCTGCAGTGCCTTGGAGTCGCCGGCAAGCTTTTCCACCGGGTACATCCGGAAGCGTTCCAGCAGCGGAACGAGCCTGGCATCGTTGGCCGCGACCTGTCTGGCGAGCCGTCCGTGCTGGGTCCAGCCAAGCTTGCCCGCGTAGGCGCCGAAGCCCGGGTACAGGATCAGATACACGATCGCGGCAACGAACATGGCCGCCGACAGCACGATCCACCAGCGCGGCAGCCGGTTCAGTCCCTCGCGGATCGCGCCGTGCGCCCACACGTGCCCGGTGGTGCCGTCGGGTTTCACCGGGACCTTGGCCCAGGGCGCCCACAGGAACAGGAACAGCGTGATGCCGAGGTTCAACACCACCAGCACCATCACCCACACCGACCAGAACGTGCTCATGCGCGGTCCTCCGGGCGGGTCTCGGGGATTTCGTGGTCGGGCGTTTCAGCGTCGTCTTCCATCGGCAAACGCGACATGCGCCCGAAGTTCCGCTTGTGGCGCGGCAGCCAGGCCCAGATCCAGATGCCGATGAAGATCGCCATCATCAGCACGATGAGAATGCCCACGATGTGTCCCCACAACGGATTCATGGCGCGCCTCCGGCCTGCGCGGCCTCATCCGGTGGCTGCGGCTCGTTCTTGATGCCGAGCCCCTGCAGGTAGGCGACCAGTGCGTCCATCTCGGTCTTGCCTTCCACCGCCGCCGGCGCCGCGGCGATTTCCTCGTCGGTGTATGGATCGCCGAGGAACTTCAGCACCCGCATGCGCGCCTGGATGTCCTTGCCGTCCAGCTTCCGGTCGGCCAGCCAGGCGTAGGACGGCATGTTGGACTCGGGCACCACGGCGCGCGGATCCATCAGGTGCATGCGCTGCCAGGTGTCCGAATACTTGCCGCCCACCCGCGCCAGGTCCGGCCCGGTGCGCTTGGAGCCCCACTGGAACGGCCGGTCGTACACCGATTCCTCGGCGGTCGAATAGGGGCCGTAGCGCTGGGTCTCGAAACGCAGCGCGCGGATCATCTGTGAATGGCACAGGTAGCAGCCTTCGCTGACGTACACGTCCCTGCCCGCCAGGCGCAGCGGATCGTACGGCTTGACGTGCACGGGCGGCTTGACCTGGTGCGCGCGCATGAACAGCGGCGTGATTTCGGCAAGCCCGCCCAGCGACACCATGATCGCCGTGAGGATGCCGAGGGTCCAGGCGTGCTTCTCGATGAATTCGAAGTGCTTGTAGGCCATGGCCGCGCCCTCAACCGCCCACCGGCAGCGGGGCCGGGCTCTGCCTGGGTTCCGGTTCGGGGATCGGCACCGGAACCGGGCTGATGATGCGCTTGCGTGCATCGCTCGCCGTGTACCACAGGTTCCACGCCATCACCCACATGCCCAGCCAGATCAGCACGCCGCCGAACCAGCGGATGAAGTAATCGGGTCGGATCGCGACCAGGCTGTCCAGGAACGAGTAGGTGAGCGCGCCGTCGGGCTGCGTGGCGCGCCACATCATGCCCTCGGTGACACCGGCGGCCCACATCGCCGCCACGTACAGCAGCGTGCCGAAAACGTGCAGCCAGAAGTGCAGCTCCATCGCCTTGTGCGAATGCATCGCCGGCCGCCCCAGCGCGCGCGGCGCCATCGCGTACAGCGAGCCGATGGTGATCATCGCGACCCAGCCCAGCGAGCCCGAATGCACGTGTGCGATGGTCCAGTCGGTGTAGTGCGAGAGCGAGTTGACCGACTTCACCGCCAGCATCGAGCCCTCGAACGTGGCCGCGGCATAGAACACCAGCGCGATCACCATGAACTTGGCCGCCGGGTCCTTGACCACGCGGTGCCACACGCCGTTGAAGGTGAAAAGGCCATTGGCCGCCGAACCCCAGCTCGGCATCAGCAGCACCAGCGAGAACGCCATGCCCACCGACTGCACCCAATCCGGCAGCGCGGTGAACATCAGGTGGTGCGAGCCCGCCCACATGTACACCGAGATCAGGGCCCAGAAGTTCACGATCGAGAATCGGTAGCTCCACAGCGGCTGCTTGGCTTGGCGCGGCACGAAGTAGTACATCATCGCCAGGAAGCCCGCGGTCAGGAAGAACGCCACCGCGTTGTGGCCGTACCACCACTGCACCATCGCATCGACCACGCCCGAATAGATCGGGTACGACTTGGTCAAGGACACCGGCACCGCCAGGTTGTTGACGATGTGCAGCAGCCCGACCGCGATGATGAACGCGCCGTAGTACCAGTTGGCCACGTAGATGTGGCGGATGCGCCGGCGCGCCAGGGTGGCGAAGAACACCGCCCCGAAGGACACCCACACCACCGCGATCAGGATGTCGATGAACCATTCCGGCTCGGCGTATTCCTTGGACTGGGTGATGCCGAACGGCATCGTGAGCATCGCCAGGACGCAGGCCAGCTGCCAGCCCCAGAACGTGAATTCAGCCAGCCCGCCCCAGGCCAGCCGCGTATGGCCGGTGCGCTGGACCACGTAGTAGCAGGTGCCCATCAGCGCCGAGCCGCCGAACGCGAAGATCACCCCGAAGGTGTGCGCCGGGCGTATGTGGCTGAAGGTCATCCACGGGATGCCCAGGTTCAGCCCCGGCCAGGTCAGCTCGGCGGCCGCGTACATCCCGATCAGCATCCCCACGATGCCCCACACGGCCGAAGCCAGCAGGAACAGCCGTACGACGTGATCGTTGTAGTACTCGGTTGTTGCGCTGGTTGCTGCGCTCGTCATCGTCCACCCCGGTTGCAACAGGCGCCGCGGCAGCAGACACCGGAAGCCAAGCCTTCCGTCCTCGTGTGTCCGCGCCGCGGCGCCTCTTGTAGCCGCGCATTATCCCGATACCGCGCGGCGACTGAATTGACCACGATCAAGTGGAGCCGCAGACGGCTATCCTGACCAAGCCAGTTGGTGCTGGCACAACACTCACCAAGTTCGTCATTCCGGGTTCCATCGCCGATGAAACCGGCGATGGCCCCGGAATGACTGGGGTAGAGAGTGCATCGCAACCCCGACGTGGCTGAGGAAGCGCCCTTATCAAGACGCCTTTTCAGGGTTTGGCAGCTGCCAATGGTCAGAATCCGCCGCGGCTGCCGATCACACCGCCGACGATGGCCGCCAGCGCCAGCACCAGCAGCACCGCGTGCATGGCCAGGAACCTGCCGGGCTTGTGGATCACGCCGGTTCTCGCCGGCAGGCGCAACGGTTCGGCCACGAACAGCATCAGCGCGAACAGCACCCACACCAGCATCATCAGCCCGACCCACCAGGTGTGCGCGATTGCCGGGGGCACCAGCGTGTACATCCAGAAACCGGTGATGCCCGCCAGCAGCACCGCGATACGCGCCTGGTTGGCAAAGCGCCCTTCCAGCGCCTTGATCCGCGCGATGCGCTCGGGAGCCGGCAGCCGGTTGAACAGCGGCAGCAGCACCGCGGTCACCATCGCCACGCCCCCGATCCACCACACCACCGCGAGTACGTGGATCGCCAACAGGATATTGAACGTCGTCATGGGCTGCTTTTCGCCGCGCTGGCCGTCGCGGCCAGTCTAGGCGCGCGGGCGCCAATTCCATTGACGCATGTCAATGCACGTTCCCGCGTGGCGAAGGTCGCCGGTGAGGGCAATGGCCCTGCGCTTCGCCCGCCATCCCCCGGCGCTGCGCGCCGCCCCTCTTCGTGCCGAAGCGGGTGCAGTGGCATCCCCCTTCGCTTGCGAAGAGGGAATGAGGGGGATGGCTTTTCGTCCCGTGCGCGGGATGGCCGGACACTGACGTAGCGTGCGCTCCGCGCACGATCGGACGTCACGCGAATCGGCAGGGCTCCACGTGCACGGAGTGCACGCTACGCAAGCCCGGTACCGGGGGCGGACATCGTCCGCTGTTCGTTCCGCGGCGAAAAATGTCCGCCCCGGAGATGCCAGCCGCGTTTCAGTCCAGCTCTTCCTCGAAGCGCAGGTGCTTCATGCTGCGGCCCTTGCGCCGGACCAGTTTCAGGGCCTCGATGCCGATGCGGATGTGGTCCTCGACGAACTCCGTCTTGACCTCGGCGTCGCTGGCGGCGGTCTTGACGCCTTCGGGCACCATCGGCTGGTCCGATACCAGCAGCAGCGCGCCGGAGGGAATGCGGTTGGCGAACCCGGCGGCGAAGATGGTGGCTGTTTCCATGTCGATGGCCATGCAGCGCAGGGTGCGAAGGTAATCCTTGAAGCCTTCGTCGAATTCCCATACCCGTCGGTTGGTGGTGTACACGGTGCCGGTCCAGTAGTCGTGGCCCAGGTCGCGGATCATCGTGGACACGCCGCGCTGGAGCTGGAATGCGGGCAGCGCGGGCACCTTGGCCGGCAGGTAATCGTCGCTGGTGCCCTCGCCGCGGATCGCGGCGATCGGCAGGATCATGTCGCCCAGGCGGTTCTTGCGCTTGAGGCCACCGCACTTGCCCAGGAACAGCACCGCCCTGGGCGCCACCGCCGACAACAGGTCCATCACGGTCGCGGCATTGGGGCTGCCCATGCCGAAGTCGATCATGGTCAGGCCGTTGGCGCTCGCGCATGGCATCGGCCGCTCGCGGTCGACGATGCTGGCGCCGGTCAGCGCGCAGAAGGTTTCCACGTAGCCGATGAAGTTGGTCAGCAGCACGTAGTCGCCAAAGCCGTCCAGCTGCAGGCCGGTGTAGCGCGGCAGCCAGTCGCGCACGATTTCGTCCTTTTCCCTCATCGCGTGCCAGTGTGCCATGCGCGGCCGTCCTCAGCGCAGTGCAAGCGGCGCGGCCGCGAATCCCCCGCGCCGCCACGCCACCACCCGGTTGCGGCCGTCGGCCTTGGCCTGGTACTGCGCCGCGTCGGCCTGTTCCAGCAATTCCTCGGGACTTTCGGTGGAAGCATCACGCACCGCCACGCCGATGCTCACCGTCAGCGCAATCACCTGATCACCCGCGACCACCTGCAGCGCGGCAACACGTGCCGCGACGCGTTCGGCCAAGGGGATCGCCCCGCGCGCGCTGTTGCCGCGCAGCACCACCACGAATTCCTCGCCGCCGTAGCGACCGGCACGATCGGCACCTCCCAGTTCGGCACGGATCGCGCCGGCGACCGCCACCAGGCAGGCGTCGCCCGCGGCATGCCCGCGGCTGTCGTTGATGCGCTTGAAATGGTCCAGGTCCAGAAACAGCACCGCCAGCGGCCCGGATGCCGCGGCGCCGGTGTCCCAGGCCATGCGCAGCCAGTCCATGATGGCGCGGCGGTTGAATATCCCGGTCAGCGGATCGAACTGCGCCATGCGGGTTGCCTGGTCGCGTTCGTTGCGCGCCTGCAACGTGCGGTCGGCCAAGCCCACGGTGATGACGACCGCAGCGTAGGCCATGCTGGCGGGAAACCCGTACTCCAGCCAGCCCGGCAGCGGCAGGCCCGCGATCAACTGCACCACGCGCGTCACCGTCAGCGCCAGCAGCGGCACCCAGGACAGCAGGAAGAACCCGGCCTGGCGGTTGCCGTGGCGCCACGCCAGCCAACTGGATGCCAGTGCCAGCACCGTGCTCACGATCAGCAGGAAATTGACGGTGTTGGGCAGCCATGCATCCGGGTGCAGGAACGGGATCCATATCGCCGCCGCCAGTGCCAGGAACGGCCAGCGCAACGCCCCGAGCCACGCCGCCAGCCGCGGCGTGTTGCGGCGCAGGTCCGCGAATTCCAGGATGAACCAGATCGAGAACGCCGACGCCAGCGCCGCCATGCACTGTCCGGTGTGGAATCCCAGCGGAGTCAGCAGCGCCGCGCCCGGCAGCGCGTACAGCTCGCCCGAGACCGTCAGGGCATATGCCGCCTGGGTGCTGACGTAGACGATGAAATACGCAAACATCCGGTCGCGCAGGACGACCCAGAAGCACGCGATCACCAGCACCATGGCAAGCTGCACGGTGGCGAAGAACACGCTCAGGCGCACGTGCCGCAGGTCCGCCGCGCGATAGCCGGCCTCGTCGCTGACGGCAACCCGGATCGGCTGGGTCTGGCCCGGATTGCCCAGCTCCAGGTAGATCGGCTGGTCCGCGCGAAGATCCGGCGGCAGGCGGTACACCACGGCGTGGTGGGAGAACGTCGGATCCAGCGATGCCTCGAACACGGTGTCCGACCGCGGCCGGTAATCGGGCGGCAGGAATACGGTCACGCGGGCGCGCACGTTGCCTCCGATCGACAGCAGCGGCGGGCTGGGCCCGTGCCAGTCCCGGACCAGCCGCAGTTCGTACCACACCCGATGTGCATGCGGTGCCCGCAGCCACAGACCCTTGGCAACATGACCCCCGCCGGCCGCCGCGACCCGGGTCCCGCCCTCGAGCGCGGGCGCACCCGGCAGCGCGATCACGCGCACCTGGGCATGGCCGGCCCACGCCGCCAGCGGGCAGCCCAGCAACAACAACACAAGCCAGCGCATCCAGTGTGGGCGCATGCGTCCGCCCCCTCGGTACCGCACGATTCGGGAGCAGGACTGTACCCGGTTTCCCCGCTGCCGGCATGCGCGCCCGCGCGGCGATGCAGGGCGATCGAAGTGTTACGATGCAAGGTCCGATGAAAGCGTGATCCGGGACATGGCCGATCTACCCGACGAACTCAGACAAGCAGCACTGGAATACCACCGGCATCCCCCGGCCGGGAAAATCCGCATCACGCCCACCAAGTCGCTGCTGACCGCACGCGACCTGTCGCTGGCCTACTCGCCGGGAGTGGCGGCCGCGTGCGAGGAAATCGTGCGCGATCCCACCGAGGCCCACACCCTGACCGCACGCGGCAACCTTGTCGGCGTCATCACCAACGGTTCGGCGGTGCTGGGTCTTGGCAACATCGGCCCGCTGGCCGGCAAGCCGGTGATGGAAGGCAAGGGCGTGCTGTTCCGCAAGTTCGCCGGCATCGACGTGTTCGACATCGAGATCGCCGAGCGCGATCCGGACAAGCTGGTCGAGATCATCGCCTCGCTGGAACCGACCTTCGGGGGCATCAACCTCGAGGACATCAAGGCGCCGGAATGCTTCGAAATCGAGCGCAAGCTGTGCGAGCGCATGAACATCCCGGTGTTCCATGACGATCAGCACGGCACCGCGATCATCGTCGGTGCCGCCCTGACCAACGCGTTGATCGTGGTCGGCAAGAAGATCGGGGACGTGAAGGTGGCCGCCTCGGGGGCCGGGGCCGCGGGCATTGCCTGCCTGGACATGCTGGTGCGCCTGGGCGTGAAGCCGCAGAACATCCTGGTCAGCGACAAGGACGGCGTGCTGTATGAAGGCCGTCCCGACCTCGACAGCAGCCTCGCCCGCTACGCACGCAAGACCCGCGCGCGCACGCTGGGCGACATCGTCAAGGGCGCGGACGTGTTTCTGGGCGTTTCCGCCGGCGGCGTGCTCAAGCGCGAAATGGTCGCCACCATGGCCGACCGGCCGGTGATCCTGGCGCTGGCCAATCCCGCACCGGAAATCACCCCCGAGGAGGCGCGCGCGGCCAAGCCCAATGCGGTGATCGCAACCGGCCGCTCGGATTACCCCAACCAGGTCAACAACGCGCTGTGCTTTCCCTACATCTTCCGCGGCGCGCTGGACGTGGGTGCCACCGGCATCAACGAGGAGATGACCGTCGCCTGCGTGCACGCGATCGCGCAGCTTGCGCGGCGCGAAGCCTCCGATGTCGCGCAGCGCGCCTACGGCGGCGGCTCGCCGCACTTCGGTCCCGAATACCTGATTCCGCGTCCGTTCGACCCGCGCCTGCTGGTGCAGGTGGCGCCGGCGGTGGCCCGGGCCGCGATGGAGTCGGGCGTGGCCACCCGGCCGTTGTCCGATCTGAACGCCTACATCGAGAAACTCAGCCAGTTCGTGTTCCGCACCGGCCTGGCCATGAAGCCGGTGTTCGAGCGCGCGCGCGCCAACCCCATGCGCGTTGTCTACGCCGAGGGCGAAGAGGAAACCGTGCTGCGCGCGGTGCAGACGCTGGTCGACGAGACCCTGGTCAGGCCGATCCTGATCGGACGCCCGGAGGTGATCGAGCGCCGTATCGACCGCATCGGCCTGCGTCTGCAGGAAGGGCGCGACTTCGAGCTGTGCAACGTGCATTCGGACCCGCGTTTCGACGCCTACTGGCAGCACTACTACGAACTGATGCAGCGCCGCGGCGTCACGCCGGCATCGGCCAAGTCGGTGGTGCGCTCGCGGACAACCGTGATCGCCGCCCTCATGGTCGCGCGCGGCGAAGCCGACGCGATGATCTGCGGCGTGGTCGGTCGCTACCAGCGCAAGGTGACCTACATCCGCGACATCATCGGCCTGGACCCTGGTGTGCGGACCCTGTCGTCGATGGCGGCCGTGGCCAACGACAAGGGCCTGACGTTTTTCCTCGACACCCACATGCAGCACGACCCGGATCCCGAGCAGATCGCCGCGGCCACGCTGCAGGCCACGCTGCGCCTGAAGTTGCTGGGCGTCGAACCGCGCGTGGCACTGGTCGCGGCCTCCAACTTCGGCAGCCGCGCCACCGCCACCGCGAAGAAAATGCAGGAAACACTGCGCCTGCTGCGCGAAATGGCGCCCAAGCTGGAGGTCGAAGGCGAGATGCAACCCGACGTGGCCCTCGATCCCGCGCTGCGTGCCCGGGTGTTTCCCAATTCACGCCTGACCGGCCGCGCCAACGTGTTCGTGTTTCCCAACCTGGCCGCCGCCAATGCCGCCTTCAACATCACCCGCTCGATGTCCGACGGCGTGGTGATCGGACCGATCCTGATGGGCGCGGCCAAGCCCGCGCACGTGCTGACCCCGCAGGCCACCGTGCGCCGGGTGGTCAACATGAGCGCGATCGCGTGCGTCGAGGCGCAGATCCGTGCCCAGGGCGAATTCAAGAAGGCGCACGCGCGTGCCTCGCGGGCCCTGAAATCCGGCAAGGGCCGCAAGCCATCGACCCGCGCCACCGGCGGCGGCGCGCCCGCCAAGACCGGCCATTCGAAAAAACCGGTGCAGGCCGCACCGAACAGGAGCAAACGATGAACGCATTGGCGCAGGAATTCCTGGACCAGGATCCCGATCCGCGCGAAACGAGCGAATGGATCGAGTCGATCGAGGCGGTGATCAACGCCGACGGCACCGAGCGCGCCCACCAGTTGCTGGAAAGGCTGGTCGACGAGACCCGTCGCGCCGGGGGCCACCTGCCGTTCTCGCCCACCACCGAATACGTCAACACGATCCCGCCGCAGCTCGAGGCCAAGTCGCCCGGCGACGCCGCGATGGAATGGCGCATCCGCTGCATCATCCGCTGGAACGCGATGGCCATGGTGGTGCGCGCCAACCGCAAACCCGGGTCGCTGGGCGGACACATCGCCAGCTTCGGGTCCTCGGCCACGCTTTACGACGTCGGCTTCAACCACTTCTGGCGGGCGCCTTCCAAGGACCATCCCGGCGACCTGATCGGCTACCAGGGCCACTCCAGCCCGGGCCTGTACGCACGCTCGTTCCTGGAAGGCCGCATCAGCAAGGAACGCCTGGAGGGCTTTCGCATGGAAGCCTCCAACCCCCCCGGAAAGTCGCTGCCGTCCTACCCGCACCCCTGGCTGATGCCCGACTACTGGCAGATGCCGACCGTATCGATGGGCCTCGGGCCCATCCAGGCGATCTACCAGGCGCAGTTCATGAAGTACCTGGAAGCGCGCGGACTGGTGCCCAAATCCGACCGCAAGGTGTGGTGTTTCCTGGGCGACGGCGAGGTCGACGAACCCGAATCGCTGGGTGCGATCTCGCTGGCCGGACGTGAGCATCTGGACAACCTGATCTTCGTGATCAACTGCAACCTGCAGCGCCTGGACGGACCGGTACGCGGCAACGGCAAGATCATCCAGGAACTGGAAAGCGTGTTCCGCGGCGCCGAGTGGAACGTGATCAAGCTGATCTGGGGCTCGTACTGGGATCCGCTGCTGGCGCGCGACGACAAGGGCGTGCTGCGCCGGTTGATGATGGAAACCCTGGACGGCGAGTACCAGGCCTGCAAGGCTTTCGGTGGCGCCTACACCCGCGAGCACTTCTTCGGCAAGTATCCCGAGACCGCGGCCATGGTCGCCAATCTGTCGGACGACGACGTGTGGCGCCTGAACCGCGGCGGCCACGACCCGCACAAGGTCTACGCTGCCTACCACGCGGCCGTGCACACCGAGGGCATGCCCACGGTGATCCTGGCCAAGACCGTCAAGGGCTACGGCATGGGTGAGGCGGGCGAGTCGATGAACATCGCCCACCAGGCCAAGAAGATGCACCACGACGCGGTCGTGAGGTTCCGCGACCGCTTCCAGATCCCGATCGACGACAAGGACCTGGAGGGCGAGGAACTGGAATCGGTGCCCTACTACCACCCCGGCATGGATTCACCGGAGGTGAAATACATGCTGGAACGCCGGCGCGAGCTCGGCGGTTTCCTGCCGGCCCGGCGCGAAAATTCCAGCAAGACGCTGCCGGCACCCGACCTCGGGGAATTCGAGCAGATCACCAAGGGCACCGGCGATCGCGAAATTTCCAACACCATGGCACTGGTGCGTGGCATGAACCTGCTGCTGCGCGACAAGCGGATCGCGCCCTACGTGGTGCCGATCGTCGCCGACGAGGCGCGCACCTTCGGCATGGAAAGCATGTTCCGCTCGATCGGCATCTACGCGCCCGGCGGACAGAAATACCGCCCGCAGGACGCCGACCAACTGCTGTATTACCGCGAGGCCGAGGACGGCCAGGTGCTGCAGGTGGGCATCACCGAGGCCGGCGGCCTGTCGGCCTGGATCGCCGCAGGCACCAGCTATTCGATATCCGACCAGCCGATGCTGCCGTTCTTCATCTTTTACTCGTTCTTCGGCTTCCGGCGCGTGGGCGACCTGATCTGGGCGGCCGGCGACCAGCACACCCGGGGTTTCCTGATCGGCGCCACCGCCGGATGCGGCTTCCCCGGCGAGGGTCTGCAGCACAACGACTGCGCCTCGCACCTGATGGCGGGCACCGTGCCCAACTGCCACGCCTACGACCCGACCTATTCGTACGAAGTGGCCGTGATCATGCAGGACGGCATCCGCCGGATGCTGCACGAGCAGGAAGACATCTTCTACTACATCACCACCACCAACGAGAACTACACCCACCCCGACATGCCCGAAGGCTGCGAGGAAGGGATCATCAAGGGGATGTATCTGTTTCGGGACTCGGGACTCGGGACGCGGGACGCGGGGAAAAGCAAAAGCAAGAGCAAGAGCGCAAGCAAGAGCAAGGGCAATGGCAACAACGCCAGCAAGGCGCCGCGGGTGCAGTTGATGGCGGCCGGCGGCTCGCTGCGCGATGCGGTGGCCGCGGCCGAGCTGCTGGACGAGGAATTCGGCGTCGCGGCGGATGTGTGGTCGTGCCCGAGTTTCAGCGAGCTGTCGCGCGACGGCTTCGACTGCGAACGCTGGAACCGCCTGCACCCGGACCCCAAGCAACAGCGCGTGCCGCATGTCGCGCAGTGCCTGGCCGATCACCCGGGCCCGGTGGTGGCGGTCAGCGAATAC
Organism: uncultured Rhodanobacter sp.; assembly: GCA_964489055.1. Classification (GTDB taxonomy): domain Bacteria; phylum Pseudomonadota; class Gammaproteobacteria; order Xanthomonadales; family Rhodanobacteraceae; genus 66-474. Next base: position 16,373 of record CAZAXF010000024.1, on the reverse strand, counting down.
GTGCGCGGCGTGGTGGACCAGGTCCGCGCGTTCATTCCCGAAGGTCGCCGGTTCACCGCGCTTGGCGCCGACGGCTACGGCCGCAGCGACACCCGCTGGGCGTTGCGCGCGTTCTTCGAAGTCGACGCAAACTGGATCGCCCACGCCGCCATCGCGGCGCTGGCCGACGACGGGGTGATGACCCGCCAGGACGTCGAACGCGCCATCAAGACCTGGGGCCTCGATCCGAAAAAGCCCAACCCGATCACCGTGTGACAATCGGCACGCGGCAGTCCGCCCCGGCAGGCTGCCGCGCGCAGAACGAGGCAGGTTCGCGTGGCGATTCTCCATGCGGCATCGGAATGGTGGTCATTGATTGCCGGAGTTGATGCCGGTGCGTACGAACGCCTGGCAACGAGACGTGGGTGCACATGTCGCGTACGAACTTCGCGAGGTATCGCCGCGGCTGCAGCGGACGAGTGCGCGACGTACACTTGTGCCTTCGACTTGCGCTCGAGAGGGGCTACCACATGCATCGCATCATCGTGTTCACCGTGTCGCTGGGCCTCGGCATTGTCGTCGCCGCGCAGGCGCAAGCCGCGCAGCCGACACCGGATTCGAACCAGCCGTTTTCCAGCGCGATCACCGCGCAGGGTTTCCGCGACTCGGTCAAGGCGATTTCCACCGACGCAATGGGCGGGCGCAAACCCGGGACGCCCGGCGGCGACCGCGCGGTCGCGTGGATCGTCAAGCAGTTCAAGGCCATCGGGCTTGCGCCCGGCAACCACGGTTCGTGGTTCCAGGAGGTGCCCTACGTTTCCACCGCGCTCCAGGACAAGGATGCGATCCGGCTGCACGTCGACGAGGGCGGCGGCACCCAGACCTTCGACTTCGGCAAGGATCTGGTTGCCGTCACGTTGCAGGCCAAACCGAAAATCTCGCTCGACAAGTCCGACATCGTGTTCGTCGGCTACGGCGTCGACGCGCCGCAGTGGCACTGGAACGACTACAAGGGCCTCGACGTCAAGGGCAAGACCGTGGTGGTGCTGGTCAACGACCCCGGGTTCGCCAGCGGTGATGCGGCCCTGTTCAAGGGCAAGGCCATGACCTACTACGGCCGCTGGACCTACAAGTACGAAGAAGCCGCACGCCAGGGCGCGGCGATGTGCCTGATCGTGCACACCTCCGACGAGGCGGCCGGTTATCCGTGGTCGGTGGTGCACAACAGCTGGAGCGGCCCGCAGCTCGCCCTGCCGACCTCGGAAGACCCCGCGCCGCGCCTGCCGGTCGCCGGCTGGCTGACCCGCGACGCCGCGCAGCGCCTGTTCGCGAAGGCCGGGCTGGACTTCGACAAGCTGGCCGCCGCAGCCGGCAAGCCCGGCTTCAAGCCGGTGCCGCTGAAGGCCACCGCGTCCATCACGCTCGACAGCAAGATCGGCCACGGCAGTTCGCGCAACCTGCTCGGCATGATCCGCGGCACCGAGCACCCCGACCAGGTGATCGTGTATTCCGGACACTGGGACCACCTGGGCACGGACACCTCGCTCGAGGGCGACCAGATCTACAACGGCGCCATCGACAACGGCACCGGCATCGCGGCGGTGCTGGAAATCGCCAAGGCGTTCAAGCACCAGAAGCCGGCGCCCAAACGCAGCGTGCTGTTCCTGATCCCGACCCTGGAAGAGGACGGCCTGCTCGGCTCGCTCTACTACACCAAGCACCCGGTGTTTCCGATGGACAAGACCGTGGCCGACATCAACATGGACGCGATGGACGTGATCGGCCCCACCCGCAACCTGCAGGTGATCGGCAACGGCGAATCGCAACTCGAAGACATGCTGACGGCCGCCCTGAAACAGCAGGGCCGTTACGCCAGCCCGGACGCGACACCGTCGAACGGGTTCTACTTCCGCTCCGACCACTTCAGCTTTGCCAAGGCCGGCGTACCCGCGCTGATGACCCAGACCGGTGACGACAAGGTCGAGGGTGGCGTCAAGGCCGGGCGCCCCGCGCTGGCCGACTACACCGCGCACCGCTACCACACCGTGCACGACAACTTCGATCCGGAATGGGATTTCCGCGGGGTCGCCGAAGACGCGCAGGCGCTGTACGAAGTCGGCCGCGTGCTCTCACTCAACGACGTTTGGCCCAAGTGGTACAAGGACAGCGAGTTCCGCGCCAAACGCGAAGCGACGATGTCCGGAAAGTAGGCGCCCGCGCGCGCGATCACTATCGCGCGCAGACTGCCTGATCAAGACAGTTGCTCTCCCCCAACGATGGAGCCGTTGTGGGAGAGGGAGCATTCGATCGCGCGCAGCAGGATCCGGGGCCCCTGCACCCACTCGCGCGGCCGCAGGCGTCCGGCCCGCCGCACATCGACGGCCCGCCGCTGGCTTGTGCGCCCGCAACCCGCTACACTGCGCGCAGTTTGACGCGCCGTAGGCCGAACTTCCCTGGTGGATCACCGCCGCCGCAGAGCTGAACAGCCTGCGCCGCCCGGCCCCTCGCCACTCGTTTCCGTCGCGCACACCCGGTCGCCGCAGTCGCGGCGACCGCACATTGTTTCACCCACCTGTAGCGCGGTTCTTGGGAACGCTCCGGGTCAATCCAGGAGTTTTCTCATGACGTTCGAATCGCTCGGGCTGGCGCCCGCGCTGCTGCGTGCCCTTGCCGAACAAGGCTACGCCACCCCCACCCCCATCCAGAGTGCCGCGATCCCGCTGGTACTGGAAGGCCACGACCTGATGGCGGGCGCACAAACCGGCACCGGCAAGACGGCGGCGTTCGCGCTGCCGTTGCTGCAGAAGCTGGGTGTCGACTCCGCCGCGCAAAACCACAAGCCACAACGCCGGCCTCGCGCGTTGATCCTGACCCCTACCCGTGAACTCGCGGCCCAGGTTCACGACAACCTGCGCAGCTACGGCAAGCACCTGCAGGTGCGCACGGCCGCGGTGTTCGGCGGTGTCGGCATGGGCGGGCAGATCCAGACCCTGCGCCGCGGCATGGACATCGTGGTGGCCACACCCGGCCGCCTGATCGACCACATGCAGCGCCGCAACGTCGATCTGTCCGGCATCGAGATCCTGGTGCTGGACGAAGCCGACCGCATGCTCGACATGGGTTTCATGCCGGCGCTGAAACAGATCCTCGCGGTGTTGCCACGCGACCGGCAGACACTGTTGTTCTCGGCCACCCTCGCGCCGGAGATCAAGGCGCTGGCCGCACAGTTCATGCACGACCCGAAATCCGTACAGATCGCCACCGCGCACAGCGTCGCGGCCGGCGTCAGCCACCGGGTGCACCCGGTCGATGCAGGCAGAAAGCGCGAGCTGCTGCTGGACCTGCTCGCCGCCGACAGCCGCCGCCAGACGCTGGTCTTCGCACGCACCAAGCACGGCTCCGACAAGCTGTGCAAATTCCTGGGCCAGCACGGCTTCCGGGTCGCCGCGATCCACGGCAACAAGAGCCAGGGCCAGCGCACCCGCGCACTGGCCGACTTCAAGCACGGCAAGACCACGGTACTGGTCGCCACCGACATCGCTGCGCGCGGGCTGGACATCGCACAACTGCCGGCGGTGGTGAACTACGACCTGCCGATGGTGGCGCAGGACTACGTGCACCGCATCGGCCGCACCGGCCGCGCCGGCGCCGAAGGGCTGGCGCTGTCACTGGTCAGCCGCGAAGAGGAAGGCCTGTTGCGCGACATCCGCCGCCTGTTGAAACAGGACCTGGCGATCGAACCGGTATCCGGTTTCGAACCCGCGTGGACGATGCGGCTGGACGGCCCGGCGGGCACCACGCGCAAGCCCGGCCGCAACAACGGCAAACCCGGCAAGCCTTCCCATGCGCGCCGTCCACATGCACCACGCGGCAAGAGCGAACACGCCGCCGGCAACAAGCGCCGCTCGTGGCGGAACAAGTCCAACGCGCGCAAGGCCTGAGGAGACCCTGATTCTGCTCGTCATCCCGGAATACGCGCGCCACCCATGACGCTCGCGCTGCGCGCCGCCTTCGGCGTTCGCGTTTGCAGTCCCCGGATCAAGTCCGTGACAGGCTTTGCCTCCGCATTCCCGCTCTCGCGGGAATGACGACGGCAAGATTTGATCAGAACTTTCCCAAGGCGGACGCACCGCGCACCGCCCGGGGCCGGTATTCGCCAAAAGTCACTGACTCCCTGCCCCATCCACATTTCGGGGCCGTCCGCGGTTTCTTCGCAAGCAATCGCACCACGCAAAGCATCATCCGCGTTTCCGGAAATACACGACACCCGGGAGCCTCGCGAAATGCGCGTCGCAGGTGAGCAGATCGGCAGCACGCTCCTGCACTGTCGCATAGACGATGGCGTCGGCCGTGGCGAGTTTGTACTCGCGATGCAGGTCGGCCGCGAGCAGGGCAACGCGCGTGTCCAGCGGAACCACGATGCATTTTTGCGTGTAGGCGATCACCTGATCGGTGCGATCTTCGTCGGTCTCCCTGGCCAGCCATTTCGACAATTCAAGCTGCACCAGGGTCGGAACGATGCACTGCGCCCTGCCCGGAAACTCGCTACCGAGCTTCTTGCCGAGCGCGCTGCCGAGTAGCCATTCGATCCATGCCGAGGTATCGACGACACGCATCAATAGCGATCCGAACGATCACGGTGGCCGGAGGTTTTTGCCCCCTTCGCCAACCCCGCGAGTTGCTTGAACTCCGGTACGGGCATCACCAGCACGCCCTTGCCCTTGGGGATGAAAACGAACTCCTGGCCCGCCTGCCACTGTTGCTTTTCGCGCACGGCCTTGGGAATGGAAATCTGGAACTTGCTGGAGAGTGTGGCCGTTGCGTTCATGATCTTGCCGTTTTCATATCGATAGTGTAACGGTAAGAATATCACCCGTATCATGGGTGGGCAAACCGCAGCTTCCGATGTGGCGACCTGGCAGGGGCGGAATCCACGCCCGACGACACTCCCGCCCACCACTCGCACCACGCGCGAACGCCTACACCCAATCACGCGGCCTGAGGTAATCCACCAAGCGTGCTTCGGCGCTGCCGGCTTCGGGTGCGTAGCCGTACTCGAAACGCACGCGCGGCGGCAGGCTCATCAGGATCGATTCGGTGCGGCCACCCGATTGCAGGCCGAACAGCGTGCCGCGGTCGTAGACGAGGTTGAATTCCACGTAGCGGCCGCGGCGGTACAGCTGGAATTCGCGTTCGCGTTCGCCGTAGGGCGTGTCCTTGCGGCGCGCGACGATCGGCAGCCACGCGTCGAGGTAACCGTCGCCCACGGCCTTGAGGAATTCGAAACACCGGTCGAATCCCCATTCGTTGAGATCGTCGAAGAACAACCCACCAACGCCGCGCATCTCACCGCGGTGCTTGAGGAAGAAATAATCGTCGCACCACTTCTTGTAGCGCGGATAGACATCATCCCCGAACGGCGCGCACAGGTCGCGCGCCACGGTGTGCCAGTGCACGCAGTCCTCGTCCACCGGATAGAACGGCGTCAGGTCGAAGCCGCCGCCGAACCACCACACCGGCGGCTCGCCTTGCTTGTCGGCCTCGAAGTAGCGCACGTTGGCGTGCGAGGTCGGCACGTGTGGATTCCTCGGATGGATCACCAGCGACACGCCGGTGGCGGTCCACGAACGCCCGGCCAGTTCCGGGCGGTGCGCGGTGGCCGACGGCGGCAGGGTATCGCCGGTGACGCGCGAGAAGTTCACGCCGCCCTGCTCGATCACGGCGCCGCCCTTCAGGACCTTGGTACGGCCGCCCCCACCGGCCGCGCGCGTCCAGGCATCCTCGACGAAACGCGCGCCGCCGTCGGCGCGCTCCAGGGCATCGCAGATGCGGTCCTGCAGGTTGCTGAGGTATCGGTCGACGCGTTCGACGGGTTCGGGCATGGCGATCGGGGATACGGGCGGACGGCGCGGTGCCGCCCGCGGCATACGGAAAATCAGCCGGCAGGCATCGGCGATGTCCGGATGCCGGCAACCAGGTTCCTGATCCAGCCTGCGTGGTTGGCGTGGATGCAGCGCACTTCGCGCTTGACCTCATCGCGCCTCATGTTCTGTGTCCCTGTGGACGCCGTGCGGCCAAAGCGCCGCGTTCGACAGTGTAACCGGCGCAAATCCGCGCGGCGTGCCATCCCGGCAGCCCGTATACTGGAGGGCCGCTTTGCGACAGGACGTACCGGATGCCGGCTCGCATCGAACCGCTCGCGGTGACCGCGTTCAGCGCGACCTCCGCGCTCGGCCGCGGCCTCGCGGCGCACCTCGATGCCCTGCGCACGGGCCTGGGCGGCCTGCGCGCCAACGACTTTTCCTGCGCGCCGCTGGACTGCTTCATCGGCCGCGTGGCAGGTGTCGAGGACGCACCCCTGCCCGCGCGGCACGCGGCCTGGGAATGCCGCAACAACCGCCTCGCCTGGCTCGGCCTGCAGCAGGACGATCTGCTCGACGCCGTCGCCGCGACGGTCACACGCCACGGCGCAACCCGCGTGGCACTGGTCCTTGGCACCTCCACTTCCAGCGTTGGTGCCACCGAGGAAGCCTACCGGCGACTGGACGCCGGCCGCTTTCCCGGGGATCTGCGCCGCCCGCAGATCCACACGCCGCACTCGCTGACCGCGTTCGTCGCCGACGCCACCGGCATCACCGGGCCGGCGCTGACCGTGTCCACCGCGTGCTCGTCTTCGGCCAAGGTGTTCGCCAGCGCCGAACGCCTGATCCGGCTGGGGCTGGCCGACGCCGCGCTGGTCGGCGGCGTCGATACCCTGTGCAACAGCGTGTTGTTCGGGTTCCATTCGCTGGACCTGGTTTCCGCGGCGCGGTGCCGGCCGTTCGACACCCGCCGCGACGGCATCTCGATCGGTGAAGCGGCCGCGTTCGCACTGCTCGAGCGTGTCGATGCGGCGCCCGATGCACCACGCCTGGCCGGTTACGGGGAATCGTCCGACGCGTACCACATGTCCACGCCGCATCCCGAGGGCCGCGGCGCCATGGCTGCGCTGGACGACGCGCTGGCGCGCGCGGGCATCGACGCCGACCGGGTCGGCTACGTCAACCTGCACGGCACCGCGACCGTCAAGAACGACGAGGTCGAGACGAAACTGCTGGCCCGCTTCCCGCAACACACGCGGGCCAGTTCCACCAAGGGCCTCACCGGCCACACGCTGGGCGCTGCCGGTGCACTGGAAGCGGTCATCGCGCTGCTGGCGATTCGCCACGGCCGCGTGCCGCCCAACGCCGGCTGCAGCGAGCCCGTCCCGGACGCCGCACCGTGGCTGGCCCTGCAGCCGGAAACGCAGACGCTGGACATCGCGCTCAGCAATTCGTTCGGCTTCGGCGGCAACAACGCCTGCCTCGCCTTCGCACGCGCCGGGGCGGTGTCGTGACCGCAAGGCTGGAACTGGGCGTGACCGGCATCGGCGCGTTCGTGCCCGGCGCGCCGGACTGGCCCGCCTTGCGCGAGGTGCTGGCCGGCCGGCACGGGCTCGACGATGCGGCGCCGGCACGACCCGCCGCGCGCCTGCTGCCCGCGGCCGAGCGCCGCCGTGCACCCGACGGCGTGCGTCTGGCCGCCGAGGTCGCGCAGCAGGCCTGCGCCATGGCCGGCGTCGACCCGGCCACGCTGCCGTGCGTTTTCGCATCCGCCCACGGCGAGGTCGGCATCACCGATTATGTCTGCGCCACGCTGGCCAGCGCGCCGGACGAACTTTCGCCGACCCGATTCCACAACTCGGTACTGAACGCACCGGCCGGCTACTGGACCATCGCGACCGGATGCATGCGCGCTTCCAGCGCCGTCAGCGCACACCGGCACAGCGTCGGCGCCGGGTTGTTCGAGGCCGCCGTGCTGGCCTGCAGCGAAGCCACGCCGGTGCTGTTTGCCTCCTTCGACGTCGCGGCCACTGGCCCGCTGGCCGGGATGATCCCGACGCGCATCCCGTTCGGCACCGCCCTGGTGCTGGCGCCGGACCCCGGCCGCACCCGCCTGCGGCTCGCCCCGGTCAGCGCCACGCCCGCGCCGCCACTGCCCGAACCGGTGCTGGCGCTGCAGGCCGTGGCCATGGACAATCCCTGCAGCGCGCAGGCACTGGCACTGCTCGCGGCGCTGGCGGGCAACCAGCGGGCGCACATCGCGCTGCCGCTGTCCGCCGGATTGTCCCTGGACATGGAGATCACGCCTTGAGCGACGCCACGGCCCGCCCCTTCGTGGTCATCCCGTGCCTCAACGAGGAAGCCGCCATCGGGGCGCTCCTGCGCGGCGCGCTGGCGCACTGCGACGACGTGATCGTGGTCGACGACGGCTCCAGCGACGCCACCGCGGAAATCGCCGCGCGCATGCCGGTGACGCTGATCCGCCATCCCGAGCGCCGCGGCAAGGGCGAAGCCCTGCGCACGGGCTTTCGCGAGGCGCGGAAACGCGGTGCCGGCGGAGTGCTGGCGATGGACGGTGACGGCCAGCACGATCCGGCCGACATTCCACGCATCCTGGCCACCGCGCGTCGCTTCCCCGGCGCGCTGGTCATCGGCGCGCGCCTGCGTGAACGCGAACGCCAGCCCGGGGCACGCCGGCGCGCCAACGACTTCGCCGACTGGGGCATCAGCTGGGCCTGCGGCCGCCCGGTCGCCGACACCCAGAGTGGCCAGCGCTGGTACCCGCGCGCCGCGGTGGAACTGGTGGACATTCCCGCGCAGGATTTCGTGTTCGAGGCCGCCATCCTGATCGCCGCCTCGCGCGAGCTGGAAATGCCGATCGTGTCGGTGCCGATCGCCAGCCGCTACGACGCCAGCGCGCGCCACAGCCACTTCCGGCCGGTGCGCGACGTGGTGCGGATCACCTGGTTCACCTTCTGGCGCGTGGTGCACTACGGGCACGTCATCGGCAGCTACCGCGCGTCGCACGGCGCGCCGCCGCTGGTGTTCGACCCCGACGAACACGCCGGCGCGCGGCCACCGTGCTGCGCCGCGCCGGCCCGCAAGGCCGCTCCATCGGCACGCTGATGGCCATGCCCGCGTCGACAGCCAGCGTCGATGTCGCGATCGTGGGCGGGGGCCTGGCCGGCCTAACCCTGGCCCTGCAACTGCGCGAGCGCTGTCCGCAACTGTCGATCCGGGTCCTGGAGCGCCGCGCCGGCGCCGCGCCCGTGTCCGCCCACAAGGTCGGCGAATCCACGGTGGAAATCGGCGCCAACTACCTCGCCAACGTGCTGGGGCTGCGCGACCACCTTGACGCCGCACAGGTACGCAAGTTCGGGTTCCGGTTCTATTTCAGCGAAGGGTGCAACGAGCTCGATCACGCCTGCGAGCTTGGCATAAGCCAGGTGTTCCCGACGCCCTCGTGGCAGGTCGAACGCGGCAGTTTCGAGAATTTCCTGGCCCGGTGCGTGCGCGACCACGGCATCGAAATCACCGAACGCTGCCGCGTGCGGACGCTGGAGCCGGGTCGCGGCGAAACCGCGCACTGCATCGGGTGGGATCGCGACGGCAAGCGCGAAACCCTCCACGCCCGCTGGCTCGTCGACGCATCCGGGCGCGCGGGACTCCTGCGCCGGAAACTGGACCTTGCCGAAGACAACGGCCACCACATCGGCGCGGCGTGGTTCCGCATCGACGCGCGCCTGCACATCGACGACTGGTGCCGTGACCCCGCCTGGCGCGCTCGCTGCAAACCGCCCGAGCGCTGGCGCTCGACCAACCACCTGTGCGGGCCCGGGTACTGGGTGTGGCTGATTCCGCTGGCCTCCGGCGCGCACTCGGTGGGCATCGTGGCGGACGCGGCGACGCACCCGGTCGAATCGTTCAACACCTTCGAGCACGCGCTCGCCTGGCTGGGCATTCACCAGCCGGCCCTCGCGCACCGGCTCGAAACGCATCGCGAGGCGCTGCTCGATTTCCGTTTCCTGCGAAACGTCTCCCAGGGTTGCCGCCAGGTCTTCAGCGCCGACCGCTGGGCGCTGACCGGCGAGGCGGGGCTGTTCCTGGATCCGTTCTATTCGCCCGGCACCGACTTCATCGCCATCGCCAACACCTACATCACCGGACTCGTCGCCCACGACGCCGCGGGCGGTGCCCTGAAATCGGTCACCCGGCGGTACCAGCAGTTGTTCTTTTCCTTCTACCGCAACATGCTCGCGCTGTACCGCGGGCAATACGCACTGTTCGGCAATGCGCGCGTGATGACCGCCAAGGTGCTGTGGGACTACGCCTACTACTGGGGCGTGCTGGCGCCCACCGTGATCGGCGGCAGGCAGGCGGACCTTGGCCTGTTCGCGGCACTGGAGGCGGACCTGCAGACGGCCGAAACCCTGAATGCATCGATGCAGCGGCTGTTCCGCGACTGGCATGCCCGCGGCCGCGACAGCACGATGCCGCGCTGGCTGGACCAGCAGGAGCTTGCCTGGTTCAAGCGCCTGAATGCGCGCCTGCACGATCCGCTGGACGATCCCGGCGCGCGCGCGCGGCTGCGCGAGCACGTCGACCTCTTGCGGACACTTGCCGGCACGCTGGCGCTCGACGCTTGTCGCGACGTGCCCGATCTTGATGTCGCCGGGCTGCCGCCGATTCCGCCCGACCGGGAGCCGCTCGCGCGCTTCGATCCGTACCGGAATGCGTCACCGTCGCCCGCCCACGCGACGGGCAGCTGAACAGTCTCGCCCGCCATCGCCCATCGTCAAGGACACACGCCGACGTCGCCGGTACGCGTGGCCGCGGACGTATCCCGCCGCAAGGCCTGGATTTCCTTCTGTCCCGGCAATCCGGAAACCTTCCTGTTCGTCCACGGCCGGCGCGGGCAGGCGTCAGGCCATCGCGCCGTTGACGCCGATCACCTGGCCGTTGACGTAGCTGGCCGCATCCGAGCACAGGAACGCCACCACCTCCGCCACCTCGGCGGGGGTACCGGCGCGCGCGGCGGGCACCAGGGTCTTCACCTGTTCGGCGGAAAACAGCGATGCGGTCAGGCGCCCTTCGATGATCCCGGGCGCGACCACGTTGACGGTGACATTGCGCGAGGCCATCTCGCGCGCCAGCGATTTGGCGGCCCCGTGCAGGGCGGACTTCGCGGCCGCGTAGTTGACCTGCCCGCGGTTGCCCAGCGTGGCCGCCACCGAGGACACCGCGACCACGCGCCCGAAGCGCGCCCGTGCCATCGGCAGCAGCAACGGCTGCGTCACGTGGAAGAAGCCGTGCAACGACACGCCGATCACGCGCCGCCACTGGTCTTCGCTCATGCCCGCCAGCGGCGCGTCATCATGGACGCCGGCGTTGTGCACCAGCGCCAGGATCGGGCCTGCGCGCAACGCGCCTTCCAGCGCGGCGCGGGTGGCCTGGCCATCGGTCAGGTCGAACACCACGACGTCGGCCGTGCCGCCGGCGGCGCCGATCCGTTCGGCGACAGCCGCGGCGCGTTCGCGATGACGGTTGGCATGCACCAGCACCCGCCAGCCCGCGCGCGCCAGCGCCACGCAGATGGCGCTTCCGATGTCGCCGCTGCCGCCGGTCACCAGTGCCGTGCGCTCGCTTGCTGGCATGGGCATGGTTCCCTCGTCGTGGCGCCGGCCGGGCATCGCCGCGGCGGGTCGCTGCTCAGCGCAGGCCGGTCTCGTTGCGCGCGATCACCATGCGCTGGATCTCCGAGGTGCCCTCGTAGATCTCGGTGATCTTGGCATCACGGAAGTAGCGCTCCAGCGGCATTTCCTTGGAATAGCCCATGCCGCCGTGGATCTGCACCGCCTGGTGGGTGATCCACATCGCGGCCTCCGACGCCGTGAGCTTGGCGATGGCGGCCTCGGTGGAAAAGCGCGCGCCGTTGCTCGCCGCCTTCTGTTTCAGCCACGCCGCGCGCAGGGTCAGAAGACGCGCCGCGTCGAGCTTGCAGCGCATGTCGGCAATCTTGGCCTGGGTCATCTGGAACGCGCCGATGGGCTGGCCGAAGGCCTTGCGGTCGCGCGAATATTCCAGCGTCGCCTCGTAGGCCGCGCGCGCCAGGCCCACCGCCTGCGAGGCGATGCCGATGCGCCCGGCATCGAGCACGCCCATCGCGATCTTGAAGCCGTGGCCTTCCTCGCCGATCACCTCGTCGGGCGTGGCGCGGTAGTCGTCGAATTCGATCTCGCAGGTCGCCGAGGCGCGGATGCCCAGCTTGGGCTCGGTCTTGCCGCGGCCGAAGCCCTTGCGTTCAGTATCGACCATGAACGCGGTGACCCCGCGCGCGTGCTTTTCCGGGTCGCTCATCGCGAACAGCAGGATGTACCTGGCCACCGGACCGGAGGTGATCCAGCTTTTCTTGCCGTTGATGATGTAGCTGCCATCGTCCTGCTTCACCGCACGGCAGCGCATGGCGGTGGCATCGGAGCCGGACTGCGGCTCGGTCAGCGCAAACGCGCCGATGGCCTCGCCCGACGCGATCGGCGCCACGTACTTGTGCTTTTGTTCCTCGGTCCCGAACTTCAGCAGGCCATTGCAGTAGAGCGTGTTGTTGACGCTCATGATGGTCGAGTGCGCACAATCGGCCGCGGCGATCTCGATCATGGCCAGCACGTAGCTGGTCGAATCCATGCCGGCGCCGCCATATTCGGTCGGCACCTCGATGCCCATCAGGCCCAGCTTGCCCATCTCGCGGATGTTGTCGAGCGGGAACTCGCCGGACTTGTCGAAGTCCGCCGCCACCGGCGCGATGCGCTTTTGCGCGAAGTCCCGCGCGATCGCCTGAATCTGCAGTTGTTCTTCGGAAAATTCGAAATCCATCGGCTTACCCCACGTAAAAACGGTCATGCCCCGCGGCCAAAGCGGCCGAACAGCCCATGATAACCGCGCGCGCCCGATGCGTCCGTGCTCCGGTTGCAACCTGCATCGCCAGGCCCGCAACCTTGGATTTATCTTTTCATCCTGATATAAAGATGGAATGCTTGATCTCGCTTCCGCCACCGCGCTGCTGCGGTTGCTGTCCGACCCTACCCGGGTGCGGCTGCTGGCCCTGCTGCGCCGCGAGGAGTTGACCGTCGCCGAACTGTCCGCGGTGCTCCGCCTGGCGCAGCCGCGCGTGTCCACGCACCTGGCCAAGCTCAAGGACGCCGGCCTGGTGCGCGATCGGCGCGCCGGCGTGTCGGCCTATTATCGCTTCAACGAAAGCGGTTTCGACGGCGCCGCCGACGTGCTGCGCGCACTGGAAGACAGCGTGGACGACGCGATGCTGCAGGCCGATGCACAGCGCCTGCCCGGCGTGCTCACCGCACGCGCCCGCGAGCGCGGCTGGGCCGACAGCGTGGCCGGCGACATGGAGCGGCACTATTCCCCCGGTCGGACCTGGGAAACCCTTGCGCGCACGCTGCTGCAACTGCTGGAAACCGGCGACGTGCTGGACATCGCCTCGGGCGACGGGGTGCTGGCCGAATTGCTGGCGCCGCACGCGCGCTCGATCGTGTGCGTGGATTCGGGCCCCAACGTGGTCGCCGCCGCGCGCAGGCGCCTCAAGACGTTCGCGAACGTCGAAGTGCATGAAGGCGACATGCACGCGCTGGACCTCGACGGCCGCCGTTTCGACCTGGTGCTGATGATGCACGCGCTCACCTACAGCGAGCAGCCGCAGCAGGCCATCACCCAGGCCGCCGAAGTGCTGAAACCGGGCGGCCGGTTGCTGGCAGCGACGCTTGCCCGGCACGCGCACCGCGCGGCGGTGGCGCCCTACGACCACAAGAACATGGGCTTCAAGCGCGAGGACCTCAAGAACCTCGCCCGCAAGGCCGGGCTGGAAGTGCTCCATTGCGAACGCATCTCGCGCGAGTCCCGGCCGCCGCATTTCGAGGTACTGAGCCTCTTGGCGAGAAAACCTGCCAAATCCATGTAGGAGCCTGCGTGCAGGCGACCGGCAGGACCGCGGTCGTCTCAACAAGACCAATCGCCTGCACGCGGGCTTCTACGCGAACCAACAATCGCCTGCACGCAGGCTCCTACGGAATCAAATGGAGAACCGCTATGTCACAACTTCCCTGGCTTCACCCCGAGCGCGTGGAAAAACTGCACGACGCACTCGCGCAACGCATCCTCGTCCTCGACGGTGCGATGGGCACGATGCTGCAGCATCACGAACTGGACGAGGCCGGCTACCGCGGCGAGCGTTTCGCCAACGGCTGTGACTCGCAGCACGAGCATGAGCACGCCGGCGACCACGCCGACGCAGACGGCTGCCAGCGCGACCTCAAGGGCGACAACGACCTGCTGTCACTGACGCATCCGGAGATCCTGCGCGAGATCCACGCCGCCTACCTCGGCGCCGGCGCGGACTTCGTCGAGACCAACACCTTCAACGCCACCTCGATCAGCCAGGCCGACTACGCGCTGCAGCACCTGGTGCACGAGCTGAACGTGCAAGGCGCGAAGCTGGCGCGCGAGGCCTGCGCCGCGGCCGAGGAGAAGACCCCCGACAAGCCGCGCTTCGCGATCGGCGTGCTGGGGCCCACCAGCCGCACCGCCTCGCTCTCGCCCGACGTCAACAATCCCGGCTTCCGCAACGTCGATTTCGACGAGCTGGAAGCGGCCTACGCCGACGCGACGCGCGGCCTTATCGAGGGCGGCGCCGACGTCGTGATGGTCGAGACCATCTTCGACACCCTGAACGCCAAGGCCGCGCTGGCGGCGATCGCGCGTGCCTTCGACGAAGCCGGCGGCCGCCTGCCGGTGATGATCTCGGGCACCATCACCGACCGCTCTGGCCGCACGCTTTCAGGCCAGACCGCCGAGGCGTTCTGGTACTCGGTCGCGCACGCCCGGCCGCTGTCGGTCGGCCTCAACTGTGCGCTGGGCGCCAGGGACCTGCGCGAGCACGTCGAGGCGCTGTCGCGGGTTGCCGACTGCTTCATCAGCGCGCATCCCAATGCCGGCCTGCCCAACGAGCTCGGCGGCTACGACGAAACCCCCGAGGAAATGGCCGAGGTACTGGGCCAGTTCGCCCGCGACGGCCTGCTCAACATCGTCGGCGGCTGCTGCGGCACCACGCCCGACCACATCAAGGCCATCGCCGAAGCCGTGCGCGACGTCGCGCCGCGCGGATTGCCTTCACCTGCAAAAGCGGCCTGAAGCCAGACCGTGCAGGCCAAATTCTTGCCACGGATCAACACGGATGAGCACGGATCAGTCAACTCGTCATCCGGACTGTCCAAGAGCCCGCGCACCATCGCGCAACCCGCGATTCCCACCGCGCCAGCCGCTTTTTATCCGTGTCGATCCGTGTAAATCCGTGGCAAACGCTTTTCAATGCTGTGGTAAATGAAATGAACAAACCCGTACGCTACACCCGTCTTTCCGGCCTCGAACCGCTGGTGATCACACCCGACACGTTGTTCATCAACGTGGGCGAGCGCACCAACGTCACCGGTTCGGCGAAGTTCAAGAAGCTGATCAAGGAAGACCGCTACGACGAGGCCGTCGAGGTCGCGCGCCAGCAGGTCGAGAACGGCGCGCAGATCCTCGACGTCAACATGGACGAGGGCCTGCTCGATTCCGAGGAGGCGATGGTGAAGTTCCTGCGCCTGATCGCGGCCGAGCCCGACATCGCGCGCATCCCGGTGATGGTCGACTCGTCCAAGTGGAGCGTGATCGAGGCGGGCCTGAAATGCCTGCAGGGCAAGGGCGTGGTCAATTCCATCTCGCTCAAGGAAGGCGAGGAGGAATTCCTCGATCACGCCCGCAAGATCCTGCGCTACGGGGCGGCGACGGTGGTGATGGCCTTCGACGAGGACGGCCAGGCCGACTCGGTCGAGCGCCGCATCGAGATCTGCGAGCGCTCCTACAAGCTGCTGACCGAGAAGGTCGGGTTTCCGCCCGAGGACATCATCTTCGACTCCAACATTTTCCCGATCGGCACCGGCATCGAGGAACACGCCGACAACGCGGTGAACTTCATCGAGGCCGCCAAGGAACTCAAGAAGCGCTTTCCGCACTCGCACATTTCCGGCGGCGTGTCCAACGTGTCGTTCTCGTTCCGCGGCAACAACCCCGTGCGCGAGGCCATCCACTCGGTGTTCCTGTACCACGCGATCAAGGCCGGCATGGACATGGGTATCGTCAACGCCGGCCAGTTGGCGATCTACGACCAGCTCGACCCCGAGCTGCGCGAGCGGGTCGAGGACGTGGTGCTGAACCGTCGCGACGACGCCACCGAGCGGCTGATGGACATCGCCGGGAAGTACAAGGGCGGCGGGCAGGACAAGGACGAGGGCGACAAGCTGGCGTGGCGCGAGCTGCCGGTCGCCAAGCGGCTGGAGCACGCGCTGGTGCACGGCATCGACCAGTACGTGGTC
The DNA here is from genome assembly GCA_964489055.1 of uncultured Rhodanobacter sp. GTDB lineage: Bacteria > Pseudomonadota > Gammaproteobacteria > Xanthomonadales > Rhodanobacteraceae > 66-474. The sequence goes on along the minus strand of CAZAXF010000024.1, from coordinate 112 downwards.
GAAGACACCGAGGAAGTGCGCAAGACCGTCAACAAGACGCTCGAGGTGATCGAGGGTCCGCTGATGGACGGCATGAACGTGGTCGGCGACCTGTTCGGCGCCGGCAAGATGT